>NZ_PPQH01000064.1 GCF_002902385.1 Staphylococcus intermedius NCTC 11048 | reverse complement strand
GTATTAACAGTGTACGTATATGATATATACCATTAATGTATAATGATGGTATTAATAGCAGATGTTAATATTTAAATATGATAAAATGAGAACGTGCTTAAAAAATGATGAAAGGTGACACACATGAAGTTACATCAGAAATGGGTTACATTAATTATAATTTCTACAATCATCAATTTAATATCAATTAAAGCTTTTCCACTAGCATTAGGAACGTTATATTTACCGGTGCTATTTAAAATTGTTCAGTTACAATTAAACCTGTCTAATGGTTTAGTCGACCATGCACAATCGCATGTGCAAACTTTTGTTAAAACGAATCAAAAAGGGATTGTGATCAGTGTGATTTGTTGTATTGCAATCACTGTCGCACTAACGATTTATTTAGATGATTTTTACAGTCAGTTCAGTGGGATTTTGGGTGTTTTAATCCAAATCAGTCCAGTCCTGATGGTGATCGGCCTAATTTTGTATATTTTGTCAGCTATCGCGGTTGTACAAGCAGTGAAATATAAATTTATGAATGTGCAAACTGAAGAAACAATTTCAAATGAATCATAGAGGTACTGGGAAATTTATTTTTCTCAGGCCTTTTTATTTTGCTTTTAATTCATTTCAAACAAATCAAACCGAAAATGATGAAAAAAGCGTCATTGCACGCCAATGTTCATTGAATGGCGATTTCGTTTAATGCTATAATTTAAGTGACAAGAATATTCAAAAATTAAAGGGGAGCGAGAGATATGTCAGTAAGAATTGAACACGATACATTTGGTGAAATTGAGGTACCAGCAGATAAATATTGGGGTGCGCAAACACAAAGAAGTAAGCAAAATTTCCCAGTAGGTAAAGAAAAAATGCCGATCGAAGTGGTTTATGGTTTTGCACAATTAAAACGCGCAGCAGCTTTGGCGAACAATGAATTAGGTAAATTAAGTGATGCGAAAAAAGATGCGATTGTATATGCTTGTGATCGTATTTTAGCTGGTGAATTAGATGAACATTTTCCATTAGTTGTATGGCAAACAGGTAGCGGTACGCAAAGTAATATGAATGTGAATGAAGTTGTGAGTTATGTGGCAAATGAATATTTAAAATCTAACGGTAGTGATGAAACGATTCACCCGAATGACGATGTGAATAAGTCCCAAAGTTCTAACGATACATTCCCGACAGCAATGCATGTAGCGCTTTATCATGAAGTGGAAAAACGTTTAGAACCTGCATTAAAAGGTTTACGTGAGACATTCTACAAAAAAGAAAATGAATTCAAAGATATCATCAAAATTGGTCGTACACACCTTCAAGATGCGACGCCGATTACATTAGGCCAAGAAATTAGTGGTTGGCGCTATATGTTAGATGTGTGTGAAAACTTATTGGCAGAATCTAAAAAGCATATTTTAAATTTAGCCATTGGTGGAACGGCAGTAGGTACGGGTATTAATGCCCACCCTGAATTTGGTGATAAAGTAGCGGCTTACATCGCTGAAAATACTGGCTATCCATTTGTATCATCTGAAAATAAATTCCATGCGTTAACTGCACATGATGAAGTGGTGCAATTACACGGTTCACTTAAAGCGCTTGCAGGAGACTTAATGAAAATTGCAAACGATGTCAGATGGTTGGCTTCTGGTCCTCGTGCCGGTTTAGCTGAAATTTCGATTCCGGAAAACGAACCAGGTTCATCGATTATGCCAGGTAAAGTGAACCCAACACAATGTGAAATGTTAACAATGGTGGCTGTACAAGTCATGGGTAATGATACAGTGGTCGGATTCTCAAGTTCTCAAGGTAATTTCGAACTAAATGTTTTTAAACCTGTCATTTTGCATAACACATTACAATCTATTTATTTATTAGCTGATGGTATGGAAACATTTAATCAAAACTGTGCAGTAGGTATTGAACCTATTCCTGAAAACATTGATAACTATTTGAATCGTTCATTGATGCTTGTGACTGCGCTTAACCCACATATCGGTTATGAAAAGGCAGCAGCGATTGCGAAAAAAGCACATAAAGAAGGTTTAACATTAAAAGAATCTGCAATTCAGTCAGGTTATGTGACAGCAGAACAATTTGAGGAATGGATTAAACCAGAAAATATGGTCCATCCGAAATAATATGGAGGCAAGTTTTAAATATGGAACGTAACGGTTTAATAGATATTGGTTCAAACACGATTCGCTTAGTAATTTTTCAATACGATTCGAAAACAGGATTAAATGAAATTCAAAACATTAAAACGCCAGCACGATTGAGTCAATATTTAGATAATGAGCAAAATATGACCCAAGAAGGCATCGATGTATTGACGACCGCACTGAGAAGTTTTAAAAAAGTGGCGACAGATTTTGAAGTGGCCCATTTGTATCCGATTGCGACAGCTGCTATGCGCCAATCTCGAAATCAAAAAGCAATTTTAAAACATATTCAACAAGAACTCGATCTTGAAATCATCATGATTCCCGAAGAAGATGAAGCTTTTTATGGTTCATATGCTGTCACACACACGACAAGTATTCGAAACGGAATTACTGTCGATATTGGTGGAGGCTCAACAGAATTAACGTTATTTAAAGATAAAAAGATTAAAGAAGCTATTAGTTTTCCATTTGGTGTTGTGACGTTAACGCGGATGTTTTTTGAAGGCAAAGAGCACAATGATAAAGACGCCATTAAAAAAATGGAAAAGTTTTTGAAAAATGAATTTGGTAAAGTGCCTTGGATTCAAAATCAACGTATTAACTTGGTCGGAATTGGCGGTTCTGCACGTAACTGTGCGAGAATTCATCAGTCTTTACATCAGTATCCGATTGCAGGGGTACATGGTTACACGATGGAAGAAGATGATTTAAAAGAAGTATTTCAAATGCTTAAAAAATCTTCGCGTGACACATTAACGACTTTAGATGGGTTGAGTCGTGATCGTGCAGATATCATTTTACCTGCCGTAGCAGTATTTAATGTGTTATTTGACATGATTGATGCAACAGCATTCACTTTTTCAAGAAAAGGGATACGTGAAGGTTTCATCATGAATCAAATTGCGAAAAAATATCCAAAAGAATTTAATAAAACCAATGTTCTACAAGATGCGTTACGTCATTTAGCCAATGAGTACAAAATTGAAGAAAATGGCGCTAAGCAAAGAGTGAAACTTGCTGAATCATTATTAGAACAGTTGACAAAAGAAAAGAAACTTCAAATTAGTCAAGATTTAAAGCAAGTTTTTCTTGAGGCAGCGTATATTTATTATTTAGGTCGATTTATCGATTCTGATTCAAGTTCACAGCATACGTATTACATTATTGCGAATTCAGGGATCAACGGCTTATCCCATAAAGAGCGTGTGAGACTCGCATTACTTGCCAGCTTTAAAAATAAGACTTTACTCAAATTATATAGCGAAGAGACAAAGTGGTTTACTGAAGATGAACTTTCAGACATTCAAGCTTTAGGTGGTATTATCAAATTTGTTAATGCACTCAATATTTCTCATACGAACAATGTTCAAGATGTGAAATTAAAATCGTCAAAAGAAGGATACGACTTGTTTGTTGATTATCAAGGTGAACCGATTGCTGAAGCTTATCAATCTAATCGACAAAAGAAGCATATCGAAAAAGTACTCAAAACAAAGGTTAATATTGTCTTTACAAATTCTTAAACGATAGCCCAATTGTTTTATGTTACGCTAAATAGGAACTGATGCTATGTTTTGTAGAATATTAATGGGGTGACAATGAAAGTGACTATTGAAAAAGGAAATTTGGACCTGAATCATCCAGATTATTATAACAATCGTGAAGTCAGTTGGTTAGACTTCAATTATAGAGTTTTACAAGAAGCCTGTGACGACCAAAACCCATTACTTGAGCAACTTAAGTTTATTGCGATTGGGAGCGCAAACTTAGATGAATTTTTTATGGTGCGTGTGGCAGGGTTAAAAGACCAAGTTAAAATGGGATTTGATAAACCTGAAAATAAAGCACAATTAACGCCGCAGCAACAGTTAAAAGCCATTGAACAGAAAAATCGTCAAAATGTTGCTTTCCAATACCACCGTTTCAATGAATTAGTTGAAGTGTTAAAAACATATGATGTGTATTTATGTAAGCCAGATGAATTAAACGAAGGTATGCGTCAGCAACTTGAACAAATCTTTTTAAATGATATTTTGCCAACATTAACACCATTAGGTATTGATGCATATCGACCATTTCCAAAATTGAATAATAAAACATTAAATATTTTTGTCGATATAGATACAGGTGATGAAATTAATTCAGCGATTGTTCAAATTCCGACACTATTAAACCGTTTTATTACTATTAATGAAGGAAACCGTCAATATATCATTTTAATCGAGGACATGATTTCCTTTTTCATGGGTCATCTTTTCAAAGGGTATGAAATTTTGAATACGTATGCATTTAGAATTACAAGAAATGCTGATTTAACGATTCATGAAGATGGTGCTGAAGATTTACTAATTGAAATCGAACGCTTTTTGAAGGAGCGTAAAAGTGGTGCAGCGGTGAGGTTGGAGATTGATTATCGCGATCAACAAGAAATGCAAATGGATTGGTTAATTGATACGTTAGAATTAGAACCTCAAGATGTGTATTATACGAATGGTCCGCTTGATTTAACGATGGTTTTTGAATTAGTTGATCATTTATCGCACAAATTAAAAGATTTGAAATATGAACGGTATACACCACAAGTGCCACAATCTTTAGGCAATGCAAATGTATATGATTTGGCATTGAAACGTGACATTTTCTTCCATCATCCGTACGAGTCATTTGATCCGATTGTTGATTTTATCACTGAAGCGTCTGAGGATCCGGATACACTGGCGATTAAGCAAACATTGTATCGTGTGAGCAGTGATTCACCGATTATCGAAGCGCTGAAAAATGCTGCAGAAAATGGGAAGCAAGTAACGGTATTGGTGGAATTGAAAGCACGTTTTGATGAAGAAAATAATGTGCACTGGGCAAAAATGTTAGAAGAAGCGGGTTGCCATGTGATGTATGGTATGACGCACTTAAAGACCCACAGCAAAATCACTTTGGTCGTTAAACGCGTGAATGGTAGTCTTGTACCATTCGTGCATCTCGGTACAGGGAATTACAACGATAAAACTGCTAAATTGTATACCGACATGGGAATCATTACCACAAATAGACAAATTGGAGAAGATGCGATGAATTTCTTCAATTATTTGAGTGGTTATTCCATGAAGCCGGATTATCAACAATTAATCGTAGCGCCATATGAAATTCGGGACTTATTTATTGAACGAATTGATGAAGAAATCGAAAGTCATCGTCAACACGGAAACGGTAAGATGATGATGAAGATGAATTCATTAACAGATAAAGCGTTGATTAAAAAGTTATATGAAGCCTCTCAAGCTGGTGTACAAATTAAGTTGATCATTCGAGGGATTTGTTGTTTGAAACCAGGCATTCCTGGCATTAGTGAAAATATAGAAGTCGTGAGTATTGTAGGACGTTTATTAGAACATTCTCGTATTTATTATTTCTATAACAATGGTGAGGAGAAAATTTATTTATCTTCTGCAGATATGATGACACGAAATATGATTAAGCGAGTTGAAATCTTATTCCCAATTTTGGACAAACGCATTGCGAAAAGATTGGTAGATTTTATGCACTTACAACTTTCTGATAATCAAAAAGGGCGTTATCAGGATGCGCATGGTGTGTATCATTATGTTAAAAATGATATGCCATCTATCAACTCTCAAGAATGTTTAATGCGTGAAGCACAAGAGTTTGGGTTAGCGTTGTCCAAACAAAACATGATTGAGACTGGTCAACCAGTACGTGCAAAAAGAAATTGGATGGATCGTGTGAAAGGTCATCTGAAACGAAAATAATCATATTCAGTGATGCATTGGATTGAAATATCAAAATTCAGGGGCTTGGACGTGTTATTGTCCAAGTCCCTGAATTCATGTTGATGTGAGGTTTGTTTGCGATTGAAATTACATGAAAATATCGCAAGTTTGGATTGTTCAACTATTGTTCAATATCATCAATGGTTACAGAAATAGGTTGTTGTGTGATTGGATGTGTGAATTCAATTTGATAACTTTCGAGTTGCAATTGACGTAACTTAGAATCACTATACAGTGGATCACCTAGCACAGGATAACCAATTTCAGCAAGATGCACACGGATTTGATGTGTTCGTCCTGTATCTAACTTTAACATCACTTCACAAACACCTTCTTTAATCATTTGAGAAGACAAAATATGAGTGACTGCCCGTTGACCGGTTGGAGAGACACGGCGCTTATTCGGATGGAATTTATCCTTGCCGATGGGTAAATCAATCGTTTGTGGCTTAATTGGCAACAAACTTTTCACTTGTGCTTTATAGATACGATGAATGTCATTATTTTCCAACATACGATCTAATATTTTTTTGATCATCGGATGTTTCGCCACTATCAGTAACCCAACTGTTTCTTGGTCAAGACGGTGAATCGGCTCAACATAAGGTAGGTTTAAAGTGTAAATGACGTGGTTCATTAACGTATTGCTTTCTTTTAAATCGTTCGGATGTGTTTTAACGCCTTTAGGTTTGTAGACAATCGCTAAAAAGTCGTCTTCATAAGCAATTTGCGCATAACGATAGCTTGGCAAATATTGACTTTTTGCCTCTTCATCAGGAATTACAATTTCGTCGCCTGTATGGACGATTGTTTGTAAATTTGCAGGTTTATCATTCACTGTGATAGATTTTGACATATTCAGTGTATGTAATTCTTTTTTCGGTAATTGTAATGTTTTGAATATGTCTCGAATGGATTGTTCATTAAATGTGTCGGCAACTTTAAATTTCATAAAATCCTCCTTAATTTCTTTTATCATAACATAAAACGAAATGGTATTGATGGTTTTATTCATTGAAACAATGTGTATAATAAAGTTAAATGTACATTAAAACGTGAGTGATGAATTTAACGTTTGATGCGATGCGAAGAGTGGAGTGACCAAAATGGAAAAACCAACAAGATTGGCGTTATTGAAGGAAATTGCTGAATTCCTTAACGAAGAAACAGAATTACAATCCATGCTTGATGGTGCGTTAGATTCATTGATTAAAGGTAGTGATTTTACGACAGGCTGGATATTTTTTATTGATGAAGAAGGTCATCATACGTTAGAGTCACACCAATCGTTACCTTCTGCGTTAACGAATCGACAATGTCACTACATGAAAGAGGGGACATGTTGGTGTGTTCAAGCGTATCACAATCAAAAATTGACGAAAGCCTCAAATATTATTAACTGTTCACGTATTAACTTGGCCAGTCGTGAATTTGTGACAGAAACAGAAGATATTACGCATCATGCGACCGTCCCACTACGATCAGGTAATGAGCAATTTGGCTTGTTAAATGTCGCAACACCTTTTACAACGCATTATTCAGATGAAGATCTCGAATTGTTAGAATCAGTCGCATTTCAGATTGGTTCTGCCATAAAACGTATTGATTTGAACAATCAAGAAAAAGAAGCGGCACGAATCAATGAGCGCAATAGATTAGCACGAGATTTACACGATTCGGTTAATCAAATGTTGTTTTCATTAAAATTAACAGCCCATGCGGCAGGGCAAATGACGCAAGAAGAAACGTCTAAACGTGCTTTTATGCAAATTGAACAAACGAGTCAAAATGCGGTAAACGAGATGCGTGCATTAATTTGGCAATTGAAAC
This sequence comes from Staphylococcus intermedius NCTC 11048, assembly GCF_002902385.1. Classification (GTDB taxonomy): domain Bacteria; phylum Bacillota; class Bacilli; order Staphylococcales; family Staphylococcaceae; genus Staphylococcus; species Staphylococcus intermedius. Next base: position 3,119 of record NZ_PPQH01000064.1, on the reverse strand, counting down.
CAGTAGGCCTTGAACATGGGCTTGTTCATGCATTAAAAAATTACGCAAGTCTCATTGGACTAGATATTAATGTAACAGTAAAGGGGCTCATTGATTTAGAAAATAAAATTGAGACGCATCTGTATCGTGTGATGCAAGAAGCAATGAATAATACGAAAAAGCATGCGAAAACAAATCATATGGATATTGAACTGAACCAAACGAACGATGATCTCATTGTAGAATTGAAGGATAAAGGCGTTGGTTTTGACGTCACGCAGATTGATTCAGCCGATAAACATGGCTTATCAAATATGCGTCAACGGGTTAAATTTTTAAAAGGAACATTAAAAATGACAAGTGATCAAGGAACAGCAATAACAATCAAAATACCACTTCAGCAGCACAAGGAGGGACAATAATGCCTAAAATCGCAATTGTGGATGATCATTTTATAGTCAGACAAGGACTAGAATTTTTACTTTCTACACAACCAAAGATAGAGGTTGTAGGAAGTTTTGGGGAAGGTCAAGCGCTGTTAGACGCATTGGCGACCAATCAAATTGAACCAGAGCTTATCCTTGTTGATTTAGTGATGCCGGAAATGAATGGTATTACATTAATTCAAAAATTAAAAGAGCAATATCAAAAGATAAAAATTTTAGTACTCACCAGCTATGTAGACGAAGAACATGTCATGTCAGCGATGCAAGCAGGTGCAGACGGCTATGAAATGAAAGATGTGGAACCCGAAGCACTAATGACCTCTATCGATACCGTGCTACAAGGAGTTAAAGTCATTCATAAAGATGCACAACATGTGATGGATACTGTTATTACGAAACCGCATATGTTAAATAAATTGTCCAAACGTGAAACAGAAGTATTGAAAGAAATGGCAAAAGGGAAGACGAATAAAGAAATTGCTGAAACACTGTACGTATCAGAAAAGACGATTAAAACACATGTCAGTCATATTTTCTCAAAATTAGAAGTGACGGATCGTACGCAAGCAGCGATATATGCGATGGAGAATCATTTGTTTTAGTTTAAAAAAAGGAAAAAACATGCGTTCGGATTTGAATAGTCCAATCGCATGTTTTTAATTTTATTCATTATGCGTCATAAAAACGGCTCAATATGTACAATCGTTTCAACTTCACCTAAACGTGCTTGCAATTTAGATTCAATATGATCAGATATTTCATGGCTTTCAATGACATTTAAATCTGGATTGACTGCAATCGTGACATCGATAAATGAAATGACACCATGACTTCTCGCTTTAATATCACGAATTTCTTTAATGCCTGGAATCGATGAAATAATATGTTGAATTTGTGCAAGTTCTTCCTCATCATACCCATCAGTAAGTGTAATGGCCGTCTCTTTAAAAATATCGATACTCGCTTTCATAATCAGTAAACCAATGACAATCGCAGCTATCGTATCAAGCATTGGCACGCCCATATATACGCCTACAATTCCAATTACAGTCCCTATAGACACAAGGGCATCAGAGAGGTTATCGTAACTTGCTGCCCTTAATGCGCTGCTATTAACCTTTTTTGAAAGATTACGATTAAAAATAAACACGGCAAACATTACAATACTTGAAATCAGGCCGACAATAATAGCAGATTGGCTAGGTTGAACGAACTCTCCTTGGTAAAAGTGTTTGACACCGGTGATAATCACTTGGATACTCACCGCAAACATAATGAATGATGCTATGAGTGACGCGATAAATTCTGCACGATAATGGCCATAAGGATGGTTTTTGTCCACGGGCTTCATGGAAATTTGAAGTGCAATGAGTATAGCAATAGAACTAATGACATCCGTCGCATTGTTGATACCATCTGCCATTAAACCTTGACTGTTCGCTAGCCAACCGTATGCAATTTTCAATAATGTCAAAAATGTATAAGTAATGATGCTTAGTGTTGCGCCTTTTTTAGCTTGTGAAATTTTATATTCTAATTGCAACGAAAACACCTCTAAAGTTAATTGATAAGGTTTGATGACTGTGACTTATCATCTTATGCTTAATAAAATGAATTTAACTGTACTATTATGCTATAAAATGCAATATAAAGCTAGTAAAAAGGATAAAAATAACGATTCTATAAAAATAGAAGGAAGCAGGGTTAGTCTTATGACCGGTTAGAAATTTTAGAATGTTAATTTTAATAATGATATTCATTATCTATATTGCTATATGAAGAACCTACTTATTAGTTGCCTCGCACGTTTTTTGTCATTCGAATGATCAAAAACTTTATTCTATTCTATAAATTAATAGGTGAAAATATTTTTTCATTCTTTTACAAAAAAGTAGCCATTCTTTTTTTAGAAAGTTTACTATTTATAATCTTAGGTATAACAGTGATTTCTTTGATTTTTTCAAATTTTTCTCATTATATACTACTTATCGTTTTATTTTCTCTGGTTGTTTTACATTACATATTAATCATTGGGACAATAAGTGTTCTATCGCCCAATATATTAATCAGTATTGGTTTTAGCATTATCTATTGGATTGGATCTATAATACTAGTTGCTGTTAATAAAAGTGTTTTTGGTTTGTTAGCTCCATTTGAAGCGAGTAATTCGATGTACGCTACTATAGAAAGTGTATTAAGTAATCAGACAAATTTTATTAATGCTGAAGATATCGTCACTATAATAATATTTTTTGTTCTGATATTATTAGTTAATTTTATCGTATTATTATTTGCAAAGAAAAGATGGTTAAAATTAGGTATGTAAATTTTATGGGCATAGTGGCTGATTGTAGCCACTATTTTTTATAGCATTAAACTTAAAATGACCTAGATACTGTTCGTCTGTATGTTATATCAGCCAAACTGTTATAACAAACTATTCTAATTCGGTAATTTATTTGCATAAAGCAATTCTTATCTGCATGATAAGTATTGTTAAATACGCTATAAATAGCATCAATAAATACTGATATAACATTTTTTGAATTTAAGAAGTATCCAAATGTTTCATAACAATGAACAAAAATTAATATGATTTCATCTTACACTTAATAAAATGAATTTAACTGTACTATTGCGCTATAAAATGCAATATAAAGCTAGTGAAAAATATAAAAATAACGATTGCAATTT
>NZ_PPQH01000063.1 GCF_002902385.1 Staphylococcus intermedius NCTC 11048 | reverse complement strand
CAAGCAAATCCCATAAAGTTGTTCTCAGTTCGGATTGTAGTCTGCAACTCGACTACATGAAGCTGGAATCGCTAGTAATCGTAGATCAGCATGCTACGGTGAATACGTTCCCGGGTCTTGTACACACCGCCCGTCACACCACGAGAGTTTGTAACACCCGAAGCCGGTGGAGTAACCATTTTGGAGCTAGCCGTCGAAGGTGGGACAAATGATTGGGGTGAAGTCGTAACAAGGTAGCCGTATCGGAAGGTGCGGCTGGATCACCTCCTTTCTAAGGATAATATACGGAATATCA
>NZ_PPQH01000062.1 GCF_002902385.1 Staphylococcus intermedius NCTC 11048 | reverse complement strand
CGTGCTATGAAATTAGTCATATGTTGGTCAGTTAAGGAAATACTACCAGTTAAAATGATAATTAGTTATATTTTTTCTGACTTTGCAACAGAACCACCACTTGGATAGTATTTGAATTCATCTTGTTAGGTAGATTTACACATTCAATATAGCCTTGATCTAGAATAGCCAATTAATAGCTATTCTATTATTTTAAAGATTCACTCAGGTAATATTCCATACGTATTTTTAAATAATAGATTATTATCCAACATTTATATTATTACAAAAGCCAAATAGTAATTTGAGCAAATAAATTATTTAACATATGTATAGAAAATACATAATAAACATTTTTTTTAAACAGATAAATAAAAACTGTTACTATACCCATTGAAAAGTAAGGAACTAACGTTTTCCAATCTTCTCCTAAGCTATGCATATGTATTGCTGTAAATGATATTATAGAAATTAATATTGCTGGATATAACCTAACCTTATCTTTAAGAAAATCTAAAATATATACTCTAAAAAGTAACTCTTCAAGTATAGGTCCAATAATAATAAGAAGTAATGGCATAAAAAATTTAAACAAAAATGAAACACTTTCAATATTATCTTGATTAACACTCTTTACTGGTTTTCCTTGATTGATAATTAAAATAAGTATGACATTTAAACAAAGAATTAGAAAAAAACCTAGCACTCCTATTAAAAAAATATGAATCTTTTTATTTTTTACTTTTAACCAATCATCATACAATTTTACTTTAAATATTTTAATAGCATATATCATCAAAATTGTTGTAATAATAAAGAAATACCACTCATTAACTATATCGTAATTCCAATTTAGCTCATTTGAAAATGGCAATAATCCATATTTAGGAATAATAACTAGCAATATTATATAAAGCAAAGCCAAATAATGACCTTTATTAAGGTTATTTATTTTATTGTACATGACAGCCTCCTAAAACTATTAAATCTAGTTAATACTAAAATCATTATCTTCGAACTCTTCAAAATTAACAAGAAGTTATATGTTCACCATTGATATGTATTAGCTTTAATTCTCTCTTCTCATCATACAATGGTAAAACAAATTCATTACTGCTTTCAGCAGAAAGTTTCTATGTATACTCTATAAAAAATTTTTTTGTCTATATTTAAGTCGCTTAAATATAGACATAATTATCATGAGAACACTAATAAACAAAATAATATCCACAATAAGAGCTGGTATCGCTTGTAAATATACTTGATTTATTACAGACGAAAATAAAGTAAAATCAACATTCATATGTAATAACACCAACATCCATATTTTTTTTGTAAAAATATATATTAAACCATATACTGTTCCTACTACTATAGCTGATATGGATTGAGAGGTTGCATTTTCAATAGTTAAACCGCCAAAGATATTCGCCATATGTATTAGCCCAAAAAGTATAGAAGAAATAATCAGCGCTAAAAGCTTCGATTTATATTTATTTAATATACTTTCAATAATATACTTTCTGAAGAAGAATTCTTCTGAAAAGCCAATAAGAAAAGTTAAAAACAACTGTGATATTAATATAGGGGTAAAGTTACCAGTATATAATATTTCTAAAATTATTAAAGCGTTCGATAATATAACTAGCGGAATAACATATTCCAATAATTTTATATGCATTATAGGACGATTATTTCCCTTTTGATAGGAATACAAAGCTATTGAATAAACAAATATTGACAAAATTATCATCATAGGAATAGCATATATTGAAATTTCTAAGCTATTATATTCTATCCCCATTCTTTTTAGCGTATCAAAACCAAGTGCGCTTATAATAAAATACAAGCTGAAATATATTATTATTTTTTTCACCAAACCCCTCCTTTAAGTTCACCTTAAAATTAAGTTACGAAAAATGTGTGAAAATTAACTTCGCATTTATTTGTAATCTATATTACGTAATTTTCAACTTTGCAACAGAACCAAAATAAAGGCATCGTATATGATTTAGAAAAAGGCATATATTGAAAACATATGTTGAATTATATAGGATGACTAGAAGGATTTCCAGTTATAAATATAAAAATGTAATTAAAGAAATATCTCCAATTTATTGGTTCTGTTGGAAAGTCAGAAAAAATATAACTAATTATCATTTTAACTGGTAGTATTTCCTTAACTGACCAACATATAACTAATTTCATAGCACGGCGAAAATCCGTAGATCTGAAGAGACCTACGGTTCTTTTTATATAGCTCATGAATACATTCAATACCTTTGAGTGTATT
>NZ_PPQH01000061.1 GCF_002902385.1 Staphylococcus intermedius NCTC 11048 | reverse complement strand
GTTTAACTAAAGCTTGCTATTGAATAATATTTAAAAATAAAAATTGTTGATTATGCTCAATCTTTCTGAAATATCGCATTTACATATATTTACTTATACAAGGAATAATGATAGTGGGGGTGTGTCGAGTTATGGTAGAATACGAGTTGAATATTGAGAATTGGGGTGAAAGCAATGAGTGAGCATGATGAAATCAATATACAAATTATAGCGACTTCTGATATGCATAGCCATATACTCAATCAAACTGAACGGTCCAATATTTATCGCGCTGGTACATATATTAATGAAGTAAGACAGAAACATCAGCATGTCGTATTAGTGGATAACGGAGGTAATTTAGCGGGAAGTGTCACAGCATTTTATTATGCCATTATTGCACCGTATAAACGTCATCCAATGATCAAGTTAATGAATGCGATGAACTATGATGCAAGTGGGATGAGTGAAAATGAATTTAAATACGGTTTAGACTTTTTTAATCGTTCTGTCGCATTGTCTCGTTTTCCATGGCTATCCGCAAATGTAGAATATGCTGTGACGCACGAGCCGTATTTTTCAACACCTTATACCGTGAAAAATATTGAAGGATTGAAATTAGTCGTGATGGGGGTTTCTTCTGAAGGACTGATGAAAAATGAAAATGTAGAAATGGAGCCAGAAGTGATTGTCGAAAGTGCAACCTTTGCGGCACGACGTTGGATTCGCTACATTTATGAAACGATAGAACCCGACTTTCTCATTGTTTTATACCATGGTGGATTGTCGAAGTTGAGTCACGATGCGAAATCACAGTTTGAAAATCGTGCAGAAGAAATTATGAGACAAGCTGGAATGATTGATCTTATGATTACTGGGCATCAACATGAAACGATTATCGAAAATGATGGGACGACACTCTATGTTCAAGCAGGTCAAAATGCTGAAAATGTGATTCATATTAATGCGAAATTTAAGAAGCGTCGCAACTCTTTTGAATTGTTAGAGATGGAGCCAGAAATTGTCACATTGACGGATTATGACGAAGATGAACGTTTATTGAATTTAACGTATTATGATCGAAAAGCGATACGAAATTGGAAAAACGAATATATTATTGCGCATGAAGTGGATATGCAATTTGATACTTTTCACGAACTCCTCATCCAACCGCATCCATACATTCAGTTGTTACATCAGAGTTTGAATCGTGAAACTGAAATTCCATTAACATGTGTGCATTTGCCATTGCCGAATACGAAAGGGTTAAAAGGGCGTTTAAAAAATGAAGATATTTATCATACGTATCCTCACCCTGACAAACCGATTGACCTCACATTAAAAGGCAGCGATATTAAGCGATTAATTGAAGAAAGTGTCAGTCACCTTGAATTAGAAGAAGGGCAGTGGACATTGAAAGATACAGATCCTACACACTTTTTATTTTGGTCAGGTTTTGAATATACAGTAGATATGTCGAAACCGTTAAATGCGCGTGTGACGGATTTTGGATTGCGAGAAGATTATTGTTATCGTGTAGTGACGACGGATTATATTTATCGTCATTATCGTCATCTGTTGCGTGAAGCAATCGTGCATCAAACATTTCCGACAACAATGCCAGAATTACTCATACGTGAAATACAAGACACAACAAAGATGCAACCTGTTCCACCGAATATGCACATAATCAACCAAGCATCGTTGTAATCGAATATGAGAATTAAAAAGACCCATGTCGGGCGTTTCATAAAGAAACGTGACATGGGTCTTTTTGTGCATCTCACTTAAATGACGTTTAGCATTTAGTGTGATTGTTTTTTATCGCGACGCTTTTTACGTGCAAAGAGTAATGCGCCTAAAGCAGCTAAAATACCACCGAATAATGTACCTTGTTGTGATTCTGTTTCACCTGTTTCAGGTAAAGCTTTTTGTTGTTGAGATGGGTTTACTTTTTCGCCTTGATTTTTAGATTGTGTTGCATCAGTGAAGCCCGGCTTTTCAGGATTCTGAGTGCTTGGTGCACCTGGTTGACTTGGATCAGTAGGCTGATTTGGGTCAGGGTTGTTCGGTTGATTTGGATCAGTAGGCTGATTTGGGTCAGGGTTATTTGGTTGATTTGGATCAGTCGGCTGATTCGGGTCCGTTGGTGGCTCAGTTTTGAAGAAACCACTATCAAATGATAAGTCGTCATTGTCCCCAACAGTTACGTTCGTTGAAGTACCATTAGAGTCGTTATCCGTTGTGCCTTGACCTGTTTGCGTCGGTGTATAACCGTCAGGTGTC
>NZ_PPQH01000060.1 GCF_002902385.1 Staphylococcus intermedius NCTC 11048 | reverse complement strand
TCCTGTAATTATGAAACTGATTGGCGATATTGTGCGTATACTTGTTGCATTTGGTAAGGCGATGGCACCAATCGCAAGTGGTTTACTAAAACTTATCGGTAAAATAGCCGAATTCACGGCAGCGTTATTCGAGAATCACCCGAATGTTGCAAGGTTCTTTGGAATTCTTACTATTCTCGGTGGTGCGTTTTGGGCTTTGCTGACGCCTATTATATTCGTATCCACTATGCTAAAAGGCCTGTTCGGTAAAAGTCTTTTCGATGTAATTAAATACATCATTAAATTTACAAGAGCGTCAACTATCTTAAAAGGTGCGTTCGGCTTACTAAGAGGTGCTGTTGGATTACTTCTGAATCCTATCGGTAATCTTATGAAGCTATTACCAATCTTGGGCGGTGCGTTAGCGGGTATCAGCTTACCTATTTGGATAGCAATAGGTGCAATTTTAGCGTTGGCTGGTTTCATAATTTATTTATGGAACACGAATGAAGATTTCAGAAATGCTGTTATAGAAGCTTGGGAGACAATCAAAAAAAGCATAGGAGAAGCGGTAGAAGGTATCAAAAAATGGTTTGATGACCTATGGAGTAAAATTCAAGAAACACTTCAACCTATCATGCCTTTGTTACAACAATTAGGTGATATTTTTAATGAAGTTTTAGGTAATGTGTTTATCGCGGTTGTAGAAGGTGTTATAACCGCTATACAAGGTTTATGGACAGTTGTTACTGTTACGTTCACAGCGATAGTGGCACTAATTTCTGGAATGATTCAGTGGATTGTTGGTCTTTTCACAGCTTTCATTCAATTTTTGTCAGGTGATTTTTCAGGAGCGTGGCAAACTCTACAAACAACTATTGCTAACGTGAGCGATACAATATGGCAGGGATTATCGTCGATTTGGAATCAAATTCAACGATTTTTATTTGACACTTACACTCGAATTACAGGTCAAACAGCAACGAGTTGGTCTGAAGTTTGGCAGACAATCCAAAATTACGCTATAGCGATATGGAATGTAGTGTTTAAGTGGTTCCAAGAAGTTGCAAATACTGTTTTGACTAAAATGCTAACGGCCTATAATTACATTGTTCAAAAAGGACTTGATTGGGTTAATGCGATAAGACAAGCGATGATCAACTTTATAAATACGGTTGTACAAAAGTTTTGGGAAGTAGTTAATGAGTGTAGAAACGGCATGCAAAACGCTTTGAATGCTGTCAGAAGTTTTATAGGAGATTTTGTTCAAGCTGGTATTGATATTATCGGCGGATTAATTAGCGGAATTGTACAAAAAGCTAAAGATTTAGCACAAGCTGCATGGAACGCAGCAAAAAGTGCATTGAACGCAGCAAAAAGCGCGTTAGATAGCCACTCACCGTCACGTAAATTTATGCAACTAGGTAGAGACAGTATGACAGGT
>NZ_PPQH01000059.1 GCF_002902385.1 Staphylococcus intermedius NCTC 11048 | reverse complement strand
TTTGAATATTTTTATACATATTATTGAAAAGCTTATAAAAAACAAACTACCGTTATATTTTTAATGTTATAACGATAGTTTGTCTACAGTCTGAGAAACGCTCGCATTAAGCGAGCGTTTCTTTGAATTCCACTATTTTTTTCCCAATTTCATCTCTAACACGTTGGAATTCTGACCACTCTTTACCTGCTGGATCATCAAAACCCCAGTGCTCTTTTTTGACGTTTGGTGGTAAGATAGGACAATTATCGTCTGCATCACTACATAACGTTACGACCAAATCTGATTGTTTTAAGATATCACAATTAATCAAGTCTGATGTATGGTTTGATATATCAATATCTACTTCTTTCATAGCTTCTATTGCTTTAGGATTAACACCATGTGTTTCAATACCAGCAGAATAGACATGCCAATCTTCACCTAATATTTCCTTTCCCCACCCTTCAGCCATTTGGCTACGACAAGAGTTTCCTGTACATATAAAATAAATTGTTTTTTTATCCATAATTAATTCCTCTTTTCTTAAAATATGATTAGTGTAAGGTATAAACCTAAGAGTGTTACAAATAGTACTGGTATAGTAATAATGATTCCAGTTTTAAAATATGTTCCCCATGAGATCTTTACGCCTTTTTGCGTTAAAACATGTAGCCATAACAATGTTGCTAAAGAACCAATCGGCGTAATTTTCGGTCCTAAATCTGAACCGATGACGTTCGCATAAACCATACCTTCTTTAATAGTTCCTACTACATTAGATTGTCCAATAGCAATAGCATCTATTAAAACTGTAGGCATATTATTCATAATTGATGATAAAAAGGCTGATATAAAGCCCATACCCATGATACTACTAAATAACCCATGACTTGAAATATTGGATAATACATCGCCTAAAATTGTTGTGATACCTACATTTTTTAATCCAAATACAACTAAGTACATACCAATAGAAAATAGAACGATATTCCACGGTGCGCCTTTAATCACTTGCTTTGTATGAACTGCTTTAGATTTACGAGCTAATAGTACAAAGATAAAAGCAATAATACCAGCAATGATTGATACAGGTATTTGAATAAACTCACTAACAAGATAACCCACAAGTAATATTGCTAATACAATCCATGAAATCTCAAATAATTTGGGATCTTTAATTACATCTTTAGGCGCCATAAGATTTTCTGTATCGAATGTTTTAGGTATAGATTTTCTGAAATATAACCATAAAACGAGGATACTAGCAATCAGAGAGAATATATTAGGAATAATCATGCGACTAAAATACTCAATAAATCCAATATCAAAGTAATCTGCAGATACAATATTAACTAGATTACTTACAATTAAGGGAAGTGATGTAGTATCTGCAATAAAACCACTGGCAATAATAAAGGGAAAAATCACTTTTTTATTAAACCCTAGATTCCTTACCATCGCTAATACAATGGGCGTTAAGATTAAAGCTGCACCATCATTTGCGAAAAATGCTGCTACAATTGCCCCAAGTAGCATGATAAAAACAAACATTTTTAAGCCATTACCGTTTGAGGCCTTGACCATATGTATCGCAGACCATTCAAAAAAACCAATTTCATCTAATATTAATGAAATAAGAATAACAGCTACAAAAGTTAAAGTTGCATTCCAAACAATACCGGTTACTTCTAATACATCAGAAAAACTTACGACCCCTGTAATAATAGCAATTACAGCTCCAATTAAAGCTGTAATACCAATATCTAAACCTTTCGGTTGCCATATCACAAAGATTAAAGTTAAAAGAAAAATCACAATTGCTAAAGTTGTCATTAACACTCACCTGACTTCATATTTTTACATGCACAGCGTTGGTCAAATGTGTTAATGATATCTAAGTTTTGATTAATATAATCTAAAAATTCATGATTAAGTTGATACATATGTTTATTACCATTTTTTCGTGTAGTAACTAACTCGTTATCTACTAGTGACTTCATATGATGGCTTAATGTAGGTTGTGAAAATTGAAAATGCTCTAGCAAATCACAAGCACATAACTCACCACAAGATAGTAAATCCAGTATTTCCAACCTACTTGGATCTGATAAAACTTTTAATATTGTTGATAGTTCTTTATAAGACATTAATATACCTCCTAGTCATTTAATAGATTACCATCTATATAGATTTATGTCTATATACTTTTATCTACTGTTTTTAATTCTATATATAGTTTGGCGTGTAATACCTACTTCTTTAGCTATAGTACTTATAGATTTACCTTGTTCAAGTAATTCAACAACTCGGTAATAAACCAAACGCTTTTGTGGGTCTTTAGCATTGGGAGAATACAAAACAGGTCTCCCTTTATATATCCCTTTTTCTTTGGCTACTTTAATACCTTGAGCTTGTCTACGTTTACTTTCATTTCTTTCTTGTTCTGAAATCATTGCTAAAATTTGAATTATTAAATCTTTCATAAACTTATCAAGCAGTGGATTTCCAATCACTTCATTCATCATAGGTAAACTCGTTATCATTAATTGAACTTCTTTATCTTTTAAATAATTAACTGTTTGAATTATTTCATCATAATTTCTTCCTAGTCTATCAATAGATTCGACAATCAAACGATCTCCCATTCTTAAAAAATTTAATACTTCTTGAAAAACAGGTCTGTTTTTTATAGATTTACCTGATTGTTTTTCTGTAAAAATTTTCTCAGAACCAAAAGAGTACAAATTTTCAATTTGCCTATCTAAATTTTGATCAATGGTCGAAACTCTTGCATATCCAACTATCATTTTTAACACCCTTTCTCATACACCCTAATCATACAAACAGAAACAGCATTTTACAAGGGGTTTTTATTGTCCGGTTAGGGTACACCCTAAATTACACAAATCATTATCTTGCAAAAGTTAAAATAATAATTTATAGTTAATACATCAAAAAAAGTTGATGTATTGTTTTAGTATTTTATAAAGGAGTTCTATTTTATGAGAGTAAATCATGCAAGTACACTATCCGTTGATTATTTTGTTAGTTATTTAAATTTAATTATGATATCAAGAGAAGTCACTTTAAAAGAAGCTATAATATATATGAAGAAAGAGTTTTTTAAAGGAGAGACTGATATGTATGGTAAAATAACAGAAACTCATTTTAATCTAGCAATACAAAAACTTAAACAAAAATAGAGATATTTAAATATAAGAGAGGTGATCTTTCAATGGAAGTTATTAAATCCAATCCTAACAGGACTGAGGAAGAACAATTAGATTTTTATGAACAGATGTTTAATGCACTTGCTGATAAAATTAGGCTTAAAATTTTGCATTCAATACGTCAAAGTGATACAAAATCTTTGTGTGTATGTGATTTGGAAGAATTATTAGAATTAAAACAATCTAAACTTTCTTATCATCTGAAAAAATTAGTAGATGCAAATATTCTTATTGCTGAAAAGCATGGTACATGGAACTATTATAAAATTAATGAGCAACAAATACAGGTAGTTTTAAATGAAGATACTTGTTGTAAGATACTATAAGTATCTTCTTTTAATATAATATTAATCAACTTTTTTTGATATATTAATCAAAAAAAGTTGATTAAACAAATTCGGAGGCGTTATACTGATGTTAGATTCAATTATAGAATTCATAAAAACATTTTTAATGTTGTTTTTTGAATTGTTAGTACTATTCATAATCGTGAGCTTTATTGTAAGTCTAATTCAACAAGTTGTTTCAGAAGAAAAAATTAAAAGACTTTTGAGTAAACCAAATCAAGCTATTAATTACATATTGGGAATGGTATTTGGTGCTATTACACCTTTTTGCTCTTGTTCGACGATCCCAATACTCGCAGGTTTATTAAATTCTAAAGTACCTTTTGGTCCAGCAATGAGTTTCTTGATTGCTTCACCATTAATGAATCCATTAATGCTGTTTATGCTATGGGCTTTATTAGGTTGGAAAGTTGCTGTTGTTTATTTTGTAGTACTAGCAATTTTTAGTATTTTAACAGGTTTAGTATTTTCAAAAATGAATTTAGCTGACAGTTATAAAGGAGTTAATGTTAAAGGAGACGGATTTTTTGCTAATAAAACAGGGTCTCGTTTTAAACAAGCATTAAACGATGCGTGGGCGTTTTTATACCCAATGTTACCTTATCTATTTATTGGTGTGTTTATTGGCGCCTTCATATATGGATTCATACCAGAAGAATTTATAGCTAAGTATGCAAGTGGCGATGGTTTTGTATCGGTCTTGATTGCTTCTGTTATCGGTATTCCTATGTACATCAGACCAGAAACAATGTTGCCTATAGCGGAAGCATTAGTATCAAAAGGTATGTCACTAGGAACAGTTGTGGCGTTGATCATTGGTGGCACTGGCGCAAGTATTCCAGAAGTTGTATTACTATCTAAGTTATTCAAGAAAAAATTTGTAATATCATTTGTTATCGCAATTTTAGTTGTAGCTATTGCTACCGGATTAATTGTTAATATGATTGTTTAAATTTAAGGGGGATAAATTAATGAATCAAGAAGCATCAGTAATCAGTAGATATGGAAATGCTGCAAAAAATCATGAAGAAAATTTATGTTGTCCAGTAGAGTATGATACTAAATACTTAAAAATAATACCTGATGAAATCATAGAAAAAGATTATGGTTGTGGCGATCCTTTAGACAAGATTAAAGAAGGAGATACCGTTTTGGATTTAGGTTCTGGCGGAGGTAAAGTTCCTTATATAGTTTCTCAGATTGTCGGTGAAACAGGTAAAGTTATTGGCGTAGATATGAATGATGATATGTTAAATCTTGCTAAAAAATATCAGAATCAAATGATTGAAAAAATTGGTTATGACAATGTAAGTTTTTATAAAGGAAAGATTCAAAATTTAAAATTAGATTTAGAAGTATTGGATAAATATTTACAAGAACACCCTGCTAGCGATTTAAATACTTATCAATCTATCAATCAATATATTAATTACTTAGAAAACGAAATGACTATGATAAAAGATAATAGCATAGACGTGGTTATATCTAACTGTGTTCTAAACTTAGTTTCAACTGAAGAAAAAGAGGCACTTTTCAAAGAAATTTATCGTGTTTTAAAAGATGGTGGAAAAGCTGTTATCTCAGATATTGTTTCTAACGTAGAAGTTCCAGAACAATTGAGACAAGACGAAGAATTATGGAGTGGTTGCTATTCAGGCGCTATTGAAGAAAAATCTTTTGTTGAAGCTTTCGAAAAGGTAGGATTTTATGGGGTGGAAATAGATAAACGCGAAAATACATGGACTACTATAGAAGATATTAACTTTAGAAGTATGACCGTTATAGCTCATAAAGGCAAAGAAGGTCCTTGTATTGATAAAGGACAATCTGTTATATACAAAGGACCATTTAAACACATTGAAGATGATGATAATCATATTTTTGAGCGTGGAGAAAGAGCCTTTGTATGTGAAAAAACATTTAATATATTACAGCAAAATCCATATAAAGATGTCTTTGAATTTATCAATGAAAATGAAGAAGCAATTGATTTAGAAGAATGTTGCGATACATCATGTGGTTGCTAAATAACAATTAAAGGAGGTGTTAAAATGGAAAAAAACGCATTTAAAAAAGCTATTTCTAAATTAAAACCTAAAGAACAAGCTTGTTGTTCCGTGGAGATTGAAGAAAATAAAGAGAGCAAAAAAGAGAATACAAATAAAGATCAACAGAATAATAAAGGGTGTTGTTAATGCCGTATCATTAACAATTAAATTAGGGAGCATAAAAGTATGCTTCCTTTTTTTAATGGAGGTGCTGAAATGATTAAAAATTTAGCTGACTTTACCGAAGAAGAACGTCAAAAAGCTAT
This sequence comes from Staphylococcus intermedius NCTC 11048, assembly GCF_002902385.1. Lineage (GTDB taxonomy): Bacteria > Bacillota > Bacilli > Staphylococcales > Staphylococcaceae > Staphylococcus > Staphylococcus intermedius. The sequence goes on along the minus strand of NZ_PPQH01000059.1, from coordinate 3,373 downwards.
GGAAAGGTATTATATAATTGAACCTTATTTTAAAAAATTAAAATCAGTAAGAGCAGTTAGTGAATCAGCAAAAGTACCGAATCGCACACTTTATAATTGGATTAGTAGATACAAAAATGATGGATTAGCAGGTCTTATAGATAAAACGAGAAAAGACAGAAATCGTATAAAGATAGATGAAGATACTATCAGCTTTGTTCAGAATGAGTATTTTAGTAACAGAGGAATTTCTATAGCTTCTATACACCGTAAAACAAAACAGTGGTGTAACAATAAGGCACTCTCTGAACCTAGCTATTATCAAGTTTATAATATCATTAAGCGAATACCTGAAAATTTAAAAGCTTATTCAAATATGAATTCAAAAAAATATGCTGAAAAATACGATGGTATATACACACGTGAGTGCGAACGCCCTAATGAAATTTGGCAAGCCGACCATACCATGTTAGACATAGAAGTATTAAATGAAAAGAATGAAATTGAAAGACCTTGGTTAACAATCGTTTTAGATGATTATAGCAGAGCAATTGCAGGTTTTAGAATAGAGTTTGGAACACCAGATACCGAGAGAACAGCACTTGTTCTAAGACAAGCAATATGGAAAAAGGGAAATTCAAATTGGCCAATTTGTGGGATACCAGAAAAATTCTATACTGACCACGGCAAAGACTATACCTCAGAACATATGCAACAAGTGTCAGCTAATCTCAAAATCGAACTGATATATTCCAAAATAGGTATACCAAAAGGCAGAGGAAAAATAGAACGTTTTTTTCAAACAATTAATTTAATGTTTCTTGAGTTACTCCCTGGTTATACCAAAAATAAAAAATCAAGAAAACATCTTACTTTGGAAGACCTTAATAATAAGTTTGAACACTTTGTATTAAATGAGTATCATTATCGTCAACATGGAACAACAAAAGAAAAACCAATACAAAAATGGAATCAACCAGACTTTCTCCCCCAATTACCTGAATCGAGAGAATTATTAGATTTACTACTATTAACTACAACTAAACCTAGAAAAATACACAAAGATGGTATTTATTTTAAAGGATTAAGATATTTCTCCACTAATCTCATTGCTTATATAACTGAAGAAGTTTTTATAAGATATGATCCTCAAGATATTTCAGAAATTAGAGTCTATTTAAACAATCAATTTTTAAGTATTGCATATTGCAGTGATTTAGAAAACCAAAGTATAAGTATAAAAGAAATAGAAAGGCTAAGAGCAAATAAGAAAAGAGAATTAGGAAAAAGCATTACTCGGACACGTCACCTCGTTCAAAACCTCAATCACACTAAACCATCAAATGAAGAATCAATTAATAGCGCTAAACAAATTAAAAAGTCAAAACTAAAGAGGTATAAAAATGACTAATAAAATTTTTGTTGAAACGAAACAGTATCGTCGATTTGAAGAATTTTGTGATAATTGCGCTAAATATAAATACATGGGAGTTTGTTACGGAAATCCTGGTGTAGGTAAAACATTTTCTGCACAATATTATGCAAATTGGGACTATGTAAACCCAATCATTACTGAATTCCAAAAAGCTGATGATAAAGGAAGTAATGTACACGATGATCAATTTTTAAATTGTAAAACGATTTTTTATACAGCACCTCCAGTTAGACCTTCAAGAATTTATAAAGAACTATTAAACCTAGCTAGTGAATTAACATTAGGAAAAATTGGGTATCGATCATTGAAAAAGCAAGAGGAGTTTAATGGATTAGAAGAACTTGTTAGATTGCAACCAGATAATTATGAAATTGATTTAATTATTATTGATGAAGTTGATAGATTAAATTATAAAACATTGGAAATTGTTAGAGATATTTATGATCAGCTTGATATTGGTGTTGTATTAATCGGTATGCCAGGTATAGAAAAACGGTTATCAAGGTATCCTCAATTATATTCCCGTATTGGTTTCAGCCATCAATTTGAAAAATTAAGCAATGACGAATTAAAACATGTTTTAGAATATAGATGGGATGAGCTTTCCTTACCTTTAAGCTATGAGGATTTTGAAGATTATGAATCTATTAATACAGTAATAAAAATTACTAATGGTAATTTCAGATTAGTACAAAGACTCTTTTCTCAAATCATACGAATTATGGAGATTAACGAATTAAATAAAATAAATGTTGAAGTGATAGAAACTGCTCGAGATGGCTTATTAATAGGAGAAAACGAGTAATTTGAAAGGGGTGTGGCATATGAGAAAAATAGGATATGCGCGTGTACCTTATACTGATCAAAATTTAGATAACGAGATAACTCATTTATTAATCAATGGATGTGATTTAGTTTTTTCTGAAAAAGTAAATATTTATAGTAAAGAGCAAATAGAACTTAAAAGTTGCTTAGAAGAATTAAAAGAGAACGACATTTTAGTTATAACTGATTTGAAAGCTTTAGGCTTAACGCCTAAACAGTTTATAAACTTCCTAGACCACGAAATAATATCGAAAAACTTTCATTTAGAAGTACTTAATCTAAATATAAATACTCAAAATGACTATGGGCAATACTTTATTAAAGTATTCAATATGCTACTAGAATCCGAAAAAGTTCTAGTGCAAGAGAGAACATCAAATGGTTTAAATGCTGCTCGAGAAAAAGGTAGGAAAGGAGGACGACCTCAAAAAATTGAAAAAAGCCAAAAGCAATATATTAAACAACTATATGATAGTGATAAATATACAGGTGAAGAAATTGCTCAAATGACGGGATTAAGTAGGACTTCAATTTATAGAATAATTAGAGAAATATTATAAAACGAAGCAGGTAAACATTTATTGTCTACCTGCTTTGTGCCATTTAAAGAACAAAATTTATGCCATATAACTCCAAAACTGACACGTAGGTTTTAAGAGTTGTGGTAAAAGTATCTAAACTTTTTAAAAACTCATTTAATATTTCAGTCTCTAATTCTCTTGTATTTTTATCAAATATAATATGTTTTTTGGATTCCATTTTTCTTACCTCTTTTTAAATTTTCCTTCATTAAAACTAAAAAAATAGTTTAACAATTCCTATTATATTGTATAATTAAGAAAAAATAATAGTTAAAAGGGAGGAACGTAAGTTTGAAATACATGAAAAACAATAAATATTCCATAAGAAAATTCACTTATGGTGTAGCATCAATTTTGATAGGTAGTACATTAATTTTTGGAATGAGTAATGAAGCTCATGCTAAAAGTAACAGTTTAGTAAAAGAAGATACAACACCTGTAGAAGATAAAAATGAGATAAAAGAAGATACAACACCCGTAGAAGATAAAAATGAGGTAAAAGAAGATACAACACCCGTAGAAGATAAAAATGAGGTAAAAGAAGATACAACAC
>NZ_PPQH01000006.1 GCF_002902385.1 Staphylococcus intermedius NCTC 11048 | reverse complement strand
TTTTAATATAATATAACTTAGGGTAATAGGAAAGTTGATAAAGGAGTGAAATTATGAACAACCATTTTGAAATGGAGACAGAAGCTATCTTCTTTTATGAATCAAATAGAAAGCGAATTATCAGTGAACTTAAGAAACAACATGGCTTAAAACTGAATGACATTTTGTTTTTATATCACCTGAAAACAACAAATAGTCGTCGTATTTCATTACACAAAGTCAAACAATCAATTGACTTTAGTTTAATGGAAATACATAAATCGTTAACGGCCTTAACAGAAAAAAATATCATTGGTAAAGAACGTTCTACAGAAGATGAACGAAAAGTCTTCATTACAATTGATGATGAACAAGCAAAGAATATGCAACAACTACTTGATAACTTCAATCAAATTCAAAAAGACATTTTACAATAATTGGCTAACCTTGAATTGGTAAACTTTAAATTACAGATATCATGTACATGATATCTGTAATTTTATAGGACATTGTTTTGAAGTGATATGCGTCGTTTACCGCAATATGACCACTGCAGTTTTTAATGTGAGGTTGAACTTGTATTTGATAACAAACCATTCAGTTAAGTAGGTCATTAAAACTCAAAAAAATAGACCACTTGAACCGCATGCGCCGATTGAGAAAACACACCTTTTGCAAAAGCTTCCTTATGACTTCAGTCTTTCTACATGCTTAAATAATATGAAGTTCCAATTTATATGCACAAAATTAGACATTCATGAATAATTAACATAAGATTAAGGGTATTATATATACTATGATCTGTTAACCTCATACGCGATTGCTATGACGCGCTTATTAATTTATAGGAAGGAGGATACATAGATGACATTGTTATTAGTGTTTTTAATTTCCATACTTTTTATCACCGTTTTATTAGCGCTCCTACGTTTAAGATTTTATCAGCATCAGCTAGATGTAGAAGCTTATACAAAAATGCAATTGCTCAATAAAATTTCAATCTTAAAACAAGAAAGAGCTCAATCTAAAGAGAAGCGTGCGAATACAACGACGTATCACCTTAATTTGAGAAATACACGACAATTGTTAAATCAATTGCTAGAAGAATTTAAAAGAGATGAAAAAATAAAGGATTTCCACATTATTACAACGAGCCAGATTGCGCCTAAAAATCCACTATACCCATTTATCTCAGCATTTGATTTTATTGTGATTACGAACATCGGTATGATTTTAATGAACATCAAATCATTAAAATCAAAAACGTTTTATCATTTTGATAGTCAAATACCGACAACGGAAGAACATGATTTAAATCGTATGGTTGGCCATTATATTGCATATCAATATCACAATCAATTTCAGTCAGACTTAAAAACATCATACACTTTTAATGAAATCGTTTCTGAAAATAATGTGACGTATGAATTTCACGAATATGACCCATATCAAATCGCTGAAAAAGCGACACAAAACATCCAAGAAGCTGTTGAGTCATTCTTAGAAGTGCCCGTATCGACAATTGGTGTGATTTATTGTGTTGATCAGCATGGAGAACGTATTGATGGAGACGCACATCCTTATAGTCGCATATATACGAGTGAAAATGATCAAGATATTCAACATGCCATTCAAGAGCTGGTTGATACATCTCATACACAACTTGAAGGCAATACGATGCAACAATTAGTTTCTGCATTTGAAAGCCACAATGAACCGTCAAATCACCAATAATACTTCAGTTACAAATTTAAAGACACTTTGAGACAATATCCCCTCTCAAAGTGTCTTTAACGTTCTAACGTTCCCAAATATTCAGTTGTTTCTTTTGTGCCTCTTTTTGTGCTTGTTCAATTAAAATTCGATATTTATCATTCGGTGGATAAAACTTGGCTCTTGCTAAACCTTCTTGCGCTAATTTTACGTTAAACATCTCGTCGCCTAACCAAACATAGGCCAACGTACGACCATATTTATCTTTTGGCTCACGGTCATATTCAAGTTTGACGTGTTGATTCGTTAAATGCTTTTTTGTAAAATTTGATGCAGCTTTGCCGTATGGTTGCACCGGCGTATTTGGCTTAACTGTTTCTGGAGTATCTACGCCAATTAAGCGCACACGTTCATCTTGGCCATCTTTATCAATAATAATCGTATCCCCATCTATCACCCGTTTAACGAGGTATGATTCGCCTTTCACGTCTGTAGTAGACTTTTTAAAAGGACCATCACCATTGACATATTGAAACCCTAAAACGATAATGGCAATAACGAGGATCAAAGTACCAGTTGTAATTTTTTTCATAGCGACTCCTTTTTAATATTGTTAACACCATCATATCATATGCGATTTCAATGATAAGCGTCAATTTTACAACTCTCTGTTACTGTTCTTTTGAGTGAAAAATGTTATAATCATAACGATTAGGAGTGAATCACAATGAAAACTTTAAGTGAAAATCGTCTGTCTCTTATCATTGTTATTGTTGCAGTGATCATCGGTTATGCTTTGCAGTATGCATTCAACTTACCTCTGATTGCTGGCGCTTTTATTGGTGTACTGCTTGGTGTTTTAGGTGGTTTTATTACGCAATTGATTAAATCAAAACGAGACCGCCGTAATTCTAATCATTCGCAATAATATGACATGATAAGATAAACAAATTAAATCAATAGGTTGGGGAGTCGCAAACTTTGCAACTCCCCCTTTTTTGACTCAAATGAATCATTAAATATAGCTAGAAAAATCCATCTCCTGATTCTTGTACTACTTCAATAATATATATGCCGCAAAAATTAATGCTGCTATCCCAATTCCATAATTCAATACTGTTTTGATACGTATTTTCGTGATTTCGTTCATCCCTATTACCTCCTGTTATGATTTCATGGTGTGCTATTTATTTCTCTTTCTTAAATACGCAATCCCCAAAAACAGGATACACCAAAGCGCGATTTCTTTTGTCCCTTCTTTAAGAGACTTTGTAGCTGGTTTTATCTTTATAGTCAATGGCCCCATCGTATATTGTAACTTCACACACACCCCTTCATACGTTAATTGATAAATATAATATAGCACATTTCTATTTAATCTAGTATTTCATATTGTTAGTGATACCCTAACTTTTCGCATACCTTTATTTGTATTACAATTTTTTGTCTTTTTAGAATGTAGACTTGATATAAGCTGAAAACACAATTTATAATTAATGCATTAAATTCTAGATTTAGAGAATTTAATCGTAATTAAATAAATATTTCTAGGAGGCAAAATAGCATGAATAAACAAATGAATTGGCATCAAAATTGGAAAAATCGGCTAGCAATCGTATTTATTTTAACGCTTGTCGCTTTTGCAGTTGCACTTTTCACCCAACCAGAAAATGCTGGAGCAGCTGCAGAAAAGTCAACTAAAATCGCCAAACCAGGTACAACAACAAAATTCCCTGTAGAACTTGTTAAAGCGGTTGATGGTGACACTGCAAAATTGAAATATGAAGGCAAGACTGAAACATTTCGCTTTTTATTAATCGATACACCCGAAACAAAACATCCACGTGTTGGCAAACAACCATTCGGACAAGAAGCGTCAGATAGAACGGCAGAATTACTTAAAAATGCCAAAAAAATAGAAGTTGAATTTGATGTAGGTCAAAAGAAAGACAAATATCATCGCTATTTAGCATATATTTATGTTGATGGGAAAATGGTTAATGACATTTTAGTGAAAGAAGGACTCGCTAAAGTAGGTTATGTTTACCCACCAAATACGAGACATTTAGCGAAATTAGAGAAATCACAGAAAGCAGCACAAAAAGCAAAATTAGGTATATGGAGCTTGAATTCTGCATTTGAAGATGAAGTCGCTGAAAATGACTCAACAAATTTACAAAGCCTTGCATCATAAGTCCAGATTTAATAACATAAAATAATCAATATAGTACAACACTTACATCTTGATTTCTATAAGATGTATCAGCTGTGTACTAGGTATTTCGTAACGTATTGAACCGTAACAAGGTACATATTACTAATGAAGTGACAAGGCTGGAACGGTGAATAGTTCCAGCCTGCATTTTCACTCATAAGACGATTGTTTATGAGTGATCCCTTTATCGACATGTCCATTGAATCATTCTCCATAAATTCGCATCCTATTCTTGTTTAAAGGAATCGTTAGAAATGCTTTCAGTTCCTTGCATATTTGTGATTAATTTTCTAAGCAATTGTTCAATTTCTCCATTAAAAATATGAAGTTGCTGACTTTCCGTTTGCTGTTCATTTTCATGTGGAGGATTGAACCAAATCGCGGACATCCCCACGTTTAAAGCACCTTTGACATCGTTTGACCATGAATCCCCTATCATGACTGTTTCTTCTGGTCGAATCTTTAACGTATCTGTTACCTTTAAAAATGCTTGAGGCTCTGGCTTTTCACCACCCAATGCTTCAGAAATATAAATATTGTCATTAAATATCGCATTCAGCTGCAAGTTTTCCATTTTTGTCTTTTGTTCAGTTAACTTACCATTGGTCAAAACAGCGATTTCAACATATGATTTTAATTCGTTGAGCAATGCGTTCATCGTTTCATTCACAGTGATTTTGGATAATAATAAACTGAAAAAACGCTCAAAATAGGCTTGTGCTTCTTCATGCGTCACGTCTATATCATAATGCTTTAAAGTTTCAATCAACCTGAGTCGTCTTAATTCATCTAAACTGATATGCCCAGAATCATGTTGTTTCCAAAAATGTTGATCATATTTTTGATAAAGTGGGAGAAATTCATCATAATGAATTCCTTTAAAACGTTCATAAGATTCGAAAGTAGTTTGATTTGCTTCTCGCCACAATGCATCAAATGGGTACAAAGTATTATCTAAATCAAAAATAACGAGTTTAATTTGTGCGAACATGCTTCTACTCCTCTATTTTATTTTTAGTTGATGACATTTTCCCTGTTAGATAAATGACAAACAGCGCTTTTCTTAGTACCATGCTACCATTTCTGATTCAGGAAAATGGTTATTTTTAATATTTTCTCTTACTCTTGCTAGTGCATGATGAAGATACCACATATTTTCATCCGGATCTGCTTTTTTCGCTTTGGTACATTTTAAATCAGAAAATTGAACGGTGATGTATCCTGGAGGTGCGTCAAGTCGATTTTCTGGATAAAAATGATATGTGACACTGTCCTCATCTTTACTGACCAATTTTAATATTAACAACCTTATCACATCTTTCTTACAATTTTTTAATGTGCAATGACATCGTACTTAACCAGTTTACCTGAGTTCAAAAGAATGAATCACATCTATTAATGATAAAAATACCATATTTTTCTATTTATTAAAAAACGAGTCAGAATATCTCCAACCCGTTTTTAAGTATTGTATTCTCTTATTCTGTAACTTCTCGTTTTGATTTGCGATTTAACATAAGTAAAATCAGTGTACAAAGACTACCTAAAAATGCCACGACAATACCAATTTCAAAAATAATACGGTATGCTACAACAACGTTATCTTGGTGTGCATCGAGTAATTTCCCGTTCATTGTATACACCCAGAAAATCGGTGCATAGGCTGCAAATGAACCGACACTCATTGCAGAACCAGCATACTTTTTAGGAATATCGAATTCAGCAATTGGCGCAAGGATAACACTTTTCGCTAAGAAAGTTGTAACTGAAAATGCGATAAGTAACGCCATACTCACAAAAAGACTACCTTTAATAAATACAACGCCAAGTAAAATTAATGACGATAGCAACAATGCAGCGAAAATCATTTTAGATGATGATTTGAACACATAGTCAGAGATGATACCTGCAGATACCCCCATCAGCACACCCATCAAACCTGTGTTGAAAATACCAAAAAGTGCCGTTTGTGTTGTTGATAAGTCAAACGTTTTTTGTAAATATGGAACACTGTAAATGAGAATGATATAGCCCCAGTAAATAGACATCGCACTGATGGATGCAAGCCATACTTTTGGTTTCAATAACACATAAAACAAACCTTTTAATGCTTCTAAAGATTTGTTACCGCTAATCTCAGTCTTTTCTTCTTCATCCATTGCAGCAATCCCGTTTTTAGGAACATATTTGATAATAAGTAAAATTAATGGAATGATGAGCAAGTTGTATGCCAACATACCACCTTTAAAAACAACAATACCACTCACTAATGACATGATTCCGACGATAAGTAAGTTCATGAGCATTTCTTCTGCACGGCGAACTGATTCTAATAGACCAAATCCCATACCACGCTTGCTTTGATCTGTGAAGAAAATGACACCATTCAGTACAGCTGGCCAGAAAAACGAGTCCACAATCCCCCAAATGATTGCGATAATTTTCAGCACTTGGAATGTTGGACTGAAGAAAATAATCACAGAAATTGTAATAAAACGAATTAATAGCCCCACAATTAAAATTGATTTGATTGAGAAACGGTTATTAATCCAACCGCCTGGAATATAAAAGAAGATTGAGATACCAATTAATCCAAAAATTGCACCTAACTCCGCATTACTTACATTCAAAACTTCTAACAATAAGTTGTAGAATGTCCCTTTAAAAGCTTCAAAACTGGAATAGATTAATTGTCCTGCCGTTACAACTGATAAAAAACCAATCAGTGTTTTACGGTCTTTAAAATTTAATTTATCAAGTATTTTTTGCATACCGATGTTCCTTTCATTAAGTTGTTAATTCTATGCTTTTTATAAATGAATCAAATCGTCTGCACAGTCCGTAAAAATGCCGTCTACACCCCAATTGAACAACGTATTCGCACGATCTTTATCATTGACCGTCCACACGTTTAAAGTGTAGCCAGAAGATTTAATTTCTTGTACGACATCACGCGTTAAGTTGATATCCTCCAAATGAACAATAGACGAACCACAAAAATCAACTATAGTACGCCAATCTGGATAAAAGGCACAACGTTCAAATAACACAGCTCTCGTATACTGTGGCACATGTTGTTCTGCTAATTTAAGTAACGCAAAGTTAAAACTTGAAATCAATACTTCAATATTTGGATCCAATTGTTTCACTTGTTCTTTAAATAATTGAATCATGCGCTCACTGAGATACGACCCATTTGGACCTGTAATCCCTTTAAGTTCAATATTTAAATTCATTTGATAGCGATTTGCAAAGTCAATCAGCGCTTCAAACGTCATCACATGTTCATCTTTGAACTCTGGACCGAACCACGCGCCAGAAGAAGCTTGCTCAATCTTTTCATACAACGTTTCGCTCACTTCTCCAGTAGTATCCGTTGTGCGATCTAAGTCGTCATCATGGAAAATAATTAACTTTTCATCTTTTGTAATTGCTAAATCTAGCTCGAGCCATTTCACGCCTTCTACTTTTCGAGCTAATTCAAATGCTGTAAGTGTATTTTCTGGTGCCTTACTCGACAAACCTCTGTGTGCAAAAATTGTTGTCATAACGATGCCCCACTACTCAAACCTTTAAAACTCGACTGTATACATAATGACTTTTGATAACATCACCCTCGCATGTGCCTCATGCAACTCTAAAGAGGTCATGCTTTGTGAAAACAGTCTATGCAATTAAAAAAATCGTTTGCGTAGTATCCCTTTCTTAGTTTTTACATCAATGCATTGTTCTAATGAAAAAATTCTTCTCTACTTGTCTCATCACGCCTATTTAAAGACGACTATGTGGATGGGTTATTTGTTAGAATAAATGATCATTGCTTAATTTTCGCGCATCAACTGAATCTCAATATCAAAGCCATACATCATTTATTTTATTCAAATAGTGACACAATAGAATGTTTTATATTAACAGCATTTATAAAGCAGATGAGAACACGTATGAAAAGGTTTACATTAGACATTTTCAATATTATAATGCGTTAATATAATTATGACAATAGTTTGTAGTAAAATTTTAACGTTAACGTATCATATTTTTAAATTAAGTTAGCTTTTGATCATTTTTTCAGCATAGTGATTAAAACATAACAAACAAAAAACACTCATTGACTTTTGAACTAAAAATCATGAGTGCTCATCTATAAGTTGATTTAACTTTGAATATGCAGGCTAATCAAACGCAGCAAAATCATATGTACGTCGAATTATCTTAAACATTCATACCACTTGTACTTTTTATCCCCAATTTCTTCATATTGATTGTGAGCGATATATTGATATCCTAAGTGTTTCAAATGTAAAATACGCGCGACTCTAATCATTTGTGGTATCAGCAATATTAATACGATTAAACATATTTTGAGCAGCATCGCACATTCCCACTATTTATATAATTGTACTGAAGCGCTTTTTATCTTAAAAAAATATAATTAATATAACTAGAATCAAAATTCCGACAGATAAAGCAAAAAATTTTTTTGTTTCTCTTTTCATTTTTACCACTCCTTTGTATAATGAGAGGTAAAGAGCCCCTTATCGGGGTCTTACCTTAGAACACCCTGTCATAGATGAATGTTAAGACTAATAGAATAAAGGTGGCTACCCTTATTTTGAAGTCAACATCTTCGCGGTGTTCTTTTTTGTTGTTTGCGCTTCATTCCATCATCTCCTATCTACAATATAATTCATACGAAATACACCTCAACCTTTTTTTGATTTTTCTTACTTTACGTACAAAAAGCGTATTAGTTCTGCAGTACTTAGCCCCTGAATTTAATAAACAATCAGATAACCAAGTGATTTTGTTAAATGTATTTATAATCAAAACTAAATATGTATCAAAATAATTTAATCATTTTACATCAAATCAAAGTTTTTTAGCAATGTGAATAGGTATTATCTCCACCTTTTGAACCGTAAAATAAAAATATTCTACAACTTGTTCAGTTTTCACATTGAAGAGTGCATTTAAGTGATCACACAGCACCTTAATAAAATCCTACTTTTTACAATATCAATTAATGCTATTTATATTAGTAATCCAATACATACTTTTTAATTTAAACCGCTGCCCCCAATTCAAATTCCATAATTTTTAGGGTTTACTTCTAAAACTTTCATTTCTTTTTAATTTCTAATTGATAATGACAAGACCACCAATATTTTTAATGCGTTACTTTACTAAACAATTAATTTCCATTTAATTTTAATATTTAATTAAACATTGTTTCCGATATCATATTGTTGTAAATTGATGTTATTGAATACACAACACTTAAAAATAAATTCAAACTGCATGCACATCAAAATCATTTGGCTGAGGGATATCTTTATAAAATTGGACAAATGATAACAAATCTGTTATTTGATTTAACCCATTCAGCCGTTTCTTCAGTTTAATATACAAGTTTTAAGGAGGATATAGATGTTAGAAGGTAAAGACAATAATGGATCTGGTTGCTTGGGGTGTTTTAGTTGTCTTGGTTGTTTTAGTTGCTTTGGTATTTTTTTGTTATTCATCTTATTATTTAGTGCCGTTATGACTTTTTTTGGATACTCAAACGAAGATGATAGTGAAGATAGAAGTCCAAAAACTGAAGAGAATTCAAAAAAAGAAGATAAAACGCCTAGTATAGAAGATAAAAAAACAACAAAAGAAACGGAATCCCAAATAACAATTAAAGATGAAAAAGAGAATGTTAGTACAAAATCATATTCAACTGATGAAAAAGTCAATATAGGTATAGAAGACGATACAGTTTACGGTAAACTATCAAAGCCACATGATGAGAATAAAATGGTTGTCGTCGTCGATGGAATGACATATATTCTTGGTGATAATGATAATATTTTACAAGCTGAAAAGACATTCTCTAAATTTCCACTAGATAAAAATTTAGATAAAAACATTTTGAATGAACATGCGAAAGATCTAATGGCGAAAGATGCTGTGTTTGTATCTAATCTCACAGACAATAAACAAAAGTATCATTCAAAATCGTTAAATAAAGATTATTATGTCGTATTCATTCTTGATGATCAAGGGAAAGTCATCCGTCTAATCGTTTCAAGCATTCAGTAAAGCGTTTCTTACATTACTCATATAATTTTACTTATTTAAACATATTTGTGCCTCAAAGAAAGTGCAATGAAGGATTAAAAATAGGGTTTTAATAATATTATCGAAGCGTACTTCTAAGAACAATTTGAGACCAAATCGCTAATTTTATCATATGGTCTCAATTTGGTTTCAAAACAAAAATCCTTAAAGCGCATTGCTCAAGGATTCCGCGTATTAATATTGCTTCATGTACTGTTCATCTTCCAACTCAGACACTTGTATTCTATAGTTGAGGATTGAATTTATTATATTGTAAATGCTATTAAATCCCATCATTTACTGCCTGCCTGTCTTACAAAGCTTATAGAAAATTAAAATCAGTTGCCCAAAAGTTGCCCATACACATATTTTTATCGTATATGGGCAACTTTTTATTTTTACATAAAAAATACCACACCGGTTAGGACGTGGCGAATAAGTAACCGTCGCATCAGTTAGTCTCAAGTACACTCCGCAGAGGTGTACCACTATTTTGATTTAGTTACAGCATATAGTAACGATATTTCATCAAGAACTACTAGAAATTTTACTCGGTTAATAACTCTTCAATAAAAGACTCTTTAACTTCGTAAATGGCCGGGTTCTTCTGAATTCTTATAAGTTTATCTTTGTGTATATTTATAGCCTCATTGATTTTGTTTCTTGAAAAACCGACATAGTCTTTCAGCGATTTCAAACTAATTCTTGAATATTTACTTCCGAAAACTTTGTCTTGTAATAAAATAAACAAAACAGCAAATTCATATTTATTTAATCCTCTTGACTTTAAAGCATTTTCTAATCTAATTATAACTTCATAATTATTTTCGAAGGTTTCAATTATGTTTTCTTGTCCTTCAATTAACATTTGAAGCATATCTCCTATGAAATCCGTTAACTCCCCTTTATTATAAAAGTTCGATACATTTTCAAAAGATTTATAGTATTTACTTTTGTTATTATTCACTACATATGAAAAGGTTAATGCAGTAAATGAATCCAAGTTGTCATTTAATAACTTAGCTAACAAATATCTACCTAATCTACCATTACCATCATAGAATGGATGTAAATATTCAAACATAAAATGACTTGCCATGATTTTAAATACTTCTGGTGCATTATAACGCTTTATAAACTCTAGAATCAAAGTTAAAAATTCGTAAATTTCCGGTTCTGTAAATTCGTTTCTGTGAATCCATTTATTTTTCCCTTCATCAAATACGCCTATCGGTTTTTTCCTAATTAGATTGCCATCAGGTAAATCTTTTTCTTTTATTTCACTTGAAACAATAGAATCATATATTTTTCTTATATCTGAAAGCGTGTTAAAATCAACACCTTCATTTTTGATCATTAAGTATTGATTAACAAGTCCGTCAAACCGTTTATTCGATCCTTTAGTTTTGTTTATAGAAGCTGCAATTTCCTTTTTCGTACTTCTCACATTTTCTATTTCGTTAGTACTTTGAAGTTCGTTAATAAGCAAATATTTTATATATGACTCATTTGCTATACCAGGTTGAAGTGAAGATAAATATTTAATTTTTGCTGAATTATTCAATACACTTTCTAATTTAAGCGCAAGTTCTTTAGTTACAACGAAAAACAAAGGATTACTAACGTCTCTTTTCTGCTTTTCATCTTGTATCGGATTTATAAATATTTCAGTCATAAAAGTTGAATAGCTATTTTTTCTGATTTCATATTCTGATTCTAACTTATCCCATCCATACAAGTGAAATAACTTTTTTAAAGGTTTGTAATCCATTGTACCCCCTCCTTTATTAATCATATTTCAATATATGACGTTTATAAGCTTATTAAAGTATATTAAAATTGAATCATCATTAAAATAGTAAGTGTATTTTTGATGGGAAGTTGAATACAAATTATCCTATCAGCTAATATAGGTGGATAAATCACCCCTTAATTTATCCAAGAAATTATTGATATGTATTAAGATATAGTGAAAAATAAACAGTCATTTCCTTTCCTTACAAAAAACAAGGCAGTCGCAATGACAACACTTAAATATAATATAGTATGAACTTTTAACTTGTTGCTTAACATCTAAGTTGCCTAACAAAGATATCTCTTTCAACAATTCCCCAACTTTATCAATAATTTTTGCAATTGTCATGTAGAAATTGTCTTACTTATTTGTCCATCTGCTTGATATTGAAACGAATCCACCATGTACTATTTTTACATCATTAATAAATCGGTCAAATTCTACATATTCGACCGGATAAAACCATGACCGGCTTCCACGCAGCACAACACATAATAGATTCACATGACTGGGAAGCTACTAGGCAAAGAAAACAAGCTGATCATTCACAAATTAAGACATACACATGCGACGCTGTTGTTAGAAAGTGATGTTCCAATGAAAGTCATTCAAGAACGGCTCGGACATAAAACAATGGCAGTCACTGAACAAGTTTATAATCACGTGACTGAAAAGATGAATCATAAGGCAAAAGAGAGCTTTGAAAAATTTATTAATGACAGCAACCTTTTTGGATAAGTCTGCACCCATTTTGCACCCAATTCACATAAAATATAAAAACTGGGTGCAGAAACAAAAACCCTCAAAGCTTATTGTTTCAATGGTTCGAATATTTTTCAGCACTCAATTGAGACCAAATTGAGACCAAAATAGTAAATAAATACAAACTGGTCTCAGATTAATCCAAAATATTGTAACCAATTTTTCAAAATGAGGGGAGCAAAAAGGGAGCAAAATCCACATTTTAAGAAAAAATCAAACAAATTTGCTCCCCTATTTATTGCCCAAAACACCATTTTCCAGCCTTTTGGGCAACTTCAAATCCTCAAAACAAAAACCCTCAAAGCGCTATTGCTTCAAGGGTTCCACGTATTAATATTGCTTCATATATTGTTCAACTTCCCACTCAGACACTTGCGTTCTATAGTAGTCCCATTCGATTGATTTTGAGTTGATGAATTGGTGATAAATGTGTTCACCTAATGCATCTTTTACGATTGGGTTTTCACGCATTGCTTTTAATGCTGTGTAAAGTGTTGATGGTAAGTCTTGAATGCCAACCGCTTCACGTTCTTCGCGGTTCATTTCATAGATGTTTTGGTTCACTGGTTCTGGTACTTCTAATTTATTTTTGATACCGTCAAGACCTGCTTGTAAAATTGTTGCTAACGCCATGTATGGGTTTGCTGCTGGGTCTACTGAACGGATTTCTACACGTGTGGATAAGCCACGAGAACTTGGGACACGTACTAATGGTGAACGGTTTTTACCACTCCAAGCGATATAACTTGGTGCTTCATAGCCAGGCACTAAACGCTTATATGAGTTGACAAGTGGGTTACATACTGCTGTGTAGCCACGTGCATGTTTCATAATACCTGCGATGAAGTGGCATGCATCTTTTGTTAATTGCATGTCACCATTTTCATCGTAGAAGGCATTCTCTTTACCTTTGAATAATGACACGTTGAAGTGCATCCCGCTTCCGTTTACACCAAATAATGGTTTTGGCATGAATGTTGCGTGTAAATTGTGTTTACGTGCAATTGTTTTTACGACTAATTTGAAAGTCTGAATGTTGTCACATGCAGTAATCGCATCTGCATATTTAAAGTCAATTTCATGTTGACCTGGCGCTACTTCATGGTGAGAAGCTTCGATGTCAAAGCCCATATCTTCTAATTCTAAAACGATGTCACGACGACAGTTTTCACCTAGATCTGTTGGTGCTAAGTCGAAATAACCACCGTGATCGTTTAATTCCATTGTTGGCTCGCCTTTTTCATCTAACTTAAATAAGAAAAATTCAGGTTCAGGTCCTAAGTTGAAATCGGTATAGCCTAATGATTCCATCTCTTTTAACACACGCTTCAAGTTACTACGTGGGTCACCTGAGAATGGTTCGTGATCTGTCGTATAAACATCACAAATTAAGCGTGCCACTTTACCTTGTCCTGCTGTCCACGGGAAAATCACCCATGTGTCAAGGTCTGGATATAAGTACATGTCTGATTCTTCGATACGTACGAATCCTTCAATTGAAGAACCGTCAAACATCATTTCATTGTCTAAAACTTTTTCTAATTGGCTTACTGGTACTTCCACGTTTTTAATTGTTCCTAAAATATCAGTGAATTGCAAACGTAAATAGCGTACATTTTCTTCTTCGGCAAAGCGTCTAATATCATCTTTAGTAAAGTGTTGTTTTGGCATTGAAAAATGTCCTCCAGTATAAGTTATTTAAAAAAGCGCGATAAATCTCCACGATTCAATGGTATCGAATCACGTTGCGGTTTTTGCGTCGTATCTACGAGCATCTGCTTTCTTAACCGCTCTGCTTCATCATTGAGATTTTTTTGGCTATCTTCCAGCATGATTTGTTTAATGCCTTTCATATTAAAACCTTTTTCTAATAAATGTTTAATTGAAAGTAACACCTCTAAATCATTTAGGGAGAAAAGCCGTTTGTTTCCCTCTGTGCGCGAAGGTTTAACAAGTTCATGTGTTTCATAATATCGAATTTGTCTCGCGGACAATTCCGTTAAACGACTGACAACACTCATCGGAAATACAGGCATGTTGCGGCGAATTGTATCGTTATCCATCTCCTACATCTCCTTGACTTTTGAACTTGACTTAACCATAGCATACCCGAATAGACATTTCAAAAATATGTCAGAAAACCTGACATGATACCACCAAAGCCCGCCACATCAACATTTCTGACAATTCAGAACGCGTTTTTGACCTGTAAATCGTTAGAAAAGTGTAAAATTTACCTATTTTAATGTAACAAGACCGTTCTCAATTAATTTTTCAACTGCACGTGTAACAGCAATTTTGACGTGTTCATACGTTAAACCACCTTGAACGTATGCCTCATAAGGTGGGCGAATGGGGCCATCTGCCGATAATTCAATAGATGACCCCTGTATGAAAGTACCTGCTGCCATAATCACATCGTCTTCGTATCCCGGCATGTAGCTCGGTTCCGGACTAAAATGCGCATTAATGGGTGATGCATGTTGGATACTTTGGCAAAATTGAATCATTTGTTCTTTTGTATCAAATGAGACCGATTGAATTAAATCCGTACGTTTCACATCGTAGCGTGGTGATGTGCGCATGTTCAGTTTTTCCAACAATAGACTCGTAAATAATGCCCCTTTTAAACTTTGGCTCACCACATGCGGACTTAAGAAAAAGCCTTGGTACATTTCTTGTAATGCATAAAGTGACGCCCCTGCTTCTTTACCGATACCCGGTGCTGTTAAACGATAGCCACAACGTTCGACTAAATCACGACGTCCGACAATGTATCCACCGATTTTCGCTAGTCCCCCACCTGGATTTTTAATGAGTGAGCCAGCCATTAAATCTGCGCCCACTTCAACGGGTTCTTTCGTCTCGACAAATTCACCGTAACAGTTGTCGACAAATACAATAATTTCAGGATGCTGTGCTTTAATTTGTTGTATTGCGTCACCGATTTCGTCAACCGTAATTGATGGTCGCTGAGCGTAACCTTTTGAACGTTGAATCGCAATCACTTTTGTGGTGTCATCGATGGACAATAAAACACGTTCGACATCGATATGACCTGATTTTAATGCGACCTCTTGATAATGGATGCCATATTCTTTCAAACTTTCTACACCGTTACCGTTAATGCCAATGACTTCTAACAATGTATCGTAAGGGCTCCCCGTAATATACATCAAACTGTCACCTGGTTTGAGCGTACTTTGTAAAGCAACAGTAATCGCGTGTGTCCCAGAAATAAGCTGTGGGCGTACGAGTGCATCTTCAGCTTTGAACGTCTCAGCATATACCGCCTCTAAATGATCTCTACCGTAATCGTCATAGCCATATCCGGTTGAGCCGACAAGATCCGCCTCTGTAATTTTGACTTTATGAAAAGCATCGAGTACACGCTCTTGATTTTCAAACGCACGTGTTTCAATATCTTTGAAATATGGGGCTAAAGTTGTTTCTACTTCTTCAATCAGTTCAGTTAGTTGTGTCATGTTTCCGCTTCTTTCTATTGTTTTTGATAACCTTCAATATGGTATTGGTCAGTTTCTTCATCGTAATCTAATTTTGTCACTAATGTATGTTGCTTGAGATGATACAATTGGTCCGCATCTGAACTTGGCAGTTGTACCGAATAAAAGTCAAATTGTTTTTGAATCGCTTGCATAAGTAATTCTTTCACTTTCGCAATATCTGCTTCATTTTTAGATGAGACAAAGACAGATGGATACTGTGCAACAGGTGTCGCTGTGCCTGTATATAAATCTTTTTTATTAAAGATAACGACTTGTGGAATGTCTTGCATTTCAAGCTCTTGAACGATTTCATTCACTGTATCATATTGAATCTTATATTCTGAGTGGCTCGCATCAACGACATGAATGAGTAAATCAGCTTGGCGTGCTTCTTCCAAAGTAGACTTGAACGCTTCGATTAACGTGGTCGGTAACTTTTGAATAAAACCAACTGTATCTGAAATGACCATCTCAAAGCCATCATTAATTTTGAGTTGTCGTGACTTCGGATCAAGCGTGGCAAAAAGTAAATCTTGTTCATAAGTATCCGCTGCTGTTAACGTATTAAACCATGATGATTTACCTGCGTTCGTATAGCCAATGAGCGCGACTTGGAACACTCTATTTTGCTCTCGCTGGTAACGATACCGTTCGCGATGTGCTTCTACCTCAGCTAATTTACGTTTAATTTCATTCATCCGTGTTCGAATATGACGACGATCCGTTTCGAGCTTCGTTTCACCTGGTCCACGTGTTCCGATGCCCCCACCCAAACGGGATAAACTTTTACCATGACCTGTTAAACGTGGCAACAAATAATCCAATTGCGCATATTCGACTTGGAGCTTTCCTTCTTTACTTTTTGCTCTTAATGCAAAGATTTCAAGAATAAGTTGTGTTCTATCAATCACTTTAATACCTAAGCGTGCATTTAAATTTTTAGATTGTGCTGTCGTCAACTCATCATTTGCAACGACCACATCAATATCATGGAAATCTATAAAATCTTGAATCTCTGTTAATTTACCACTACCGACATAATATTTATGATCCACTTGATTTTTCTGTTGTGTCCATTGCCCTTTCACATCTAAATCACATGTGTAAGCTAACGCATTTAATTCATTCATTGTACTTTCAAAATCATAATGCGACTGATACAAATCAACGCCAATGAGTACCGCCGTTTCTTTCACTTTTTCAGTAGAGTGAAGTTCTGTTTTCCGCATAATATCACCGTTTTCTATTTGACATGTCATCACGTATTCTAACATAGTGTGTGAATTAAGACTATATGTACTGAGTATGCTATAGTAGATTTAGAGGTGAAGACGATGCATTTATACGATATAGAAGTCCCCAAAATTGATGGTTCAACCTATCCACTCTCACAATATAAAGGTGATGTCTTACTGATTGTGAATACAGCAAGTGAATGTGGTTTAACACCGCAATTTGAAGGGTTACAAAAACTTTACGATATGTATCACGACAAAGGATTTACGATTTTAGGGTTTCCAAGTAATCAGTTCGGTAAGCAAGAACCAGGCAGTGGTAAAGAAGCAGCAACCAACTGTCAATTGAATTATGGCGTGACATTTCCAATGCATGAGAAAATCGAAGTGAATGGCGACAATGCCCATCCATTGTATAACTATCTCAAATCACAAAAGTCTGGCATTTTCGGTGATAAAATTAAATGGAATTTCACTAAATTTTTAATCGATCGTGACGGACAAGTCGTCAAACGCTTTTCACCACAAAAAACACCTGAACATTTGAAGCACGCTATTGAGAATTTATTATAGAATTACAAAGTTAAACATCACCGTTTCACGCGATCCACGTTGAAACAGGTGATGTTTTTGTTTAGCCAGTGACTATGTTAATCAATTTACAATATCTTTTATAAAAGACTGTAAAGAAAAGCGATTAAATTCTCAATTCATCTTACTTATCAACTTTTTATGCACCATGAAACGCTTCCTCAATATCAGAAAATCTATAAGTCGGTCTCATATTATCTTCTCTGATTTCACGTTCATATTTTTTCCAGAAGTCATGTTTATGACTAATTTCTACAAGTTTAAATGGGTCCACATCAATTAAAGCATCTATAATATAATTGACTTTCTGATTATTTAATTCATTTACTGATTTGCCTTCATCTTCTATTGGTCTATTTTTATATACTTTATATTGCGAATATATACTTGGAACAACGGGTCCATACAACCAGGCTTGCATTTCATCTTGTTCAAATAAATTTTTAGCAATTTCTCTATTATCTTCTATCATAAATCCTAATGTAAAATATATAATTTTTTTAATTTGTAAGTTTGTGACCGGTGTATTCATCTAAACTTTTCATTTATTTACCTCTTTTTCTTTTATATATATAAAATACTAACGGTGTGAATGCCGATAATAAACAAAATATGGATG
>NZ_PPQH01000058.1 GCF_002902385.1 Staphylococcus intermedius NCTC 11048 | reverse complement strand
TGATTCACTATTCGCTGCTGATGCGCTTAATGATTCGTAAGTTGATTTCGCTCCTGATGTTAAGTCGCTGAAGAATTGGCTTACTTCTTTCGCGATACTATCTGATTCGCTTGTACTTGTTGAAGTACTTGTTGAGTCAGACGCACTTGCTGATTCGCTTGTACTCATTGACGCACTTACTGATTCAGATGTGCTCATTGAAGCTGAACTACTCATTGATTCACTATTCGCTGCTGATACGCTTAATGATTCGTAAGTTGATTTCGCTCCTGATGTTAAGTCGCTGAAGAATTGA
>NZ_PPQH01000057.1 GCF_002902385.1 Staphylococcus intermedius NCTC 11048 | reverse complement strand
ATTTTATAGTCTATAATAATATTTTGTATTTATTTGACGTAACGATTGTTCCATGTCATAATATGATTTGAGATTAGAATTATTATTAATAAGGAATTATCACAAAGTATAAACTGATTCTAATCCCAATAATAATGATTCAAAAAATAGGAGGATTTTGATTATGTCATTAATCGGTAAACAAATTGAGGAATTTTCAGCACAAGCATACAATGCAAAAACAGATGAATTTATTGAAGTGACACACGAAGATTTAAAAGGTAACTGGAGTGTTGTCGTATTCTACCCTGCAGATTTCTCATTCGTATGTCCAACTGAATTAGAAGATGTACAAAATCAATATGCTAAATTACAAGAGTTAGGTACAAACGTATTCTCTGTTTCTACAGATACACACTTCGTACATAAAGCATGGCACGATCATTCAGATGCCATCAGCAAATTACAATATACAATGATTGGCGATCCATCTCAAACAATTACACGTCAATTTGATGTATTAGATGAAACTTCAGGTCTTGCACAACGCGGTACTTTCATCGTTGACCCAGACGGTGTTGTTCAAGCAGCAGAAATCAATGCAGACGGTATCGGCCGTGACGCAAGCACACTTGTACACAAAATTAAAGCAGCACAATATGTTCGTCAAAATCCAGGTGAAGTTTGCCCAGCGAAATGGGAAGAAGGTAGCGAAACTTTAACTCCAGGATTAGACTTAGTAGGTAAAATCTAAGGAGGCTATACTGAATGTTAAATCAAGAATTAAAGCAACAACTTTCACAACTTCTTGATTTGATGGAAGGTGACGTTGTTCTGAAAGTCAGCACTGGCGATGATGATCATTCTCAAAAAATGAACGATCTCGTTAACGAAGTGTCAGACATGTCATCTCGAATTACAGTAGAAAAAGCTGAATTAAAGCGTACACCTAGCTTTAGTATCAACAGACCTAACGAGGACACTGGCATTACATTTGCTGGTGTCCCTCTTGGTCATGAGTTCAATTCTTTTGTCCTTGCACTCTTACAAGTTAGTGGTCGTGCTCCAAAAGAAGAACAATCTGTAATCGATCAAATCAAGTCTATCAATGAACCCCTTCATTTTGAAACATTTATCAGCTTAACATGTCAAAAATGTCCTGACGTTGTTCAAGCGTTAAACTTAATGAGTGTCATCAATCCAAACATTACACATACGATGATTGATGGCGCAGTTTTCAAAAAAGAAGCTGAAGATATTATGGCAGTACCCGCAATTTTCCTAAATGGTGAACAATTCGGTAACGGCCGTATGACAGTGACAGATATTCTTAGTGAATTAGGTCAAGGTCCTGATGCTTCTGAATTTGAAAATAAAGAAACATTTGACGTCCTTGTTGTTGGTGGCGGTCCTGCAAGTGCAAGTTCTGCGATTTATGCTGCACGTAAAGGTTTGAAAACAGGTATCGTAGCTGACAGAATTGGTGGTCAAGTCAATGACACAGCTGATATCGAAAACTTAATTAGTGTGAAGAAAACAACAGGTCCTTCACTTGCGACGAGTCTTGAAGAACATATTAAAGACTACAATGTGGATATCATGACTGGCGTACGTGCTGAAGGATTAGAAAAAACAGATGATATCGTTCATTTGACTTTAGATAACGGTGCAGTACTTAAAACACGTTCATTAATTATTGCGACAGGTGCACGTTGGAGAAAAATTGGTGTACCTGGTGAAGACACATTCGCAAACAAAGGTGTCGCATACTGCCCACACTGTGACGGTCCTCTATTTGAAGGTAAAGACGTTGCTGTTATCGGTGGCGGTAACTCTGGTGTTGAAGCCGCAATTGACTTAGCAGGTATTTGTAAGAGCGTAACTGTCCTTGAATACGGCGCGTCATTAAAAGCAGACTCTGTATTACAAGACCGTTTAAACTCATTATCAAATACAACAGTCATCACAAATGCAGCAACACAAGAAATTAAAGGTGACGACCGTGTAAGCGGCCTTTCATACACTTGTAACGAAACAAACCAAGAAAAACATGTGGATTTAAATGGGGTCTTCGTTCAAATCGGTCTTTCTCCTAATACAGAATGGTTAGGCGATACTGTTCAACGTAACCGTATGGGTGAAATTGAAGTCGACCGTTTAGGTAACACAAATATCCCAGGTGTCTTTGCAGCAGGTGACTGTACAGACCAACGTTATAAACAAATTATTATTTCTATGGGATCAGGCGCAACAGCAGCATTATCTGCATTTGACTACTTGATTCGTAACTAAATAGAATTCTAAAATCAATCGGACTGGTGAAAATGATTATCTTTTCACCAGTCCGATTTTCTATTTTGATAATGTAAAGACAACACGGCGATTGGCATACCGCTTTCTTAAAGCATGTCGCCCGTTTTGAGTTAGTAGGCACACGCAAGATTGCTTGAACGGCACGTCTCTATAAAAATCAAGTCCTTATTGATTGCAACTCTGGGCGAGACTCCTGAGGGACCAGCTGAACCGGCAAATCCACTAACGCTGCCACAAATGTAACAGTTCAATCAAGCGTTAGTGAGTTAAAGGTTCAGCCCCTAGGAAAGGGAGCCCTTTGAGTACAATCAATAAAGGACAAACAGCTTAAATAGTGAATTACCGTTCTTATCATCTGAATGCCTCTCTTATTACCATACGTTCTGAAATGCTCAGAAACACCTATATTGCAATCCTACAAAAACGAAATCAACCAGTTCCAAATCTTAGTCACAATACTAACAATGGCATCCCACAATTTTTGTAAGAAATTACGCGTTTCCTCATTATCTAAATCCTTCAATTTCTTCAACTTATCCCCTGCTTGGCTATGAATCATTTCTTTTAATTCAGTCGCTTGCTTTTTAAATGATTCGGGATCTTGGTTCACCACATTGGATTGTGCAACATTCATCATGATATTTTGAATCACTGCGATTTCGTTATCACTTAAAATCTGATACAGTCCACGCTCTGTTAAAGTTTGATTGACGATTTGGTTAATTGTTGTACTGTTCAATTGTTGATGCGACGCCTTGGCTTCAGCAATTTGCGCTTTCATTTCTGCCACTGCTGCATTCAACGCTTCATCAGAATAGCCTTCTTTATTCTGATGGTTTTCACTAATTTGCGCTAAATGATTCATTTCTTGGTTCGCATTTTGAATATCTTGCGCATTTAAATGCTGGCCTTGCGTGGCATAAGCTTTATATATTCCTGTCAATGCGCCTTCACCCGTCACCTGATCGATAGAGGCAATTTTAATCGTTGCATCCTGAATACCTGACGTAATCGCGGCATTCATATACTGTTCTCGTGTAATACGCGTAATATTTTGAGGCGTTTCAATTTCTACGTCGACACCACTCGTAAAGCGTTTCGGTTTAATCAACGCACTAGAATGGATAAAGTCATATTCTGTTCCTGTATATTCAATCACATCGGTATTCGTCACTTTATAAGTCGTTACATTGTTACCGACGCCCAATTTCTCTTTCGTCTCTTCAAGTTGATTGTTGTTCAAATCGGCGCCTTGGATAAATATTTCTTCTTTTGGCTTAAATTCATTTGCAGCTTGAGCAACGCCTACCATCAACATCGATGTGACCACGCCACTGATTAATAGCTTTTTATACATTTCCGTCACTTCCTCCTAGTGCTACGCTATTTTCTCTATTTTACCATGAATGTCCTACAATATTATCATTCCTAGGACCTAACCATCAAAAGTGTCATGGCACTGCAGAAAGTTGCTTTTATGCACGCACTTCTGATTCGCAAGTCGTGCCGTAATCAATGTCGTACCCCATATCTTGAATCATGTCATAGTCTAATTGATTCGGTTGCCCACCTGTAATTAAATAATCTCCAACGAAAATCGAATTCGCAACCATTAGCGCTGTCGCTTGCAATGAACGTAAATGAACTTCTCTTCCACCGGCAATACGAATTTCTTTTGTCGGATTCACTAAGCGAAACAATGCTAAAATCCGTAAACAGCGTGTCGGCGTCAATTGATCCATATCACCAAATTTTGTTCCTTTAATCGGATGTAAAAAGTTGACTGGAATACTGTCCGCATCAATTTCTTTCAATGCAAAAGCCATATCCACGATGTCTTGATTCGACTCACCCATGCCACAAATCACACCAGAACATGGCGAAATGTGATTTTGTTTCATGATTTCAATTGTATTAACACGGTCCTCATATGTATGTGTTGTGACCACTTCATGATGATAGTTTTCACTCGTATTCAAATTGTGATTATAGCGATCGACACCAGCTGCTTTTAACTTTTTCGCTTGTGCCTCATTTGTTAAGCCAAGACATGCGCATACTTTTAACTGTGGATGTGCCGCTTTAATTCGTTCAACAGACGATGTAATGTGATCAATTTCCTTATCACTCGGACCTCGCCCACTCATCACAATACAATACGTTCCAATCTCATTCTCTGCTGCCACACGTGCACCGGCTGTAATTTCATCCTCTGAGATTAAAGCATAACGTTGCTTGTCTTTCATTTCACGTGATTGGCCACAATAACCACAATCTTCAGGACAAATCCCACTTTTCGCATTTAAAATCATATTTAACTTCACTTTATGTCCATAATAATGTTTGCGAAGTTGATACGCTTCATGTACAAGATCCATCGTGTCATATGACGGATTCACGAATAAATCTAATGCTTCTTCCGGAGACAAACAACGCCCCTCTAATATACGTTTTGCTATTTTCATAGTCACCCCTCCTCATATCAAAGCCAGTATATCACAATTGTAATCTTTTTTATATTTTAGTTTACAATTAATATGAGGTTCATTTCAACTCAAATTGGGGTATATTAAAGGTGTCATATTAATTTAAAATCATGCTTATCATAAGCCAGTTTAAACAAATTAAGACCGACCGCAGTCTAAAAACAGATATGGAGGCAACACAATGGATACATTAGATGAATTTTTGGAAACCATTGAAAAACAAGAGCACCGTGACAAATTGACAACAGTAATCGAAACAATACTCGATCGCTACCCTGAACTCACTATGGAAATCAAATGGAATCAACCGATGTTATTGTATAAAGAAAACGGCACTTTTATTCTAGGGTTCAGTAAAGCAAAACCCCACTTTGCCGTTGCACCAGAGAAATATACATTAGATACCTTTGCGAAAGATATTGAAAAAGCGGGTTATCAAATGACAAAAATGTTCATGAAAATCAAGTGGACGGATGAAGTCAATTATAAGTTGTTGTATGACATCATTGATTTTAATATTCATGATAAAAAAGACTCCCGCTTCTTCTGGAGACAGTAATTTCATCGTAGCTTAACATATAGCTGTCTGACTTCTCAACAGTAGGCATATTGAGAAGTCAGACAGCTACGCGATTCAAGATGAAGTTACATTCCCCTTTTCTCTCGTGAGCATGTAAATGTTAACATCAAATGCTCTACCTACTCTCCCACTCGCTATAACACCAATATTTCTCTCTAAATTTTAAAAAAACACATCAATTCCCCTTATACACATATCACCCTTTTCCTTTCTTGTATAAACTATTTTAATTTTCAGAAAATACCAAAAATGATATTGACTTACCTTTGAAGTTCTTCTAAAATACTTATTACTTACTTTTGAAATCGGAATTTTGGGAGGCTTGTATGATTGAATTTAAACATGTAAATAAAATATTTAAGAAAGGGAGTCATTCGGTTCATGCCCTTAAAGACATTACTTTCTCCATTCAAGCAGGTGATGTTTTTGGTGTCATTGGCTATAGTGGTGCGGGGAAAAGTACGCTCGTACGCATGATTAATCAACTAGAGAAACAAACTTCTGGTGACGTTTTTGTGGATGGTCATCATTTAAATACATATACTCCCGCACAGTTAAGAGCTGTGAAAAAAGATATCGGTATGATTTTTCAGCAGTTTAATCTATTGGATTCAAAGACGGTGTTCAAAAATGTAGCGATGCCTCTTATTTTGCGTCAAGTGCCCATGAATGAAATTAAATCTCGTGTTGAAGAAATGCTTCACTTTGTAGGCCTATCTGATAAAGCTAACCATTTCCCTAATGAATTGTCTGGCGGTCAAAAGCAACGTGTCGCCATTGCACGTGCGCTCGTGACACGTCCTAAAATTTTACTTTGTGATGAAGCAACCAGTGCGCTTGATCCTGCAACAACAGACTCAATTCTTCAATTGTTAAAGAAAACGAACGAAACTTTCGGGGTTACGATTATCGTGATCACCCATGAAATGAGCGTCATCCAAAGCATCTGTAACCGTGTCGCCATTATGGAAAATGGTGTTGTGATTGAGCTTGATACTGTCAAACAAGTATTTAGCCATCCCAAAACCAAGACTGCACAACGCTTTGTATCCACTGTTATTAATACATCACCTTCTCAAAAAGTAATGGACAGCCTTCAAATTGATGAACAACATGAACTTTATCGACTGTTTATCGAATCGACGCAAATTACACAAACACTAATTCATGATTTGATTCAAAAAGCGTCTGTAAATGTGAATATCGTACATGCGACGATGGCTGACATCCAAGAGGAAACGGTGGGCTATTTATGGTTACTCATCAAAGGAGACACGACTCAGCAGCAACAAGTCATGTCTTACTTCGACCATCATCAAATCCAATATGAGAAAGGGGCGCCCACATGCTAGGTTCATCTATTGATAGTACACAATTACTAGAAGCACTGTATCAAACATTATATATGGTGACCATTTCACTCGTCTTTGGTGCATTAATTGGTGTCCCACTTGGCATTGTATTAGTGGCAACTCGACAAAATGGGATATGGCCGAATGCTTGGATACATCACATTTTAAACCCAGTGATTAACATTTTGCGCTCTTTACCGTTCATTATATTACTGATTGCAATCATCCCATTTACTAAATTAATAGTTGGGACATCTATCGGAACAACGGCGGCTATTGTACCATTGACGGTTTATGTAGCCCCCTGTATTGCTAGACTTGTTGAAAACTCACTATTAGAAGTGGACGAAGGCATTATCGAAGCTGCCCATGCGATGGGAGCGACACCGATACAGATTATTCGGTATTTCTTACTCCCTGAAGCACTCGGTTCTCTGATATTATCACTGACTACTGCGATTATCGGACTTATCGGCGCAACCGCAATGGCTGGTGCTGTCGGTGGTGGTGGTATTGGAGATATGGCCCTTGTTTATGGTTACCAACGCTTTGACACACTTGTGATTATTATTACTGTTGTCGTGTTAGTGATTATTGTGCAATGTATTCAATCTATTGGGAATGCACTCGCTAAAAAAGTACGACGACATTAACTGGAGGATATATTTATGAAAAAACTGATTACCTTTTTAGTATTGGCTGTTTTCGTATTAAGCGCTTGTGGCAATAACAAATCTGAAAAAGTCACACTCGGCGTCGCTTCAAATGACACGAAAGCATGGGAGAAAGTAAAAGAACTCGCTAAAAAAGAAGATATTGACTTAGAAATCAAACAGTTTTCGGATTATAACGTGCCGAACACAGCACTTAATGATGGCGATATTGATATGAACGCTTTCCAACACTTTGCATTTTTAGAAGCGTTTAAAAAAGCAAATAAAGGGACTGAAATTACACCCATCCGTACAACTGTACTTGCACCTTTAGGCATTTATTCAGAAAAAATTAAAGACATTAAAGATGTGAAAGACGGCGCAAAAGTGGTCATTCCAAACGACGTGTCTAACCAAGCACGTGCATTGAAATTACTTGAAAAAGCAGGCCTCCTTGAATTAAATAAAGATTTCGGTTTATCAAGTTCAATTAAAGACATTAAAAGCAATCCTAAGAACTTAGACATTAAAGCGGTCGATGCGCAACAAACCGCGAGAGCACTATCGGATGTCGACATTTCAGTCATTAACAATGGTGTCGCAACAAAAGCAGGCTTAGACGCGAAAAAAGATCCAATTTATTTAGAAGCTTCTGACTCTGATGCAGTTAAACCTTATATCAACATCATCGCAGTGAACTCAAAAGATAAAGACAACAAAGTGTACAAACGCATTGCTGAACTGTATCACTCTGAAGAAGCAAAAGCAGCTTTGAAAGAAGATACAAAAGATGGTGAGCTTATTATCGATTTAAAACAAGATGAAATTAAAGCCATTGAAGATAGCTTGAAATAACTCATATGAAACAACCGAATCTGAGATGTTTTTGTCTCGGACTCGGTTGTTTTGATGATTTGATATTGAGTTGTGAACATTAAAAACACGTCATACAAATTTTAGTAGGCAGAACAAATTGTAGTTCACTTTGCGCTATTCTAAAATTTCTCGCTATATCTTCTCATGCGCTTCTACCTCAAATTGTTGTGTTAACCATGTTTTAGTGGCTGTATTCGCAAAAATATAGTCAATCGCTTTTAAATTAATGCGTGCAATATCTTCCCAATTGAGCAGTTTATGTTCTAATAGCAATGCGTACTCATCTAATAAATTCGTTTGTGTCACTGTACGATTATCCGTATTGATTAAAAATGCGATATTTTCTTTTAATAAACGTTGTAAGTCTAAACTGTCCAATGATTCAATCGCTTTCGTTTGTAGGTTGCTTTGTGGGCAAAATTCGAGTAATACGTCTTGTGCTTTTACAGCTTCAAGCACGTCGTCATCTTTAAATGCGGCAACCCCGTGACCGATACGTTGTGCACCGAATCGCACTGCATCATATACATTTTTAGCACAACCACATTCCCCAGCATGTAGCGTAATATTCAAGCCTTGTTGTTGTGCATACTGAACTAATGCTTCATGTTCTGTTGTCGGTGATGCTGCTTCATCGCCTGCTAAATCCACACCTACAATATAGTCTTCTAAAGTTTTATGATCGCGGAGACTGTCGAAAATCGCGCGGTTCATTTCATCCGAATGATGCTTCATCCCGCAGACTAACATTCTCACTTTGATATCGAAAGTTTGTTCAGCAGCCGCCGCCCCTTCACACACTGCTGTTAATATTTCTGAAATCTGCAACCCTTGCGCTTGATGAAATGCGGGTGCAAAGCGAATTTCAATATATTTGACGCCATCTTGTACTGCTTGTTCTGCCACATCAACGACAGCATCGCTCAAACTTGTACGCGTCTGCATGACTTTTAAAATTTCGTCAAATGACTGTAAATATTCCGCTAAACTCTGGCAATGGTGATCCACTGTCACTTTGTCCAATTGAATCGCCACGCCTTGTTGCTGACTTTGATGTTCAAGATATTTTAAACTGACTGACCCGTCTAAATGACAATGCAATTCGAGCTTAGGTATCTCCCTTAATTCCGCTTTCATAATAACCTCTTTTCTCTATCTTTTTAATTTCTAATTGTACCGAGATTATATTAATTGTCAATACATCTTTTTTCACAGTTGCGATATTTGCCTATTTTTCCGTGCGCATGTTATTGTCTTTTAACTGTCATTTCTACATAATACTGTAGCGTTTCTCGTATGATGTCCTTCTTAGCATAGACACCTATCATTCCACCTTTGTTTAAAATCGAGATCTTCATGACAAGTTTGAATACAATATGTCCTGTCCTCCACTCAACAATACACTCATTATATATCTGAAATTTATGATACCGCACACCCTACGCTATTCGACAGTGCGATTGTATTATCAGATCACTCAGACCTATTGCCAGAAGTAGAAGCATTTTCGGTAACATAAAAAGCATGTGTGGTGGATGAAAGAGTCGCGAATCAATTCGGAGGTTCAAAAATCAATCTCAACCCACCCGGTGTCTTCACATCAGACGAACCCGATACGATTGTAAAAGCATTTGATCGCGTGAGATATTAGGACCGTTGAGTAAATAAAATAAATCAACCCCGCACCCTACAAATTATGAGGGACGGGGTTTTATAATTTATTTTCTTTTAATTTATTTACCATTTGCTCTGTGGTAAAAGGTTGGGGAGGTTCTAACTTATAATCTTGATTCAAAATATCGAGCCTTATAGATAGCGTTAAGTCGGTTGAAACATCAATATGTTCTTCTTTCAACATAGCCTTTTCTAATTCACTCAAAGTTTTTTCAACCATCTTAACCCCTCCATTTTTAGACAAAAAAAGGCCAACTCTGTTTCGCATTGTTAAGAGGCGTTAGTTGGCTTCTAATATTTGTATATTACTACTCTTATTTTCAAAAGACAATACTTTTTATTGATTTCAAATACTTTCAATTTAGAAAGAGGCTAGATTAAAGAACCTTTAGCTCCTTTAAGAAAAAGCCGTCAAAATTCATTTTTTAGAATTTGACGTCTTTTTTTCTTATAAGCGAACGAAAACTAGCACTGATTTTAACTGATTTCCGTATATTTACTGCCATGAGTGCGATGCCAAGTTCACACTCAATTTTTGATTACGTGCGAACCGATAATTTTTGGAAATCTGAAAACTTCTTATTTGTGAAGGCTTTAAAATAGTCCCAAGTTGAATTTTAAAATCATTAACAATACTTCATTATAATTAAAAGTTAGTTATTAGATAACATTTCTGAGTTTTCGGTCTCATTTATATCTACTCATCTGCCATCAACATCAAGTCATTCATTTTCTTGATTTCCTTATCCGTTATATAAAAAAGCGAAATCACTAAACTCGCGATACTTACTAAAATAAAATTGATATTTATCGTACCAAAAATTTGAGGTAAAATCCCACCAGTGAACGCGCCAAATGGTATCAAAATACTTAATAGCGTTTCATTTGTAGTTGCTACACGACCCAACATATTTTTAGGTGGCAATAATTGAAATGCGTTGATAAATGCTAAGTTGATAATTCCAATAATGAGATTTGAAACTAAAAACATCGGTAAAATATAAATATAACTTGCATTAATGAACAGGTAAATCAATAACCATATGATGGACAGTATGAAAAAGCTGCTAAATAGTAATTTGCTAAACTTGATATACCCAATGATTCTTGGTCCCACTAGGTAACCTAAGATGAGCCCTAGACCATTAACAAATAATATCAATGAAAACACTTTACTATCGTTTCCTTCTAGCACAGCTATTTTAGGATAAATCACCGTTACGGCTGAAATAGAAAAGTTAATCACGGACAGCGGAAGTAAAAGTTTTAATATTTTAGGGCTCGATACGTATTTCGTCCCTTCTTTCAAATCTGCTAAATAACGACTTAATATTCGATCGCTAGCTTCTATATTGTCTTTATGATGAATTGTTGTTGAATTTAGCCTAAGCAGTTTAAATACAAAAAAGGCCACAACAAATATGATGACATTGAATGAAAAGATATTCACTATCAAAAATATACTGAGTAAAACCCCAACTAAAGCATCTAATACCACATCTAACCCTTTATATGTCATTTGAAATATTGCATTATATTTAATCACTTGACGCGCATCAGTAGACAATTTGGGAATAAGCACACTCTCTGCAGGATAAATCACAGACGAAAATAGTGTAGACATACTTAATAAAACGTACAAAATAAGCAAATGGTGATGATCTAATAAAAAATACAAAGACATCAGCACTACTATAAAAACTTGTGCAAGTGTACTGATACATAAGATTTTTTTAATATTATATCTATCTAAAATAGGCCCTAAAAAGAACATGAATACATCAATAATCCCTACAATTGCACCAATGATGCCTAAGTATAAAGTGTTATGATAAGTGACAGCTACATACCACGTTAATGAAATGAGTATGATACTATCTCCAATATTGGTTAGCACTCGTCCAAAAAGTAACTTGTGAACTTCTTTCATTTCATCCACCCCACACATTGTTCAATAAAACCTTTAATCCACCACTACTTGATTCTTCTTCCTTGCGCATCTAATTTAATAATTGGCTCATCCTCAGTATGTGTATAAGTCGCTACAATTCCACCTTCTTTATCTCTCAAATTGACATACCATTCATTTGATTTATTAAATCTCACAACTAATCTTGTCCCTCAATCTTACATTGATACGCATATAACTTTTCAGCAGTTTGTAGTGTAATCCCTTCAAGCTCACGTTTACCATTTCTTAAATCACTTATTCTCCCTGTACTAACACCTGTTTCTTGATGAATTTTATACGCACTGACCTGACTGTTAAGCAAACGTTCAATCGTCTTTTTGTATTCTGACAATGTGCTCACCTTCATATCTATAACTTAATTTTCGCGTATGCAAGATTCTCACTACCTTAATGATTTGCGGGATAAGAAAAATGAATACTGTCATTCCTAACTTGACTCAACTCATTTGAAATCCTCATTATTTCAATGTATAATGTGACTGTAAGCGGAGGGATCCACGAATGACTCCCGAAATAATTAATCAATATCTTGATTGTCTGGCTTTTTGCTAACTAATAGATAGCTTATATGCCACAATCTCAATTGTCTAAGCACTAACGGTAGAATGAGTACAATCGCAACTTGTACAT
Organism: Staphylococcus intermedius NCTC 11048; assembly: GCF_002902385.1. GTDB lineage: Bacteria > Bacillota > Bacilli > Staphylococcales > Staphylococcaceae > Staphylococcus > Staphylococcus intermedius. Next base: position 1,725 of record NZ_PPQH01000057.1, on the reverse strand, counting down.
CTCTACTTGTTAGTGCTTTTATTATTTCGTGCATTGGGACTCTCACCTCCCTTACACTCAATGAGTAAGCTATTGCTTACATTAATCATTATATCACCCAATTGGGATGCATACAGCAACTTTTTACATTATCGAGCTCTATAGTAAATTTGAATATCTAAATTCATAAATACATTCCCTTATTTCTTTTTCAATGATATATACTATCTTCACGCTTTGTTAAAGATATTCATTGAGTGATAGGTACGTAAAAACCCCGTACACCTGAAAAGATGTACGGGGTTTTTATATATTGGCTTACGCTTCGTCTTTAACGAATGGTAATAATGCCATATGACGTGCACGTTTGATCGCTGTAGTCAACATACGTTGATATTTAGCTGAAGTTCCTGTTACACGACGTGGTAAAATTTTACCGCGTTCTGAGATAAAACGTTTTAATAACTCAGTATCTTTGTAGTCGATGTGTGTAATACCGTTTGCTGTGAAATAACAAACTTTTTTACGACGACGACCGCCTCTTCTTGGTCCACCTGCCATGATTTGTGCCTCCCTTACATTAAAGATTGTTTTCTATACGTTCAAATTGTTATTAGAATGGTAAATCATCATCACTAATATCGATAGGTCCGTTCGCATTCGCAAATGGGTTATCATTAGCGGGTTGATGATTATTGTTTTGATAAGACGAATTTTGGCCTTGTTGTTGTCCACCGAATCCTTGACCGTAGCTATCAAATTGATTGCCTTGGTTTTGGTTCGCATGACGTTGGTTTTGTGATTTTGGCTCAAGGAATTGAACACTATCACATACCACTTCAGTGACGAATACACGTCGGCCTTCTTGGTTCTCGTAACTGCGTGATTGTAAGCGACCATCAACGCCAGCTAGACTTCCTTTAAACAAGAAATTGTTAACATTTTCTGCTTGTTTACGGAAAACTACACAGTTAATGAAGTCTGCTTCACGTTCCCCTTGCGCATTCGTAAATGTACGATTAACCGCTAAGGTAAATGTCGCTACACCTACGCCTGAGGGTGTCGTTCTGTATTCTGGATCTTTAGTTAAGCGACCTACTAATACGACTCTATTAAGCATTTACACGCCCCCAATTATTCTATTACTTGTTTTCGTCTTCACGGACAACGATGTAACGAATGATATCGTCGTTGATTTTAGCTAAACGTTGGAATTCGTCAGTAGCTTTGTTGTTTTCAGACTGGATACGTACGATGTTGTAGTAACCATCTTTGAAGTCTTCAATTTCATAAGCTAAGCGACGTTTACCCCAGTCCTTAGTTTCTAATACCTCAGAACCTTCAGAAGCTAAAATTCCGTTAAAACGTTCAACTACTGCTTTGCGTGCATCTTCTTCAATGTTTGGACGCACGATGTACATTACTTCATATGTTCTCATTGTATATTGGCACCTCCTTATGGTCTATGCGGCTTATCAAAATTCAAATGATAAGCAAGGAATAATTTTCATTACTCACATTCAAAGATTGTATCATAGCCCCTTACAAATTACAATATCTTTCACGAATTCCTCAATCTAAATTGTTCGGTTGCACCACTTACTTTGCCTTTCATTAAAACCAATATCGAATAAAACGTTTTCTTCTTAAAAAATAAATATATTTAATGGTTTTTCATTATTAATTAAGAAACAGTTAATTTTTATCGTCATTAAAACGTGATATATTCTTTTGTGTTAATAATAA
>NZ_PPQH01000056.1 GCF_002902385.1 Staphylococcus intermedius NCTC 11048 | reverse complement strand
ATATTGAGATAATAGTAGATACAAATAATAGTAAAGTATTTGAAAAAAGTGAGCCTAGTGCTTTTACTAATAATAATTTTAAAGCGTATATAAAAGAAAAAAATATAGACCATATATTTATAACTGGTTTCAATACGGAATACTGTTGTTTATTTACTGCGATAAGTGCATATCATGAAAATATTAAGGTGACGTTTATAGAAGATGCCACAGTAACTGTAAATGATGAAGCAACCTATGAGATGAAGGGGTTAGATATCTATGATTTTATTGGAACTGTTTTAGATTGGTCAAACTGCATAGAGGTATTGTATTATGACGAATACAAAGAATTATATACAGCGTGATGAGGTGAGTAGTTTAATCAATAATATTTGTTTAGACACAATGAAAATTGAATTAACGAACACATTATATATATCAGATTCAGATACTAATAATTTATATACTGTTGGCTCTACAATGGAAGAAAAGTTTTTAAATTACCTGATATTGGCATGAAAATTGTATATTTTAAAGTTTACAAGACTTAGCCTACAAAATAGCTAAAAAACTAAGATATCTTTCAATATCAATGAAATTCTAATAGTACTTATAAATAATAAGTATTCTATCGTTTGCCAAAGCTCGTACTTTAGTGGCAGATTTATTGAAAGAAATTGATCCGAAATAGTGTTCATAATTGACACTCGTGGTGTTTTTGGTATGATTCAATTAGAAGTAGTCGGAGAGTAGTACCGACTCTAAAAAGAAAATACTCTAAAGTTGATGCAGTCGTAAGGGGCGCGACTCTAAAAAGAAAGCCCTTTTTTGTATAATACAGATTTAATTTATGTCAAAAATCAATAGGAATAGTTTGTATTTTCATCTACTAACGCAAGACTATTTTGATACTTATCAATATTTAGATGAGTTTCAAGAAGATAATACACGTGGCCATGGTGTTATGATTCTTGATATCAATAATCAATTGATAGCCATTCCACTTCGGTCAGCTATTTCTGATAAGCATAGAAATTTGAGTCATCTATTTCCTTATACAACATAAAGAAGTCACGATGGGAAAATGTGCTTGAAGGTTTTAGATTTCAGTAAGTTGACTATTATCGATGAAAAATATATTGACTATTCAAGAATATATCATTTTAAAAATCCAAATGAGAAGAACTTTTATTTAAAGAATTCAAACCGTATTTTCTCAAGAGTTAAGAACTATGTAAATAAGTATATTGAGATTTGTTCTAAGAGTGAAAATGGAGATACTCTTACTTTTAGAACTTTGAACCCATATAGATTTAGCACGTTACGCAACTTCCATAAAGAATTAGGGATAGCTATTTCCAAACAAAATTTTATTGATCAATTAAGAAAACAGTATGTTTATTAATATATAAAACGGTTCATTACTATATTAGGTAGTGAACCGTTTTACATTTTTCTGCGTTACAATAGTGAAAGTGATATTAGGGTTTGAGATGGACTCTTCATTTTCTAAGATAAATTCGATACTACAGTCTAATAAATAATAATTTTCTCACTATCTCTTTTACACTTCTTCAGCTTTCAACTGACGAATCATATCATAATCTGGTGTCGCATAAAGTGTCTTCTGGTTATCGTATGTCACAAATCCTGGTTTACTGCCACTTGGTTTATGCACATGACGAATCGTTGTATAATCAACCGGAATTTGTCCAGATTGACCCGCCTTTGAAAAGTAAGCCGCAATCATCGCCGCTTCTTCAATCGTTTGCTCACTCGGCGCATCATTTAAAATGACAACGTGACTTCCTGGAATGTCTTTCGTATGAAACCATAAATGTGATTTTTGCGCGCGCTTGTTCGTCAAATAGTCATTTTGTCTATTATTTTTTCCAACTAAAATCGTATCGCCATCAGTAGAAATATAGGATTGCAATTGGATTTTTTGTTGTTTTTTCTTTTTTTGCTGTTTCTTCTGTTTTAAAAAGCCTTGTTCAGCCAATTCTTCACGAATGTCGTCAATTTCATGCACTTGAATATGTGACAATTGTTGTTCGATATTCTCGAAATAAGCGATATTTTCTTCTGTTAAGGCGATTTGGTGTGTCAGTTCGCGCTCGCGTGTTTTCATACGATTATATTGTTTGTAATAGTATTGCGCATTTTCGGCAGGTGACTTTTGTGGATCTAATGGAATCGTCACGTTTTCTCCTGTATAGTAATTTACCGTTTCTAATTGGCGATCACCAGGTTTCAGTTGATAAATATTTGCTGTAATCAATTCACCGTACAATTGTTGATTCTCTTTTTCTTCTGTTCCCGCTTGTTCATCAACGAGTTTACTCAATTTATTTTGATATTTTTGAAGCAATTGTTGGACGAGTTTTACTAAATCATTGGCACGTTGCTTCACACGTTCACGTTCACCGCGTGCATCATAAAAACGGTCGAGTAACTCATGCAGTGACTCGTACATGACACAATCATCGTAAAACTGTTGGAGCTTCATAAAATAAAAGTCTTCTTTACCCGTGTCATGATTTTTATGGAACACCGGTTGCGGCACTGCTGTTGTTTCCGCCATTACTTCATCAAACGCTTCAGGTAACGTTTGTGTTGTCATAAAATGGCGTCTTCCTGTAATTTCTTTAGCGATTAAAGGTGAAAATCCTTCAAATGTTTGTAATAATTGGCGATCAATTTTACCCGCATTGAAATCAATATGTTGTAGGACTTCTGCCCCCGTGTAATCATAAGGGTTTTGTTTATGTTGTGTCGGTGGCGCTTCATATTGAAAACCAGGCATAACCGTTCTGAATTGATTCGTATTTGGTGTGAGATGTTTAAAGCCTTCTAAAATTTTACGTTCTTCATTAACAAGGATGAGATTACTATGCTTGCCCATAATTTCTAAAATGACCGTACGATGAATTGTGTCGCCAATCTCATCTTTACTTTCAACGTCCATTTCGATACGGCGGTCATTTCCGATTTGACGAATGGCAAGTATACGTCCGCCCTCTAGATGTTTACGGAAGACACGTGCAAACATTGGTGGTTCGAATGGATTATCATATTTTTTTGTAGTGAGGTGAATCCGTGCAAAGTTCGGGTGAATCGACAACAACAATTGATGGTTTTGGCGTTGCTGTCTCACAACCATGATAATTGTATCGTTTTCCGGTTGATTGATTTTATGAATACGTCCAGAAACGAGAAATTGTAATTCTTCTACCATTTTTCTTGTAAATACACCATCAAATGCCATAATTATCTGCCACCTTTAAAAATTTTCATTACATTATTATAACACGCCTATCAAAGCACGTCAGAACTAAAGTTTTCGCTTGGACCTCTATGCAATTCAATAAAAATTGTGGTAAGATATGTTAATAAATAGAAGAATAGCGAAGAAAGGTCGTAAGGCATGGATACTGAAAAAGGCTTACTCATAGTACTCTCAGGCCCTTCTGGAGTTGGCAAGGGCACAGTTAGAAAACGTATTTTTGATGATCCACACACATCTTATAAATATTCCATCTCAATGACAACGCGTCAAATGCGAGAAGGGGAACAAGATGGGGTTGATTATTTTTTCAAAACGAGAGAAGAATTTGAAAATCTCATCGAACAAGATGAATTTATTGAATACGCAGAGTATGTAGGAAATTATTACGGCACACCTGTACAATATGTCAGAGATACGATGAATGCAGGTCATGATGTCTTCTTAGAGATTGAAGTTGAAGGGGCCAAGCAAGTGCGCAAAAAATTTCCAGATGCGCTATTTATCTTTTTAGCACCACCAAGTCTTGATCATTTAACAGAACGTTTAATTGGTCGTGGTACAGAATCAAAAGAAAAAATTGAAAGTCGTGTCAAAGAAGCGAAAAAAGAAGTTGAGATGATGAACCTTTACGATTATGTTGTCGTGAATGATGAAGTGGATCTAGCGAAAGACCGCATTCAATCCATTGTTGAAGCTGAACATTTAAAGCGTGAACGTATTGAAGCGAAATACAGAAAAATGTTATTGGAGGCCAAAAAATAATGTTATACCCACCGTTACACCAATTACAAGATAAAATTAACTCTAAATATTTAATTGCGACAACAGCAGCGAAACGTGCCCGTGAGTTGCAAGCTGACCCTGAAAGTTTGTTATTAGATGGTTATGAAAGCAAAAAAACAGTAGGCCGTGCGTTAGAAGAAATCGCCGCAAACAAAATTCATCCGCATGTTGATGAATCACACTTTTAATTCAAATCTGGACAATTCATGTCTCTTATTCATACGCTTTTCAAAGTTGTCTCCATCAGTTGAGACGATTTTGAAAGGCTTTTTTTAATTATTCACGTAAGATGAGCTGAAGATTTTTCTTGTAAGTTGCATGGCATAATGATGAAAAGCAATGACATATGAAACAAAACGGTAAATATATTATAATGCTTTTAAGAGTGAAAAAAACAGGAGTGGAAATGATGAAAAATATTTTGTTAGCTGTAACTGGCGGTATCGCAGCATATAAAGCCATAGATTTAACAAGTAAACTCACACAAGGTGGTTATGATGTGCGCGTCATGTTGACAGAACATGCACAACAATTCGTCACACCTTTATCATTTCAAGCAATTAGTCGAAATGCAGTTTACACGAATACTTTTTTAGAGGAAAATCCGGCTGAGATTCAACATATTGCTTTAGGCGATTGGGCGGACGCGATTGTCGTTGCACCAGCGACAGCGAACATCATTTCAAAGTTAAGCCACGGGATAGCAGACGATATGGTGACGACAACATTGCTCGCGACGACAACGCCTAAATTTATGGCGCCAGCAATGAACGTTCATATGTATGAAAACCCACGCATTCAAGCAAATATTCAAACATTGATGGACGACGGGTACCACTTTATTGAACCTGGAGAAGGCTTTTTAGCATGTGGCTATGTGGCGAAAGGACGTATGGCAGAACCACTCGAAATTAAGGCCGTGTTAGATCGAGCAGGTCAAGATCATACAAATCAACAGCAATCTGCTTTTTACCGTAACAAAAAAGTGTTAGTGACTGCAGGTCCCACTGTTGAAACGATTGACCCCGTCCGTTTTGTATCGAATAGAGCGTCGGGGAAAATGGGATATGCGATTGCAGCGGCACTTCAAAAGGTAGGCGCGGACGTAACGTTGGTGACAGGGCCTACTTCTATCGAGCCACCGCGCAATGTTGAAGTCGTGCAAGTGACAACGGCTGAAGACATGTTTCAAGCAGTGAAGCAGCGTTTCGAACACCAAGACATTATTTTCAAAACTGCGGCGGTTTCTGATTATACACCTGTCGAACCGTTAGCACATAAAATGAAAAAGCAAGACGGTGATGTGACCGTGACTTTCAAGCGGACACAAGATATATTGAAATATTTAGGTGAGCACAAAACAACACAAAAACTCGTTGGCTTTGCGGCAGAAACACAAAATATGGAAAGTTATGCCCAAGACAAGCTCGCACGTAAAAATGCTGATGTCATTATCGCCAATAATGTGGGAGACACGTCCATTGGTTTTAGTTCAGACCAAAATGAAGTGTCACTTTACTTTAAAGATGGCACAACGGAAACATTACAAAAAGGACCTAAAAAGAAATTGGCGTTTCAAATTTTATCGATATTAGAAAGTAGATGGGATGTATGATTGCTCAAGTTATCGTAGACGTTTCATCCAAAAGTGTAGATAAAACGTTCGATTACATGATACCCGCTGATTTAGAAAATGCGGTACAGCCTGGTGTGCGTGTCATTGTGCCGTTTGGGCCACGTAAAATTCAAGGGTATGTCATGACATGTGTGCCTGATGAAGCAGCAGAATATGACTTAGAAAAATTGAAGCCCATTATTGAAGTGAAAGATATTCAGCCGGAACTGACGACAGAACTCGTTCAGCTGAGTGACTGGTACAGCCGATATTTTGTCTCTAAACGCATCTCGATACTTGAAGCGATGTTGCCGAGTGCGATTAAAGCGAAATATTCGAAAGCTTTTCAGTTAAAAGATGACGCAGATTTGCCTGACGAAATGGTCGCGCATTTCAATAAAGAAGGGTTGTACTACTATAAACAAGCACAACAAGATGAAAATATTGAGCAGTTACTCGCTTATTTAAAAGAAGGACAAGTGGAAGCTGTGACGATTTTATCGCAAAACACGACAAAGAAGACGCGACGAGCAGTCAAAGTGGTGTCTACTGAATTGGCTGAAGCGTACTTGGAAGTGGCTGAAAAGAAACCGAAACAATATGAGGTACTCGCATTTTTACTTGATGAGCGCCATCGTGGTGTCCTGTTGCAAGAATTAAAAGAAATGGCATTTTCAACTTCAGCCATCAATACGTTAGAAAGAGAAGGCGTCATCGAAAAATATGATGCTGTAGTGGAACGCAATCCGTATGAAGGGCGCGTTTTCGAACAAGAACAAAAGCGCGAACTGACAAAAGAACAACAAGTTGCGTATGATACCTTATTAGAGTCAGTCGAACGTCAACAAGCTGAAACGTTTTTACTTCACGGCGTAACGGGCTCAGGTAAAACAGAAGTGTATCTCCAGATTATTGAAGATGTCCTCGCACAAGGTAAAGAAGCGATGATGCTTGTGCCGGAAATTGCATTAACGCCTCAAATGGTATTGCGATTTAAACGCCGCTTTGGTGATGAAGTAGCTGTCTTACATTCCGCTTTGTCGAACGGCGAACGTTATGATGAATGGCAAAAAATTCGTGATGGCCGTGCGCGTGTGAGTGTAGGTGCGCGCTCAAGTGTGTTTGCGCCGTTTAAAAATTTAGGCATGATTATTATTGATGAAGAGCATGAATCGACGTATAAACAAGAAGATTATCCACGTTATCATGCGAAAGATATTGCGGAATGGCGTAGTCGATATCATCAATGTCCACTCGTGTTAGGCAGTGCGACACCGAGTCTAGAAAGTTATGCGCGTGCTGAGAAAGGTGTTTATACACTGTTATCGATGCCGTCACGTGTCAATCAACAGCCATTACCGGATGTGGAAATTTTGGATATGCGGGAAGAACTGGCGAATGGCAACCGTTCGATGTTTTCAGAGCGGCTAGTGGAAGCGATAGAACAACGACTTGCACGTAAAGAACAAGTCGTCCTCTTTTTGAATCGTCGTGGCTATGCGTCATTTATGTTGTGTCGTGACTGTGGTCATGTGCCCCAATGTCCGAACTGTGATATTTCATTAACGTATCATAAGTCGAGTGATCAATTGAAATGTCATTATTGTGGTTACCAAGAACAAGCGCCATTTCAATGTCCAAATTGTGAAAGTGAACATATTCGTCAAATGGGTACAGGAACGCAACGTGTGGAAGAGTTATTGCAACAACAATTTCCCGATGCACGAACAATTCGCATGGATGTCGATACGACGACTCGAAAGGGAAGTCATGAAAAATTGTTGAAACAGTTTGGTGAAGGGCATGGCGACATTTTGTTAGGCACACAGATGATTGCGAAAGGATTGGACTTTCCAAACATTACACTCGTCGGCGTACTTAATGCGGACACCATGTTGAACCTACCTGATTTTCGCTCGAGTGAACGGACGTTCCAAATTTTGACCCAAGTGGCAGGGCGTGCAGGCCGTCATGAGAAAAAGGGAGAAGTCATTATTCAAACGTATAATCCGGATCATTACGCGATTAAAGATGTGCAACAAAATGATTATTTGAACTTTTACCAAAAAGAAATGCAGTTTCGAAAGTTAGGGCAATACCCGCCGTACTATTATTTAATTAACTTTACGATTACGCATGAAAAGACGAAAGAAGTACTGCAAGCGGCGACACACGTCCATCAAATTTTGTTGCAACATTTGACAGATAAAGCGTTCGTGTTAGGGCCATCACCGTCAGTCATTCCGCGTATTAATAATGAGTACCGCTTCCAAGTGTTAGTAAAATACAAAAGCGAACCGTCACTCATTCATGCACTGACGTATTTAGATGATTACTATCACGAAATGTTTATGAAGAATAAATTAGCGCTTAAAATAGACATCAATCCATATATGATGATGTAAAGAGTTTGGCTAAGTATTCATATGCTAGTGTTTCCAATGTGGTTATATAGCCATCAAAGGTATTCAGGGCAATCAAAGGGCAAATGGTTCAACGAGATAGATTTCAAAATTTATCAGTGAACGATTTGTCTTTCTTTTTTGCGTACGAAGCATGATGAACGATGACTTTTTTGTTATGATGACGATGATAGGCTATCGCAATTTCGGTGAGAATAAGCTATAATATAATGATAAATTTTCGTGAGGGGCGATGAAGGCTATGATCAGAAAAATTAAAACACATATGCATCCCATTTTAAGAAAAAAAGCTGCGCCTGTAACTGCGTTTGATGCGCATTTAAAAGACCTCATTCAAGATTTGGAAGATACGTTATATGATGCAGAAGGTCAAGCGTTAGCAGCACCACAAATTGGTGTGAGTGAACGTGTTGCGATTGTGGATATGGAACAAGATGGTTTGTTGCAGCTGATCAATCCTGAAGTCATTGCCCAATCAGATGAGACAGCGACTGAACTTGAAGGGTGCTTGAGCGTGCCAGGTCGTTTTGGTGAAGTGACACGCAGTCGTATGATTACTGTGCGGAGTTACGATTTGAATGGCAATGAAGTCGAAATGACGGCTTATGATGACATCGCACGTATGATTTTACATGTCATTGATAACTTAAATGGTATTTTATTTGTAGATATTATGGATCGAGAAATTTCAAATGCAGAATTGGAGGCTTATTTAGAAGATGAGTAAAATTATTTTTATGGGGACACCTGATTTTTCAACCGCAATTTTAGAAATGTTAATCGACACTGAAGAGGTGATTGCAGTTGTCACTCAACCCGACAGACCTGTGGGACGTAAACGCGTACTCACTCCGCCTCCAGTGAAAAAGGTTGCTGTCGCGCATGATATTCCTGTATATCAACCTGAAAAATTAACTGGCTCAGAAGAACTCGATGCATTACTCAATATGGATTGTGACTTGATCGTAACAGCTGCGTTTGGTCAATTATTGCCTGAATCATTACTTGAACATCCCAAATTCGGTGCGGTCAATGTGCATGCGTCATTATTACCGAAATATCGTGGGGGTGCACCGATTCATCAAGCTATTATCGATGGTGAAGCGGAAACAGGTGTCACGATTATGTACATGGTGAAAAAGTTAGATGCTGGTGATATCATTTCACAGCGTGCGATTCCAATTGAAGACACGGACAATGTCGGGACAATGCATGATAAGTTGAGTGCACTCGGTACGGATTTGTTAAAAGAGACACTCCCTTCAATTTTAAATGGGACGAATGACCGTACACCACAAGATGAAGCTTTAGTGAGTTTTGCTTCGAACATACAACGCGCTGATGAACGTATTGATTGGACACAAGATGCACGTACGATATTCAACCATATTCGCGGTCTATCACCATGGCCTGTTGCATATACGACGTTTGAAGATAAAAATATGAAATTATATGAAGCGCAATTCGTATCGGGTCAATCCGGACGTCCGGGTGAGATTATCGATGTGACGAAAAAACAAATCATTGTCGGTACAGGCTCAGACGATGCGATTGCACTGACTGAAATTCAATTAGCAGGGAAGAAAAGAATGCCAGTTGCACAATTTTTAAGTGGTTTCCAAACATCTCTAGTTGGAAAGGAACTCATCTAAATGGTCACAGTTCGTGAATTAAGTTTAATGACAATTGAAGCGGTTTTGAAAGACGGGGCTTACAGTAATTTAAAAATGAATGAGATGTTACAAACGTATCCATTAAATGCAGCTGACCGCGGTTTATATACAGAACTTGTATATGGGACGATTAAGCGGAAACTGACATTAGATTATTATTTGAAGCCGTTTATTAAAACTAAAATTAAAGGTTGGGTCCGTCGTCTATTATGGATGAGTCTCTATCAGTACCTGTATTTAGATAAAATTCCAATGCATGCGCTCATTAACGAAGCAGTGAATATCGCAAAGAAACGTGGCGGTACACAAACTGGAAATACAGTCAATGCGATTTTACGCCAAATGACATCACAACCGCTTCCAGACATTGCTTCCATCAAAAAGCAACCTGAGCGTCTATCCATTCAATACAGTATACCGACTTGGATTATCAAACATTGGTTAACACATTTCGGGGCAGAAACCACAGAAGCGATTGCGGCTAATTTACTACTTCCTGCCACACAAACTGTCCGCGTGAATCGTACGCAAATCACAGTAGATGAAGCGATAGAACGTTTGATGGCTGAAGGTTTCGATGTGCAACGTGATGTGGATCTTGATGTTTGTCTTCATGTCTCAGGTCATGGTGTGATGACGTCTGAACTATTCGACAATGGATGGATCAGTATTCAAGATAAAAGTTCCATGTTTGTCGCGGAATATATGGAATTACAACCGGGTGACAACGTGTTAGACAGCTGTAGTGCGCCTGGAGGTAAGGCGTGTCATATGGCTGAAATTTTAAATGGTCAGGGTACAGTGCTTGCAACAGATGTGCATGCGCATAAAATTCAACTGATTGACCATAATATTCGCAAATTACATCTTAAAGGGATTCGTGCTGCACAACACGACGCCACAGAGCCGTACGATCAACAATTTGACAAAATATTACTTGATGCGCCGTGCAGTGGACTTGGCGTCTTGAGACATAAACCAGAAATTAAATATATGATGACACCCCAAGATGTAGAGGGCTTAGTAGATTTACAATTACGTATCATCGACAATGTTTCTAAGCATTTGAAAGTAGGAGGCACATTGGTGTATTCCACTTGTACAATAGAACAACTTGAAAACGACAATGTGATTTATACCTTTTTGAAGTCTCATCCTGACTTTGAATTTGATCCAATTGAAGACCCACGTACACATGAAACAGTGAAAACATTGCAACTATTGCCACAAGATATGCATGCAGATGGCTTTTTTATAACGAGAGTAAGGAAGAAAGGGTAGACGATATGATTACTGCTGAAAAGAAAAAGAAGAATAAATTTTTGCCAGACTTTGAGAAACAATCAATTTATTCAATGCGATTTGATGAATTACAAAGTTGGTTGAAAGACAATGGCCAACAAAGTTTCCGTGCCAAACAAATTTACGAATGGCTTTACGACAAGCGTGTAGATGCTTTTGAAGACATGACGAATTTATCAAAAGAATTACGTCAACTTCTTGCTGACCATTTTACGATAACAACTTTGGAGACGGTTGTCCGTCAAGAAAGTCGTGATGGTACGATTAAATTTTTATTTGAATTACAGGATGGCTATACGATTGAGACCGTATTAATGCGCCACGATTACGGTAATTCCGTATGTGTGACGACACAAGTGGGCTGTCGTATCGGTTGTACGTTTTGTGCATCGACACTCGGTGGCTTGAAACGTAACTTAGAAGCGGGCGAAATCGTGTCACAAGTGTTAACTGTTCAAAAAGCGTTAGATGAAACGGACGAACGTGTTTCTTCTATTGTTATTATGGGCATTGGGGAGCCATTTGAAAACTACGATGAAATGATGGACTTCTTAAAAATTGTGAATGATGATAATAGCTTAAATATCGGTGCACGTCATATTACCGTTTCAACGTCAGGGATTGTACCGAGAATTTATGATTTTGCGGATGAATCACTTCAAATTAACTTTGCGGTGAGTTTACACGCAGCAAATAATGAAATTCGTTCAAAATTAATGCCAATTAACCGCGCATACGATGTGGATAAATTGATGGAAGCGATTCAATATTATCAAGAAAAAACAAATCGTCGTATTACGTTTGAATATGGACTCTTTGGTGGCGTTAATGATCAACTTGAACATGCGCGTGAATTAGCGAAATTGATTAAACCACTGAACTGTCATGTGAATTTAATTCCAGTGAACCATGTGCCAGAACGTAATTATGTGAAAACGCCTAAGGATGACATTTTTAAATTTGAAAAAGAATTAAAAAAATTAGGCATTAATGCTACAATTAGACGTGAACAAGGCGCAGATATTGATGCAGCATGTGGACAACTTAGAGCAAAGGAACGTCAAGCAGAAACGAGGTAGAACATAATGTTAAATGCAGAATTTTTTTCAGTAGCAGGGAATTTTCGTGAAAACAATGAAGATGCAGGTGGCGTGTTTTACAATAAAACAGAGCAACAACTTTTAGTGTTATGTGACGGTATGGGCGGTCATCAAGCAGGTGAAGTCGCATCTCGATTTGTTGTAGATGCTTTACAGGAAAGATTTGAAGCTGAAAATTATATTGAACCTGAACAGGCAGAAGCTTGGTTGAAACATCAACTTCAAATCGTCAATCGTGATCTCTATGACCAAGCACAACAAAATCCTGAGTACCACGGTATGGGGACAACTTGTGTGTGTGCATTAGTATTTGATCATCATATTGTTATCGCGAATGTAGGCGATTCACGTGCCTATTTGACGAATGGGAGAACGATGGATCAAGTGACGATTGACCATACTTTCGTGAACCAGCTCGTGATGTTAGGTGAAATAACAGAAGAAGAAGCTTTCGTACATCCGAGAAGACATATTATTACGAAAGTGATGGGCACAAATCGTTTCGTGACACCTGATATTTTCACTAAGCGTACGCAATTTTACCAATATCTGATATTAAATTCTGATGGTTTAACAGACTATGTGAAACCACATCAATTACATGAGCTGTTGAATGAACGTAAGACCATTCAAGAAATCGGCGAAAATATGCTCACAGCTGCCGAAGAACATGAAGCAAAGGATAATGTTTCATTTATTCTCGCTGAAATTGCAGGTGAACCTGTATGATAGGACGTTTAATAGATGACCGCTACGAGTTGAAACAAATTCTCGGTGGCGGTGGCATGTCGAATGTGTATGTCGCGATGGATACGATATTGAACCGTCAAGTCGCTGTGAAACTCATTAATATTCCGCCGAACGAAAAGCAAGCGACGATTCAACGTTTTGAAAGAGAAGTTCAAAACACAACGATACTGACACATCCAAACATTGTCAGTGTTTTAGACGTTGGCGAAGAAGTCGATTTTTTCTTTCTTGTCATGGAGTATATTGAAGGACCAACGCTTTCTGATTATATTAAAGCCAATGGTCCATTAAAGCCTGAAAAAGCACTTTATTTTATTGAGCAAATTTTAAGTGGGATTCGTCATGCGCATGAACGTGGCATTGTCCATCGTGATATTAAGCCGCAAAACATGATTATTGATCGAAATCAAACATTGAAAATTGTTGACTTTGGTATTGCGAAAGCGCTCAGTGAAACGGCGATGACGCAAACGAATCATGTTGTCGGTACTGTCCAATACTTATCTCCTGAACAAGCTAAAGGTGAAAAAACAGGCGAACGTTCTGACATTTATTCAATAGGTATTGTTTTGTATGAAATGTTAACAGGGCATCCGCCGTTTAGTGGCGAAACAGCAGTGAGTATTGCAATAAAACAAATACAGGAATCTGTACCGAATGTAACGGATACGAAAAGAGATGTACCACAAGCGTTAAGTAATGTGATTTTAAAAGCGACAGAAAAAGATCAAAGCCATCGTTATCGTTCAGTGTCAGAAATGGCGCATGACGTCATGTCGACTTTAGATCCGAGTCGTCAAAACGAAGCGATATATGAAGTGGACGGCACTGCAACGAAAACTGTGCCTATTAATAAAAATGCATTAAAAGCTGAACAAGCCAAGCAAGGTCAATCTGTTGAGAAAACGGCACAAATTCCGATTGTCACGACTGAAAAGCAACGTGAAGGTCAACATAAGCCACAACCGAAATCACAACCTGTCTATTACAGTCCACCGCCGAAACGTTCGGGACGCAAAAAGATGATTTTCGGTGTGATTTTATTGCTTCTATTAGGGAGCTTGTTTATTTTTATGGGTGCAGCGATGACTGGAGATAAATACAGTCAAGTTCCTGAAGTGCTTGGTAAATCAAAAGCACAAGCAGAAAAATTATTGAAAGATAATAAATTGTCTGTGGGTGACGTCACGTATGATTATAGTGATCGTTATAGTAAAGACCAAGTGATGACAGTTGATCCAGAAGAGGGCACTAAAGTGGAACAAGAAAGTAGTGTTGACCTTGTCATTTCAAAAGGACAACGTGTTGAAGCGATGCCAAACTTGGTCGGTATGACGAAACAAGACGCCGAACGAAGATTGAAGGAATTAGGTTTCACGCATGTGACTTTTACGACGGCCTATACTGAAAATAATATTGAAAAAGGCCATATTGAAGCACAAAGCATTCCAGCAGGTCAAAATGTGGCAGTCACACAAGATAAGGTTGAAGTCACAGAATCACTCGGTAAACGTCAAGTTTATGTAGGTGATTATACGAACAAGGATATAGATGATGTAAAAGCAGAACTAGAAGGTGAAGGGCTTGTCGTCGAAATTGAAAAAGAGCGCTCAGACCGTCATGTGAAAAAGCATCATATCATTAACCATTCACCTAAAAAGACAAATGTTGAAGAGGGCGATACCGTGAGCTTTATCGTTTCTACTGGTGAGGAAGAAGAGGATGACAGTGATTCAGTATCGAAGACATACAGTGAGACGGTGAATATTCCTTATACAGGTAAAAATGATAAACCTCAAAAAGTAGAAGTTTTCATAACGGATCAAAATGATAATGGTCAAAAACCTGCTGAAACGTTTAATATTACGAGAGACACGCCGCAAACGATGCAATTTGTGATAGAGAAAGATAAGTCGGCGAAGTATGTGATTAAAGTAGATGGCAAAATAGTAGCGAAAAAGACGATTGATTATGATGATTTTTAAAAGATGAAGTGTTTTTGTTTTCTAGCATTTCGGTGAATTTGCAATCCTACTGATTGCTGAACGATGCTTTGTTAATTTAATATTTAGCCTTATTGATGCAATCGAGGGCTCGCGTTCCTAGGGGCTGACCCTACAACTAACTAACGCTAGATTAAACTGTTACATTTGCTGAAGCGTTGATGGATTTTGGGAGCAGTACAGAAATCTCATGTACAACAAAGATTTCGTAGTACTGCCCCCGCAAGGCTGACTAGACTTCTCAAAAGCAACAGCATTGAGAAGTCAGACAGCTACTGCGTTAAACAGTAAGCACTATTAAACAGTAGAAATCCTATTTAGTTGTTTTTTTATCCCTCAGGAGTCTCGCCCAGGTTGCAATTCAATAAGGCTTTTGTGTTTTTGAGGAAAGCATCGTTCAGGCAATCAGTTTCGGTATTAAAAACAGGTACATACTTTTGTATTAAAACAATGAATCCTTCATCTTCTGTTTGTGAGAGAATGGAAAGTTAAAGTTGCTGAACGATGCTTTGTTAATTTAATAGCTAGCTTTATAGATGCCATCGAGGGATCGCGTTCCTAGGGGCTGACCCTACAACTAAATTCAGCTTCATTGTAATATAAATTTAAATGGAGCTGAATTGGATTTTCCGGGTCAGCTGATCCCTCAGGAGTCTCGCCCAGATTGCAATTCAATAAGGCTTTTTGTGTTTTGCGAGAAGCATCGTTCAGGCAATCAGTTTCGGGTTTAAAAACAGGTACATACTTTTGTATTAAAACAATGAATCCTTCATCTTTTGTTTGTGAAGGAGTAGAAAGTTAAAGTTGCTGAACGATGCTTTGTTAATTTAATATTTAGCTTTATTGATGCAATCGGGGGCTCGCGTTCCTGGGGGCTAAGCCTACAATTCAACTGAGTTCAGTAACAAATACAATCGAATGAAGCTGTGACAATGGATGCGCCGTCTAATGTCACAGCTTTTTTGCTTCTGTTTTTAACTCGGCGGGATTTCGAGGACTGTTGTGTTAAATAAGTCACTGGCATTGAGAGGGATGCGCTCGTGTTATGAAATGCAGATGAATGTAATAGGAATAATGATGAATTTTAGATTTTTGCATTACAATTTGTTTATTACCACGTATAATAGGGGATGAAAAATTAAAAAGGTTTTCGGGGGGACTTATAGTGGCAAAGAAATTACCTAAAGATACGGGATTAGACAATACGTTTAAAATTATCAACGAAGCATACACATATGTACCAAAACGTTTAGAGCAATTTGGGACGAAAGCTTTTGAAACGCGTGCACTCGGAATGAAACCCGTTGTTGTGATTAGTGGGAAAGCAGCAGCAAAATTATTTTATGATAACGATAAAATTTCAAGAAAAGGCACATTGCCAAAACGAATTGTACATACTTTATTCGGAAAAGGTGCGATTCATACGACAGAAGGTAAAGTGCATGTTGATCGTAAAGCGCTTTTTATGTCTTTAATGACTGAGAAAAATTTGAAATATTTACGTGAATTGACACGAAACTATTGGTTTATGCACACTGAACGAATGCAAAATATGGATGAAGTCAACGTCTATAAAGAAGCAGGTTTGATTTTAACTCAAGTTGGTTTCCGTTGGGCTGGTTTAAAACAAACGGATGAAGAAGCGGCTAAAAATGCGGAAGATATGAATATTATGATTGACTCGTTTAGTGGATTAGGTCAATCCTTAAAAGGGTATCGTCAAGCGAAAAAGGCGCGTGCACGTGTGGAACAATTTTTACAAGATCAAATTGAAGCGGTGCGTGCGGGAAAACAATATGCAGAGCCAGGAACTGCTTTATATGAGTTTGCGCATTGGAAAGACTTAAACAATCAACCGATGGATTCGCATTTATGTGCAGTGGATTTAATGAATATCGTACGTCCACTTGTAGCGGTGAATCGTTTTGTAAGTTACGGTGTGAAAGCGTTAATTGAATTTGATCAAGAACGTAAAAAATTACAAGTGACCAACGATCCGAACTACGCGTATAAATTTGCTCAAGAAGTGCGTCGTATTTTCCCATTTGTTCCATTTTTACCAGGAAGATTAACAAAAACGGTTGAATTTGACGGTTTTAAAATTAAAAAGGGCACATTAGTTGCGTTAGATATTTTTGGTACGACACATGACCCTGAATTATTTGAAAATCCATATCAATTTAACCCAGACCGCTTCGAAAACTGGGATGGCAGTCCATTTGATTTGATTCCACAAGGCGGTGGTGATTTCTATACGAATCATCGTTGCGCGGGTGAATGGATGACTGTGATTGTGATGGAAGAAACGATTCAATATTTTGCGAATAAAATCGATTTCGATGCACCAGCACAAGATTTATCTGTGAAATTAGATCAATTCCCAGGTAAAGTGACAAGTGGGACAGTCATTAAAAATGTATATCCAAGAATTTAATTTGGACATATAGGCAGTCTGAAATGAAACGAGATAACGTTCTTTTAAAATAAGAGGGATGTTATCTCTTTTTTTATTTGGTAAGTTAGCCATAATAGCTAAAGATCGTTTCAAGCATTTAATCGTGTCATTGTGTATAAGGCTTTGATATAATAATTGAGGATATTAACAAAAAAGAGGTGTGAATTTGAAAACAGGTCGAATTATTAAATCAATCAGCGGTGTCTATCGCGTTGACGTCAACGGTGAGATGTTTGATGCCAAACCACGCGGACTTTTCAGAAAAAAACAAATTACGCCTATCGTTGGAGATATTGTGGATATTGATGTAGAAACGCACGCATCAGGCTATATTCAACATGTACATGACCGTCGTAATGAATTAAAAAGACCGCCAGTGAGCAACATCGATTTACTCATTGTGGTGATGAGTGCGGTGTCTCCTGATTTTTCAACACAATTGTTAGATCGTTTTCTTGTGATTGGCCATTCATACGGGTTGCAGCCGAGTATACTCATTACGAAAAAAGATCTTGCCAATCAAGAAGAACAAGCAGCAATTGAAAAGGTTCTCGAATATTACGAACAAATCGGCTACCAAACCCAATTTATCGGTAAAGATGACGATGTGGAAGAAGTCTTTCAACAATGGGCGCCAGGACTCGCTGTGTTGAGTGGTCAGTCTGGTGTAGGAAAATCAACATTGCTCAATCGTTATGCACCAAGTCTTGAGTTAGAGACGAATGAAATTTCACAGTCACTCAACCGAGGCAAGCACACGACACGTCATGTTGAACTTTATCCACGTGAAAATGGCCATATCGCAGACACACCTGGTTTTAGTGCTTTAGATTTTGATCATATTGAAAAAGAAGATTTGCGAAACTATTTTATTGATATTGCCGAGTTAGGCGCGTACTGTAAGTTTAGAGATTGTTATCATATCAATGAACCTCGTTGTCACGTCAAAGCGATGTTAGATGCAGGGGAGTTGCCCGCATTTCGTTATGACCATTACGTACAACTATATAATGAAATATCAAATCGAAAGGTAAGATACTAATGAC
>NZ_PPQH01000055.1 GCF_002902385.1 Staphylococcus intermedius NCTC 11048 | reverse complement strand
AGTATTTTATTATCCTCTTTTATGCGTCTAAAGCGTCTATACAGTAGACGCACATAGAAAAAATAAGTTAATACGTCTACAGTGCAGACGCAAAATAATTGACCTTAATAGTTAATAAATTATAGTGAAATCAAGCCAAAGGATAAGGTTATTTTTAATAATATTAAGTTTACAAAGGTAATGAAATATAACAAAAAGGGGGATAGCTGATAAAGGTTGAAATGAGTACAAATCAACTTAAGATTAACCAGGTAGCAATTGAATGCAATACGTCTACAGTGTAGACGTAATAACATGTGAAAGGATGATAGCAATGAGTAATACCAATATAAATATTGAAGAAATACGTAAGTGTATAGATGAATGCAAAAAAGAAAGAAAAGAGAACGCTAAAATTACAGGTATCTACAAAGAAGAATTACATGAAGCGGAAAAATTAATAAAAGAATTAGGATATATGGACTTCTATGTATATAAAGATATTAAGGATGCTGAAAGCGTACAAGTGTATGATATCTTAATATTCAACATCTAAAAACGTCTACAGTGTAGACGTATAAAAGCTATAGTTAAAAGGGATTCTGATTTAAGAAACAATGATGTAGAAGTGCAATTATAAAACTACAAAAGTAATTAAATATAATAAAAGCTAATAACTATAAAACGTCCGCAGTGTAGACGCATTGTTTTAAGGGAGGTGTTAACATGCTAATAAATATTAGGGACAACATATATATAATACATTTATGTTATAGCGCTACAGGAGATTTACAGATGATAGGTGTTGCAGGTAACGAAGTTGTTTATTTAACCAAGGACATAAACAACTCAATATTAGAAAAGGTAATTGTATTTGATAGAGATAATGGACTAATCAATGAAAATGAATTGATTAGATATGGATTGATAGAAAATGAGCCAATATCAACACCAAGCATTAATAATAATGTTTATCCAGTTTATAAAATAAAAACGAAAGCATTCAGACATTTAGTAGGAGGTAATTTCAATGTTAGAAGTTAATAATCAAAATATAGATTATGATAAGGGCGATCTGTTAGAACTTAATAGTAATGATATTCATATAAGTGATATTCTAGAATATCACTTATATGATGGAGTGGATGAAATAGAAGCGGTTATATATATCGAAAATATGATTAATAAAAACTTGTAAATGAAATTGCTGAGAAATGCTCTGAGTTGCATCGAAAGTAGTTATATAAGGTATAGATAACCCTTAACGTTTGAGAGAGTAAATCACAGCTAATTTACAAAAGTAATAAGAAATTATATAAATTCATTATATCATTATTTAAATAACGATATAATGAATTTAACTTAATAAGAACGAATCAAAAAAATTTAGCTCTATTTTTACAAAAGCATCTAAATATAACAGGAGGGATTTAAAATGATAATGTTAGCTGGAGATATTGCAAAGAAGATAAGAAAAGATTTAAAAGAAGTTTTAGGATACAACAGAAATCATGTGAGTGTCACAAAGCATGGAGAAAATGCTGTATTGGTGAAAGTAAAAGATAAAGAGATAAATAAAGAAGAAATCAAAGAGTTTGCGAAGCATTATGAAAGTGTACATCAAGATGAGGTTACTGGAGAAATATTAAGTGGTGGTAATACATTTGTATTTGTACAATGAAAAATATGGCAGGTGCTAAAGCACTTGCCATATTTTATATCCAATAAAATTATATGTAATAAAAATAAAACAGTTAGAAATACTAATATGTTATAGTTTGAAAATTGGGACTGAAAAATATAAAATTAGTTATAGGATAAACAGTATCATAAAAGAGACTGTTTAATTTAAGACCTCAATTATTGGTTAGATTTTCTATGTTTATACTAGCAAAGTTACTACTGATATACAATATAATTTAATATGTATCATTAACCCTTAAAATCCTAAATAAGTCATTCAAATGATATTTGTTGAGCAAAGTTGGTAATAATAAAAAGTATATTAATCGGATGACTATTTAGACTTATATAGGGGACTCTATTGAATCTATAAAATAAATATAATTATTAAAAAGGTGGTAATTGTTATGGCTAATACGAAGACGCAAAAACAACTTACAATATCTAAACAAAAAAGCGAGAATATTTTAAATTGGTTTGTAAATGATGCACATTGGAAGTTACTAAGTGAGAAATTAAGTGCTGGAAAAAGTTCAATATTTAGATATAAAAAAAGTTTGAACGAATTAGAAGCGGAAACAGATGCGTTTGATGCTTTAGCACAGACATTCACGTTAAAGCACTTAAATATTGTTATAGAGCTGTTTAACGATTATGTAGAACATCCTGAAAAATATGAAAAGCCGAAAACCAAGAAAGAAATCAACATCGAAAAACAAGCAGAAGTCGTTAAAAAACACATGGAAGAAATGAATATGGATTATTCAAAACCAAAAGGTAGTAAAAAATCCACTGATAACAATGAGGGAAAATCAGAAAACCACCAAAGTACAAAAGAAATACTCAAAAAGCATGCGCAGCAAGCACAAAAGGCGCGCGAAGAGATTAATAAGTTACATCCTGATAGCGAAGAAAGAAAGCGGAAAGAAGCAGAATTCGAGGCTAATAAAGTCGATAGGATAAAAGAATTCTGGCAAAGTAAACGCAATAATGAATAGAGGTGAGTATATGGAGAAGGTGTGGCGTTATACGATAGATTTACCACCAATGGGGACTCCTAGACCTAATCATAGGTTTGTGGAGGGGGGGAAGACGATCACTTATTACCCGCAAAAGTACGTCGACTATATGGACGCTGTACAAAAACAGTTAAAAGCTGATAATGCGATAAATGACGAGTTTTTTGCAGTCATGAACACACCTTTAGGAGTGAAAGCAGAAGTAGCATTTTATGTTCAAGCTCCTAAATCTCAGAAGGAAATTAAAAATATAATGCGTACTACAGCGCCTGATATAGACAATTTACTTAAAGCGGCTATGGATAGCATATTTAAAGGTCTAAAGGTGAAAGACAGCAGAATCACAATGGTATCGATGGCTAAGTTTCAGGAAATGGACCATCCAAGGACAGAAATAGTTTTAAGGGGGATAGAATGAATAATGGCTACTAACCTAGATAAATTTTTAACGATAGAAAAGATGATGCAAGAAGCGGAAGAGCATATGGAAGTATATTTGAGTGCTTTAGAAAAAAGATATGAGTATATGAATGATTACCGACGAGAATATAGTAATCTATCGCACACATTGGGGCGTATAGTACAGTCGATAAAAAGCGGTTCTGAAAGTGAAGAAAATCATGAGATGTTTATAATTGCTAAAGGTGCCAGGATTAAAATAGATGAGCATATAGACCGTTTAGAAGAGCTTAAACAAAACGATCCCTATACGGACTATAATAAGGCTATTGAAAGACTAAGAGCAGCTAAGAGCCGTTTAAACGGAAGATTATTAAAAAGTAACGTAGAAGAAGCTAGAAGTCTATTAAACGCAAATGATATAAACGTCGAGGAAGTAGACGCATTGTTAGAATACACACCTCAGCATCAAGATGTAGAGGCAGATAACAAGCTAATTAAAACGTTGGAAAACGTCCGCAGTGTGTACGTAAGTAGCTTTGTTGTTTATAGAAAGTCTTGCGAAGAGAATGATGATGTATTTAATGCTGTAGATGGTGCAATTGATGAGCTATTAGAAGTGGGTTATAGAGAAGAAGCGGACTTATTAACCGATGCAATGCCAGATATTGAAAATGAGAGAGGGAAGCGGCCAGATCCCGAACCGCTTCTAAATCTATTACAGCCCATAAAATCCGCTGGATTAGAGTATTTTCAAAGTGGTAATAAAAACTCGCATTCATACGATCTGTGTACTAGCTTTTCGAAAGAACTTGCTTATGTAAGGAGAGCGTTGTTGGAAGACAGAGAATATATAGGCACAAGGAATGCGTTCAATCGACTATTGGCAGCGTATGAACAACTATCTCAATATATGTATGAAAGATTCCATCAACTAGGCGGAGTACCTTATAACTACCACGGCCATGATAGCAGAAATTAAAACAAACAGCGTCATATCAAATGATAAGGCGCTTTTCTTTTTGAGAAAAAATAAGTCCCAAAAAAGAGACTAACGCGACGTAACAACACATAAGAGAGTAAATAAACCCAACATATAACAAATATAAGCAAAAGTAAAACAAAAATCAAGAATAAAATGCATATTAAAAGAAGTAAAAGAAAAACAAAATCAAACAAAAATGACAAAGAATAATAAATAAAAATGAGGAACGAAAAACAAAAAGAAGTCCCAAAAATGAAACCAAAAAGAAATGACACAAAAGGTAGTCCCAAAAAAGAGACTGAAGAGCAAGTGCTATGGGCTAATAGCCCATAGCACTTGCTCTTCAGTCTCTTTTTTGGGACTACCTTTTGTG
>NZ_PPQH01000054.1 GCF_002902385.1 Staphylococcus intermedius NCTC 11048 | reverse complement strand
GGTTCTGTTGCAAAGTTAAATATGTAGTATAATTTTAATAAAAAGGAGCATTCTACATGAACTATTTCAGATGTAAACAATTTAATAAAGACGTCATAACTGTAGCCGTTGGCTACTACTTAAGATATCCACTGAGTTACCGTGATATATCTGAAATATTAAGAGAACGTGGTATTAATGTTCATCATTCAACGATCTATCGTTGGGTTCAAGAATACGCTCCTATTTTGTATCAAATTTGGAAGAAAAAGCATAAAAAAGC
>NZ_PPQH01000053.1 GCF_002902385.1 Staphylococcus intermedius NCTC 11048 | reverse complement strand
TTAGGGATACCTGGTTCGTCAGCATCTTGGATACCGTCTTTGTTTGTATCTTCCCAAACTTTATCACCGATATTGTGAGTTGGTGGTACAGGTGGCTCAGTTTTGAAGAAACCACTATCAAATGATAAGTCATCATTGTCCCCAACAGTTACGTTCGTTGAAGTACCATTAGAGTCGTTATCCGTTGTGCCTTGACCTGTTTGCGTCGGTGTATAACCGTC
>NZ_PPQH01000052.1 GCF_002902385.1 Staphylococcus intermedius NCTC 11048 | reverse complement strand
ATATTAAACTTTTTTACAAGATTAGATTCAACCTGTTTTACTTAAAAGAAACAATGCACCACAGTCAATTTTTCTAATTCAATACAAAAGAAAAAGAAGCGAAACTGTTGTTCAACAATTTCACTTCTTGATATTTCATCATTATTTTCTTTTACTGAGTCGTGGGCGTTCTTCGGCAAGTGCTTTGAATAATGACCACACCATAAAGATGATGACAAAGGAAAACGGAAGTGCTGCTATAATTAATAGGTTTTGAATCGCTTGTGTGCCACCTGTCAATAACATAATCAATGCGAAAAGCGCGAGCATGATACCCCAACTGACTTTCACCCAAGCACCGGGATCATTGTCACCATTTGTACTGAGCATACCGAGCACATATGTCGCTGAGTCTGCTGACGTCACGAAGAAAATCATGACGACGACTAAAGTGACAATACTCATGACAAAGCCAAGTGGAAAATGTTCCAACGTCGCAAAGGTCGCTGTTTCAATCGCTTCACCTGCGATATCCGCAATACCTTGATCTTGTAAATAAATGGCTGATGCACCAAATACTGCAAAGAAAATGAAGCAGACAAATGATGGTACGAATAACACACCTACAATAAATTCCTTAATCGTCCGCCCTCTTGAAACACGTGCGATGAAAATGCCCACAAATGGTGCCCATGAAATCCACCATGCCCAATAAAAGACCGTCCAGTTTTGAATCCATTGTGACTTTTCTGGGTTATTAATCGTTAAACGTAAACTCATATCGAAAAAGTGTGCAATATAATTCCCTAAACTATTCGTAAACATGTTCAATATGTAAAGCGTCGGTCCAATGACAAATACAACAACAAGGACAATAAACGCAAGAACCATGTTGATATTACTTAATGTTTTAATCCCTTTGCTGAGCCCAGACCAAGCCGACCAAATGAACAAGGCTGTCGCAATGATGATAATTAAAATTTGAGTCGTTAAGTTAGATGGAATGTGAAATAAGAAATTTAAACCTTCACTAATTTGAAGTGCACCGAAACCTAATGTTGCAGACACCCCTGTCACGGTCGCAATAATCGCAAGAATGTCTAACAATTTACCAAACGGACCTTGCATGCGCTTTTCTCCAAATAGCGGTGTTAATGTTGCACTCACTAAACCAGGATAGCCTTTGTGAAAGTTGAAGTAGGCAAAAGCAAGTGCAACAATCGCGTAAACCGCCCAAGCGTGAATGCCCCAGTGGAAAAAGGCAAATTGCAAACTGTCGTCAATCGCTGCTTGTGTGCCTGCCTTATGAATCGGTGTGGCTTTATAGGCATGTGAAATCGGTTCGGCTGTCGTCCAAAATACTAATCCGATACCCATCCCTGCACTAAATAACATCGCAAACCAAGATTTTAGTGAAAACTCAGGTTCTTCTCCTTCTTCGCCTAGCGTAATCTGACTGTATCTTGAGAAGAGTAAATAGACGCAAATCAGAAAAATCGCCAATAACAAGAGTAGATAGTACCAACTAAAATTTTGGCCAATCCATGCCGTCATCGCTTGGGTCATTTTTTCCATTTGTTTCGGAAAAATTGCCCCGAGGAGCACAAACAAACTACATAACAATAACGAAATCCAAAAAACAGCACTTACATGTTTCTTTTTCTCTAATTGTTTCATGACTTTAACTTCCCCTTAATCGTTAGTTAACAGTCACATTCCCTCTTTCACACAATTTATTCAACAATTTCAATTACAAGTTTGCCGATATGGGATTGGGCTTCCATCATTTCATGCGCTTTAAAAACATTTTCAGGTGTCAAACCTTTCATTACTGAATTTAAAGTTGTTTGATATTGACCAGCATCAACTTTAGCTGTGACATCTTCTAAATAGTGACGGTACATATATTCATCCACACCATGTATCGCACGTGCAAACATAAATTCATGTGTGAACGTAATACTTTTTTGTTTCAAAGCGTTCAAATCTTGATTTTGCTTAAACGCCACAATCGTTGCGATATGACCTCTTGGCTGAATTAAGTCGATCATCACATCGTAATAATGGTCTGTATCGTATGTACAAAAAATGTAATTCGGACGTGATAAATTTTGGACGTCAAATTGTTCAACAAGATTTTCTTTATAGTTCAACACCACATCAGCGCCCATTTTTTCAGACCACGAAATCGTTTCCGGACGAGATGCTGTCGTGATGACAGTCAAACCATACGCTTTCGCAATTTGTGTGGCAATACTGCCAACACCGCCTGCACCGTTAATGATCAATAACGTTTTGCCTTCATTAGCTTGGGGCTCTGGAGAAATATTGAAGGCATCGAACAATGTTTCATAGGCAGTAATCGCTGTTAATGGTAACGCTGCCGCTTCTGCAAAAGACAATTTTTCTGGCATATGCGCCATATAATTTTCATTTACGAGCTGATACGTTTGATTGGAACCATCACGTTGATTGGAGCCGGAATAGTACACACGGTCACCTGGTTTGAAATCCGTAACTTCATCACCAACCGCTTCGACTACGCCTGCTGCATCATAGCCAAGTACACGTTCCTTCGCATTGAGAGGCGCTTGACGCGTTTTCGTATCGACCGGGTTCACCCCTGTCACATGGACTTTTACCAAAACATCGTGTCCCTCTGGTGTAGGTATATCACGTGCGACCTTTTCAAACTGTTGTCCCTCGGATAATTGGAACGGTTGTCGTGCAATAATTGCTTCCATAGATTTCCCCTACCTTCTTTTGAGTTTTAATGAGCATTTGTGGCTATTATAACATGGAGATGGAAAAGGGACGTTGGTGGACATTTCGCGTAAATAAAAATGCCCCTCCATACCTTTATATTGAAGTTAAAAGATAGTGAGGGCAGTAAATATAGTTCGTAATTGATTTAAAAGTGGGGTGTCATACTTACTAAATAAACATAGTGCTAAAACGACGTATATGCTTCGTTTACTTCTACTAAAGTTTTACTTCTTTCTAAATAAACATAGTGCTAAAACAACACCTTGTAAAGCTTCATAAGCTTCTTAGTTTTACTTCTTTCTAAATAAACATAGTGCTAAAACAAGTGCATAAACCATAGCGACAATAAAGAGTTTTACTTCTTTCTAAATAAACATAGTGCTAAAACTAGATTCTTTAAGAACGTCCTCATCAATTTGTTTTACTTCTTTCTAAATAAACATAGTGCTAAAACTGCGAGTAAATAATGAAAAGACGCAACAAGGTTTTACTTCTTTCTAAATAAACATAGTGCTAAAACTGTAGTACCGTTTGAAAATTTTAGTTTGATGTTTTACTTCTTTCTAAATAAACATAGTGCTAAAACGGAAATTAGAAATTACATACAACAAAGAGTTTTACTTCTTTCTAAATAAACATAGTGCTAAAACAACATCGCTCAAATGAATAGGGGAGTTGAGTTTTACTTCTTTCTAAATAAACATAGTGCTAAAACTTTAATAAAGACGTCATAACTGTAGCCGTGTTTTACTTCTTTCTAAATAAACATAGTGCTAAAACCTCAAATCTCAAAATTCTTAACTGTATTCTGGAGAGAATTGAGGCTTCACACTATTAGAAGTAGTAAAACATAAAAAACGAGGAATCGTCTTACCCAACTCAATCGCAAAGTAAGTCACATAGTCATTACTTACTTGTCAATCATTGAATTAAGTATAACTTAATTGTAATGGTTTATAAACTTAAAATATCTTTCAAACTCAGAAAGGTTTTCACCTAAAAATTCGTGATATGCAATCATATTAGTCAATTGATGACTTACCATTTCTTCTGGAATTAATAACGATAATTCTTCCTTTATTTTTTCTATGTCATGACACGCTTTATTACTTTTACAAAGAAATATGTTTTCTTCATTTATGATGATAGAAGGATGATTGGTGAAGACGATCGTTGTGAAACGATACTTCTTTAAAAGTTGCATAAATACTTTAATATCGTGAATACCGAGGTGAGACTCCGGAAATAATACAATCAAAATGTTTTCTTTTGTTGAGTGAATGAGCAGATCAATGAATACTTTTCTTTTGTTTATTTCGTTTAAATCCTCAAGCTCATTATGAAAATCTAACCCAAATAGCTTAAAAAGTCTTCTCAGCTTCAAAATCGATGGCTGCAATTCTATTTGATAATCATCATCGTATATCCCTAAAGAATTTTTTAAACCCATTAGACTTTGTTCAAATTCTAAAAATGAATGATTCGCTTTTTCATAATTAATAATTTGCTCTTCAAAACGTTGATACACTTTTTCTTCTATCAATTTTTGACCTAATAAATTTGTGTCTCCACAATTTAAAATAATTGGATTAAAGTTTTTCGGGCTCATCGTCTCGTAGTCGTCTGATATAAAATGTGCAAACTGACTATCTTCAATAGTCTTATTCATCATATAATCCGTAAAGTTTTGTATAAAGGCTTCACATAGATTAGTATCTTCAAAAGTTATAATATTTGTACTTCTTTCTTTAATTTCAAGTACCTCTGTCATATGACTCGCAATTTTCATAATTCAATCACTCTTTCAGAACTCAAACCTATCTGCCCTTTTGGTGGCGCTCCTACCAGATATTTCATATTTGAAAATTGATTTTCTGTTACAACCAACGTCTGCACCATACCATTTGAAGGGACTATACTTTTTAATTTAGTCATTTGATGATTCAATGTGGAACTGTTAAATATTAACTTACAATATACAGAATACTGTAGTCTCACATATCCTTCATTCGTTAAAAATTTAACAAATTGTCGATATGCGCGTCTTTCACTCGATGTCTCTACTGGTAAGTCGAACATTAAAATTAATCTCAAATATCTCACCTCAACACATATCCCCTTAATAATCATTTTTTTACTTTCTAAAACTTCATGTTAAATTAATATGTCCAAGTTGGTATTTTTATAGCTTCTTTATCTCCAGTCGACAAATATTTAAACAAACTGTCTACATATATTTCTACAGCATTCAGAAAATAGTATCTTCTGTTGTCAATCATTAGCTTTATATTTAAAATGTTCAATATTGCTCTTTTTTGATCGGTTCCAAATTGTTGCGCTACATTTTTTAAAACCAAATAATCTATAATTGGTCTAAAAATCTCCATAAAGTCAGAAGCTAAATTATAAATATTGAATTCATTATGATGTTTGATACCCAATTCGGTAAGATAGCCCTTGCTTACAATCGTTCTTGCTACAATCGCTAATAATACTTGATAGCCATAATCCATAGCTGCATTTTGAGCGTTGTCATCACCTCTAGCACGACCATTATCTAATATGATATTAAAATAAACTTTTGCTGCATGTCCTTCACGATTGGTACTATCATCTAACGCTACACTATTCGCGAACGTGTCAAATAAATGTGTATTACTTTCTTTAAAACATTCTTGAACAACTTGCTTTTGGTTCAGTATTTTATGTTTAATCAATAACTGCCAAAGTTGTGCTTTACGTTCATTTTGCCAGTTGATTTGTTTTTGAATGCGCCTCGCTTGTCTATGATGACCATATAGTGGTAACAAAAGCGAATTCGGCAAATGCTTTGTATTACATAAAATGGTTATAATCTTTCGATCACTTAACGCATTCATGAGATGCCCAGTCATTGAAACATTAGGGTGCTCAATAACTAGACACGAGATTTCATTTAAGGGAATTCGACTTAAATTTTCATTTTTAACGATCAATTGATTCATTCGGAGTGACAATTTCGATTCTTTTGTTATGATTACTGTTCTAAAGCTCATTTCTAGACTCCGCTAATTTAAACAATGATTTAGGCTTCGTTGTTTTCAAACCTGAAATTGACTTATATGAGATTTTAACGTCTTTCTCTTTACCCAAAAATGCACGATTCCCCATACCACTTTTTCGACTTCCAATTTTTTCTGACCTTGCAGCCGATGCTGTAACGACTTTAAATAATTCGTCTATTGCTTTTATAAAGCCTTCATGCGTTTGATGAGATTCTGAAAAAAGTGTCCGAACTCTTTCCTCTTTTAACTCACTATCTAAATAATGGCGATATTCATTGATTACCTTCTCAGCTATAAAATCATATGTTTTGATTAGCTTTTCAACACTTGTCTCTTTATTGTTCATCGCCTTGTATAAAGAAAGTTGTTCCTCAACAGTTAACTCGAACTGTTTTGCATTAATCACTTCTTTGCTTGAAACGAAATAGCAAGGATGGTTGTTTAAATACAATAAGTCACCTTTGTTGAGTTTATAAACAATTTGGGCATCTAATACCTCGTCTTTATTCTCACGTCGCGCTAAGTATAATGCGAGCTCTTTTTCATTACCATTTGTAAATTTATAAAAATCAAATACATAATGATCAATTATTTGATATTGCATTTTCACTTTGCCTTTTTTAGTCGCTGTTTTGATTGCAACTACAAAAGTTTGATAAGTAGTGAGACTCGTATAAACAGCATCTGTACTTTTATCAGATTCATATTTTAGTTCTGCTGTTTTTGGTGATAGCGCTGTTTGGTTATAAAATTGTTGTGGTATATTTGCTAACTTTTTAGAGTAATTGATTTTAAAACGATTCAAATCCAGCTTGATTTTTGAAATAAGCCGTTCACCTTGGCTCACTTCCATTTTTTCGAGCTGTTTGAAAAAGAACAGTTCTCTCGTCTTTTGCTTCGTATTAAACTCACCTAAAGCTTTCCATTTCTCTCTAACTTTCTCCCATTTGAAATTGAAATCAAATAAATCTACATTTGGATAAGCAAGTTGCGCTCCGTGATATACGACACCATTCAAATAAGCATCGACCGCGTGATGTGCATCGTTCATTTGACGTATTTTAGGAATTTCAAATTTCTTCCTAAATTCACTTACCATTTTCGCTTTCATTGGGATCACTTTCGTATTCGGATATTCTTCTTTAAGAAAATCTCTCACATGTACCGAAATCTGGCGCGTTTCAACGAGCTGGCGCTGGATAAATCCTTCCTTGTCCATTGCAGTAAATTCTGGTTTCATTAATTTATGCAATTTACTGTCACTGATTAATCCCGCTTTATTTAAACTTTTCCAGTAAGCGATTCTTTCATAAGGTCGTTGGATGAATTGTAACGGAACTTGATCCCCTTTCGTTTGGTTCATCGTCTTAATCACTAAAACTTTATTGTCGATGGAATCATCTTTAATAAAACTTCGTGGAATAATGTGATCCACTTCGTAATATTTTGTCGAACTTGGAGATAATAGTTCATCTAAATCTATGCTTTTCCCAGAATACATACACTTTCCATTTTGGGAAAAGTACAACCATAACTTTTCTTGTTGTAACTGTTCATTACTCAAATTATTAGAGACGTCAATAATATGTTTGTATTCATCCACTGATTTTAATTTATTTTTCTTGATGTTATCATCCCATAATTGCTTACGGCTTTTTTGCTTTTTACCTTTTTGTTGATCTTCTGTCGCAAATTCCATAATAATCTTTTCTGGTTCACCAAATATTGAAGTCAACTCTCTCACCAATTTAATCGTTGACCAGATCCCTTTTTTCAAAGCTGGAGAAGTTGCTAAATCCGCAATATCCTGGTATTGAATTTTGTTTGATCGTACCTGATTTTCTTCTTTTATAAAACTCTGAAAATCATATACATCGTTCGTGATTATTTCCATAAAGTTTTCATCAGAATTTCTTAACAAATCGATAATCGAATGGTCATGATAGTTATGTGTTAATAATCTTTCACTCAATCTTCCCCACCCTGAGTAATTCAACTTTTTCAATTGATTAATTTGTTGGGACGTTAACTCCGGATAATTTTCTTTTAATTTTTGAACTAATATCTTTTTGTCTTCAAAAATGGTAATCCATAGAATAATTTCTTCAATTTGCGCTCTTTTATCATCAATATTCCCAAAAATTTTCGTCATGTCTTGATAGGAAGACAATTTCGATACAAACTTCTTATCATCTTGTGTTCCAAAAATAGACAGCTTCTCTCCGTGATTTATAAAATTTTCACGATGATTCGAATTCAACATGACTTCTAAAAATTTTCTATGACTGACTGTTTTATATTTCTTAAAGATGTGCTCTACTGCAAATAATTTTATTTTAGGTGTCAATCTGTATTTACGACTTTTTGAATCTGTTTGTTGTCGAATTTGAATTGAATTTAACTCATTTAATACTTCCATCTCTTGATACAATAAACTATTTTTCGGCAATACATCTTCATTCATTAAATATGTACATTTGTTTGTCATACGTCTAATAAATTGAGTCGCACTTTTCGAACGGTCTACAACTTCATCAAAGTTCCATGGTTTAATGGGTTCATTTGATTTTCTTTCCATCCAACCAAATTTTGCTGTTGTTTGGTCGTTAACAAGCGGCCCAACATAATAAGGAATTCTAAATTGAATCAGGCTTAAAACTTTTCCAATCATTTCATCCGTGATTTCAGCATGATACTTTTGTTGATTTCTCAAAATAGTTTCTGCTTCATATAAATTGATTTGCATTGGAATACTTGCATTATCTGTCGTATTTAAAACTTTTAACAACGTGTCATTTTCCGCTTCAAAATATAATGGACTCTCTTGAGGGATGATTTTTTTGAGTTCATCAATCAGTATTTTGTATTGCGCTTTAGGACGAATTAAATATTGATCGAATAAACAGAGCTTGCTTAAATTTTCTTTTTTCGGTTTTTCTTCATATTGTTTTAAACTTTCCTTACTCGAAACAAATATCTTTTTAAATTGTACTTTCGTTGGATCCGCTTTATATACAATATCTTTCACTTGATTTAGTTCATTTTTAAATTTATCGTAAGCTGCTACTTTTGAAATGGCCATTGACTTGTTGTCTTTTGAGTCATTCGCTGATTTATCCCATTTTAATATATCTTGAAGCGTGAATGATAAATAGATTTTATTGGCATTCTCAATGAACTCTAATTGCTCTACCGTTAAAAATGACGTTAAGTTCTCCTCATAATTATCAGCAAAAGAATGCGTTTGGTTCGCTTCTTTTAATTCCTCTACATTGTCAGCTTGATTAAATAAATCTCCTTCTTTAAATTTAAGACCTAAGAACATTTTTGAAAAATGTTTAAGTGCTTTCTCAATTTTACCAATCGCTTTTTCCCGATCATTTTTAGTCATTTCATTATCTTGTAAAATTTCATAGATTGTTTTTATCTTCTCGTAATCAAGATTCAAAGAAATATGATTGATACTTTCATATAGCGCAATCAATTCTACAAAATCGTCCATACTATTATTATCGTTTAAATTATCGATATTTAAATGATTAAAAAGAAAATGCCCTCTATATTTCACTAAATGATACAATGCCATATAGATCAGTTCTGGATCAAAATTCCTGTCTTCTAATAGAAGTGCTTTTTGTAAATGATAAATCGTCGGATATTTTTTAGGAGCATAGCCTAAAAACTTTAAAACCTCAGAGAGACTTTTATTTTTAAAATCCATGTTGTCGTTTTTCCAAGTGAACTGTCTCTGAAATTGATAAAAATTAGGGTTTTGAACTAAAGGCGCTAATATTTCTTGCAATAGACCTAAACGTTTAATACGACGATTATTTCTTCGTCTTGTTGTTCGAAACTGTCGTCGTTCTTGAGCTGTCTGAGCACCATCAAATAAGTAAACACCTATCGCATCTTTATCGTAGTATTTCAAAATATTAAACGTTTTATCCATGCATGCATAACCAACACTACCTGTACCAATATCAAGACTTAAAATATAAGGTTGATGAGCCAATACACTTACCCCCATTTAATTTATTTATTAATATTATCGCAAATCATTTGATAATTGTGAATACTTATGATATTATATTTTTGAAGTTTTACTTCATTCTAAATAAACATAGTTAAGTTAAAACAAGCTTAAAGCGTCAATGTAATATTTCATTAACACCCTACTGTGTCAGTGGGGTTTTTTTAATTGCAATAAAAAACCAAGACCTTTAGATAAAGTCTTGGTTTTCATTATTTTTACGTCCTTATTTTAATTCTTCCTCTAAATTTATAAACAAACAATGTTCTTATGCCTAATAGAGGTAGAAAAACCAGTATTTTCTACCTACACTTTATAACCTGAATTTACCTCCTCCTAATGCTACATTCAAATTATGGTAGTCTTTTTCCTTGAATTGGCTAAAATACGTTAAAAATCTGAGTTCATACGGTACATTCTTAAAATCATTTTGATAAAGGTTAACTGTATTTCTTTTCTTCAATACCTTAATAAACTGTTCATACAAAGGCGCAATTTCAATTTTCTGGAACATTTTCAATAGCACTTGATACTCAGAAAATTGATCGACTTCAGGACTGTAACCATAAAACATTTTGATGATTGTTCTTCTTTCTGCTTTCCTTAGAACTTTGTACATCGCTATATGATTTAACCATTGCCGGTTTTCGACAGGTTTCTGTTTTTGACTGATCGTATTTTTCTTAGTTAACACAGAAATTCCGACCGTGGTATTTAAGTACAGTGACTTTATTTTATCAAGATGTGCTTCGTCTACAATGATTTCGACATGGTCAAACACTGTGTAATAATCCATGATTTGGTTACTCAATCTTTGTAAAGAGTCGAGCTCTGTCTTGATTTCATACACAATCGCCTTACCATTAATTAATATGAAATCTGCTTTTGAGCGATTAACGGGTAATTCTGTCATAGCCACAGTTGTATTCAAAGAGTGCTTACCTAACAGCAATTTGTTTAACAGTGTGTTTTTATAAAAATATTCATTACGATATTCTTTTTTTAACACAGCATAAAGTTGTTGCATTTTGATATGATTATTTAGGTGAGATGCATGT
The DNA here is from genome assembly GCF_002902385.1 of Staphylococcus intermedius NCTC 11048. Lineage (GTDB taxonomy): Bacteria > Bacillota > Bacilli > Staphylococcales > Staphylococcaceae > Staphylococcus > Staphylococcus intermedius. The sequence continues at coordinate 65,419 of NZ_PPQH01000052.1, read as the reverse complement.
TCATTAAAAATTTGTTGATAAGCGTTGTTCAATACCTCACTTTTCCCTTCATGTATTAATTCCCTTAACACATTTTTGGAAAACACTTTATTTAAAATATTGATTGTTGCCATCATTTCACCTCATTTTATAATCACCAGTTCAAAACCTTCTCAAGTATATATGTAACCTATTATACATGATATACATATAGCATCCTACCTTTAATAGCAATCTACCTTCCGCTTCTCAATGACTTTATTATTCATCCCATCTCGTTTATGCTTAATGGTACAAACTAAGGAGGTATTGGGTTATGACGAAATATGGTTTACTTATTATTGATGTTCAGAACGATTATTTTAGTGGCGGGAAAATGGCATTACACGAACCTGAAAAGGCCCTTCATCATATTCAACAACTTGAACATGACTTTAATTCGAAAAATTTACCTATCATTTATATTCAACATATCAATACACAGCCAAATCCAACGTTTTTTGAAAAAGGAACAGAGGGTGTGGCATTACATTCTGAACTCTCATTGCAAGATAACAGTATTATCATTGAGAAGCATTTTCCGAACAGTTTCTTGCAAACGGACCTTCAAGCAACACTGGATCAGCTCGACGTTGATTCACTTGTCATTACCGGTATGATGACGCACATGTGTGTGGATTCCACAACAAGAGCTGCCGCTGAGTTAGGTTACAATCCTTTGCTCATTCATGATGCAACAGCGACACGTCCTTTAACATTTAATGGCAATGATGTTCAAGCAAGCGACGTACAAAATGCATTTATTTCATCATTAAGCAATTTTTCAACTGTTATGACCACTGACGATTGGATGAAAGCATAATTCATTTCATATCATTTTGACTGCTATGTGTGTCTTGATATAAAGGTGACAAAATCAATCACCACGTCATCATACAATCTAGCAGTCTTTCTTTTTATCTCACAATCATTGAAGCCTTTTATCATGCAATAATCACTTGTATATCTTTCATTTTCCCCGTCGCTTCAACTTTGCCATTATGAGCCCCTATTTCGTCCGATCACTTTACATGCTTTCTAAAAGTCATTTCAAAGCGCACCAATTCTCCAATATTCCTATGAGCAATCTGTCTTTTCAACACAAAAAAAGACACCTTCCCACAATGAGAAGATGTCTTGAAACATAATATATATTCGATATTAACGTTTTGAGAATTGAGGTGCACGACGGGCTTTTTTAAGACCTGGTTTTTTACGTTCTTTCATACGTGGGTCACGTGTTAATAGACCAGCACGTTTTAATGAACCTCTGTATTCAGGATCTGCTTCTAATAATGCACGTGCGATACCGTGACGGATTGCTTGTGCTTGACCAGTGAAGCCACCACCGTGAACGTTAACTAAAACGTCATAGTTACCTTTAGTTTCTGTTACGTCGAATGGTTGGTTTAAGTCTAAGATTAATGATTCGAATGGTAAGTAATCACGTACGTCACGATCATTTACTTTAATGTTACCTTCACCTGGTACTAAACGTACACGTGCTACTGAGTTTTTACGACGGCCTGTGCCTCTATATTCAACTTGTGCCAATGTCATTTCCTCCTTCTAATTAACCACGTAACTCGTAGTTTTCTGGTTGTTGTGCAGCGTGTGGATGTTCAGCGCCACCATAAACGAATAATTTTTTACCTTGTTTTTCACCTAAACGTGAACTTGGTAACATCCCTTTAATTGATGTTTCAAGTAAACGTTCTGGGTTTGTACGTTTTAACTCGCCAGCAGTGATTGATTTTAAACCACCTGGGTGATTTGAGTGACGGTAGTAAATTTTATCGCTTTCTTTGTTACCAGTTAATTCGATTTTTGATGCGTTGATGATGATTACGTAGTCACCTGTGTCAACGTGTGGTGTATAAGTTACTTTATTTTTACCGCGTAAGATACTTGCTACTTCTGATGATAAACGACCTAATGTTTGCCCTTCAGCATCGACAACGTACCATTTGCGCTCAATGTTTGATTCATTTGCCATAAATGTTTGACGCATAATTGAGTCCTCCTAGTGAATAAATGTTTCTATAGTTTTTGGGTGATTGTACAAAACAATCCAGTGCGCTATTTATTCCGTTAGCTGTTGCTCTTTCCTGCTTATATATCTTGTAACACAATAAGTTTCCGGGGCTTATCGTGGGGTGATATAAAACAATACCGTTAACTATGATATAGGTTTTACAGTATAAAGTCAATGTGTTTCGTTAAATTTGTGTTGATTTTTTATAGTGAATTTGAATGTCGTCACCAAAGTCCACTCTTAACTGTTCTGGCGCTAAATAAATCTTCTCTAAATACAGACCTTCAGCTGGCGCAGTGTGCGGAACAAGGTTTCTGTCTTGTTGTGTAAGCAAGTTGGGAACGTCATCTGCTGAACGCTTCCCTTTGCCGACTTCTAATAAATACGCCATAATGACACGCACCATATTATACAAAAATCCTGAACCTGTAATGACGAAATCGATACCGTCTGCTGTTGGTTCAATACGACTTTCATATATCGTACGTTCTTTACTTTCAACTTCTGTTTTTTGCGAACAAAACGTCGTAAAATCATGCGTACCAATAAAATACTGTGCTGCACGTTGCATCGCTTCAATATTTAATGTTTTCGGCTCAAATGTTTTCAATTGTGACCAAAACGGATTACGATGTTCAGCTTGATACATGCTGTAACGATAACGCTTGCCAACACAGTCATAGCGACAATGAAAATCTTGATCAATAAAAGTAACCTCATGCACATAAATATCATCAGGCAATGCACTATTCATCGCATGTTGCCAACGTTCAGGCGTAATGTTTAAATGCGTATCAAAATGAAAATATTGTTCTTTGGCGTGTACACCACGGTCCGTTCGACTGGATGGATGAATGCGTACATGTTGCTGATGCATGCGCTTTAATATTTTTTCAAAGTACCCTTGAACTGTCCGCCCTTGATTTTGAATTTGAAATCCTAAAAATTGTGCACCGTTATAACTGATTTTAACGAGGACACGTTGCATAATATCGTCCTTTCTTTAAAAAGCTTGGCCTAACCATAGCGATACTGCTGCAATGGGAATCAGGCTCACTATTAATAATGTATCTTTCAACTGCCATTTTAAAACGCGATAACTCGTCCGTTCTGCATTGGCATCATACCCTCTTACTTCCATGGCAATAGCGAGTTCTTCTGCACGTTGAAACGCAGAAATAAACAATGGAATCAGTAACGGAATAAATGCTTTAATTCTCGTCGTCAATGAACCTGAGCTAATATCCGAACCACGTGATTTTTGTGATAAGATGATTTTATCCAATTCTTCCATTAAAGTCGGAATAAATCGTAATGCAATGGACATCATCATACTTAACGCCGCGACAGGAATTTTAACATATTTCAACGGTTTAAACAGGCGATCAAATGCATCTGTTAAATTCAATGGACTCGTCGTTAATGTCAAAATCGTCGACACAATCATAATGAAACCTAAACGAAGTACAATCAGTATCCCTTCTCTTATCCCGTTTGAATCAATCGTAATGAAGCCCCATTCAATCAAACGTGTCCCCCCTTTTGTGAGGAACAAATGCATGATAAAGGTCAAAATTAGAAAGAAAAAGACCGGTAACAAACCTTTGAAGAGAAATCCTAATGGAATACGGGCAAGTTGCGTGATCGCGAGTAGTATGATGGCAAGCCACAAGTAACTCAAAGGATGATGACTTGCAAAAATAATGATAATAAATAAAAATACAAAAATTAGTTTCGCCCTTGGATCCAATCGATGTATCACCGTATCTAACGGAAGAAAACGTCCAATAATTAACTTATCTTTCATGACGTTGCCTCCATTCCTCATAAATCGCTACAAATGATGCTTCAGTTAATGCTAATTTGTCGAACTGCACACCTAACTTTGCCTCGACATCACGCTGTAACCGTACAATGTCTGGGAGACACAAATGTAATGCATTGACATCATCAGCGCGCTGGAAGAAGTCATACGGTGTCGTGGATTCAATTAACGTTCCGCCTTGCATAATTTTAATCTCATCCGCAAATTCAGCCACATCATTCATATCATGAGTTACCAAAATAATTGTTTTTCCTTCTTCTACCTGTAACTTCTTAAACAATGTCATCACTTGCGCTTTACTACGTGGATCCAAACCAGCTGTCGGTTCATCTAAAATTAAAATTTCAGGATCCATAGCTAATATGGCTGCGAGCGCAATTTTACGCATTTGTCCTCCTGAGAGCATAAAAGGGGACTGTTGCATCACTTTCTCTGCATCAAAGCCTAGTTCACCAAGTAACGCTATCGCTTTGTCACGCGCTTCTTCTAAGTCCATACCGTAATTGCGTGGTCCGAACAAGACTTCCTTTTCCACTGTTTCTTCAAATAGCTGCGACTCCGGAAATTGAAACACCATCCCTATCCGTTGACGAATCGATTTCAAATGTTTGTCTTTCGTTTTTCGATTGATTATCACATCTAGCACTTGTACCTGCCCACGTGTCGGTTTGACTAATCCATTGAAATGTTGAATTAATGTCGACTTGCCTGATCCCGTTTTACCAATAATCGCGTAATAACGTCCAGGTAAAAAATCTGTTGTGATTTGATTTAAAGCTTGATATTCATAAGGTGTTTTCTTTTGATACGTGTATGAAACTTCTTCAAATTTAATCATGTCAACCGCTCCAATAATCCTTCATAGGTCATAAACGAACGGATGAGTTTTAGTTTTTGAGCCATCCGCATTTCAAACGGCAAGTCCAAACCGATTTCCACTAATGCCTCGCCTTGCTCAAAAATCGTTTCAACCGTTCCTTCTAAAAATACTTCGCCACGATTCATCACAATGACGCGATCTGAAGACACGACTTCTGACAAATCATGCGTAATCGAAATCACCGTGACGCCTTTATTTCGATTGAGTGCTTTCACCATTGCTAAAATGTCACGTTTCCCTTCCGGATCCAACATCGCCGTTGCTTCATCGAGAATAATCAGCTGCGGCTCTAGTGCTAAAACACTCGCAATGGCTACACGCTGTTTTTGGCCACCAGAAAGCGCAGTCGGTTCATGGTGTTGTTTATCATACATGTCGACGTCTTTAAGTACTGAAGGCACGATGTCATGCATCTCATCATAGGATAGCCCTTTATTTTCTAAGCCAAAAGCCACATCATAGCTCACTGTCGATCCTACAAATTGATTTTCAGGATTTTGAAACACGATGCCAATGTGGTGTTCAAAGGCTGAACGGTCCACACCTTTGATAGAACTGCCGTTAATACGAATATCGCCTTCATACTCTTGTTCAATACCTGTGAGAAGTTTCGCTATTGTCGATTTGCCTGAACCGTTATGGCCGACAATAGATAACCATTCGCCTTTGTTCACTTTGAATTGGATATCTTTTAAAACTTTCGCTTGATCCTCATGATATTGAAATGACACATGATCAAATTCTATCAAGTGCTCGTGTTCCATTCCGAGTGCCTCCTTTATATGCTAATATGACTATTTTACAAAAAACAGCGTCATTTGTATATGTATCGTTCATCTTTGTCTTTCGTTCAATCCAATCGCAAGCAATCCATTATCAAAAGTTAACGCATCTGTCATTCAAAAAAGGGCATGAGATAATGTAACATCATCTCACACCCTTGCCTACGACCTTGGGGCTGGGACACAATGAAGTATGCACAACCCTTGTCTATAGTATAAGTCAATCAAAATACAAAACCCGTTCAGATGATAGAGGCCATAGAACTTTTTGCCCAACCCATCCAACATAGACATAAAAAAGCGCGCACCCCATCTGAATTGAGTTCACGCTTTGTCGTCAATATTAAGTTAGATGGGGTACTCTGAGCTAGACAATATTTGTATGTGGCAAACATTATCGTTGCACTCATTTGCTTTCATGTAGTAGTGTGTATCAATTATACTAATTCAATGATTACTTTTAATGCGCCATCGCCTTGACGTGGAGCAACTTTAAGAATACGAGTGTAACCACCTTGACGCTCTTGATAACGTTCAGCGATTTCACCGAATAATTTTTGAAGTGCAGTTTGAGTCGTTTCATCTTCATTTAAGATTTGAACGTTGCGTAATGTTTTAGCAGCATGACGACGAGAAGCTAAGTCACCTTTTTTACCTAAAGTGATTAATTTTTCAACTACGCTACGAAGTTCTTTCGCACGTGCTTCAGTCGTTTCGATGCGTTCGTTAACGATTAATGATGTTGCTAAATCACGTAACATTGCTTTACGTTGATCTGAAGTACGACCTAATTTTCTGTAACCCATGAGTTAACCTCCTTTATCAATCTTCTTTTCTTAGACCTAAACCTAAGTCTTCTAATTTGTATTTCACTTCTTCAAGAGACTTACGACCTAAGTTACGAACTTTCATCATATCAGCCTCTGATTTGTCAGCGAGTTCTTGTACTGAGTTAATACCCGCACGTTTAAGACAGTTGTATGAACGTACAGATAAGTCTAATTCTTCAATAGACATTTCTAATACTTTTTCTTTTTGATCTTCTTCTTTTTCAATCATGATTTCTGCATTTTTTGCTTCATCAGTTAAACCAACAAAGATGTTTAAATGCTCAGTCATAATTTTAGCAGCTAAAGATACTGACTCTTGCGGTGTAATTGAACCATCAGTCCATACGTCTAATGTCAATTTATCGAAGTCAGAACTTTGTCCCACACGCGTGTTTTCAACTGTATAATTCACACGCTCTACTGGAGAGTATAATGAATCTACTGGAATCACACCAATTGGAAGATCACTTGAGTTATTTTGATCAGCTAATGCATACCCACGTCCTGTATTCGCAACTAAACGTAACTTAAGGTGACCACCTTTAGACACTGTCGCAATTTTAAGGTCAGGGTTCAAAATTTCAACATCACTGTCATGCATGATATCTTTTGCAGTGACTTCGCCTTCTTCTTTAATATCGATTTCAAGTGTTTTATCCTCTTCAGAATAAATCTTAAGTGCTAACTTTTTAATATTCATCACAATTGTAGAAACGTCTTCAACGACATGATCAATTGCTGAGAATTCGTGTAACACACCTTCAATTTCGATATACTTCACAGCCGCACCTGGTAATGATGATAGTAGGATACGACGTAAGGAGTTTCCTAGTGTAGTACCATAACCACGCTCTAATGGTTCAACAACGAACTTACCGAATTTAGCATCATCACTAACTTCAATTGTCTCAATTCTAGGTTTCTCAATTTCAATCATTTACATATCCTCCTTAAGTACGTCGACTTGCATAAACTTTAAATTCAAGTGATTTGTGACAAAACAAAAATTTAATTATACGCGACGACGTTTTGGTGGACGGCAACCATTATGTGGAACTGGAGTAACGTCTTTAATCGCTGTTACTTCTAAACCTGCTGATTGTAACGCACGGATCGCTGACTCACGACCTGGGCCAGGGCCTTTTACAGTTACTTCAACTGATTTTAAACCATGCTCCATCGCTGCTTTTGAAGCTGTTTCAGAAGCCATTTGAGCTGCGAATGGTGTAGATTTTTTAGAACCTTTAAAACCAAGCGCACCTGCAGATGACCATGATAAAGCATTACCGAATTCATCTGTGATTGTTACGATTGTATTATTGAATGTTGAACGGATATGAGCCACACCGTTTTCAATATTCTTTTTCACTCTACGTTTACGTGATACTTGTTTACGTGCCATAGTATAATTTGCCTCCTTTACCTATTATTTTTTCTTGTTAGCTACAGTTTTAACTGGGCCTTTACGCGTACGAGCGTTGTTTTTAGTTTTTTGACCGTTAACCGGCAATCCACGACGGTGACGGATACCACGGTAAGATGAGATTTCCATCAAACGTTTGATGTTTAAGTTTGTTTCACGACGTAAGTCACCTTCGACTTTATAACCGTCTACAACTTCACGAATACGACCTAACTCATCGTCAGTAAGGTCTTTAACACGTGTGTCTTCTGAAACGTTTGCTTCTGAAAGGATCTTTTGTGCTGATGTTTTACCGATACCGTAGATATAAGTTAATGAGATTACTACGCGTTTATCACGTGGGATATCAATTCCTGCAATACGTGCCATTATAATTTACACCTCTCTTTTAATTAACCTTGTTTTTGTTTATGCTTAGGGTTTTCACAGATTACCATGACTTTACCTTTACGTTTAATGACTTTACATTTTTCGCAAATAGGTTTTACTGATGGTCTTACTTTCATTTTTATACCTCCTTCAATGTTGGAGTGACAATTATTTATAACGATATGTGATTCTTCCGCGTGTTAAATCATACGGAGACATTTCTACTGTTACTTTGTCGCCAGGTAGAATACGGATATAGTTCATACGAATTTTACCACTCACATGTGCTAGAATTTCATGACCATTTTCTAATTCTACTTTAAACATTGCATTTGGTAAAGTATCTAATACTGTACCTTCAAGTTCGATAACGTCTTGTTTTGCCATTTGGAATAACGCCTCCCTTTTGTTGTAAGGATATAGAATATTTATTCATGAACGGTCTACTTTAGTTATACTCACTTTAACACAATCGCTATAAAGCCTTGTCACCATAAAAAATCAATTTATGCCTTCAAAGTTAACGACTGATTCAAATGATTTCACCAAGCCGTTATGATTTAAGTGACTCTAAAATTTCAATCACATCTGATGTTACTTCATCAATGTGTTTTGACCCGTCAATGTTTTTCAAAAGACCTTTTTGACTGTAAAACTCTAAAATAGGTTTAGATTGCTTTACATTCACTTCTAAACGGTTCGCAACAGTTTCAGGGTTGTCGTCTTCACGTTGATAAAGCTTACCACCATCAATATCACAAATACCTTCAACTTTTGGAGGATTGAAAACAAGATGATATGTTGTGCCACAAGTCTCGCAAATACGACGACCTGTTAGACGATTCATTAACTCTTCTTCTGGCACCTCGATATTCACAACTGCATCAATCGTTCTTCCAAGATCTTCTAGAATTGAATTTAATGCTTCTGCTTGTTCAATCGTACGAGGAAATCCGTCTAATAAGAAACCTTTTTTTGCATCGTCTTCAGAGATACGTTCTTTCACAATCCCAACTGTAACCTCGTCTGGTACAAGTTCACCACGATCCATATAGGATTTCGCTTCTTTACCAAGTTCAGTTTCATCTTTAATCGCTTTTCTGAACATATCCCCCGTTGAAATGTGAGGAATAGGGTACTTTTTAATGATTTCACTCGCTTGAGTTCCTTTACCAGCACCAGGTAATCCCATTAAGATAATGTTCATAAGTGCCCTCCTACAAATTATCGTCTACCAAAGCCTTTATATTCTTTTTCATTCACTTGAGCTTCCAAACTTTTCATTGTTTCGATTGCAACACCGATAACGATGAGTAAGCTTGTACCACCTAATTGAATGGCTTGCGGTAAGTTCATAAATTTAGTCGCAATAATTGGTAAAATCGCAATCACTGCTAAGAAAATTGAACCTACAAACGTTAAGCGATATAAAACTTTAGTGATATATTTTTTCGTTTGTTCACCAGGACGAATCCCCGGAACATAACTGCCTTGCTTCTTAAGATTTTCTGCCATCTTTTCAGGGTTAACTTGAACAAATGCATAGAAATAAGTAAATGCAATAATCAAGACAACATAGACTACCATACCAACACCATTAGATGGATCGGCGTAATTTCCTACCTTTTGTGCCCAGTCGGCATTCGGGAAGAACAATGATAATGTTCTCGGTAATAAAAAGAATGCCATTGAAAAGATGACTGGAATAACACCAGCAGAGTTAACTTTTAATGGTAAGTATGTTGCTTGTGAACCAAGACGCATATGAGATTGTTTCTTTGCATATTGAATAGGTATTTTACGAATCGCTTGTAAAACATAAACCGCGCCGATAGTTAATAAAATCATACCGACAATCAGTCCAAGTACTTTCAACCAAGCGAATGTTACATCATCTTGTCCAATAAACTCTTGCTGATAAAATTGCATGAGTCCGGACGGTAATGTAGATAAAATACCTGCAAAGATGATAATAGAAATACCATTACCAACACCGTATTGCGTGATCTGTTCACCCAACCACATTAAAAATGCAGTACCCGCTGTAAGTACTATTGCAATTAACAAATATGACCAAACATTTTGCTCTTTAATAAGTGCCCCATTCAAATAATTATTGAATTGGAACGACATACCAATCGCTTGAATAAATGCTAGAACAATTGTGAAATAACGCGTGAAGTTATTTAACTTCTTACGACCTGTTTCACCTTGCTTAGCCCATTCAGTAAACTTAGGTACAATATCCATTTGCAATAGCTGCATAACAATAGAAGCAGTGATGTAGGGCATGATTCCCATAGCAAAAATGGAAAAGTTCTTCAAGGCTCCGCCACCAAACGTGTTTAACAAGTCAGTGACGCCTTGAGAACCTTGTCGATTATCAAATGCTGCTGGATTAACACCAGGTGCTGGGATATACGTACCTATTTTGAAAATGACTAACATTGCAAGCGTAAAAAGTATCTTGTTTCGAACTTCTTTAGTTTTAAAAAAGTTCACAAGCGTGTGAAACATTAGATCACCTCTTGTGCTCCGCCTTTCGCTTCAATAGCGGCTTTAGCTGAAGCTGAGAATTTGTGTGCTTTAACAGTTAATTTCTTTTCTAATGAACCATTACCTAAAACTTTAATGCCAGCTTTTTCATTTTTAACTACGCCTGTTTCGATTAATAACTCAGGTGTTACCTCAGTACCATCTTCAAATTGATTAAGTTGGTCCAAGTTAACGATAGCGTATTCTTTACGGTTGATGTTTGTGAAACCACGTTTTGGAATACGGCGGAATAATGGTAATTGACCACCTTCGAAACCTGGTCTTACGCCACCACCTGAACGTGCTTTTTGACCTTTTTGACCACGACCACTTGTTTTACCGTTACCAGTACCTGCACCACGGCCGACACGGTTACGTAATTTACGTGATCCTTCTGATGGTTTTAATTCATGTAATTTCATTTTGGCACCTCCTTAATTATTTTTCTTCTACTGATACTAAGTGACTTACTTTGTTAATTTGTCCACGAATTGCTGCGTTGTCTTCAACTGTAACAGAAGAATTGATCTTGCCTAGACCAAGTGCTTTAACTGTTTTACGTTGTGTTTCTGGACGCCCAATAACGCTTTTAGTGAGGGTGATTTGTAATTTAGCCATTTATCTGTTTCCCTCCTTAATTGTATAATTCTTCTACTGTTTTGCCGCGTAAACGCGCAACATCTTCAGCATTTTTTAAGTTTTTCAAACCATTCATAGTCGCACGAACCATGTTAATTGGTGTGTTTGAACCTAATGATTTACTTAAGATATCAGTGATACCTGCAAGCTCTAATACGGCACGAACTGGTCCACCTGCGATAACACCAGTACCAGGAGCTGCTGGTTTCATTAAAACACTACCTGAACCGAAACGTCCAGTGATTGTGTGTGGTGTAGTACCGTCAACACGAGTAACAGTAATTAAATCTTTTTTCGCAGCTTCTACTGCTTTTTTGATTGCTTCAGGTACCTCTTGTGCTTTACCAGTACCGAAACCAACGCGACCATTTTTGTCACCTACTACTACAAGTGCAGTGAAACGGAAACGACGTCCACCTTTTACAACTTTAGCAACACGGTTAATCGTAACAACGCGTTCTTCAAATTCTTTAACTTCTTCTTCTCTACGAGCCATTTATATTGTCCCTCCTTTTAGATTAAAATTGAAGTCCATTTTCGCGAGCTGCATCTGCTAATGCTTTCACACGTCCGTGGAATAAGTATCCTCCACGATCGAATACAACTGCTTCGATGCCTTTTTCATTTGCTTTTTTAGCAATCACTTCACCGACTTTAGAAGCCATTTCAACTTTTGTTGCAGATGTATCTACATCGCTATCTTTAGTTGAAGCTTGAACTAAAGTAACGCCTTTAGTATCATCGATGATTTGTGCATAAATGTGTTTGTTTGAACGATATACGTTTAGACGTGGCTTCTCGCTAGTACCTGACAATTTCGTACGAACACGTGCATGTCTTTTTAAACGTACTTTATTTTTATCAATTTTGCTGATCATGTCAATACTCCTTTCTTATTAGAGTGATTTATTATTTACCAGTTTTACCTTCTTTACGACGTACATATTCACCTTGGTAACGAATACCTTTACCTTTATAAGGCTCTGGAGGACGAACGTCACGAATTTTTGATGCTGTTGCACCTACTAATTCTTTGTCGATTCCTTCAACTTTAACTGTCGTATTTTTTTCTACTGAGAAAGTGATTCCTTCAGCAGCTTCAAATTCAACTGGATGAGAGTAACCTACGTTTAATACAAGTTTGCTACCTTGTACTTGTGCACGGTAACCAACACCGATAAGTTCAAGTGTTTTTTCGTATCCTTTAGATACACCTTGTACCATGTTATTGATTAACGCACGAGTTGTACCATGAATTGTTCTATGTTCTTTAGAATCTGATGGTCTAACAACTTCAAGTGTGTTTTCATCTTGTTTGTAAGTCATTTCTTCATTTAAAGTTTGTGATAATTCACCTTTAGACCCTTTAACTGAAACTGTATTACCTTCGATCGTTACAGTTACATCGCTAGGGATTTCGATAATTTTTTTACCAACACGGCTCATGTTCTGGCACCTCCTTATTTATTTAATATTACCAAATGTAAGCTAATACTTCTCCGCCTACGTTACGTTTTCTAGCTTCTTTATCAGTGATTACACCTTCAGAAGTTGAAACTAATGCAATACCTAAACCATTTAATACTTTAGGCATTTCGCTTGCTTTAGCATAAACACGTAAACCAGGTTTTGAAATACGTTTAAGACCAGTAATAACACGTTCGTTATTTGAACCATATTTTAAGAATAAACGGATAACACCTTGTTTATCATCTTCGATATATTCTACATTTTTGATGAAACCTTCATTTTTAAGGATTTCAGCAATTTCTTTTTTAATGTTTGATGCAGGTAATTCTAATTTTTCGTGACGCACCATGTTTGCGTTTCTTACACGAGTAAGCATATCTGCAATTGGATCTGACAATGTCATAGTTGTTGCCTCCTTTCAAGAGTTAAATTTTTACCAGCTAGCTTTACGTACGCCAGGAATTTGACCTTTGTAAGCTAATTCACGGAAACAAATACGGCAAAGTTTAAATTTACGATATACAGAATGTGGACGTCCACAACGTTCGCAACGTGTATATTCACGGACTTGGAATTTTTGTTTACGTTGTTGTTTAACAACCATTGATTTTTTAGCCACTTAATTCGCCTCCTTTAGAGATTATTTTTGAAACGGCATACCGAATTGAGTTAATAATTCGCGCGCTTCTTCATCTGTGTTAGCAGTAGTAACGATAACGATATCCATACCACGTACTTTTGATACTTTATCATAGTCAATCTCAGGGAAGATTAATTGTTCTTTAACACCTAATGTGTAGTTACCGCGACCGTCGAATGCATTTTTAGATACACCGCGGAAGTCACGTACACGTGGTAATGAAACTGAGATTAATTTATCTAAGAATTCATACATTCTTTCGCCACGTAATGTTACTTTAGCACCAATTGGCATACCTTCACGTAAACGGAAAGTCGCAATTGATTTTTTCGCTTTTGTAATTAATGGTTTTTGACCAGTGATTGCAGTTAACTCTTCAACAGCGCTATCTAACACTTTAGAGTTTTGTACAGCGTCACCAACACCCATATTCACAACGATTTTATCGATTTTTGGTACTTCCATTACTGAGTTGTAGTTAAACTTTTTAACTAAGTTTTGTGTAACTTCTGAATTGAATTTTTCTTTTAAACGGTTCAAAGTGGATCCTCCTTTCAACTAAGTATTAATTAGACTTGATTTCTTCGCCTGATTTTTTAGCGATTCTTACTTTTTTACCATCAACAAATTTGTAGCCTACACGAGTAGGTTCGTTTGTTTTAGGGTCTAATATTTGTACGTTAGAAACATGAATTGCTGCTTCAGTTTCTAAGATTCCACCTTCAGGATTCATTTGAGTTGGTTTTTGGTGTTTTTTAACGATGTTCACACCTTCCACAACGACGCGGTCTTTTTTAGGTTGAGTTGCTACAACTTTACCTGTTTTACCTTTGTCTTTACCTGCGATAACGATTACGTTGTCACCTTTTTTGATATGCATGTGGGCACCTCCTTGGAATTTATTATTTATGATTTTCGATCGATTATAGTACTTCTGGTGCTAAGGAAACGATTTTCATAAAGTTTCCTTCACGTAATTCACGTGCTACTGGTCCGAAGATACGTGTACCACGTGGTCCTTTGTCATCACGAATGATAACACATGCATTTTCATCAAATTTGATGTAAGAACCATCTTTACGACGTACACCTGATTTCGTACGTACTACGACAGCCTTAACAACATCGCCTTTCTTAACAACGCCTCCAGGTGTAGCATTTTTAACAGTTGCTACGATGACGTCACCGATGTTAGCAGTTTTGCGGCCAGATCCACCTAATACTTTGATTGTAAGTACTTCACGAGCACCAGAGTTGTCTGCTACTTTTAAACGTGTCTCTTGTTGGATCATGATTAAACCTCCCTTATCTTTATAGTCATTAAATGATTACTGATTCTTCGACGATTTCTACTAAACGGAAACGTTTTGTCGCTGATAAAGGACGAGTTTCTTGAATTTTAACGATATCTCCGAATTTAGCTGAATTGTTTTCGTCATGTGCTTTATACTTTTTAGAGTATTTTACACGTTTGCCATATAGTTTGTGCGTTTTGTATGTTTCAACTAAAACAGTCACTGTTTTGTCCATTTTGTCTGAAACTACTTTACCAACGTAAACTTTACGATCATTTCTTTCGCTCACTTTAGTAACCTCCTCTTTCAATCAATTATTGATTTGCTTTACCTTGTTCTAATTCTCTTTCACGTGCAACAGTTTTTAGACGTGCAATTGTTTTTCTTACTGTCTTGATTCTTGCAGTCTCTTCTAATTGACCTGTAGCTAATTGAAAGCGTAGGTTAAAAAGCTCTTCTTTTGAAGATTTGATTTGCTCTTCGATTTCTGAAGTGGTTAAGTCTCTAATTTCCTTAGCTTTCATTTGTTTCACCACCCAATTCTTCACGTTTTACAAACTTCGTTTTAACTGGAAGTTTGTGGCTCGCTAGACGTAATGCTTCACGCGCAACTTCTTCAGATACGCCAGCAACTTCAAATAAAATACGGCCTGGTTTTACAACTGCGATCCAGCCTTCAACCGCACCTTTACCAGCACCCATACGTACTTCTAAAGGTTTTTGTGTGTATGGTGTGTGAGGGAAGATTTTAATCCAAACTTTCCCGCCACGTTTCATGTAACGTGTCATAGCAATACGAGCTGATTCGATTTGACGAGAAGTAATCCAAGAAGTTGTAGTAGCTTGAATACCATACTCACCGAATGTTACAAAGTTACCGCCTTTTGAACGACCTTTTGTATCAGGACGATGTTGACGACGATATTTTACACGCTTTGGTAGTAACATAATTATTTTCCTCCTTCACTATTTTTCTTAGTAGGAAGAACTTCACCACGATAAATCCATACTTTAACACCTAACTTACCATAAGTTGTGTCAGCTTCTGCATGTGCATAATCGATGTCTGCACGTAAAGTATGAAGTGGTACAGTTCCTTCTGAATATTGTTCAGCACGCGCGATGTCTGCACCGCCTAAACGACCTGAAACTTGTGTTTTGATACCTTTAGCACCTAATTTCATTGCTCTACCGATCGCTTGTTTTTGAACACGACGGAATGAAGCACGGTTTTCTAATTGACGTGCAATGTTTTCAGCAACTAAACGTGCATCAAGATCAACTTTCTTAATTTCAACTACGTTAATGTGAACTTTTTTGTCAGTAAGTTGATTTAATTTGTTACGAAGTTTTTCGATTTCTGAACCGCCTTTACCAATTACCATACCTGGTTTACCAGTGTGAATAGCAATGTTGATGCGGTTAGCAGCACGCTCAATCTCAACGTGAGATACTGATGCGTCTTTCAATGCTTTATCAATAAATTTACGAATTTTTAAGTCTTCATGTAAAAGTGATGCGAAGTCTTTTTCAGCATACCATTTCGCGTCCCAGTCACGGATGACACCAACACGAAGTCCGATTGGATTAATTTTTTGACCCACGGTATTCCCTCCTTAAAATTTGATTAAGCTTCTTGAGCTTCCTCTTGTCCATCACTTACTACGATAGTGATATGACTTGTTCTTTTGTTAATTGCGCTTGCACGTCCTTGTGCACGTGGACGGAAACGTTTTAATGTTGGTCCTTCGTTAGCATATGCTTCTTTAACAACTAATTGATCAGTGTTCATACCATAGTTGTGCTCTGCATTAGCTAAAGCGGACATTAATAATTTTTCTACTACTGGAGAAGAAGCTTTATTTGTTAATTTCAAAATAGCTACTGCTTCTCTTACGTCTTTACCTCGAATGAGATCCAATACTAATCGAACTTTACGAGGTGCGATTCTGATAGTTCTAGCAACCGCTTTTGCTTCCATTCGTATTTCCTCCTCTACTTACTAGAAATGGTATTATCTTCTTGTTTTCTTGTCGTCTGCAGCATGTCCTTTGAATGTACGTGTTGGAGCAAATTCACCTAATTTGTGTCCAACCATATCTTCAGTTACATATACAGGTACATGTTTACGTCCGTCGTATACTGCGAATGTGTGTCCAATAAAGTTTGGGAAAATCGTTGAACGACGTGACCATGTTTTAATTACTTGCTTTTTCTCGCTATCGCCTTGAGCCTCAACCTTTTTCATTAAGTGATCATCGACGAAAGGTCCCTTTTTAATACTACGAGCCATATTGGCGCCTCCTTTCTTATTATGTGCGTGCAGCGATTACGCCGCACACCCAAATAAGCTATTTTTATTTTCTCTTGCGTCCACGTACGATAAGTTTATCTGAACGTTTTTTACCACGACGAGTTTTCTTACCAAGCGTTGGTTTACCCCATGGTGACATTGGAGATGGACGTCCGATTGGGGCACGACCTTCACCACCACCGTGTGGGTGATCATTAGGGTTCATTACAGAACCACGTACTGTTGGGCGTTTACCTAACCATCTAGATTTACCCGCTTTACCAACGTTAACAAGTTCGTGTTGTAAGTTACCAACTTGACCAATAGTAGCACGGCAAGTTGAAAGAATCATACGTACTTCACCAGAACGAAGTCTTACAAGTACATATTTACCTTCTTTACCTAATACTTGCGCGCTAGCACCTGCTGAACGTGCAAGTTGTCCGCCACGACCTGGTTTCAATTCAATGTTATGAATTACTGAACCTACAGGAATGTCTTTTAATGGAAGTGCATTCCCGACTTTAATGTCAGCTTCAGAACCACTTTCAATGATTTGACCTACTTCTAAGCCTTTAGGTGCGATGATGTAACGTTTTTCACCATCTGCATATACGATTAAAGCAATGTTTGCTGATCTGTTTGGATCATATTGGATAGAATCCACTTTACCTGGAATTCCATCTTTATTACGTTTGAAATCAATAACACGGTATTGACGTTTGTGTCCGCCACCATGATGACGTACAGTCAATTTACCTTGGTTATTACGACCCGCTTTTTTCGGTAGCGGTTGTAATAATGACTTTTCAGGCTCAGATTTTGTGATCTCAGCAAAATCTAATGTAGTCATATTACGACGACCATTTGTAATTGGCTTGTAATGTTTTAGAGCCATTGTCGCTTACCTCCTTATTGGTATTTGATTTTTAGTTAAATAAGTCGATTTGACCTTCTTTTAATGTCACAATCGCTTTACGACGTTTGTTTGTATAGCCTTGGTAACGGGCCATACGTTTTTTCTTTGGTTTGTAGTTGATAATGTTAACGTTAGCAACTTTTACTTCAAAGATTTCTTCTACTGCTTTTTTCACTTCTGTTTTGTTAGCACGTACGTCTACATCAAAAGTGTATTTATCTTCAGCCATAGCTGCAGATGATTTCTCAGTGATTACGGGGCGCTTTAGAATGTCTCTAGCTTCCATTATCCGAGCACCTCCTCAACTTTTTTAGCTGCTTCTTGAGTGATTAATACGCTGTCAGCATGAGTTAACTCTAATACGTTTAACCCTTCTGGTGTTGTAATCGTTACACCTGGGATGTTACGTGCTGATAACTCAACATTCACATCTTCTCCAACTGTCACAACTAAAACTTTTTTAGGTAATTCTAAGTTTGTTAAAGCTGTTTTGAATTCTTTTGTTTTTGGTGCTTCTAAGTTAAAGCTATCAACAATTTTGAATTCATTTTCTTGTACTTTGTAAGAAAGTGCTGAGCGTAATGCTAAACGACGCATTTTCTTAGGCATTTTGTAGCCATAGCTTCTTGGTGTTGGTCCGAATACGATACCACCACCACGCCATTGTGGTGCACGGATTGTACCTTGACGCGCACGTCCTGTACCTTTTTGTCTCCATGGTTTACGTCCACCGCCACGAACAGCTGAACGGTTTTTGACCGCATGTGTACCTTGGCGTAATGAAGCACGTTGTAAGTTAATTGCTTCGAATAATACACTATTATTTGGTTCGATAGCGAATACTGAATCGCTTAATTCTACTGTACCAGCTTTTGAACCATCAACTTTATATACATCATAATTTGCCATTATGCATTTCCTCCTTTCGCTACTATTTATTTGTTAGCTTTGATTGCTGATTGGATTTGTACAAAACCTTTTTTAGGTCCAGGTACATTACCTTTTACTAAAATAACGTTGTTTTCCGTATCAACTTGAACAACTTCTAAGTTTTGAACAGTTACTGTGTTACCGCCCATACGGCCTGGTAACTTTTGTCCTTTAAATACGCGTGATGCATCTGATGCCATCCCGATTGAACCTGGTGCTCTGTGGAAATGAGAACCGTGTGACATAGGTCCACGTGATTGGTTATGACGTTTGATTGCACCTTGGAAACCTTTACCTTTTGAAGTTCCTGTTACGTCAATAATGTCGCCAACTTCAAATGTATCTACTGAGACTTCTTGACCTACTTCGTATTCATCAACATTAACGTTTCTGAATTCACGAATGAAGCGCTTAGGTGCTGCGTCAGCTTTTTTAGCGTGACCTTCAGCTGCTTTAGTCGCATATTTATTAGTTTTTCTACCTTTTTTGTATGCTTCTTTGTTTTCAAAACCGATTTGGATTGCGTTGTAGCCGTCAACCTCTACAGTTTTCTTTTGTAATACTACGTTTTCTTTAGCTTCTACTACTGTAACTGGGATTAATTCACCGTTCTCACCGAACACTTGAGTCATCCCGATTTTTCTTCCTAAGATTCCTTTGGTCATCGAAAGTCCACCTCCTAAAATTTTCTATTATAATTTAATTTCGATGTCTACACCTGATGGTAAGTTTAAGCCCATAAGCGCGTCAACTGTTTTTGGCGTAGGATTTACAATGTCGATTAAACGTTTATGTGTACGTTGTTCGAATTGCTCACGAGAATCTTTGTACTTATGAACCGCACGAATGATTGTGTATACTGCTTTTTCAGTTGGTAATGGAATTGGACCAGAAACATCCGCTCCAGAACGTTTTGCAGTTTCAACAATTTTTTCTGCTGATTGATCGATTACACGGTGATCATAAGCTTTTAATCTAATTCTGATTTTTTGTTTTGCCATGATTTACCCTCCTTATTCGTCTTCATTAAAGTGATAGACTTCTCCACGAAAACTATCTCACACAACGCCATGGCAAAGCGGCCGGGTGTGTCAGTAACCTTTCGCTTCATCGCATTAAAAGTCCAACATTAGACATGATACATGAAATGTTTTAACTTCGCAACTATTTCTACAAAGTTTTTTATGTCTAATTCACATACCTCATCATTTTACTTGATATGTGTGTTAAGTTCAATAGCTTAGTGAGATTTTTTCAAATTAAATCTTACTTTTTGTTTCTTATCATTTAAACAATTATAATAATGTTAAATCATTCTTCTTTATTTAATTACGTTACAAAGACATCTGTGTCCACGTAACACATAAGATTTCCGTTTTATCATTTATATGAAGGATGAGTTACTTTCATTATATGACAACAATCGATGTATGATCGTCGCTTGTTTCTATTACTAAGGAGTTGTTTACTTTGACAAGAAATGCTAAAACCGCATTGATGATTTTATCTATCATCGCGCTTGTATCTGAGTTCATTGCGGGTTTCCCATTTTTAGGTGGCTGGTATGTTCTCGCATTAGGATGGCAACCGCTAGCCTTTAATGCGTTTATCTATTTAGTCATGGTGCTTATTTTTATATTCGATCGTCAAAATACGATACGCCCCATGTTGTTAATACCAGCTGGTGGCATCATTGCGAGTGCACTTGCGGTGATTCCTTTCGTTGGGATGATCTTGCATTGGATTATGTTTGTGTTATTAATTTTCCTATTGATTGTTTTATTTGTAACACCTGTTTATCTAAAAGCATCTTATACACGTTATGAGAGTTCAGATGACACGCATAGACGTTAACAAACAATCCTTAAAGAGATTAGGCGACTTTGATCGTTTAATCTCTTTTTTTACATTTATACATGATTCTCTTAACATTTTTCAATATACAAAAAGAAGCTCGAACAGCGCATCAAGCACCACTCGAACTTCTCAACCTTATTTGATTTTAACCATGTACAAACGCGAAGTATAGGATAAAGATGAACATTAAACCATACATAATCGGATGAACTTCTTTATGGCGTTTTGTTAATACCATTGTTATTGGATAGAAAATAAAGCCACATGCAATCCCTGTTGCAATGGAGTATGAAAGTGGCATCATAATCACTGTAATGAAAGCTGGCACGGCAACTTCAAAACGTTTCCAACTAATTTCCGCTAAATTTGAAGCCATTAACACACCGACAATGACAAGTGCTGGTGCTGTGACTGCTGGCGTGACAACTGCCATTAATGGGTTGAAGAATAGTGCAAGTAAGAAACAAATACCTGTTACAATACTTGCAAAACCTGTACGTGCACCCACTGCCACACCTGAAGTAGATTCAATGTAAGATGTCGTCGTTGTTGTACCAAAGACTGCCCCTACCATTGTTGCTAATGAGTCTGAGAACAATGCACGACCTGCGCGCGGTAACTTGTTGTCTTTCATCATACCTGCTTGAGATGCAACAGCAACAATTGTCCCTGCTGTATCAAAGAAGTCAATGAATAAAAATGTTAAAATGACGATTAAAAACTGAATCGTAAATAGTTGTGACGGGTCTTGGAACGATTCGAATGCTGCGCCAAATGTAGGTGCGATACTCGGGACTTTACCAACAATCGCATTTGGTGGTGCGATTTGTTGTGTCAGTAAACCTACGATAGCTGTGACAACCATCCCGATAAAGATTGCACCTGGTATTTTCTTAGCGTATAACACAACTGTAATGATAATACCGAAAACAGCTAACAATACTGTAGGATCTGTAATTTTCCCTAAAGTCACAAGTGTCGCATCTTCATTTTTGATAATGCCTGAACCTTGTAAACCGACAAAAGTAATAAATAAACCTATTCCGGCCGAAACAGCCATCTTCATTTCAAATGGAATGGCATTGATAATTGTTTCTCTCAAACCTGTAGCCGTTAAAATTGAAAAGATGAGTCCTGAGAAAAACACGCCTGTTAAACCCGTTTGCCATGGAATTCCCATTGTTAGAACGACTGTAAATGCGAAAAATGCATTTAAGCCCATACCCGGTGCAAGTGCGATAGGATACCTTGCTATTAACCCCATAAATAAACAGCCAACAAATGCAGCAAGTGCTGTCGCTACGAAAACGGCACCTTGATCCATTTTAAGTGCATCTGGTACCCCTTCTACACTAGCAAGACTTAATATTTGTGGATTGACAGCCAAAATATAAGCCATCGACAGAAACGTTGTTAAGCCACCTAAAATTTCACGACGATAACTCGTTTGGTTTTCGTCAAATCGGAAATATTTTTTCACTTTAATTTTCTCCTTTAAATGAAATACTCCAATAGTCTATTACGATTACGGGTGAATTTCAACACTTTTTTCCGAACTTTATATTCAGAAAACTATATTTCGTTCGATATTTAACGCTACATTACAAGTTCAAACCTTTTAATGCATCTTTAAATGGATTGTTTTCTAATTCATCTTCTTTCATATATTTTTTCATTTCCCGCTTCGACACTTTGTCTTTACCTTTGTTCTTAAAGCGTTGATCCATATGTTCCTGTGTTTCGGTATAACCACAGACACAACGATATGTTGCTTTTTTACCTGTGCCGAATTTCGTTAATCGTTTCTTACATTGCGGACATCTCGCATTTGTTTTCGTTTTCACATCTTTCTTTGTTTTACATGACGGATCTTGGCAAACGAGCATTGAACCATTCTTCGTGTTCACTTTTAACATGAATTTGCCACACGTTGGACATTGTGCAGATGTTAAATTATCATGTTTATATTTTTGCTCGCTCGATTTTATCGTATTGATAATCTCATGCGTAAACTTTTTCATTTCTTGCATAAACTGTTGCGCTTTGAATTGCCCTTTTTCAATTTGCATCAATTTATCTTCCCATTCAGCCGTAAGTCGTGGTGAAGTTAATGCAGGAGGTGCAAGATCTAAAATTTGCTTCCCTTTAGAAGTCACTTTAATTTTACCGTCTTGACTTTCAATCGCATTCATATTAAACAACTTATCAATGATGTCTGCACGTGTCGCAACCGTACCGATACCGCCAATTGTTTTCAACGTTTGTGCAGATTTTTTATCTTTTAAGTCGAAAAATTTATCTGGTCGCTCCATCGCTTTGAGCAATGTGCCTTCATTAAAATATGCAGGCGGTGTCGTTTCATGAGCCACTATTTGTAGACGTCCTATTTCAAATGTCTCGCCTTGATTGAATGACACAGCACGTTCTGTTTGTGCTCGGTCTTGTTGTAATTTTTTAAACCCTAATTCTACTGGAACTTGTGATTGATACGTGAAGGTATGTTTGCCAATGCGCACTTCCACATGTTGCGCACGATAGCGATACGGTGGCATCAATACTTCTAAATAACGCTGTGCAATCATCGTATAAATTTTTCGTTCATTTGGCGAGAGTGTCTCAATATTTGCACGCACTTCTGTTGGGATAATCGCATGGTGGTCAGAAACTTTTTGATTGTTTACAAATGACAATTTCTTCGCGAATGGCTGTTGCAAAATCTCTCTCGCATAAGGCATCAAATCGGTTCCCATCGTTGCTTGCACACGCTCTTTTAATGTATCCACCATATCTGTCGTTAAATAGTTCGAATCTGTACGCGGATATGTCACTAATTTATGTCGTTCATACAATTGCTGTAACGTATTTAATGTTTGCTTCGCGCCTAAATGATATTTTTGATACGCAGCTTGTTGTAAATCAGTTAAATTAAATAACGGTTGCGGATAGACCTTTTTCTCTTTTTCATGGACATTGTTGACTTGTGCGTGTTGATGTTGTAATTCTTGGACAATGGCTTCTAACTTTTCCTTATGATAGATACGCCCTTCATGCTGATATGTCATCGTCACACCATTCACTTCAGCTTCTAAAGTATAGTACTGTTGTGGCTTGAAGTTTTTTATTTGTTCCTGACGCATCGCTACAAGTTGAATCGTTGGTGTTTGCACACGTCCAAGTGATAATTGTGCATCATATTTCGTTGTCAATGCACGTGTCGCATTAATCCCTACAATCCAGTCCGCTTCACTTCTCGCTAATGCAGCTTGATATAAATGATCGTATGCACGCCCATCTTTCAATTTTTTGAAACCTTCCTTAATTGCTTTAGGTGTTACTGAACTGATCCATAAACGTTTAATCGGTTTTTTCACATGTGCCTTTTCAATGATTAGTCGTGCAACCAGTTCTCCTTCTCGGCCAGCATCTGTTGCAATAATCAATTCATTGACGTCACTGCGCTTCATTAAATGTTGAACGGTATTAAACTGTTTACGCGTTTTACCAATGACTACGGATTTCATTTGTTTCGGTATAATAGGTAAATCCTCAAGCACCCATTGTTGATACTTTTTATCATATTGTTCAGGCGTTGCATTCGTCACAAGATGCCCAAGTGCCCATGTCACAATATATTGTTGGTTTTCAAAATAACCTTCTTTACGTGATCCTATATTTAAAGCATTGGCAATATCTCGCCCCACTGATGGCTTTTCTGCTAAAATCAGTGCTTTACTCATGATTCATTCCTCCATATTTCGTTCCTAGTATTAAAAAAACAACCCTTTAAGTCTCAATTGAATGCTTCACAAGTTGCTTTCATTTCATATCAAAAAATCTTATAATTAAGTTAAGTATATCATTAAGGAGGCGCATGATGAAGATATCTCAAGTCACTCCCAATCCAGCTATTGCGTCATTTATTCAAACGTATGTCTCAGAACGTCCATCCTATACGAATAAGTTGCCATTAGATGATGAACAAGCGCTCTTTACATTTTTAGAAGAAGCTGCTGATGAAACAGGGCTATTTGTAGTTGAAGAAGACTCTGAAATACAGATGCTATTACTGTGCATTTCATATTCAGAAGACCGTTACAAAGTCATTGGCCCGATTGTGAAAACAGGTTATCAACCAACGCCAGAGACATTCAAACAACTTTTCGATACCGTCACAGCACAACATCGACAGCCATCCACTTACTATTTTGCATTTACGGCACAACACGCACTGATTAAAACGTTTATGAAAACCATTGGCGCGTCATACACATTTACAGATTATCATTTAGAAACGAGTCAAGATTTAGGCGAAACACAAAACTTACATCATATGATTCCGTATAGTAAAGCGTATTACCCCTATTTTCAAAGATTACATGAAGATACGTTTACACATCATGCGATGACTGCAAAAGAAATCGTTACATCACTAGACGATCAACATGAACTCGTTTTGTACATGGCAGAGGGGATTTTAAAAGGTTACTTATACTTAATTTATGATGCCACAGAACGTCATGCAGAGATTAAGTATTTTTCAAGTCATACCGACTATCGCTTAAAAGGCATTGCGTTCGATTTAATTCAACATGCCATTCACCGTGCGTTATCTAGATCTGAAATTGAACATGTCTACTTTAAAATACGTAGCAAAAACCATAAACTCGTCGAACGTTTTCATGAACTTGGCTTCAACATTTCATACGAGTATCAAAAGTTTAAAATTTCAAAATAACATCTGCACATCGTAGGAAAGGATAGGGACTGGGATATTAAGTTTTCCCAGTCCCTATCCTTTTTATGGACATATATCGATTAATGATGATAAAACAGCCAAAAATGGGGATAAATGGGACGTCATCATTTGGATGTTACGGGGGTGTCGCCATTTCATAAAGTTGACCCTCAGTGACTGCATTTGATGTAAGATTGCCCAGAAGGCTGAGACTCCCGAGGGATAGAGTTAAAAACAAAATGCCGTCTATTAACTTTGATAGTGGTTATTGTTTAACGCAGTAGCTGTCTGACTTCTCAATGCTCTTGAGAAGTCTAGTCAGCCTTGCGGGGGCAGTACGACGAAATCTTTGTGACACATGAGATTTCTGTATTGCTCCCAAAATCCAATTTGGCTTCCATCCAGTGTACACTTCAAGCAAGCCAAATTTAGTTGAGACAAGTCCCTGGGAACGCGAAGCCATAAGGGCAATCAGAAGCGCAAATCATAGGGGGGGGTAGTTAAACAAAATACTGCAACCACAGCATTAAATTGATTATGCCCCAGTCCCCATCTTTATACAAACCAATATTGATATAAATATAAGATAACAATGCTGATTACAATCGTCACATTGCTGGCCATCGCAATCACTGGCAACGTACGATACTTAAATTGTACTGCATATGACAGTGCTGCAACTCCTACCGGCAACAACCAAATGAGCTGTAAAGTCGTTTTAATCATTTCATCGTCAACAGGTAGGAAGAAATAGACGAGTGTGCCAAAAATAATCCCAAAACCATAATGCAGGACAAGATACTTCAGTGTTAATGGTAAAAAGCGTCGTTCTAATCTAAAGTCCATTAAAACACCGAGTAAAATCATCGAAAGTGGTAAATTGGCGTGGCTTAAAATATCGAAGAAACGAATGGCTGTATCTGGGAGATGCCATTGGAAAATATTAAGAACTAACATCGTAATATATGTCATTAATGGGACAGATTTCATCATATTCCATAAAATTTGCTTCGGATTAAATCCGCCCCCTACTTGTTTGAAATAGCTCGCAGCGAAATACGTTAAACCAAACATTACAATGGCTCCACCGATATCTGCCATTCCGAAATACAACAGCCCTTTTTCCGGCCATATTTGTTGAACTAACGGATATGCAAAAATACCGATATTGAGTGCTGCCATCATCATTGCAACCGTACCACGTACTTCATTGCTATATTTAATAAACATGAGCACAATCAGTACTTTTGTCACAACACCATATAAAATCATCATGACAGGCAACACAGCGAGTGATGGCGTCAAATTCACATGGTTTAAATTAACGATAACGACAGAAGGCAACGTTACGTTAAGAACTAACGTCGAGATGACGCGACTGTCTTTCCCGTTAATATAACCAAGACGCTTTAGGATGTACCCCAGTGCAATTAATAACAATATCATCAAAAAATTCTCTGTCACGATACATCCCCCTTTCTAACATCTTGTTTCTATATTACTGTAAAACGTTTTAATTAAGCAACGTTAACATGCTATAATAAAAAGGATTGATAAAAGGAGGTGCCCTATGGATTTAGAACAGCAGTTACAAGAGCTTAAAATGGACTATGTGCGATTACAAGGTGATTTAGAAAAGCGCGAATCCACATCGCAGCAAGTCGATCCATTAATTCAACAACTCGAACAAATCGAAAACCAAATTGCTGATGTACGTAGGCAACTTCAAGAAAATCGATAAAAGCGCGAATCAGCTCTAACTTTATCATCATTGACTTCACGAGCAAGATACAGAAAGGATGTACTTCATGTTAGCTTACCTAATCTTATTACCCCTCATGTATTTAGTTGTTGCCTATATTAGTATTTTTAAAATGCGTATTATGATGCCAAAATTATTAAGAGTGATTATGGGGCTATTACTCATTATTGTCGTTGGTACTTCACTCGTCTATTATCCCGCAGAAGCTTGGTGGGTGTTTGTCGTATTAATTTTATTAATCGGCAATATTGAAATCACTGCATTCAAACATTCCAAAAATGATGAAAAAGGTGTGCGTATTTTAAATATGATGTCCCTTTTTATTCTCATCATTTACATTGTGCTTGCTTCAATTTTTATTTAATATTGCATCCATTTTTCTCGTTTACATATTCATATCGTATGTCCATCAAAAACTAACGTTGCGTCTCAATTAAAGTGCGCCGTTAGTTTTTTTGCGATTTACAAAACATTAAAAAGGACCGATGCGACATTGTATCATCTCATCAGCCCTCTCTATTTTTCTACGCTTGACGATAAAGTGGTTTCAACGAGACTATGCGTGCAATCGCCTCATCTAATTGTGCTTCATCAATTGCAAATGATAAGCGCACATACCCTTCTCCTTCTTCACCAAAAGGATGGCCAGGTGCTGCTAAAATAGATTGTTCTTGTAGTAAATATTGAATGAATGCATCACTCGAAAAACCTTCTGGACATTTCAACCATAAGAAAATGCCGCCTTTAATTGGTTCATGCGGAATAGCTGCTTCATTTAATGCTACTTCTATTTTATCGCGTCTCTTTTTAAAAATGTCATTTTGTGATTTCAATTCATGATCACATTCATTTAATGCTACCGTACATGCATCTTGTAACGCCCCATACATGCCAGCTTGTGTATGTGTGTGATATTTCCGAAGATTCGCAATCATTTCTTCATTACCGACCGCAAAACCGACACGATAGCCTGACATATTATATCCTTTTGAAAAAGAAAATATTTCAATAGCACATGATTTCGCTCCGTCTGCTTGGAGAATACTCGGGTTCGGTTGGTCGAATCCGAATGCTTGGTACGCAAAGTCATGTACAATTTTTGTTGGTGTATTTTTAAAACGGTCAATCGTCTCTTGGAAAAACTCAGGCGTTGCAACAGAACCTGTCGGATTGTTCGGATACGTTAAATAGATAAGCTTAGTATTTTTCGTGTCCACTTCATTCCAATCCGGTATGTAATGACGTTCAGGGGACAATTTTAACGGTTTAGGTATACCCCTTGCGAGTCGCACGCCTGCATCATAATCTGTGTAGCCTGGATCGGGTAACAGGACTTCATCCCCAGGTTCAATGACACATGTCGGTAAAGCAACAAGCCCATTTTTTGTGCCATACAATAAACACACTTCTTTATCTGGATCAAGCGTGACATTGAATTGCCGTTGATAAAAATCAACAATCGCTTGTCTAAAAGCATCTTTTCCTTGAAAGGCTAAATATTTTTGATTAACCGGCTTAACAATCGCTTCTTGTAATGCTTTTATAATTTCAGGTGGTGTATCGCCATCTGGTATGCCGACTGCCAAGTTAATCAATGGTAAGGGCCCGTGCTCAATCTTTTGCCCCACTGTTTTACCAAAATAACTGTCTGGAATTTCGCTTAATATTGTTGTGTAAGTCATCGTCTTCCTCCTTACTTGCATTGATTTTTATAGGGATATTGCCATTCCTATAAAGCAAAAGGGCTGAGACAAAGTCATGTACATCTCCTGTCTCAACCCTCTTCTATTTGTTAAAGTACGACGTGTTTGCCCTCATGGACTGACTCGTTTCAATGAGGATAATGGTTTCATCTTACATAATGAACACCATTACGTCAATGTTTTACGCGTTCTTTTTACGTCTTGTTAATTTTGCTTTTAACGTAAACAATATTTCATAAATAACAGGGACAACAATGAGTGTCAGCAATGTTGATGATAACAATCCGCCAATGACTGTTGCCGCAAGTCCTTTCGAAATCAATACGGAGCTATCTTGACCGAATAATAACGGTATTAATGCACCAATCGTCGCTATCGCAGTCATTAATATCGGTCTAATCCGCGTGCCACCCGCTTCTAACAACGCTTCTTTCATCGGTAAACCTGCTTTTTCATTCATGATGACACGATCAATGAGGACAATCGCATTTGTTACCACGATACCGATTAACATGAGAAGTCCAATCATACTTGGTACAGACAATGTTTCTCCTGTGAAAATTAATGCAAAGACAACACCGATAATCGTATATGGCAGTGCGAATAAAATCGTGAATGGCGCAAGTGCACCTTTGAATGTCAGTACAAGCACGAGATAGACGATAATAATCGCCGCTAACATCGCAATCATCAATTGTGAAAATGCATCCTGTATATCTTCATTCGTACCACCTAAAGACGTATGCACATCACTTGGTTTATCAAGTGCGTTGAGTTGTTTCATCACTTCTTGAGAAATCGAACCGACATCATCACCTGAAATCGTCGCAGAAACAGTGCTGACATAGTCGCCACCTTTTTTCACTAGTGCATTCGGAGTCGATGTCGTTTTTAATGTCGCTATGTCACTTAACTTGCGATTCTCTCCAGTTGGCGAAGGAATAGGTATGTTTTCTAATTTTTCTTTCGTCCAATGCGTCTCTTTTTCTTGTTGAACAACGACATCATAGGTTTGGTTTTGTTCTTTAACTTTTGAAACCGTCATATCTGGGATGTTCTGATTGAGCATCATCGCCAGTTGGCCCGCTGTCATTCCTGTTTTTGCCGCTTCATTTGGGTCCACTTTCACTTCATATTGTTGATATGTTTCTGTTAAATCCGACTTCACGTTCGTTAATCCAGACACTTGAGACATTTTTTCTTGAATCGCCTTCACTGTGCCTTCAATTTCTGCAGTCGACGGTCCTGTCACTTCTACATTCAACGTGTTAGAGGTTGCCCCAGTTCCCATATCTAGATTTTTCCATTCACCGTCATGATGATACGTCTTAATATGTTTCAACACGCGCTCAGGTTCTTGATCAAAATTCGGTGTATCTGAATCATACTCAACCATTAACGCCATGTTATTCGTAGAACCAGTAGGATCAACAGGTGATGCCCCTCCCACTGAATATTGTACGTGACGGACATTTTTATTATCGAGTAAATATTTTTCAACTTCTTCTGCGTGTGATAATACTTTTTGCTTTGTTTCACCTGGTTTTGGTGTATATGTGAGGGCCATAAATTTATCTTCGCCGGTACTAATGAAGCTAGTTCCAACTTTCATACTTCCTAAAACGATACTGCCGATTAAAATGGCTGTACTTAAAATGATTACGATCCATTTATGGTCTAAACTCCAATTCAACACATGTCGATAGCCACGCCCTACTGTACCTATCTCAGATTTCGGTTTACGTTTCAGTCCACGCTTAAAGAACATAGAACCGAGTACTGGTACAATGGTAATCGAAACCAATAATGAGGCGAGCAAACTAAATGTAATCGCATAAGCGAACGGTCTAAACATTTCTCCAACTGATCCTGTCACAAATGCAAGTGGTGCGAATACGACAATCGTTACTAATGTAGACGACATAATCGGTATAAACACTTCTTTCGTAGCAGATACGATAAGTCCATCACCCGATAATGGTTCGTCCTTACGCGTCAGTCGTCGGTATATATTTTCAATCACAACAATAGAATCATCAATCACACGACCAATCGCGACTGTCAGTGCACCTAATGTCAGTATGTTCAATGAGACATCCGTGAGTTTGAGTGCCACCATCGCTATGAGTAAAGACAATGGAATAGACACAATCGAAATCGCTGTCATTCGAATATTTCTTAAGAATAACATGATGACAATGACTGCAACGATAGATCCGAGGAGTGCTTTTTCAATCATTGTGTTTAAAGAATCTTTGATTGGTTTAGCAGTATCCATAATTTGAACAGATTTCAGTTCCGGGTTTTCTTTAACAAAATTTTGAATGGTTTGCTTCACATCGTTTGCGACTGCAACTGTATTAGCGCCTTGCGTTTTAACAATCTGAACATCGACAGCATCTTGACCGTTAGTTCTAGAAATCGATGCACGTTCATCAGATAGCTTTACTTCAGCAAGGTCACTTAATGGAACTGCTTGTGCACTTTGTTGATTGTTTGACAGGGATTGGCCTGACGCTGCAAGATTACCACTGTTTGTTGCATCACCGCTTTCTTGTTGCCCTTGTGCACTGCTACCTGAAGACTGTGCCGCAAGTGCTAACGGAATTTGCATATTTTTGAGTGCATCCACGGAAGCATATTGTCCATCAATGACAATTGATTTTTCGGTATCACCAAATTGGAATAAACCTAATGGCGCTTCTTTTGTTGCCCCCTCAATATAGTCAGACACTTGTTTCGCATTGAGTCCCGCCTTTTGAAGTTTGGCGTCATCAAATTTGATTGTCACTTTACGCTCGATTTGACCATTTACTGTCGCACGTTGAACCCCATCAATCGTTTGCAATTTCGGAATCAATTGTTCTTCGACAGCTTTCGTACTCGCTTTGACATCACCTTTTTCATGCAAAATGGAATACGCAACAACTGGGAAAGCATTCATTGAATTACGTTTGATGTCCGACGTTTGTGCCTCGTCTGGTAAACTCACCTTTTTCAGCGCTTTTTCAATGTCTTGTTCTGCTTTATCCATATTGGTACTTTCATCAAAGTTGACCGTAATCATTGAAGCATTAGACAAAGATTGTGTCTTAACGCTCGTGACCCCTGCCATCCCCCGTATTTCTTCATCAATCGGGTCACTAATTTCTCTCATCACTGTTTCAGAAGTAGCACCCGGCATCGGTGTTGTAATCGTCAACATCGGTGGTTCTGTATCGGGTAACAATTCCAACCTCATTTTAAAACTTGAATAGACGCCTCCCAATATGACAAGCAGTACCATTAACAAAATGGCAAACTTATTCGATAACGAGAAGTCGATTAATTTTTTTACCACACGCAACGCTCCCTTTTAAATAACTTCACTACATCATGATTTCAGCCCGTAAAAATGTAGCCTTTCAATTGAACATGTATGATAAAACGATACGCATCGTTCTATCACTCTTAAAAGGTGACACGGTATATGCATCTACAAGTTATGTAAATGCATATCGTGCCACCTTAATTATTTTAAATTTGTTGTTATCAAACGTTTGAATGACATCCTATCGACCATGCTTAAGCCTTCTTGTGGCCTTTACGTTGTTGTATAGATTTGATTTGACGAACCAGTTTAATTTTAAGTTGTGTCAACTGCGGTTTAAACTGTTCGACTGCTTTATAAACAATAGGATTCAGTACATAATCAAATTCCCCAATTTTTTCACTCAAACGTGTTCCCCAAGCTTTTTTAAATGCCCATAAACCATAGTGACTCGAATCTTTGTCTGGATTGTTATCTGTCCCTCCAAAGTCGTATGTCGTTGCGCCTTTTTCACGTGCAAATTGCATCATTTTAAATTGCATATGATGGTTTGGCAAAAAGTCGCGGTAATGGTTAGATGAAGCCCCATAAAGATAATACGATTTGTGACCCGCAAACATCAGCAATGCGCCTGATAAATATTTGCCTTCTGGATGTGTGCGTTCAAGTTGTTCCATATCCTCAATGAGCGCTTGGTTTTTCTTCATTTTTTGTTCAGCATCTTTTAATTTATTCTGTACTTTTTTATTGCTTTGATCCTTTTCTGTTAACGCATCCACTTCAGTTTGTAACTTTTGTTGTTCTGCCTTCAACTCAGCCAAGACAGGTTTCGGTTCAAGTTTCACTAAGAACAATTCTGCATCACCGTCTGGATGAAGTGCATCATAAATCGTTTCAAAATAGGAAACATCTCGCGTTAAGAAGCCATCACGCTCACCTGTTTCTTTCATTAAGTCCGCAAATATTTTCAAGTCTTCGCGTCCTTTACGTTCCACTTTAGTTCCACGTTTTAACGCCAATCTCACTTTTGAGCGATTGCGGTTTTCAAAGCTTTGAATTAATGCTTCATCAGACTGATTAATTGGGGTGATCATCGTCATACGTGGCTGAATGTAATCTTTGGCTAAGCCGTCTTTGAACCCTTTATGTTTAAAGCCCATTTGTAATAAATCTTGGACAACTGTCATGCCTTGGTCAACTTCTACATCTGGATCAATTTTAATCGTATATGCCTTTTCACTTTTGGCAACTTTAATCGCTTCAGATAACAAAGCTTTCACCGCGTCTGTTTGGGTATAATCAACAACGAAGCCGCGTGAAGCATAACATAGCGTAAAAGGTGTGCGTGGTATCTTTTTAAATAATAATTGTGCGACACCTTTCAACTCACCATTTTCCCCTACAGCAATACGTTTCGCATACCATCCCGTTAATTTTTTCGTGTCTCCCCATTTTGTCAATTGTAGTAAATCACCATTCGGATGCGCCTTTACAAATGCATCATGTTCTTGATCGGTTATATTCATGCGTTTCATTTCTTGTATAAAACTCCTTTTAGTTATCGTCTTCTCTTATTTTCTAGTATAATCAATGACACATTCGATTGAAACGTCACAGAATAGATGTATAGATACAAACTGGAGGTCTCTTTATGCGTCAATTGA
Organism: Staphylococcus intermedius NCTC 11048; assembly: GCF_002902385.1. Lineage (GTDB taxonomy): Bacteria > Bacillota > Bacilli > Staphylococcales > Staphylococcaceae > Staphylococcus > Staphylococcus intermedius. The sequence goes on along the minus strand of NZ_PPQH01000052.1, from coordinate 31,505 downwards.
TTTTACTGTTACTTACTATGATGAATATCATCTTTATCGTATGCACATTCGTTTTTCATATCGGCATCGATTACTTAAGTTTACGCATTATCTTTGTCGCGTTTTCATTGGTTGTCGGAATTTATAGTGTGCTTCTACATGAAACGAAACAACAACTCTTTTTATCACTCATCACAGCTATCACCGCATTGTTACATGTCGTACTGATCATCAGTCTCGTATACAGCGTTGTTTATGCGTGAGGTGGAATAAATTGATATCTTGCACCTCTTGTACGAAAAGCGATGGGAGATTCAATGGTTTGATCGATAAATTGAACTGCTTCTATGGCATCCTCTTTATCCTCTACCACCTTAAATTTGATTTTTTTAGCAGGACTTTGCAGGATGGTGTAGCGGTCCGAAGATTCAACCTCTTCCATATCAAACCATTTCTTCCAATGATCCACCATCGTTTGACGTTGATATGTATTTAACGTAATCATATCTATTGTCAAATGTTGATGAAAATGTTCTCGTAAATCCGCTTCACGTGCCTCATCTGACGTATTCCACTCTATAAAAAAGGGCATGATGACATCGAATTGATGATTGGCAACATACAGCAATCGCCACTGAATCATTTGTCCTTTTTTATTTTCTCTCGTCATTTCAACAGGTCCTACTGTTTCAAGCCCTCTTTCTTCAAATTGGGCTTTTAATTGTTCAATATCGTGCGTTCTAAAGCAAATCTTTTTAAAACCTTGTCGATAACCATTTTCCATAATCGATGTCGCAAACGAGTGCTTGCCCACATCCGTTTTAGACTGTTGTTTCATTTTTCCTTGATGATATATATCTAATAATTCAATATAAGCTAAATCGATTTGGACGAGTCGATTAAAAGTCCCTAATTTTTCATGCTGACCACCTTGTTGAATTTCCAAATATTTCCCGGGAAACTCGAACTGATTTAATCCATCAATATAATGGATGATGTGATCAAATTCTATATCTATCATTTATACGTTCACTCCCACTTCTCATGCCGTAACATTATTTTACCAAATATTTGTTGTGAAATCTCGATATAACACGCACTGCACTTTTGAATAAGTAACGTCCTTATATCCAACAACTTTAACATGAAGTGTTATAATATGCCTTAAGAAACTATCTAGAAAGGAGTCTCGTATGGAACCTTCAATATTATTTGATCATTTCACCAAACTTTATCGCCCCTATATTAAACTCGTCCATCCTTTGCTCGATGAAAATGAACTTTATCCAGCACAATGGTTAGTTATGAAAGATATCGCGGTCAATCCTGGCACAACACTTGTCCAAATTTCTAAACGTCGCTCCATAGAAAAGCCAACAACACGAAAAATTTTAAAAGCGTTGGATGCTCAAGGTTGGTTAATCATACGTCCAGGTGAAGTAGATAAGCGAGAAAAACTACTCTTTTTATCCGAATCGGGTCACACAGTTCATGACAAATTGAAGCTGCAAATTGGCAAATTACAACGTCAAGCCATTGAACCATTGCAACTTTCTGATAATGAGATTGCACGTGCCACAGATATTTTAGAACAGTTGTATCAGTCATTACTCGCACAACTTCAAAACGACGAAAGTTAAAGTATTTTGCCTCTTTATACAGGACTGGGGTACAATTGAACGTTGACTCACCCCACTCCTAAAATAGGCGAAATCATGAAGGTAGATGGCACTCAATATCCATCCACGCTTTATCAAAGGTAATGTTCAATTATAACGTTGCTGAGTTGGAAAGACAGCCCTTAGGAATACAAATCCATGGCGGCAATTCTAAAATATATCAATCAATACAATCAAAACTTTTCATACCCTATCCCCGGAAACCTTTTGAATTCAAACGCTTCGGTCATCACTTCCATTTTCTGTTTATTTTTGTAGCATCTCATCAAAACGCTCTCCTTCCAATATTCGCCATTTTTTTAATTAATCAAATTTTTACATTATTATTTTAATTGTTTTTGGTATACTTAACGCGTAATCAATATTTTTAAGGAGGCAATCTCTTGAAAAGCAAATTAATAACTTCAACTTTAGTTTTAGGCCTACTCAGCACAGGCGCGACGTTTTACGACTCCAGTGCACTTGCAGAAACATCTTCCTCAACTCGTATTCATGATATTCAAGGTGCAGGACATACATCACCTCTGAAAGATCAACGCGTTGAAAAAGTCCCAGGTATTGTGACTTACATTTATAAGGCAAATAACGCCTATTATTTCCATTTACAAACACCGGACGCACAAAAGGACAATAATCCTGCAACTTCTGAAGGCATTATCGTCTTTGCCGGCAAAGAGAAGCCTAACACACAAGTGGGTGATCTCGTTCATGTTTCGGGTACAGTCCGTGAGTATGCGATTGAAGGCTATGCAGAAAAGGCAAAAACAGATTTACCCTTAACTGAAATTGATGCACGTACAGATAAAGCCGGTGAAATCACTGTCCAAAAAGAGAATCAACCTTTACCTAAACCTGTGAAAATTAAGAAGATTCCACAACAAATCGCTTCTCCTCAACATTTTTCAGTTTTCAAACCGGATACATATGCGATTGACTATTGGGAAGCTTTAGAAGGCATGCGTGTAGAATTCAAGGATGTCCGCAGTGTAGGACCGCAAGACCATGGCGAAGTATTCACAGTATTAAACCAAAATCGTCCAGAAACGAAAAATGGTGGCATTTTATTAAAATCCGATAATGCTAACGGTCAACGTATCGCCTTTAAAATGAATGGCGATAACAAACAAGCACAAGACTTTGATATTACAACAGGAGATCGCTTTAAAGGACCATTAATTGGTTATGTGAATTACAGTTTCCAAAATTACAAAATCAATATCGATTTAAATGACATGCAACAAGCACACGTTAAAGGAAAAGCACAACCTAAAGGCACGACATTAAAACCGTCTGAAAACAAACTGACAGTGGCTTCATATAACTTAGAAAACTTTTCAAATGACGTTAAAAGTTCAAGTCATGACAAAGCCATGAAGCTCGCCAACGGTATTGTTAGTCATATGAAACAACCCGACATTGTTGGGGTGACAGAAGTTCAAGATAATAACGGACCGGGTAAAGGCAGTCCCGACGCCTCAGCCTCGTATGAGCGTCTCATTCAAGCCATTAAAGATGCAGGTGGACCAACATATCGTTATGTCAATATTGATCCTGAAAACAATGTAGATGGCGGACAACCTGATGCCAATATCCGCGTCGGCTTTTTATACAACCCTGAACGCGTGACATTTAATGATCATATACCAACAGGCGATGCGACAACGAACGTCGGCTATGAAAACAATCAACTGACACGCAATCCAGGTCGTATCGCACCACAAGACCCTGCTTTTGAGGATGTGCGCAAATCGCTCGCTGCTCAATTCGATTTTAAAGGACAACAAGTCATTGCGATTGCAAATCATTGGAAATCAAAACGTGGAGATGATGGCCTGTTTGGTAGTCAGCAGCCAGTCCAATTAACTTCAGAACCACAGCGCGTAGAAATCGCACATCGTATTGGTGAATTCGCAGCACATGTTCAACAACAAAACCCTAACGCCAACATTATTTCAGTCGGCGATTATAATGACTTCCAATGGTCAAAACCACTCAAAACTTTTGAGTCATACGGATTAACGAATAAGGTGAACGATGTACCTAAAAACAAACGCTATTCATACGTCTATCAAGGCAATACACAAACATTGGATCATATTTTAGTCTCTCAACATTTAAAACGCCAAACTCAATTAGACATGATTCATGTGAATAGTGACTTCACTGACATGTCTGGCCGAGCAAGCGACCATGACCCAGTCCTTGCACAAATTGACTTTTCAAAGCAAATTAAAAAGCAGAAAAAGCAAAAATAGGCATAGCTATAAAGCAAATGGAAGATAAAAATTTTGATACGCTGGGTGCGCAGTATTGGACTTAACGTGCCCTCTTACTATGAATTGTAGTATTTGATTGCCTTTATGGCTTCCCTTTCTCGAGAGGCAGATGCCCAACTCGATGACATGTAAACCAGATGGAATCCAAATTAAAATTTGGGAGCAGTACGATGAAATCTTTATTAAACAAAAGATTTCTGTACTGCTCCCAAAAATTTATCCACCAATATAATTCATATTAATCTTCTTCTTCCGTCTATTCGCAACGGTCTCTGCTGTTCGCTCATCTGAATAACGATCATCACGAATATGCCACAAAGCCTTCAATTGCGCCATCACTTCTGCATCATCCGCACCGCTTCTGAGTAGTCCGCGAATATCAAAGCCACTGCCTGTACTGAATAAGCAACCATAAAATTTACCGTCTGAAGATAACCGTGCACGTGTACAGCTTGAGCAAAATGAATCCGACACACTCGTAATTAATCCAAACTGTGCTGCACTCCCAACATGACGATAATATTGAGCAACTTCCCCAAAATATTCTGGAGACACTGGTTCAATGTCAAATTCAGCCGCAATCATTGCCAACATTTCATCTTTTGTGACGACTTTACTAAAATCCCAGCCGTTGTCATTGCCGACATCCATAAATTCAATAAAACGAATGGTCACAGCTTTATCTTTAAAATAGCGGACCATCGGCAAAATTTGATGATCATTGACACCTTTTTGAACGACAACGTTAATTTTCACTTTTAAACCAATACTGATTGCATAATCAATTTGTTCAAGTACAGTCGTCGCTTTAATATCACGATTGTTAATGGATTGAAACACACGATCATCAATGGCATCTAAACTGACATTAATGCGTCGTAATCCAGCATCATATAGTTTTTGACCATGTTTTTTAAGTAATAAGCCATTCGTTGTGAGCCCTATATCTTCAATACCTTCAACCTGTGTAATTTGAGCGATTAATTGATGGAGATCTCGTCGAAGTAACGGTTCCCCACCTGTAATTCTCACCTTTTTAACACCGAGTTGCGCATATAATCGTGTGATACGTACTATCTCTTCAAATGATAACAATTGATCTTTCGGTAAAAAAACATAATCATCCCCGAAAATTTCTTTTGGCATGCAATAATCACAACGAAAATTACATCTATCAGTTACGGAAATGCGCAAATCACGAATGGGTCTGCCCAATTGATCCAGTATTTGGTCTGCCATATTGCGCCCTCCTTTTCTTATTTCGCTAGTTCTGCTTCTAATGCTGCCAAATCTTGTTGATAATTCACATTTTGATACCAATAATGCGGACTGTCGATTGTGTTCGCATCTAACCAATCTGTCGACACTTGTTCATACACATGTTTCATACTGAGATCATCCGACGCTAATACTTCTTCAATAATTGGCAACACGCGTTTATGATAAAAAGCGATCGTCGGTATCGGACGTGCTTTATCCATAAAGCCGGCGATGTCTAAATGTTCTTCAATCAGATTCGCTACCATAAATTGATACAGGTGACTGATTGCTTTTTGAGTCACCATAGGGGTATCGACTGAAATGACGAAATAGAGATCCTCATCCGTATCACGTGACATCGCACTATATATACCGGCGAGTGGTCCTTTATCTCTATGTTTCGGTTCATCTATGACGACCGTGTCATGTTGAAATTGAGAAGAGAGTTGTTCGTTCGTACTAATCATAATCTCATTAAACATGTTCGTCGCATGTAACGTTTGGACAAGTTGATGATAAAACGTCGTCCCGTTAATTTTTGCAAATGCTTTCGGTGCGCCAAATCTCTCTGAATGCCCACCTGCGAGTATAATTGCTTTCATGACTATTGATTAACCTCCACTGACTGGCGGAATCAGTGCAACCACATCGTATGGCTGAATGAGATCTTCCGCGCGTGCAAACTCTTCATTGATTGCAACTTGAAATTTTTTCCCTTGAATAATGGGATAGGTTTGATATAAATGTGTCGTTAAATCAGAAACTGGCACTTCATAATCAAAATGAAATACGTCTTCTGAACGATTCACTAGTTCTTTAATTTCTGCAAAGTATAACACCTTCACGATGTCAGTCCTCCTTTATTGACAGCATCGTCGTGATAACCCCGTTGATGCCCTTGCCATTCTGCGCCATCTTCCCAAATTTCTTTTTTCCAAATAGGGACCACTTCTTTAATGCGTTCAATCGCGTATTCATTTGCTGCATATGCGTCCTTTCGATGCGGCGATGACACGCTAATACATACAGCAATATCAGATATTTGAAGTGCACCAATACGATGGCCAATCGCTGTTATTGTTCCCGGCCAGCGTTCAGTAATCTCATCACCAATTTGTGCCAGTTTCTTTTCAGCCATGGGTACATAAGCCTCATACTCTAAATATTCTGTACGGACACCTTTCGTCCATTCACGGACATGCCCTGTAAACACAACAATCGCGCCTTGTTTTTCATTTAATGTGTACGCGCGATATTGTTCCGGTTCTAACGGTTGTGTTGTCACTTCAAATTGTTTCAACCCTATCACCCTTCATTCATTTGTATCCACTCAGTTAACCATGCGAACAGCGCACGTTCATCCGATGTTGTTATATCTCTTTTAACTGCAAATTTCACATTCGACAACTGTTGAAGTTGCTCATACTCTATTTCATTACGATACACAATCACTTTATCATAATGTTCATATTTGTATCCTTCAACTAATATGATACTTTTTTCAATGGTAACACATTCGTCAATTAAAGTCCGTAAAGGCATTTCATCAAATCTTTGAATACTTTCAATATACTGATGACCTTGTACAATACTTTGATCTGCCCCAGCATTAAAATGACGCATATGATCTAAATGCTGTGCTGGTAGCGTAATGTCTTCGCCCATATGTCCGTGATGTTTAATCGTCACGACCGGATAGCCTAACACTTTAAAATGTGTCACTATCTTTTGCATAAGTGTCGTCTTCCCTACATCTTTAAACCCGACGACTTGTAAAATCATAAGTCACTCTCCCGTTGATACGCTTCTGATGAGGTTAATATGACTTGCACTTCATGGCCACGCTCAAAACCTCTTGTGCCGCCTGGTAATACTATCATCGCATTACTGTGCGCGATAGACACGACTGCACCTGATTTATTGAAACCTGATGGCCGTACAGTCGCTTGACGTCCTGTGAGCACAACGTTAGCACGAATAAATCGAGTAAATGGATTCGCCTTTTTAAAGTCTTCCATCAATGTGGCACGTACCATACTTGGAAAACATTTTTCAGCTTGCATCATATGGTACATCGCCGGCTTAACGAATAACTCAAAGCCCGAATAACAAGCAGAAGGATTCCCTGATAAACCGAATAAATATTTACCTTCCGATACTGCAACAGTTGTAACACTCCCAGGTCTCATTGCCACTTTGTTAAATAACACCTCTGCATTTAACGCGCGATAAATATCCGGTAAATAGTCAAAATCACCGACCGACACGCCACCTGTGGTAATGACGATATCATGTTCAGAGAATGCTTTTTTAACGACAGCTAGGCTACTATCAAAATCGTCTTGTTGAATTTTGTATAACTCGCCTGTAATCCCCTCTTTACGTAACAACGCATAAATCATCGGACCATTTGAATTACGAATTTTCCCAGGTTCTAACGGTGCATCAATATCGACAAGTTCGCTTCCTGTCGCAATAATGGCTACGGATGGTTTTTGAAATACAGGGACGTCAACATAACCAAAAGTGGCTAGCACTGCGACTACTCCCGCGTTAATACGTTGACCTTTCGTTAAGACAACATCGCCTGTCGACGTTTCTTCTCCTTTTAATGATACATTCTCTAACGGTTCAAAAGGCTTGCGAATTGTAAAACCATTTGCCGATTCTACCGTTTGTTCAAGCATCACAACGGCATCTGCACCTTGAGGCATTTCAGCACCTGTCATAATACGTACAGCTTGTCCTGCTTCAAGTTGTTTCGCGGACACACTTCCTGCCCCAATATGATCAACGACTTCAAAAGGGATGCGCGTGTCACTTGAAGCACCGACAGTATCGACACTTCTCACCGCAAAGCCATCATAAGGTGATTTATCAAAGCGTGGAATGTCATACGTTGCAACAATATCTTCAGCAAGAATATAGCCTTCACATTCATAGATGTTCATTGTCGTCGTTTCCATCTCAATATTTTGTTTCATAACACGTTGTATCGCTTCAGCCACTGGGATGGGATGTCTTTTTTCTACTGGCATGATGAACCACTCCTAACAAAATGAAAAATTCATGCTATACTATCCTTGCATTCAAGTAAGGAGGAATAACATGTCTGAATTTACACACCTTAATGCTCAAGGTCATGCAAAGATGGTGGATGTTTCTGATAAACAAATCACTAAACGAACTGCTATTGCACATTCAAGCATTCAAGTTAATGCCACGATTTATGAACAAATTACACAAAATACAAACAAAAAAGGAAATGTTTTAAATACTGCACAAATTGCAGGAATTATGGCTGCTAAAAATACGTCGACAATCATTCCAATGTGCCATCCGTTAGCACTTACAGGGATTGATGTTGCATTTGATTGGGAAACTTCGGAAAATCATTTTATTTTAAACATTACGACGACTGTCTCTACTAATGGCAAAACGGGTGTAGAAATGGAAGCCTTAACTGCTGCTTCTGCCACTGCGTTAACTATTTATGACATGTGCAAGGCCGTTGACAAAGGGATGGTCATCGGTGAAACGTATCTCGTTCAAAAAACGGGTGGCAAGTCTGATTTCAACCGTACATCTCACTAACAAGCTTTAAAGTTTATCAAGGGGCTGGGAAGCATGATTGTGTCCCCGCCCCCTTTTTCTAATAATCAAATGCACTTTGATGAAATCAGTGTATTTGCTTTGATTAGAAAGTAAACAATTGAATACGATCTTCTTTTAAAATCAAGAGTTTGCCTTCTTTATTCGCTGTTTATATTCATATGATGGCTATTATGAGCTTGCGTACGCTTAAGTTGTCTCAAATCACCCACATGAGATGACTCTTTCACATATCACATTATTTATTCATTTCATAAACTAAATGTGTGAGTTCTGGTAATATCAACCGATTGAGCGCTAATTTTACGGCACCTGTTGATCCTGGTAAGCAAAAGATTAATGTGCGTTTTGCTGTACCTGCAACAGCTCGAGATAACAAAGCGCGTGTCCCGACATCTTCTGTAAAACTTAAATAGCGAAACAGCTCTCCAAACCCTTCAATTTCCTTATCTAATAATGGCGTTACCGCTTCAATCGTGACATCTCTCGGCGCAATACCCGTTCCACCTGTCGTTACGATGACATCGATATCTTCTGCCAACCATTGTTGCACAGCCGATTGAATCGCAGTCTGTTCATCTTTAACAATGGTGTAATGTTTAATGTCCACATCAAAATCAGCAGTTTGTAATAAGTTTTGAACGCATTGTCCCCCTTTATCTGTCTCAATTGTTCGTGTATCAGAAACAGTCAATACTGCACAACGGACAGGTCTCTCTAATTTGACGTTCGTATGCATAAAACCACTCCTTTGTTAGCCGAATAATTTATGTATCATCACTTGTGCCGCCTCTGTATCTTTTAAACCATGAATGAGTAGACGACCATCTTGAAAAGCAACAATACGTGATGCTTCAAATTTAAATTGTAATAAATAGCCATTGGACTTGTATGGGATTTTTCGCGCGTCTAAGTATGACTTTAAGCGTTCAAATGTCAATTCAGGATGTTGGTATTGTACCGTATCTCGACCACATAAAGCGGCATAGTTGGACGTTCGTGTGTTCAAATAAGGATAGCTTGGTTGCTGGCCACATGTTGGACAATCTTCACGTTGCAATCGTCGCATACCAAAAGTAAAATGTGTCCCTTCCCATATATCACCATAAGTCAACTTCGGTTCAATCGGTGTCTCGGTTAAAATTTTCAATGCATCTCTCAACTGAAAACTCGTCGTCATCGTGACAGCAGGTTGAATGACGCCTACCGTGTCACACGTGAGATTGATCGATGGAATTTGAGGAACTAAACATTGAAAACAAGGCGTTTCCCCTGGAATAAACGGCGCCGATACATACGTACTTTGCACCACACCCCCATAAATCCAAGGCACCCGATACGCGTACGCCGCATCATTGATTCGCATACGTGTTTCAAAATTATCTGTCGCATCCAAAATTAAATCAACAGTCGGCACATGTGCTTCTAAAAATGCAACATCGACATGTGCAATATATGCCTCAATATCCACATCACGACGTATCGCCTGAAGCATCTTTTTTGCGGCCATCACTTTCGGTACACTTTCATCTGCATCATGTTCCGTAAACAACGTCTGCCGTTGTAAATTAGAATGCTCGATATAATCCCTATCAACAATGATGAGTCTTCCAACACCTGCACGCACTAACCCTTCAGCAAGGTGTGTTCCTAAAGCACCCATGCCTACAATGAGCACAGCTTTCGCATTGATTTTTTGTTGACCATTCCGCCCTATGCCTTTGTATAAAACTTGCCTAGAATATCGTTCTTCACCCATCATCATAATCCTCTCTACAATACTATTCTCAATTATACGGATTTTTCGAAAGGGACTCAACGGATTAAAACGGCAATAGCCCCTATTCATCATGGGGTAAAACGATGAAATCTGATGCGCTGATTCCCTATATATTTAAAAAGCGAACCAAAGATGGCGTGTCCATGTCTTTGATTCGCTGTTTAAACTATTTTCATTTGATCTCTTTGTCAGCGTCATCCGAATAACTAAGTCTCGTATAACGCTAACCTTACACATATTCACTCGAAGTCTATGGATATCCAGCCGACTCATTGTACGACAATCACTTCATCCGCTAACATTTCGGCTTCCCATTTGGAATGTGTCACAAAAATGATAGGAATACGCCATTCTTCAAAAACCCGCTTCACCAATGCCATACTTTCTTGTCGCGCTGTTTCATCCAAACTTGAAAACGGCTCATCTAGCAACAATATTTCTGGTCGCATACTCAATGCTCTTGCCAATGCGACACGTTGCTTTTCACCGCCCGAACAGCGCTCTGGATACACGTTCTGTAAATGTTCAATATTTAATTGCTTCATCAAATCTGCAATATGTGTGTTATAACGTGTCATAAATGTAATGTTGTCCAACACCGTCATATGTGGAAACAATTGATAGTCTTGAAACAAATAGCCGATGCGCCGTTCGCGAATGGGCACTTGACTTTGCTGTACTGTATCAGTTAAGACACGCCCGTTAATTTGAATCAATCCAACATCCGGATCACAAATCCCTGCAATGATGTTCAATAGCGTCGTTTTACCTATCCCCGACGCACCTTGAATCGCATAGATTTGAGGCTGATCACTTTGAATTTGAATGCTGATATGACGCTGGTTAATGTTTTTTTGTATTTGAAGGTTTAACAACTAATCCACCTCACGATAACGCTCTCGATTCATCACATTCATCGTTCCTATCACACTAATTGCAAATGCCACTAGGACGAGAACCCATAGCCACGCTTGATTTTCTCTACCTTGCTGAACAAGAAAGTAAATTTCTAACGGCAGTGTATTGGTTTTACCAGGAATGTAACCCGCAATCATGAGTGTCGCCCCAAATTCACCAATTGCACGTGCAAATGCAAGCATCATCCCTGAAATAATCGCACGTTTCGACAAAGGTAACGTAATTTTGAAAAAGATTTTAAGTTCAGATGCCCCCATCGTTCGTGCAGTATTCAGCATACGTGGATTGATATTTCGAAAACCTTGGACTGTATGTTGATACATGAGAGGGAAGCTGACAATAACCGATGCCACGACAGCCCCGATCCATGTAAATACGACTTTCACCCCTAAAATATCAGTGAGTAAATGTCCTACAGGCTGATCCACTGAAAACAGCATGAGAAGTAAAAAACCTAATACAGTCGGAGGTAATACGATAGGTAACAGTACAATACTCTCAATCAGATGCGTCCATTTCGTTCGCCTATGATACATGATACGTGCAAGTGCGATTCCAAGTATAAATACGACGACTGTACTGACCAATGCCACTCTCAAGGATATCCAAAAAGGCGTAAAATCAGACATTAACATCACCTATTTTTCAAAATGATAGTCTTTCAAAATGTGTTGTGCTTCGTCACTCTTCATAAAATCATACCAAGCCTTTGTCGCTTCAGTATCCGTTACTGTGCCCATTCGGTAGACAATAGGTTTTTCCAGTGTTGCATCAGCTACTTTTTCAACACCCTCATGTGGCTTTTGACCCACGTATAAATCTGTTTGGTAAACAAAACCGAGCTGCGCATTGCCTTTATTCACATAGTTTAATACTTCACGTACATCTTTCGCGTAAACGATACGATCTTCAACCATTGACCACTGGTTTTGAGCTTCTAAATACGTTTTGGCATACTTACCCGCCGGCACGGATTTCACTTCACCAATTGCGAGTTGGTCGTTATCTCCGAGTTGATCCACACTTTGAATATCGCTACCTTTACGATGAATCAATACTAATTTGTTGCGGGCGTAATCAAATGTTTGTTGTACTTTCCCTTTTTCTTTCAACATATCGACATCTTTCGTATTCGCTGACATGAACACATCAACCGGTGCACCTTTATCAATTTGTTCTCGCAAAGCGCCCGAACCACCATAGTTAAACGACACGTCGACATTTGGATGTGCTTTATGAAATGCCTTTTCTAATGCTTTTGTCACATCCGTTAAACTTGCTGCAGCTGAAATCGTCAATTTTTCGTCATCCTTTGATTTTTTAGAATCCGATTGAGACCCGTTTTGACCACACGCTGCTAAAACGATCAATAATAGCCCTATGAACATCATCCAACTTATTCTTTTTTTCATGATGCATTGCCCCTTTAAAAATGAATTGACATGTAAAAATACGTTCGAAATCAGTATAACAGATTCCGAACGTCTTTTTGTAAAATCATATCAATGATGCATTTAACGTTGCGATAAAGCGTTGGAAGGCAGCTTGACCGACTTCATTCCTTTTGAACACCCCAGCATCTTGAAGTACGCGCTCAAATTTATACCCCACTTCTTGACGCACAATCGTTTCAGCATCTTGTGTGTCAAAATCATATTCCACTTTCATTTCTTGTGCCCATGACTCATGCACACCTAGGTCCATCGTTTCATCACCATTTAAAAATGCGATCACGTCTTGTAATTCTTTTTTTAAACGTCCAGGCAATATCGCTGTGCCCATGACTTCAATTAAACCAATGTTTTCTTTCTTAATATGCTGAACATCTTGATGAGGATGGAATAAACCGTCTGGAAACTCTGGTGTACGTTGATTATCACGTAACACAATGTCCATTTCATAGTGACCATTACGATATCTTGCAATCGGAGTCACTGTATGATGACGCTCGCCTGTATCACTATATGCTTTCACTTGTACATGCGCATCACTATATCCTTGCCATTGTCGACGAGTCCATTCACTCGCCGCAATCAGTTCGTCAGTATCTGTCGCAGTTAATCGGATCACACTCATTGGCCATTTGACGATACCTGCTTGTACAGTCGGAAAGTCCGCTAATTCAAATACGCGTTCAATAGGTGCCAATGCCATTGGAAAATCATGACGTCCTGCTTGATAATGATTGTGCGATAAAATCGATCCGCCAACGACTGGAATATCTGCATTCGAGCCAATCGTGTAGTGTGGAAATTGCTTCACAAAATCAAGTAAGTTTTCAAACGTCACTTGGTTGATTAACATTGGCGTATGCTCGCGTGATAATAAAATGCTATGTTCATTAAAATATTGGTACGGTGAATATTGGAAGCCCCATTCTTCCCCGTTGATTTGCATTTGTACAATACGATGGTTCGAACGTGCGGCAGAAGTCATCGTTCCGTAATAGCCTTCATTTTCCATACAAATCGCACACTTCGGATAGGACGACGTCGGTGCGTTTTTCTCGCGCTCAATTTGTTTCGCATCTTTTTCAGGTTTCGATAAGTTAATCGTAATTTCAAAGTCACCATACACTGTTGGCACTTGATATACAATGTTTTTCGCAATCGCTTCTTCTTTAATGTAATGATTCAGGTGACTCAGTTGATAAAAATAATCTGTTGCCGCTTCTGGTGAAAGTTGATAACGTTGATAAAATTCACGATTGACTGAAGAAGATTTTGGCGTGATTAAATCCATCAAACTGGCTTCCAATTGTTCGCGTGCGGATAAAATGTCTTCAATAACGCCTCGCTTAATCGCATCTTCAATAAGTAAATTGACGATTTCAATTGGTGCTTGTGGTTGCATATCATATTCAGTGTCTAGAAGCGCAATATCATCTGCCTTGATACGTGACAAAATTTGATTCACGACATAAATACGGTCTGCCGGTTCATAGTCGCCATGCGCAATAATATCATCTGCAAATTGATAGACATGTGATGCGTTTGCCATAATGAGCCTCCTTTAGACAGTTTCATATCCATTTGGGTGTTTTTGGTGCCATTCCCAAGCAGTACGAATAATTTCATGAATATCATCATGTTGGGGTTGCCATTTCAATAATGCTTTCGCTTTATCACTTGAAGCAACCAATTTACTTGGATCACCTGCACGTCTTGGTGCAACGACTGCCGGAATGTCTCGACCAGTCACTTCACGCGCCGCATTTAAAATTTCTTTTACTGAATAACCGTGGTTCGTACCTAAGTTAAACGCACCACTTTCGCCACCCGCTTTTAAGTAATCATACGCTAAAATATGGGCTGAAATTAAATCTGTGACATGTAAATAATCTCGAATTGGCGTACCATCTGGTGTGTCATAATCATCACCAAACATTTTCAATTCATCACGTTGACCTAATGCCACTTGTAGTACAACTGGGATCAAGTGTGTTTCTGGATGATGATCTTCACCGATTGCACCGTTTTCTTTAGCACCCGCAACATTAAAATAACGTAACGCGGCATAGTTGACACCATACGCCTCGTGACACCAACGCATCATTTTTTCCATCACAAGTTTACTTTCACCATATGGACTTGTCGGTAATTTTTGTGAAGTTTCTACAATAGGCACTTCTTCTGGTTCTCCGTAAACTGCAGCTGTTGAACTGAAAATGATATGTTGAACATCATGTGCACGCATCACTTCAAGTAACACTTGTAAACCATAGACATTGTTGTTGAAATATTCCAGTGGATATTCTACTGATTCACCTACTAATGAATACGCACAGAAATGGAACACACCCTCAATGTTCTCTTTTTGGAAAACGCCGTCTAAAAATTCGCGATCACGCACGTCGCCTTCATAAAAACGTGCTGATGAATGGACAGCTTCACGATGCCCTTTCACTAAGTTATCCACGACAACCACATCATAACCCGCTTCAACTAATTGATCGACACAGTGACTTCCGATATAACCTGCGCCACCTAATACAAGCATTGCCATATTCTATACACTCCCTTATGATTTCTCTATTGTGCGTACACCGTTTGCGATGTCCACATGATAGAACGATGGTGCATACCCGACCGTTTTCGTATATGCCTCAGTCACCTTTTCTTCAAGGTCAGCAATTTTATCTTTGTGTACGAGCGCAATCGCACATCCTGCAAAACCCGCACCAGTCATACGTGCCCCTAACACACCATCAACTTGTTGTGCTGCTTCTGCTAATGTATCTAACTCTAGCCCTGTCACTTCATAATCGTCTTTCAATGATGCATGAGACGCGTTTAACAATTCGCCAAACACTTTAAAATCGTGTGCTTGTAACACTTCATACGCTTGTTTTGTACGTTCATTTTCTGAAATCGCATGTCTCGCACGACGCATAAGCACATCATCACCAATTTTATCTGCGTACTGTTCAAATTGTGCCATCGAAATTTCCCCAAGTGATTGTACATCAAGATATTTTTGTAATTGCGCTAACGCACGCTCACATTCACTACGACGTTCGTTATATTTCGACTCGGCAAGTTCTCGGCGTTTATTCGTATTCATAATCGAAATTTTGTAGTCACCGAACTCTGTTGGCACGTAATGGTACTCCAATGTATTCGTATCTAATAAAATCGCATGGTCTTTTTTACCGAAACCAACAATAAATTGATCCATGATCCCAGAATTCACGCCAATAAATTCATTTTCGACACGTTGTCCCATTTTGACGAGTTCAAGGCGATCCATGTCAATATGGAATAAAGTCGTTACAAGGTGACCTGTTAACAATTCGATAGACGCTGATGAAGATAGACTCGCACCGTTTGGAATATTACCTTCAACGACGATGTCAAAACCACGATTGATCTCAGGAAATTGCTCAACTAAGTAACGAATCATTCCTTTTGGATAGTTCGCCCATTGATGTTCAGCATTGTAATCTAAATGGTCTAAATCAAAAGCCATCACACCTGCTGACTCAAAATTCACTGAGTAAAGTTGGATTTTACGGTCGTCACGTAACCGCCCCACACCATATGTCCCTAATTCGATTGCTGCAGGAAAAACAAAACCGCCATTGTAATCTGTATGCTCGCCAATTAAATTGATACGACCAGGTGCAAATGCAGTCAATGTTGGTTCTGCATTAAAAATGTCTTTAAATTTTTGAGTTAGGTTTTGCATAGCTCACACCCCAAAGTTTTTGTAGTAAACAACAAATATAGTTTACTGTTTATCTCATTCACTGTCAACTGAGACCGCTTTCAAAAAACTTTCTCGATAATTCAATTGTGTGTTCAGTTGCATATGAATCGCGACTTGACGATTCCCTTTCATTTGATCTTGTGCTAATCGAACTGCTTGTCGACCAAATTCTTCAATAGGAATACGAATACTAGAAATCATCGGCGCTGTATATTGTGTAATTTCAGAGTCATTAAAGCTAACGAGTTGCACATCTTGTGGCACACGAATATGCGCTTGCTGTAACCCTTGCAACACACCGACTGCAAGCACATCATTGCCTGTAATAACGATTTGTGGTAAAGTCTCCCGCTCTGCAATATGCTGCCCAATCTCAAGACCATTTTGACGCTCCCAATTCGATGAGTAATTATCCATGTGTATGTTGAACTTCTCACACCAATTCACATATGCACGTTGTCTTGCATCAGCAACAATATCATGCGCGTGCCCCACATCACGTATCTTTGTTTCTCCACCAACATATGTCACTTTCTCTATACCTTGGTTCTGAAGTTCTTCAAGTAATGCTTCCATACTGTGATATAAATCAGAAGATACTGCATCGATATGACTCGGCGCATCGATTTGGTTAATTAAAATGAGTCGCGCATTGTATGTATAAAGTTGTTGAATTACAGATTGTTTGAATGGGCCAATGACAATTACGGAACCCGCCTTTTCCACTTGTTTCAATTGTTCAATCGACGTTAATTCATTCGTACGGATTGTCTTTTTCAATGTTAAATTCAAATGCTTCACTTCTTTTTCAATTGCTAAGCGCAGTTCTCGATAATACGGGTCAATCATTTCTTTTTCTTTTGAAGCATGTGTGACAATTTGAATTTGTCGTGTGAGGCGTTTTTGTTTTGTATAATTACGCGCATTGGCAATTTCAATAATACGTTGTCTCGTCTCGGTTGCGACCGACAATGACGGATCCTCATTTAATACACGCGACACCGTACCAGGACTAACACCTGCCTCTTTCGCAATCTCTCTAATACTCGCCATCATTCAACCTACTCTCTTCTTTTGTTTACTACAGTTTACTTCTTTTGTTTTTTCTTTTCAACACTCTTCATATTTCAAATTCTGTTAAAATTGGTGGAGAAAGTTTAAAATAAATTTATCTATTCATACAGTTGAACATATTTTGAAAGGAGGTTGGACATTTGAATCCAGACTTCAAAACGAACCAACCGATTGTAAGATTCGAAAATGGCGTTTTATTTGAAACAGCAGATGATTATGTAACAGAAACACCACTCACAATCATGGTAAATCAAGAAGAATTTGCGACGGTCATTTGTAGTCCAAACCAATTGGAAGAACTGGTGCTGGGCTTTCTCGCTTCTGAAGGGGTCATTTTAAAAAGAGATGAGCTAAAATCGATAGAAATTGATGAACATCGGGGCTATGCACATGTTGAAATCACATCACCTTTACATGACCGCATCCAATTATCAACGAAACGGCTTGTCGCTTCATGTTGTGGGAAAAGTCGGGAGTTCTATTTCCATAATGATGCAGCGATTGCAAAAACTTCAATGTCCAACATTCAATTGACCCCATCTCAAATTTTAAGCATGATGACACGTTTACAAGCGCAAAGTCGTGTCTTTCAAGCAACAGGCGGCTTACATAACGCAGCGATTAGTGATGGTAATGATTTTTACATTCATCGCCAAGATATTGGACGTCATAATGCCCTCGATAAACTTTACGGCTACTGTATTCAACGTCATATTGGGGTGCGCGATAAAGTCCTTATTTTTAGTGGACGTATCTCCTCAGAAATTTTAATCAAAGCTGCTAAAATTGGTGTTGGTATGATTATTTCTAAATCTGCCCCTACCACATTAGCTGTACAACTTGCGCACGATCTCAACATTACTGCGGTCGGTTTCGTGCGTGACAATTACTTTAATATTTACAGCCATCCAGAGCGCATTCAACAAATAAACATGTAAAAAACAGGCGTTGATGAGGAAAGACTCAACAAACGCCTGTTTTATTCTTAATCGTATAATTTTTTAATCATGCTATATTGGAAACTAATTAATTGATAGTTTTCTTTAATGTACATGTCTCTCACCGTCAAATCTGAAGCACTTTGCAAAATTACTGGTCTCACATTCGCCAACATCCCTACAAACGCCTGCATAGCCAAACCAATTCCTCGTCCACAGGCATCTTCAACAACTTCAAAATCGTCAATTTCAACAGTACGCTCTGACTCTATGATTTTCATCGTACCGACCGGTTCACCTTTTTCATAAACGACGTAAGGTTGACTTACTCCAAACCCGTACTTCGCCCCTCGGTATAACCTATCTTCAACTTCAATCAAATAATCGGCACCGTACTCCATCCCTATAGGTTCAAAAACTTTCATATAATCGGGAATTCTTTCTAGGGTTAATGGCTTAACGATAATTTCTGGACCATCTATTTGTCGCAGTGTCTTAGCATCTGCTGCATACAGTTCGAGACGTCTCACATTAAACCCTTCATCATGTAAAAACTGCAACATTTCTTTGTTGGGTTCAGCATCTACAGGAAATTCAAATTTTAAATGTAAGAATATACTGTGGTCGTAATGAAACGCTTGCTGTCGCTTCATATCTTCTTTAAATGTTGCTATATCTGGTATTTGGTGATATACCCACTTATTATTATCAAAAGTGATAGGGGTATGTGAATTAAGATAAATAGTCATGTCTTCGTTTTGATCATAAACTTCTGCTTCAGTGTAAATATCGCTCATTTGAACTTCCATCTTTAATTCCCTACTTTCATATATGATTTTGCGCTTTGGTGTCTGACTCTAGAAATCACTGTATCTTTATATATCATGACTGTGATATGCATAAGGATGACAGCCGTGATTTAGTTACTGGTGAATTCGTTAAAAAAGAGAGATGGTTTGATTTATTTTTCTACACATTAGCAATACCCAACACCATTGATGACGATCATCATCAAAATGTGAGCAAGTATGGATTTCGTATCAAACGATTTAAAATATCGCACCTGCAGCATGGCGTCATCAATGTCCGTTTGTATGATTTACCAACCGTTATCAATACGACACTGAAACAGTTAATTCTTTAAGGGCACTGTACTGAAAACTGATGAATGTATAACCTTGTTTCAGATACATCTCTTTCGCTGTATCTTCAGCATCAGCGACTAAAATGACTGGACGCTCTTTAGCAAGTTCTCCTACGAATGCCTGCATCACCGAACCAACGCCACGCCCTCGTGCTGCTTCAGCCACTGCAAAGCCATCTAATTCCACTGTTCGCTCCGTCTCAATCACATTCATAATGCCAATGGGTTGCGCATTTTCATATGCAATATAAGGTTGGAGCGCACGAGAGTCTTTCTTCAACAGTTTTCGCAATGTCTGTGCACTTTCTTGAATATAATCTGTACCAAATTGAATTGAAAGTGGCTCATAGACGTGCATGTAATCTGCCATATTCTCTAATGTTACAGGCTCGATTTCAAGACTTGGGCCAGTCAATTGACGTAAGTCTGCTGCTTCAATCATGTACAATTCAAGATGTCCGAGTTGAAAACCTTCAGCACGTAAAAGTTGCATCATGTCTACGTTAGGTTTGACGTTTTCTGGAAATTCAAATTTGAGATGCGTCAACACACCATTGTCAGCATGAAGCCTTTGTTGTTGCCTCATATCATCCTTAAACTGAGATACATTAGGCATTTGATGATAGACCCATTTGTTATTTTCATAGGTCAGGGGTGTTGTGGGCGTCATATAAATGGTTACGTTGTCATCTTTAGAATAAATGTCGCCCTCACAATAAATATCACTCATTTGAATGTCCATCTACATCCCCTTCTTTCAATGCTTATTTTGCTAGTTGTTGCATGATTCTCGACATCACAGGATTTTTAAACAGTGCAACTGCAATGAGTGCGGCAATTGCAGCTTTGATTAAATCACCTGGTAAAAATGTTAATGACAGATAAATGGCCTTTGAAATTGGCATATGAATAACAAATCCCATCACAATGGCCCCCACTAAGTCTAATAACACGACCCCAAAGATCACGATAATCGCAAAAGTACGCTTAAAATCTAATGTTTCAAAATATTTGTCGCGCATCCAACCAATTAAAAATGCTGAAATGGGATACATGATTAAAAAGCCGACACTCGGTCCAACGAATACACCATAACCGCCACGTCCACCTGAGAGCAATGGTGCACCCATAAATACGAGTAATAAAAATACGATGACACTTAAAGTTCCATAACGACGTCCTAATAAAATACCTGCTAAAAAGATACCCACATTTTGGAGTACGATAGGTACTGGAATAAAAGGTAACGGAATCGCTGGGATAAAGCCCATTACGGCGATGATTGCAGTCATTAATGCTGTATAAACTAAAAATTTCGTGTTCAAAATCTTTTTCCTCCTCAAAATGATAAAAACAGTTCATTTCAGATTATACCATTAATGTAAACTTGATTTCTATACTTGTTTACAATTCACTGACCGCGCCGATTAATGCAGCATGATTTTGGAGCTGTGCGACTTCCACTTTGGCATGACCGTAATCTTGAGGCAGATAGCGCGTCAATTCCGGCAAAATATAACTTAATAACACATCACCTTGTGCAGAAACGCCACCACCTATAATGATGATTTCTGGATCATAGACAATTTGAATTTCCGCAATACCTCGTGCCACTTCACGCGCCCATTGCTTGATATAGTGTCGTGCTGTGGCATCACCATTCTCCGCTTCTTCAAATAATTGTTGAATATTTTGATGCGGATAGTTTTCTTTCATTAACAATTGTTTTAACGCTTCTGTAGAGGCACGTTGTTCATATTGTGTCTCAGTTACTGGGTCGTATAATAAATAGCCAATTTGATTCGGACGATGACGTACACCTGTTAACAACCCGATATCTCGATGATAATAACTGCCGCCAATTCCCGTACCTAAAGTTAAACAAAAGGCACTTTCGTAAGACGTTTCCCTTTCATCCAACTCCCCTAGCAATGCTGCATCAACATCATTATAGACGCTGAGTTCTTGAACATACGCACCCAGTTGATCTGCAAAATTTGTGCCTGTATAATTCAAAATATTCGGATTGGCGTATGCAATGGCACGTGCTTTTCTATCCACCGCACCCGCTGTAGAAATGCCCACTGCGACATCTTGTAATTGATGTTCATGAATGTAACGTTGTAATCTTGTCTTAACATAATGAATAATCGCGTCGTTTTCGTTTACGGGCGTTCGCACTTTATCATAATCCTGTAGCTGTCGATGCGCGTCTATAATGGCTGACTTTATATAAGTCCCTCCAATGTCAAAAGCGATTTTCTTCATAAAATTCTGCCCCTCTCATGAGATGTTCCGTTAACAATGCTTTGGCCAATGAAAAATTTCCGTCCTTTAACGCTTCATAGATATTTCGATGTTCTGTCATACTCCGCACATTTTGTTCACGCGATGTTTCAATAGGTGTTTGATAAAAATATGCTTGTACCACGGCACTCATTTGTTGAAATAATGATGAATCTACCGCAGTCAGCAAACTTTCATGAAATTTTTGGTCTGCAGCCACATTAAACGTATCTACATCATCAACAAGTGTCTCTGCAATCGAAGTTAATGGCGTTTGTCTACGCTCAATGATATCAATTGCTGCGAGTTCGAAGGTAAGACGTAACATCATTAAATCTTTCAAATTGCCGTGAGAGACTTGAAAACTAAATAAAAATCCTTCAATCAGTGGCGTAATATCTTGTGCTTTTACTAATGTGCCACGTCCTTGTACACTCTCAGTCACGCCTGTGTTTTCAAGATAACTCAAAGCCTCACGCACAACGGAACGACTCACTTGATATGTCTCGGCTAACTTGCGTTCAGTGGGTAATTTATCCCCCACCTGTAATGACTCCGCTAAAATATAATCCTTAATCTTTTGTACGACCGTTTGCTTCAAATTTTTACCAGAACGACTCGACAATTCCCCCATCATCCATACTAACTCCTTGTAACCAGTTTAGTTCAGTTTAACATAATTGTGACGATTCGTTGTAAAGTGATTGACCATTACTTTGATAACGCTTACAATTAAATTATAAATTGGTCAGACCAATATTACAAATAGAACATTTATTGGAGGGTGTACCATGCATGAACATTTAAAAGGATTATATGCGGCTTTACTCGTTCCGTTTGATGAAAATGGACAAGTGAAAGAACAAGGTTTAAGAGCCATTATTCGTAATGCGATTGACGAGCAGAAATTAGATGGCTTGTATGTGAACGGAAGTTCGGGCGAAAACTTTTTAATGAATACCGAACAAAAGAAAGAAGTTTTCCGCATTACAAAAGATGAAGCGAAAGACGATATTCGCTTAATAGCACAAGTCGGTTCACTTGATTTAAATGAGGCAATTGAACTTGGAAAATATGCAACTGAACTGGGTTATGATTCACTATCAGCTGTCACACCGTTTTACTATCCTTTCACTTTTGAAGAAATTCGTGACTACTATTTCGCTATTATTGAAGCGACTCAAAATAATATAATCGTTTATTCTATCCCTGGATTAACAGGTGTCAATATTTCTATCCAACAATTTGAAGAACTTTTCCAAAACGACAAAGTCATCGGTGTGAAGTATACAGCGCCAGACTTCTACTTACTCGAACGCCTACGTAAAGCATTCCCAGATAAATTAATTTTCTCTGGTTTTGATGAAATGCTTGTACAAGCAGCAATTTCAGGTGTTGATGGTGCGATTGGTTCTACTTTTAATGTGAATGGTCGTCGTATTCGTCAAATCTTTGAAAATGCTCAAAATGGCGCGATTGAAGAGGCTTACCGCATTCAACACGAAACCAACGATATCATTGAAACAGTGCTCGGTATGGGGCTTTATCCAACGTTAAAAGCCATTTTAGCTGAAAAAGGCATTGATACGGGGGTTCCTAAAGCACCATTCCATCCGTTTAACGAAACACATCGCGATGCATTGAAAACATTGATGGACCAATATCAACTTTAAGAAAATCATACTTTAATTTAAAAAGAGTGGCGTTCAAACGATAAATAGAGAAAGCGTTGTTCTTCACTCTTTTCTTTCGGATAAATATGTAAGCGTTTTCTTTAAATCTTTTTATTGATGATTGAAAGGGGTTTGTTTTTATGGCAACAATTGGCTTTGGATTTTGGAACTGGATTGCTTTAATTTTATACTTATTGGTTATGTTAGGTATTGGCGCGTATTTTACGAAGCGTGCAGGTAAAGATACCGATAGTTTCTTTAAAGCAAGTGGTCGTTTACCATCATGGGTCGTGGGCTTTTCCATTTATGCGACAACGTTAAGTGCAATTACGTTTATGTCAACACCAGAAAAAGCGTATTTAACAGATTGGTCTTACATCGCCGGCAATATTGCAATTGTCGCGATTATACCATTACTTATTCATTTTTATGTTCCGTTTTTTAAAAAGCTTAATATTACTTCAGCTTATGAATATTTAGAAGCACGTTTTAATCCGGCAGTACGTGTGATGGGTTCTGTGTTGTTTATATTATTCCATTTAGGTCGTGTAGCGATTGTCATCTATTTGCCAACACTCGCAATTACAGCCGTCTCTGACATCAATCCATATTTAGTCGCAAGTCTCGTTGGTATTTTATGTATTATCTACACATTCCTGGGCGGTTTTGAAGGTGTCGTATGGAGTGACTTCATTCAAGGCGTGATTTTATTAGGGGGCGCACTTGTCATTATTATTATGGGAGTGATTCATATTGACGGCGGTTTAGGTACAGTGGTCAACGAAGCAGTGAGTAACCATAAATTAATCAGCGCAGACAACTGGAAAATGAACGCCGCCGCTGCTGCTATTCCGATTATTTTCCTTGGTAGTATTTTTAATAACTTGCAACAATATACAGCAAGCCAAGATGTCGTACAACGTTATCAAGCTTCTGAATCTTTAAAAGAAACATCTCATTCGATTTGGACAAATGGGATATTAGCACTTATTTCAGCCCCACTCTTTTATGGTATGGGAACTGTTTTGTATGTCTTTTATGCGACTCATACAGCATTACCGAAAGACTTCAACACATCATCTATCGTGCCTTACTTTATCTTAACTGAGATGCCACCATTCGTTGCAGGGCTCTTGATTGCGGCTATTTTCGCGGCAGCACAGTCAACTATTTCATCAAGTTTAAACTCCATTGCAGCCTGTTTTTCAGTCGATATTAAACAGCGCTTCTTTGGTATTAAAAGTGATACAACTGAAGTACGTATTGCGCGTGTGACAACAGTCGTTACAGGCCTCATCGGTATGCTTATCTCATTATATTTAATTGCAGCAAACTCGAATGACGTTTGGGATCTTTTCTTATTGATTACAGGTCTCTTTGGTGTACCAATTGCAGGCATTTTTGCGGTTGGAATTTTTACGAAACGTACACATGGTGTGGGCGTTATTATCGGTATTTTAGTCGCTGTTATCGTAAGTTATTTCTTACAAGGACAAGGGATTGGCGGTGCAGGATCACCATTCTACATTTCCATTATCGCCTTTTTGACGGCATTTATCGTCGCATATATCGCCAGTCTCATTATTCCAACACCGAAAAAAGACATTTCCGGACTCACTATTTTTGATAAACACGGCGCTATCACATACGTCCGTAAAACAAAGTAATTCAACATATTAAAAAGGTATCTCATCACTTTTGAGCCGAACACTCAGAAGCAGATCAGATACCTTTTCATGTTTGATAAAGTGTGGCAATCACAACAGTTAAGAAAATGAAGAATGATTAAACATCTTTACAGTAAAAGCGGTACCACCCGATTAAGAGTAGTACCGCTTTATTTAATTGCCGACCTGGACGAGACTCCTGAGGCATCAGCTGACCTCGAAAATCCACTCACGCCTCTCCTTGTAACAGTTCAATCAAGCGTGAGTGAGTTGAGAGGTCACGCGCCTCGGAAAGCGCAGAATGGTTTAGCAATCTCAGCTTA
The DNA here is from genome assembly GCF_002902385.1 of Staphylococcus intermedius NCTC 11048. Lineage (GTDB taxonomy): Bacteria > Bacillota > Bacilli > Staphylococcales > Staphylococcaceae > Staphylococcus > Staphylococcus intermedius. The sequence goes on along the minus strand of NZ_PPQH01000052.1, from coordinate 5,688 downwards.
AACCACGATTTAATTCGATGGTAACGCTAAAAGTTGTTCTTTTAAATCTTTACGAATCACATCTAATGTGTACGGATCATTATACCAATATACACTTGAATCTACATTAAACGCATGTTTCTGTTGTACCGCTTCTAAATTTTGCCACATAGCTGTTTTTTGGAATTCAGGTTGGGCTGCGTCTTTCGCTTTAGCTGTAATGATCACATCACCAGCATATTTACCCACTTCTTCTTTTGGTACTTCTGTCCATCCTTCTTTTTTCGTTGCATCTTCTAACGCTTTAGGCATATTTAAACCGAATGCTTGGTAGAGCACTTCACTACCGCGTCCCCAGTTTTTACCATAAGCATAAATTTTCTTATCAAAGTCTTCAAAAATCGTTACTGATGTGTCATTACCAAGATGCGCTTTAATCTCTTTACCATCTTGTGCTGTTTGTTTTTCCCAGTCAGCTTTCCATTTTTTCACTTCATCAGATTTACCGACGATGTCACCCATTGCTTCTTGTTGTTCGAGATAATTATATTTCGCATAGTCAAAAGCAATCGTTGGTGCAATTTTTTTCAATTTTTCTGTGTTTTTGTCTGTATTGTATGTAATGATAAGGTCAGGTTTTAATGACGCAACCTTTTCTACATCTTCTGCACCAACTTTATCAACATCTTTAAATTGTTTTTTAAGCACCGGACTTTGATCGACTTGATCAGAAACACCAACAATGTTTGCATCAAGATATTTTAAACCGCCCGCGTATGTAGGTGCCAATACAACAATACGTTTTGGATCTTTTGGAATATCGATTTTTTCCTCACCTTTAGCTGTTTTAAGATTGAACGCTTTTGTTTCCTTTTCACTACTTTTATTATCATTTTGGCCACATGCCGCCAAAATTAACATACATACCAATAACGGTAATAATAACTTTTTCATTCATCTTCCTCCAATTGATAATGATTATCATTATTATATATTGGAATGCCCTTGAAATCAATCTTTTTCTAAACAAAACTTTTTTAAATCTTAAAATAGGTCTTTCGCAAATGTTTGTTTCTTGCTAAATTGTTTTTTATCGAGTGCATACTTCATCCAATACCTTGCATCACAGCAATACATTTCAATAAAAAACAGAAACTACACGTTCTCATAGCGTGCAATTTCTGCTAAATCCATCGTATTGAATTGAGTGTACAGACTTTTATCGCGTATCGTAACTTTTCGGCAAAGTCTTTACCCATGTAAACAAGACCACCGTTTGTAATACAACCATTACCAATAATCCTAGGCGAATCATTGTGACATCCACCATGAAAATCGAAAAACCCACTACAATATACAAACTGATTAATAATTGTATTTTCTTTTTCATCGTATAACCACGATATTTTCGAAAATCTTCGACGTAAGCTTGATACACTTTTGTTTGAATGAGCCAATCATGAAAACGATCGGAACTTTTCGCAAAACAGAGTACAGCGACAAGTAAAAAAGGTGTTGTAGGCAATAGCGGTAAGACGGCGCCTGCAAAACCTAATAATGTAAAGATACCCCCTATGCCCAGTAAAAGATATCGCATTATCCTATACTCCTTTGTTCTTTAAAATTTACGTTCATACTTGGTGTCGAACTTTTATCTCTAAAACTATCATAACGGCTCTTTTATTAAAAAACAATCGCCTTTTCATTGCGACAGTTTATATATGGCTTTGACGTTCAGTCATTGCTTGTTGCGCTATTTTAGTATACGACATGTCCTGCATCGGTGGGTTATGAAGGCCGGCACGCATGTCTCGAAAATATCTTTGTAATGGTCGGTCCATTTCTAAACTTTTCGCACCAACAATACGCATCGCTAAATCAATCACGTCTAATCCCTCATTCATCACTACGACTTTACTCGCAGCGGTTTCTGCACCTATATGATCTTGAGGTGTCACTGATTGATAAGCACGCGCAGTACTCCATAGTAAATGTCTGGCTGTAATTAATTTTGTTTCCATTTGCCCAATATTTTGTTGCACAACAGGTAAGTCGGCAATCGGTCCTTCAATACTATTTGGACTATACTGCAATGCAAAATCAACTGCATAATCACGTGCTGCTTGAGCAATACCTAAATAAGTTGCAGGGATATGCAACAACCAGCCATTTTGATAGGCCGGTCCTTCTCCTCTGATTTCGATAAGCTTATCTTGTTTCACTCGTACGTCATTGAGTATCACATCATGACTTTCTGTGCCACGCATGCCGACCATATTCCAATTATTCGCAATTTCTAATCCTGGTGTACCTTTTTCGACCATAAAAAAGCCCACTTGTTCTTTAACAGGGATGTATGCTGCCACGATGATATGTGTTAAGACAGGGCTCATCGATGTAAATGTTTTGACACCATTTAAAATATAATCATTGTTTTCAAATCGGGCATAAGTTTGAGGACGCCCACCTCTAGTAGGACTTCCTGTTTCTGCTTCACTCACAGCTCTATTTGCCAACGCACCATTTTTCACAGCTTTAGCAAAATCATCTAATATCGCTTGATCCCAAATGCGCCGTTCAAAGACTTCCCCTACGAGTGCCATATGCCATCCCACAGAAAGCGCAGTAGGTCCATCAATCGAACCAAGAACTGACTGGAGAACAACCATATCTTCTAAAGTCGCTCCTCGCCCACCATACGATTCAGGTAATGTCAATTGCGTATAGCCTTCGTTGATTAGCCACTCCATGTTCTCATGAGGAAAACGATGTGCCTGATCATTACGCTGTACATATTTGGTTAATGTTTCACGTTGCGCTTCAAGCTTTGCAACCCATTCTCTCTGTATGGCAGATTGGATTAACATAGATTTCATTTCTAAAACCTCACAATCTTCTTATTTCTTACTTACTTTGTCAACATTATAATATAAATGTATGCGAATGCCTAATCCGAGGTTTACAATCAGCTTTCAACCCCTACCTTACCCGTTACAGTTTAATCCTTCAATACAACTGCTTTTTATGTTTGCGCCGTATACATTTCTCTTTATTCGTAATCCTTTAACCTCAATGACTTAAAAAACGACAAAAAGCACATTGCGTTCGCTTTTTGTCGTTTATTTTCTACTTCTTTTCGCTATCAAAATGTACGCAAGAACAAATCTAAGTCGTGACTTTTTCAGATATACCGCTGCTAAAAAGAGATTTTGACTTTTTCATTTCGCAGCAACTTGAGGCTATTTCCAACCATCCTTATAGACTATTGATCGCTCAAGCGTGTGATGTCAATCCATCAATGTCATGATTATAGTAAAGTTTCAATTTCATTAAATAAGCTACCGATTTTTTCATATTGCTCTTTTGATACTTCAATAATGACTGTTCTTTCGTCTTGTTCATTACGTTTTTTAGTTAAGAAACCAAAATCTTTAAGCTTTTGCATCGCTTTCGTAATGTAATATGGCTTAAACTTAGAAGCTCTAATAATATCTTTCACGTTATAAGTTTCTTGTTGATGCTCTAAAATAAACGTTAAAATAAAAAGTTCTTCATAAGTTAAGCTGTATTTTTTCTTGATTTCTGTATAAATTCCTTTTGTCGTGAAGCTGATTGTCATTAACTCTTTCATATTTTTGATTTGATACTTTTCCATACGCTTACCCCCTATAGATGAGTGCCAAGTTCAATAGGTTTCTACTCTAATTTTTCTAATAACTATATTAACTTGGAAATTTAATATTTTATCGTTTATATTTTAAACCGAATCTGTCTTTTTTTCAATTACTTTCTGAGTATCATTTCTGTAAAAATTTTTGTTATTTTTCTTTAGTAAAATAAGCGATGTAGAAAAATGCCTAATACACGTGAAAATAAAGATTATAAACAAATTAATTTTATACTTCGATTTTAATTAAACGACAATTGAGTTTTGTGCAAATGTCTTATTAACAATCAATAGGAATACTTTAAAAGAATAAAAAAATAATAACCTACAAAGCGAAATACTTTGTAGGTTAAATTATTAAATATTCATTTTTAAGTTATCGTTATCAATAATAAACATTCGAACTATAGGGTTGATGCATTAAACATCAAATGAATCCTGTCATTATTTTTTGTTAACTAAGTTATCAACTAAGCTTAAGCCAGCTAAAGATGCAACGTCGATAGCGTGTTGTGCACCTTCTTTACCTTGACCCGCTTCGATGTGTTTGTAAATTGCACCAGCTAGTACACCTAGTGTTAAAACTGAAGCAACTTGTGATAAACGTTTATCAAAAATACTAATAGCGAAAAGACCAGCAGCTACTGCTTCAGTAACACCCACTACTTTCACCATGCTTTCAGGTAATTTGAACATTTCAAAAGCATCCTTCATACCTTGGTCACCTTTTAATTTTGGTTGAGCTGCATCAAATAATTGTTTTGCAACCTTTAAGTTTGTAACGTAACGTAAAATCATTTCTAATTCCTCCTATTTGTTTTCAAAATGTGAATCGACGATAGGTTTTACCTTTTCCCCAAAAAGTCTAATTGCATGCATTGTTCTTTCATGTGGCATAGAACCTAATGGTAAGTGTAACATAAATCGTGTAATACCTAACGCTTCGACTGTTTCAATAATTTTTTGCGCGACTGTTTCTGGACTACCTACGTACATCGCACCATTTGGGCCAACCTCTCTTTGGAAATGCTCAACAGAGAACGGTGGCCATCCTCTTTCTTTAGCTAATACATTATGATGTGCTTCTACACTTGGATAAAACTCACGTTGCGCTTGTTCATCTGTATCAGCAACATAACCCCAAGAATGAGAAGCAATTTGAAGTGTGTCAGCTTTATGACCATTGGATTCAGCAACAGCTTTGTACATCGCAATATTTCGTCTAAATCTTTTTGGGTCACCACCTATTATCGCATAAGTAATTGGTAAACCTAAAGATCCTGCTTTTAATGATGACTCTGGTGTACCGCCAGTTGCTAACCACACTGGTAATTCTTTTTGTACTGCACGTGGATAAACGCCACGTCCATCAATATTTGGTGTCAATGTACCTTCCCAGTGAATAATAGTATTTTGATTAATTTTTAATAATAGCTCTAATTTTTCATCAAATAATTGTTCGTAGTTTTTAAGATCGTAACCAAATAATGGGAAAGATTCAATAAATGAACCGCGACCTGCCATAATTTCTGCACGTCCATCAGATAGCGCGTCAATTGTCGCAAATTGTTGGTAAACGCGAATGGGATCATCTGATGATAAGACAGTTACTGCAGATGATAATTTAATATTTTGAGTCACAGCTGCGCCTGCCGCAAGTACTGTTGTTGGGCTAGATACAGCATAATCAGGGCGGTGATGTTCCCCTAATCCATAGACGTCAAGGCCCACTTCATCTGCGAGTTTAATTTCTTCAACAATATTACGAATACGTTCTCCATTTGAAATGGCTGGTAATACGCCATTTTCTGTATGCATATCTTGGTTATCTGCAAAAGATGTCAATCCTAATTCAATTTTCATCTTAGCACCACCTTTCAAGTATAAAATTTATACCGTTATTATACCCCGCTCTTATAACATTTGTCAATAAGAAAGATTACGATTTCAATTTGCAATGTATAAACACCAAAATAACATGTTTCTTCTATTTATTCTCATAGACAATGAATCACACATTATTCTATTTTCTTCTATTATAA
>NZ_PPQH01000051.1 GCF_002902385.1 Staphylococcus intermedius NCTC 11048 | reverse complement strand
ACATTATAAAATAAATATCAAAAAAGCTGATTTCCATCAAATAATTAATAGAAATCAGCTTTTTTACATTGCCTAAGAACTTAATGTCCCAGCCTCTTTTTTTATATTTAGCTCAACCAATAAAATACGCCTAAGGGTTTGCACAAAATGTGTGAGACTTCATCGTAAACAAACTCAAAAGCCAAAGATACTTGTCTTTCAATAATGTCACCGTTTTAAAGTGTTGCAAAATAATGACAAAATTTTAAAGTCAATTGCTGAACTTGCACGTGTAATTATTCAAAGTGATTTAACTTTAGTATAATTAATTTAACGAATGAATGGAAGAATGGACCTATGTTAAAGAAAAATAAATGGTTGATTGTATTCATTGTTGTCGCACTCGTTGTAGTCATTGCTTTAAGTTTTGCTACGTTTAAAACATCAAAAAAAGGAACGAGCGAATCAGGAGAAACATTAGCAGCAGAGACTCAAAAACAACCTACACAAGGGAAAAAAGGTGCTAAAGTGTTGCTCGTAGAATTTGGTGACTTTAAATGCCCGTATTGTGGAGATTTTGAACGTAAAATTAAACCACAATTAGAAAAAGAATACATCGATAATAAAAAAGTGGAGTTTCGATATGTCAACGTATTAATTCATGGAGATGAGTCTGAACTTGGCGCTAAAGCAGCACTTGCGGTAAATCAATATGCGCCTGAGAAATATTGGCAGTTTCATCATGCACTGTTTGAACAGCAACCTAAAAATAAAGATGATGTCGGTAGTCAACATTGGTTAACAGACGATTTAATTCAAAAGCAATTACAAAAATTAGGTTTAAGCGAGCAAGAACGTAAACAAATTACAGCGGCTTATCGAGATAAAAATGGTGAGATGGCTAAGCGTGCACAAGAAGATCATACATTAGCGAAAAAAGAAGAAGTGCCTTACGTACCTGCATTATATGTGAACGGTAAACGGATTGAAGATGAGACAGATTTTGACGCGATTAAAAAAGAAGTCGACAAAGCACTAGAAGAATAAAATCGTAACAGATGATTTGAAACAGAATCGAGATGTTCCACATGAAACTTTTAGGTGAAAATCCTTTCTAGAGCATGAAATTTTCGCAATAAAAAGGTATAATATATAAGTGAGCAAATATGAATGGAGTGATGAATTTGGCTGAGGAAATAATCGTTGATGGCGCACTAACTTTAGGACAATTTTTAAACTATGAAGGCATTATTGAATCTGGGGGCCAAGCGAAATGGTTCTTAAGTGAATATGAGGTCTTCTTAAATGGTGAATTGGAAACGCGTCGTGGCAAAAAATTGCAAGATGGCGATCAATTAGACATTCCTGAAGTTGGTTCATACATCATCAAATTCGGTGAGCAATGAAACTCAAAACACTCCAACTAGAAAATTATCGCAATTATGAAGAGATAAGCCTGGATTGTCACCCAGAGGTCAATATCCTGATTGGCGAAAATGCACAAGGTAAGACGAATTTATTAGAATCGATTTATACTTTGGCACTTGCAAAAAGTCACCGGACAACGAATGACAGGGAATTAATCCGCTTTAATGCTGAGTATGCTAAAATAGAAGGTGAACTTAATTTTCGTCATGGTGTGATGCCACTCACGATGTTTATTACGAAAAAAGGTAAAAAAGTTAAGGTGAATCATTTAGAGCAGAGTCGTTTGACCCAGTATATTGGCCATTTGAATGTCGTCCTCTTTGCCCCGGAAGATTTAAGTATCGTCAAAGGAGCACCACAAGTGAGACGACGTTTTATTGATATGGAGCTCGGTCAAATTTCGCGGTTGTATTTGAATGATTTATCTCAATATCAACGCATTTTAAAACAACGCAATCATTATTTGAAGCAACTACAACTCAAAAAAACACAAGATACAACGATGCTTGAAGTATTGAATCATCAATTTGTAGAATATGCGGTTAAGGTGACTCAGCGTAGGCAGCAATTCATTAAAGAGTTAGAATTGCTTGCTGCGCCGATTCATTCTGGCATTACGAATGAGCGAGAAACTTTGACACTGCAATATTTACCAAGCATTAAAATAAAAGACGTCTCGCAGTCTGAGGACGTCTTAATTCAACAAGTGCTAGAAGATGTGCAACACCATATGGAACGTGAAATTGAGCGAGGTGTGAGTTTGTATGGACCACACCGTGACGATTTGGCGTTTCAGGTCAATGGCATGGATGCACAAACATACGGCTCTCAAGGCCAACAACGCACGACAGCACTTTCGATAAAATTAGCAGAAATAGAATTAATGAATCAGGAAGTGGGGGAATACCCCATTTTGTTACTTGATGACGTTTTAAGTGAGTTGGATGATGCACGTCAAACACATCTTTTGAGCACCATTCAACATAAAGTACAAACTTTTGTCACGACCACGTCAGTAGATGGTATTGATCATGAAATTATGAAGGATGCAAAGGTATATCGGATTACACAAGGAAATATAAAGCAATAGGCAGAAAGTGAAGGTGGAAGTTTTGGCTGATGTGAACAACTCAGAAAACTATGGCGCAAGTCAGATTCAAGTATTGGAAGGTCTTGAAGCGGTACGTAAGCGACCAGGTATGTATATTGGTTCAACTTCAGAACGCGGTCTGCATCATCTCGTTTGGGAAATTGTCGATAACAGTATTGACGAAGCACTTGCAGGATATGCTGATAACATAGAAGTAGTCATTGAGAAGGATAATTGGATTAAAGTTACGGACAACGGTCGTGGGATTCCTGTCGATATTCAAGAAAAAATGGGACGTCCTGCAGTCGAAGTTATTTTGACAGTATTACACGCTGGTGGTAAGTTCGGCGGCGGTGGATACAAAGTTTCAGGTGGTTTACACGGTGTGGGCTCATCAGTAGTGAACGCCTTAAGTGACACATTAGAAGTTTATGTGCACAGAGACGGCCGTATTCATCATCAAGCGTATCATAAAGGTGTCCCTGCATTTGACTTAAAACAAGTGGGAGATACAGATCAAACGGGAACAGTCATCCGTTTCAAAGCGGACGGTACGATTTTCCAAGAGACAACCGTTTATAACTATGAAACATTACAAAAACGTATTCGTGAATTGGCGTTTTTAAATAAAGGTATCCGTATTACGCTCACAGACGAACGTGACGAAGAAAACGTGCGTGAGGATAGTTACCACTATGAAGGTGGAATTAAGTCGTATGTGGAGCTTATAAACGAAAATAAAGAGCCTTTACATGAAGAGCCAATTTATGTTCACCAAACACGTGATGATATTGAAGTGGAAATCGCATTACAATACAACAGTGGCTTTGCTACAAATTTATTGACATATGCGAACAACATTCATACGTATGAAGGTGGAACACACGAAGACGGCTTTAAGCGTGCACTCACAAGAGTACTGAACAACTATGGTGCGCAAAGTAAGTTGATTAAAGAAGACAAGGATCGTTTATCAGGTGAAGATACACGCGAAGGCTTAACAGCAGTCGTGTCGATTAAACATGGTGATCCACAATTCGAAGGTCAAACGAAAACAAAATTAGGTAACTCGGAAGTCCGTCAAATTGTTGACCGCGTCTTCTCAGAGCTTTTTGAACGCTTTTTATTTGAGCATCCACAAGTGGCACGCATCATTGTAGAAAAAGGAATTATGGCATCACGTGCACGTATTGCTGCGAAAAAAGCACGTGAAGTAACGCGCCGTAAATCTGCTTTGGATATTTCTAGCTTGCCAGGTAAATTAGCGGACTGTTCGAGCAAAGATCCGTCTGAAAGTGAGATTTTCTTAGTAGAGGGTGACTCTGCCGGGGGGTCTACAAAATCAGGTCGTGACTCACGTACACAAGCGATTTTACCGTTGCGTGGTAAAATTTTAAACGTTGAAAAAGCACGTCTAGATAAAATTTTGAGCAACAATGAAATTCGTCAAATGGTAACCGCTTTTGGCACTGGGATTGGTGGCGAATTTGATATTTCGAAAGCACGCTACCATAAGATTGTCATTATGACCGATGCGGATGTCGATGGTGCACATATTCGTACGTTATTACTCACATTCTTCTATCGCTTTATGCGTCCGTTGATTGAAGCGGGTTATGTGTATATTGCACAGCCACCGTTGTACAAGCTGACGCAAGGTAAACAAAAGTATTATGTGTTTAATGATCGTGAGCTTGATAAACTGAAAGAAAAACTGAATCCTACGCCAAAATGGTCTATTGCACGTTATAAAGGTTTAGGTGAGATGAATGCGGATCAGTTATGGGAGACAACAATGAACCCAGAAAATCGTGCGATGTTACAAGTGACTTTGGATGATGCGATTGAAGCAGACCAAACTTTTGAAATGTTAATGGGCGATGTCGTTGAAAATCGTCGTCAGTTCATTGAAGATAACGCCGTATACGCGAACCTGGATTTCTAGAATGAGAATTGGAAAATGAGAAGGAGGATATCTTGATGGCTGAAACACCTGAATCAAGAATTAATGAACGTAATATCAGCAAAGAGATGCGCGAATCGTTTTTAGACTACGCGATGAGTGTTATCGTATCTCGTGCTTTGCCAGACGTAAGAGATGGTCTAAAACCTGTACATCGTCGTATTTTGTATGGCCTCAATGAACAAGGGATGACCCCTGACAAGCCGTATAAAAAATCTGCCCGTATCGTAGGGGATGTCATGGGGAAATACCATCCACATGGTGACTCGTCAATTTATGAAGCAATGGTACGTATGGCACAAGATTTCAGCTATCGTTATCCACTTGTAGATGGTCAAGGTAACTTCGGTTCAATGGATGGTGATGGTGCCGCGGCAATGCGTTATACAGAAGCACGTATGACGAAGCTTGCACTCGAATTATTACGCGACATCAATAAAGACACGATTGATTTTATCGATAACTATGACGGTAATGAACGTGAACCAAGCGTCTTGCCATCACGTTTCCCTAACTTGCTCGTCAATGGTGCGTCAGGTATCGCGGTTGGGATGGCGACAAATATCCCGCCTCATAATATGCGAGAAGTGATTGATGGCGTACTCAGCCTAAGTCATAATCCGGATATTACGATTAGTGAATTGATGGAAGACATTCAAGGCCCAGACTTCCCGACTGCCGGGTTGATTCTTGGTAAGAGTGGGATTCGACGTGCATACGAGACAGGTCGTGGTTCTGTCATTATGAGAGCTAAAGCTGAAATTGAATCTCGTGGTGGCGGTCGTGAACGTATAGTTGTGACAGAAATTCCATTCCAAGTGAATAAAGCACGTATGATTGAAAAAATTGCGGATTTAGTTCGTGATAAAAAGATCGATGGCATTACAGATTTACGTGATGAAACGAGTTTACGTACAGGTGTGCGTGTCGTGATTGATGTGCGTAAAGATGCGAATGCGAGCGTGATTTTGAATAATTTATATAAACAAACACCGCTTCAAACATCATTTGGTGTGAACATGATTGCCTTAGTCAATGGCCGTCCACAATTGATTAATTTGAAGCAAGCACTTTATCATTACTTAGAGCATCAAAAAGAAGTTGTACGCCGTCGTACGGAATACAATTTACGTAAAGCGAAAGACCGCGCGCACATTCTTGAAGGCTTAAGAATTGCACTGGATCACATTGATGAAATTATTACAATCATTCGTGAATCAGATACAGATAAAGTTGCGATGGAAAGTTTACAGTCGCGCTTTGCCCTTTCAGAACGTCAAGCACAAGCCATTTTAGACATGCGTTTAAGACGTCTGACAGGCTTAGAACGTGACAAAATTGAACAAGAATACAATGATTTAATTGCGTATATTGCTGAATTAGAAGCGATTTTAGCAGATGAAGAAAAGCTATTAGAACTTGTCCGTGAAGAATTGACGGAGATTAAAGAGAAGTTTGGCGATGAGCGTCGTACTGAAATCCAACTCGGTGGAATTGATCAATTAGAAGATGAAGATTTAATCCCAGAAGAGCAAATCGTCATCACATTGAGTCATAACAATTACATTAAGCGTCTGCCTGCTTCAACGTATCGTGCACAAAATCGTGGCGGTCGTGGCGTACAAGGTATGAATACGCTTGAAGATGATTTCGTAAGTCAGTTAGTGACGACAAGTACGCACGACCATGTCCTGTTCTTTACTAACAAAGGACGTGTTTATAAACTTAAAGGTTATGAAGTGCCGGAACTCTCCCGTCAGTCTAAAGGGATTCCAATTGTTAACGCCATTGAGCTAGATCAAGATGAAGTGATTAGCACGATGATTGCGGTTAAGGACTTAGACTCTGAAGAAGACTTCCTCGTGTTCGTAACGAAAAAAGGTTTAATCAAACGTTCAGCGTTAAGCAACTTCAACCGTATTAATCGTAATGGTAAAATCGCGATTAAATTCCGTGATGATGATGAACTCATTGCTGTTCGTCTAACTGATGGTGATAAACATATTCTTATCGGTACAGCGCAAGCCTCACTCATTCGTTTTAAAGAAACAGACGTACGTGCGATGAGCCGTATTGCTGCAGGTGTGAAAGGGATCCGTTTAAGAGATGGTGATGAAGTCATTGGTTTAGACGTTGCTGATGATGACAATAAAGATGAAATTTTAGTCGTGACGGAAAAAGGTTACGGTAAACGTACATCGATAGAAGACTACCGTCTGTCTAACCGTGGCGGTATGGGTGTAAAAACAGCGAAATTGACTGAACGTAATGGTCGACTCGTGTGTATTACAACTGTAGAAGGTGACGAAGATTTAATGGTTGTGACAAACCAAGGTGTGATCATTCGTATGGAAGTCTCTAATATTTCCGTGAATGGTCGTATGGCACAAGGGGTTCGTCTCATTCGATTAGATGATGAACAATATGTATCGACAGTGGCAAAAGTGAAGAAAGAGCCAGAAGACCTCGAATCAGATGAAGATACAGGCGTATCAGAGGTAAGTGATGTGGCAGACGATGCAACAGAAGTCGTTGTAGATGATGCGACACCTGGCGATACAATTCATACGGAAGCACCAGAACCTGAAGCATCACCAGAACGCGAAACATTAAGAGAAGACTTTATGGATCGCGTGAATGAAGATATTGAAAATGAAGATGAATAACATATAATTTAAAAGACGATGGTCTCGTGTAATTCTTGAGATCATCGTCTTTTTATCGTCAGATTGCTGAACCGACTTTATATTATAACGGAATGGATGACAAATTGAGGGTTCGCGTTCCTAGGCGCCTCGCTTCAACTAATCAACGCTTTGATTGAATCATTACATGTTGTAATAGAAGCGTTGATGGATTTTCAGCTTCGGCTATATGCCTCAGGAGTCTCACCCGTATTTGTCATTCATTTCATGAAACATGTGTTAGTTGGTTCTTGCCATTTTAGCATTAGGATATAAAGGGCTTGATGATACAAGATATTCGGTATTTTTTAACTGATATCTTCATCCCTCACCCTTTGTATTGACGTATAAGATGGAGTACTTGTACCGACTTTGTGCATTGTAACGGAATGGATGACAAATTAAGGGTTCGCGTTCCTAGGCAATGTTGTTTCAAATCGCCTAGTCTCACACGTTTACTGCATAGGTTGTTAATGATATTTCAGAGCCACAGCTGTATAGCACATATATCACTCAATTAAAAAAAGACTCGGATAACATTGTGTTTTCCAAGTCTTTCTTCTTACGATTAGTAAAAAATTATTTTTCCTCTAATTGCTTCATCGCATAAGGAATTTCATCAATAATTTTAGATGGTGGCACGACATACATATCCTTTGATAACTTATCGCCAATATAACTGTGCGTAAACGTCGCACTTGTAATCGCATCGACAACGTTGTCAAATTGACCGACAAAGCTCGTAATCATACCGGCAAGTGTATCCCCCATGCCACCTGTTGCCATTGCTGGACTACCTACTTCAAGCTTATAGGCATCATTTTTAAAATATAATTCTGTACCGTGTTTTTTGAGCACGACCGTACCACCTAAGCGATCGACTGCTGCACGGTTTGTTTCATACGTTTGTTCCTCAATCGGAATGCCACTCAAACGCTCCCACTCTTTTTGATGTGGTGTGTAAATGACATTGCAAGCTGGGATTTCAGGTTTGAGTTTGCTTACGATTGAAATCGCATCCCCATCCACAATTAAAGTGTGATGCGGTTGAATATTTTGCAGTAAAAATGTCATTGCATTGTTACCTTTAAAATCTAACCCTAAACCTGGTCCAATTAAAATACAATCAGAAGCTTCAATCATTTTTGTTAGTTTTTTCGTATCATTGATGTCAATGACCATTGCTTCAGGACAACGAGAATGTAATGCGACGTGATTTGTTGGGTGCGTTGCGACAGTAATTAAGCCACTTCCGCTATATACACAAGCACGTGCTGCTAACATGATTGCGCCACCTAAATTGGCATTACCACCAATTAGCAGAATACGCCCATAGTCACCTTTATGTGTGTCATCCTTACGTTTAGGTATGTGAACAGCTGACAATGTTTTCACGTTTGAGACCTCCTATCTGGAATTTCCATTATTTATTACAACAAGATATATTATACCTGGTTGGCCTGTTCGTCAATAGCAATTCCAAGGTTTCGTTACGACCATTAATAAACGTGCCATGTCAAAGTGGCGGACCATGCATATTCCCCCTATTTTATATCACATTTATTTTTTTGAAAAAGTATCATTAATGTCTCCCTTTACTGAAATCAACTCATTTAATGCGTTAAAAGATTAATTTGATACCATATTACGAGTTTGGCTGAAAGTATTGTGAAAACGATTTCTTGAACCTATACTTGAAAGAAATAGATATTTTGCGTATCACAAATGATGGATGGGAGGATTATCATGACATTACGTTTAACAGGTGAGCAATTGACAATTGAGGCAATACGACAGTTTTTATCAAATGAAGATAAAGTGGAAGTGACTGAGGAAGCACAGGCACGCGTAGAAAGCAGTCGTGCGATTGTAGAACGGATTATTGCAAATAAAGAGACTGTGTATGGAATTACGACAGGATTTGGCTTGTTTAGCGATGTACTGATTGATCAACAGAAGTACAACCAATTACAAGTCAATTTAATACGTTCACACGCGTGTGGTATCGGTGCCCCTTTTGCATCGACTGTTTCGCTCGTGATGATGGTTTTACGCTTAAACACTTTATTGAAAGGTCATTCAGGTGTGACAATGGACTTAGTGGATCAATTGGTGTTTTTCATCAATCAACGTATCATTCCTGTCATTCCACAACAAGGGTCGCTCGGTGCTTCAGGTGATTTAGCGCCGCTGTCACATCTGGCATTAGCGTTAATCGGTGAAGGGAAAGTCGAGTATCAAGGAGAAGTTTTAGACAGCTCGGACGTCTTAAAGCAGTTGAATCGACAGCCTTTAACGTTACAAGCGAAAGAGGGGTTAGCCTTAATTAACGGCACACAGGCCATGACAGCACAAGGGGTCATTTCATGGATAGAAACTGAAAATTTGGCGTATCAAGCAGAATGGATTGCAGCATTAACACATCAAGCACTCCAGGGTATTACCGATGCTTATCATGAAGCGGTTCATCAAGTGCGTAATTTTGAAGAACAGACGGCTGTAGCAAGACGGATGTCAGACTGGCTCGCTGGTTCCAAACTGACGACACGCCAAGGGGAAATGCGCGTCCAAGATCCTTATACATTACGTTGTATTCCGCAAATTCATGGTGCCAGCTTCCAAGTATTTAATTATGTTCGTGAAAAATTAGAATTTGAAATGAACGCGGCAAATGATAATCCGCTTATTTTTAATGAAGGTGATGAGACGTTAGTCATCTCTGGTGGTAACTTCCACGGGCAACCGGTTGCATTCGCATTAGACTTCTTAAAGCTCGGAACAAGTGAATTGGCAAACGTAGCTGAGCGTCGTCTTGAACGTTTAGTCAATCCACAATTAAATGGTGGTCTCCCTGCCTTTTTAAGTCCTGAACCCGGCTTGCAAAGTGGTGCGATGATTATGCAATATGCGGCAGCGAGTCTTGTATCAGAAAATAAAACTTTGGCACATCCGGCGAGCGTCGATTCGATTCCGTCGTCAGCCAATCAAGAAGATCACGTCTCAATGGGAACGATTGCGTCACGGCATGGCTATCAAATTTTAGAAAACACACGTCGGGTCATTGCGATAGAAGCGATTATAGCCTCACAAGCGGTCGAATTAAGAGGAATTGAGCAATTGTCGCCCAAAACACGCGAACAATACGATGCGTTGCGCAAAGTCGTACCATCGATTCAAGAAGACCGACCATTTCATCAAGATATTGAGAATGTGGCGAAATATTTAAAGCGTCTAGCGTATCAGAAATAAGCTTGCTATTCGAAATTTTCTTTGTTATATTAAATGTGAAATCGAAATAAATAATTGTTAGTGGATTAAGTAGTATAGTAATGGAATTAGAGAGTTTGTGGTCGGTGAAAACAAATGTACAGACCTATACGAAATCTACCCACATTTGAAAACAATTCGGGTGAAACCGTTAACTTTTGTGAGAGTGCAGGCATATTCTGTCTGTTAAATAGGGTGGCAACACGTCAAACCACGTCCCTTGTGTGAGGGATGTGGTTTTTTATTTTGAATCATCCGCCTTAAATTTTAAATAACATGATGAAAGGAAGTCGACTTATGTTAGACATTAAATTATTTAGAAATGAACCAGAGAGAGTGAAGGAGAAAATCGCGTTACGTCAAATGGACCCTGCAGTTGTAGATGAAGTGTTAGCGTTAGACCAACAACGCCGTGATTACATCCAACAAACGGAAGAGCTCAAAGCAGAACGTAACAAAGCTTCTCAACAAATTGCTGAAAAGAAACGTAATAAAGAAAATGCAGATGACGCGATTAAAGCACAACGCGAAGTAGGCGAAAAAATTAAGAATATCGATGCACAGTTAAAAGAAACGGATACGAAATTAAACGATATTTTATCACGTATTCCAAACTTAATTCACGATGATGTGCCAGAAGGTGAAGATGATTCTGATAACGTAGAACTTAAAAGATGGGGGACACCACGTGAGTTCGACTTTGAAGCGAAAGCACACTGGGATCTTGTAGAATCATTAGAAATGGCAGACTTTGACCGTGCTGCACGTGTATCTGGTGCACGCTTTGTTTACTTAACAAATGACGGTGCTAAATTAGAACGTGCCTTAATGAACTTTATGATCACGATGCATACGACACAACACGGTTATCGCGAAATGATGGTGCCACAATTAGTCAATGCAAAAGCGATGTACGGTACAGGTCAATTACCTAAATTTGAGGAAGATTTATTTAAAGTAGAAAAAGAAGGCTTATACACGATTCCAACAGCAGAAGTGCCTTTAACAAACTATTACAGAGACGAAATTGTACAGCCGGGTGTCTTACCTGCTAAGTTTACAGGCCAATCAGCATGTTTCAGAAGTGAAGCAGGATCAGCAGGTCGTGATACACGTGGTTTAATCCGTCTTCACCAATTCAATAAAGTAGAAATGGTACGTATCGAAAAACCGGAAGATTCTTGGGACGCTTTAGAAGAAATGACATCAAATGCCGAAGCGATTCTTGAAGCATTGAACTTACCATACCGTCGTGTGATTTTATGTACAGGCGATATTGGTTTTGGTGCAAGTAAAACATATGACTTAGAAGTGTGGTTACCAAGCTACAATGACTATAAAGAAATCAGCTCATGCTCAAACTGTGTTGACTTCCAAGCGCGCCGTGCAAACATCCGTTTCAAACGTGATAAAGATGCTAAGCCTGAATATGCGCATACGTTAAATGGTTCTGGTTTAGCAGTAGGTCGTGCGTTTGCAGCAATTGTAGAAAACTATCAAAATGAAGACGGTACAATTACAGTGCCTGAAGCATTAGTGCCATTCATGGGTGGTCAAACAGTGATTCAACCTTTATAAAATGAAACAGCGGTTAGCAACAATTCAATAAAGATGATCTGAAATTAAATCAGGAGTGTGTATATTTAATATATATGCTCCTGATTTTTTAAACTTAATAGGGTAGGGGAGGGTGAAAAGTAACTTAACATCAAAAACAAGACATACCGCAACGTAAGTTATCACAATATTCTTAAATCTAAAATACAATTGGTACAAAAAGGTTTTTAGACTATCGGTTAGACTGAGGGTAGTTTGAGGTAAGACTGACCTAATGGCATAAAAATGTATGTTGTACTATAATAAAAATAATTTTCAAGGGGGTGAGTCTCAATGTCTTATACTACATTTAAACAGGGCATCCAAGATTGTCTCCCAACGTTACTAGGCTATGCTGGGGTAGGCTTTTCATTTGGAATTGTGAGTGTTGCATCAGGATTCAACATTTTAGAAATTTTATTACTCTCATTACTCGTTTATGCAGGGGCAGCACAATTTATTATTATCGCGCTTATTGCCGT
This sequence comes from Staphylococcus intermedius NCTC 11048, assembly GCF_002902385.1. Taxonomy (GTDB): domain Bacteria; phylum Bacillota; class Bacilli; order Staphylococcales; family Staphylococcaceae; genus Staphylococcus; species Staphylococcus intermedius. Next base: position 18,251 of record NZ_PPQH01000051.1, on the reverse strand, counting down.
ACAGACGCCCATTTGGGTCATTGTGCTCACTGCGATGATTGTCAATAGTCGTATGTTTTTATTGAGTATGACATTGGCACCGAATTTCAAACATGATCCTTTCATACATAGGATAGGGGTAGGATCATTACTCACGGATGAAACCTTTGCTGTGGCGATTACCCCCTATTCGAAGGGGCACACGATGACATATCAGTGGATGTATGGCTTAAATGTACTGGCCTACTTATTTTGGGCATTGGTCACTGTACTCGGTGCATTGCTAGGTGATTTCTTCCAACATCCAGAAGTGTTTGGCTTAGACTATGCCATTACAGCGATGTTCATCTTTTTAGCGATGTCACAATTTGAGGGCATTACGAAATCGAAGTTACGTTTGTATCTCTACTTAGTTGTTATCGTGATTGTCATGATGTTGCTATTAAGCCTTTTCATGCCTTCATATTTAGCAATTTTATTAGCTTCTACTTTAAGTGCGACGATAGGGATGGTGATGGACCGATGAGCATGTACGTATTTTGGACAATATTTTTATCAGGACTCGGGACGTTACTGATTCGAATTACGCCGTTTGTCATGATTTCACGTATGGAACTTTCTGAAAAAGTGTTGAAATGGCTCACATTTATTCCAATTACATTATTTACTGCATTAATTGTTGATGGATTGATTCAACAACAAGAAGGCGTGATGGGTTATACGTTGAATTGGAATTTTATCATCGCACTCATTCCAACGCTCATCACTGCATTATGGACACGAAGTTTAACGATAACAGTCATTATAGGTATGCTCAGTGTAGCGATTTTAAGAGTTGTCGGATTATTCTAACAATGATTTGCATGTATGACTTGTTTACTGTATGATGAAATAAAACTTATATGATTAATTAAAATAAGCTTATTAAGAGAAGTTGAGGGATTTGGCCCAGTGACACTTCAGCAACCACTTATACCATTAAGTACGGTGCTACAACCAACCACATCACGTGGATGATAAGTTCATTTAAAATTTGACTTACGAATGTTGTAGAGCCGTCAAAGGTTGTACAACTTTTTTTATTTTTAGAGGGAGGGCAGACTAAAATGGTGAATTATCGTGTGGACACATTAGCATTAGGTGCATTTACGACAGAATCAGGTGAAACGATTGAAAATTTGAAACTTCGATATGAATATGTGGGTTATCCAGGACAGCCGCTCGTCGTCGTATGTCATGCGTTGACAGGAAATCATCTTACTTATGGGACAGTAGATCATCCAGGGTGGTGGCGAGAGATTATCGATGGGGGCTATATGCCTGTTCATGATTATCAATTTTTGACATTTAACGTCATCGGTAGTCCGTTTGGTTCGAGTTCCCGTCTTACAGATCCAAACTTCCCGCAAAAGTTAACAATGCGAGATATTGTACGTGCGCTTGAAAAAGGGATTGAAGCGTTAGGCCATCAAAAAATTGACATCCTCATTGGTGGTTCTTTAGGGGGAATGCAAGTGATGGAGCTCCTCTACAATCAAAAGTTCGAAGTGAAAAAAGCCGTCATTTTAGCTGCTACTGAAAAAACGTCTTCTTATAGTCGAGCATTTAATGAAATAGCAAGGCAAGCGATTCACTTAGCAGGGGAGGAAGGCTTGAGCATCGCACGGCAACTTGGCTTTTTAACGTACCGGTCCTCTAAAAGTTATGATGCCCGCTTCACACCTGATGAAGTAGTGTTATACCAAAAACATCAAGGGGATAAATTTAAAGAACAGTTTGATTTACAATGTTACTTAACACTGCTTGATGTGTTAGACAGCCACGACATTCACCACGGTAGAGATGACGTCGCAAACGTATTTCAATCATTAGACACGAAAATACTCACGCTTGGCTTTACAGATGACTTGTTGTATCCAGATGATCAAGTCGCCGCATTAGGTTGTTATTTCAAATATCACCGTCATTTCTTTGTGCCTGATAATGTGGGGCATGATGGCTTTTTATTGAATTTTAATGATTGGGCGCCATACCTTTATCATTTTCTAAAAGTTTCACGATTTAGACGCTAAGTTTAGACTTAAACGTTACATTTTTGTTATAATGACGTCAACTAACAATACTAGACAAGAAGCTATATTTTAGGGATAATAGCTAAAATATAGCTTTTCTATTGTGTTCAAGAAAAGTGACGTTTTGTAATCCAATTGTAAGTCGCTTGAAATCATCTAGCGCAAATTGTATTCGTATTACAAAGCCTGTAAAATAGAATTTATAGACTATAATAGTTTGGAAGTGGCGTCTTTGTTTTCGAAAATTAATCCTAAAGCAACCCTAATCAGCATTATCGCTTTATTAGCGGTGACTTTAGTTATACATGTAATGCCTGGGTTAGCAATCATATTGGCATGCTTTAGTTTCATCCCAGGTATCGTATTATGGTATCAATCTAAGCATTCGTTTGGCTTAGTTGCACTGGTCGTGATGATACTTTCAACGCTCACTGGCAACATTTTCGTGATGACATTTTTAATCATTATTTTGGTTTTAAGTATGGTCATCAGTCAGTTATTAATTCAACGTGCATCTAAAGAACGTATTTTATATTTAGTGACATTCGTGGCAAGTGTTTTAACATTAAGTGCGATGATGATTTTACAAGCATTGAAAAAAATCCCATACGCAGATGATTTATTACAACCGTACCGTGCAATCGTACATCAAGCTGCGGAGTTAGAAAATTTAGATCAGCAAGCCCAAGACATTTTAAACAATTCAATTCAACAACTCGCAATACAGTTGCCAGGGATGATTGTGGTAGCGATTGCCATTTATGTTGCCATCACATTGCTCATCATTTTCCCAATTTTACGTAAGTTTAAAGTGGCAACACCTGTATTTCGCCCGCTATTTTTCTGGCAAATGAACCGTTCAGTTTTCATTATGTATGCATTGGCATTATTAACAACGATTACAACACAACCTGCCACTACGCCGAATAGCATTGGCATTAATTTCCAAATCGTTTTAGGTTTCTTATTAGTCATTCAAGGTTTAAGTTTTATTCATTTCTTTGCATCTGTTAAAAAATTGCCTGGCGCGTTAAAAGTGATTTTAGTGATTGTCGGTGTCCTATTTTACCCAATGACACGCCTGATTGGATTACTCGATTTGGGATTGAATTTAAAACGTATGATAAAAAACGATAAGAGGTGACAAGATGAATCGACATTCAATGAAGAAAGCGTTGATTGTACCTTTTTTAGTGATTACCGTTACAGCAATCATCATTGTAGGTCTATCCTTTTTCTTTAATCAATGGCTTGCGTTTATCGCTGCTATTCTATTATTTGTCATGCTCATTATCAGTATCTTTATTTTTAGACGTTTCTATCGTAATTTAGATCGTTATTTAGATGAATTGAGTGGCAAAATTTCAATTGGTAGTGATCGTGCAGTTAAAACGATGCCATTAGGTTTGATTGTATTAAATGAAAACGACCAGATTGAGTGGGTCAATCCTTTCATGTCAGAACGTATTGAAAGGAATGTCATTTCAGATCCAATCAATGAAGTATATCCGAATATTTTAAAACAACTTGAAATCGCGAAAGAAATTGAAATTCAAGATGGTGCTTATGCCTATCGCGTCCGTTATTCAGAAAAAGAACATATTTTATATTTCTTAGATATTACGGAAGAAGCGAGTATTCAACAAGCATATGATGATCAACAACCAATTATTGCGACACTTTTTTTAGATAACTACGATGAAATTACGCAAAACATGAACGATACGCAACGTTCTGAAATCAACTCGATGGTGACGCGTGTCATTAGTCGTTGGGCACAAGAACATAATGTCTATTTCAAGCGTTACAGTTCTGACCAATTTATCGCATACTTGAATCGTCGTATTTTGCGTGAATTAGAAGAGACCAAGTTTGATATTTTAAGCCAACTTCGTGAAAAAAGTGTCGGTTATCGTGCACAACTCACTTTAAGTATCGGTGTCGGTGAAGGGTCAGAAAACTTAATTGACCTAGGTGAGTTGTCACAATCTGGCCTGGACCTCGCGTTAGGTCGTGGTGGTGACCAAGTGGCGATTAAAAATATGAATGGCAACGTCCGTTTTTATGGCGGTAAGACTGACCCGATGGAAAAGCGTACCCGTGTGAGAGCACGTGTAATTTCACACGCATTGAAAGATATTTTGTTAGAAGGCGACAAAGTCATTGTCATGGGACATAAGCGTCCGGATTTAGATGCGATTGGTGCGGCGATTGGTGTGACACGATTTGCGATGATGAACAACTTGGAGGCATACATCGTGTTAAATGAGTCTGACATCGATCCGACATTACGTCGTGTGATGGATGAAATCGATGAAAAGCCTGAGTTGAAAGAGCGCTTTATCACGTCCGATGATGCATGGAATATGATGACATCGCGTACAACACTCGTCGTCGTTGATACGCACAAACCGGAAATGGTAATTGACGAGAATATTTTAAACAAGGCGAATCGTAAAGTAGTCATTGATCATCACCGTCGTGGCGAAAGCTTTATCTCAAGTCCGTTACTTGTCTACATGGAGCCATATGCAAGCTCTACCGCAGAACTCGTGACAGAGCTACTCGAGTATCAACCGACTGAACAACGCTTAACACGCTTAGAATCAACTGTGATGTATGCAGGTATCATTGTCGATACACGTAACTTTACATTGCGTACCGGCTCGCGTACATTTGATGCAGCAAGTTATCTCCGTGCGCACGGGGCTGATACGATATTGACGCAACATTTCTTAAAAGATGATATTGAGACGTATATTAACCGTTCAGAGTTGATTCGTACGGTGAAATTACAAGAGAATGGTATCGCAATCGCACATGGTCCAGATGGCAAAATCTATCATCCTGTGACTGTGGCCCAAGCAGCCGATGAATTGTTGAGTCTCGATGGTGTCGAAGCGGCTTATGTCGTTGCGCGTCGTGAAGAAAATCTTGTCGGTATGTCTGCCCGCTCACTTGGCGAATTCAATGTCCAACTCACAATGGAGGCATTGGGTGGTGGGGGTCATCTCACTAACGCTGCAACACAACTTGAGGGCGTGACTGTTGAAGCGGCTATCGAAAAATTACAACAAGCGATTAATGAACAATTAGATAGGAGTGACGAATCATGAAAGTGATTTTTACACAAGATGTTAAAGGTAAAGGGAAACAAGGTGAAGTTAAAGACGTACCGGTGGGTTATGCGAACAACTTCTTAATCAAAAATGGTTATGCTGTTGAAGCAACACCAGGAAACTTAAAACAATTAGAGCAAAAAAATAAACGTATTGAAAAAGACAAACAACAAGAGCTTGAAGATGCGAAAGCGTTGAAAGAACGTTTGGCAGAACTTGAAGTTGAAGTGAAAGCGAAATCTGGTGAAGGCGGTAAATTGTTCGGTTCTATTAGTACAAAACAAATCGCTGAAGCATTGAAAGCACAACATGATATTAAGATTGATAAACGTAAAATGGAATTGCCACACGGTATTCACGCGTTAGGTTATACAAACGTGCCTGTGAAGTTGCATAAAGAGGTTGAAGGTACGATTCGTGTGCATACTGTAGAGCAATAATGAGTGGATTGTGAGGAAAGCTGGTGCAGAGGTCACCGGCTTTTTTCATACATCACTTGTCATACCGTAGAGAAAAAGTGGGTTAAAAAGGATGGATAACATGGAAAGTATAGAAAAAGAATTAAAAAGGTATGGAACTTAAAAATTTTTGATGCTATTGATGCAGTATTTGTATAACTTGCCCTTTCGCTATGAAGTATGTTTTTGATTGCCCTCATGGCTTCGCGTTCCTAGGGGCTGATCCTTCGACTAACTAACGCTTGATTAAACTGTTACATTTGTTGATGCGTTAGTGGATTCTCCGGACCAGCTGATCCCTCAGGAGTCTCAGCCTTCAGGCAATCTTACTCCAAATACAGGGAGCAGAGGGCAAGTATCTGATGTGAAGATAATCCATAGCATCCATTTTTTATAGCCGATTCATTCTCATTATTCAACTGTGTTATCATCAATAATCAATAAAAGACCATCAATAGATATGGGCTGAGATAACTAATGTCCCAATCCTATGATTCCAATGTCTTTCATTGTCAAGTTTTTACCTAAAGACAGCCTGTTCGAAGTTATCATGTCTCTTATCATTGTGGTGCTCTCTTCTATTGGATTATCCACTGTGATCATTTATTTTTTATATTTGAGAAAGAAAAGGAAGCCATAAAGCGTATGATGCGTATGTAAAATTCATGAATCTTAAGGCACGTGAGTATATCAGCTGTTTGTATTGATGTACATGCTTAATCGTGTATTGTGATTCGGTTTAGGTTATTATAGAATATGTTAAGTATATGTCATGAAAGTGAGGAGGTCATTGGCATGGATGAAATGTATGAACATAATCGAATGCCACACAGTCATGAGGCGGAACAATCTGTCCTGGGAGCGATTTTTCTCGACCCAGAATTGATGTCGTCCACGCAAGAAATTTTGTTGCCAGAGTCATTTTATCGTGGTGCGCATCAACATATTTTCCGTGCGATGATGGACCTGAATGAAGATGGCAAAGATATTGATATTGTGACTGTTTTGGATCGACTCACACAAGAAGGGGTCGTGAATGAAGCGGGAGGTCCCCAATATCTGGCTGAAATTACATCGAATGTCCCAACTACGCGAAATATTCAATACTACACAGACGTGGTGTTCAAAAATGCAGTTAAACGTAAGCTGATTCACACTGCGGATAGTATTGCGAATGATGGTTACAACGATGAATTAGATTTAGATACCGTGCTAAACGATGCAGAACGTCGTATTTTGGAGCTGTCTTCTACACGTGAAAGTGATGGTTTTAAAGATATTCGTGATGTATTAGGGCAAGTTTATGATAATGCGGAACAATTGGATCAAAATAGTGGTCAAACGCCAGGAATTCCAACTGGTTACCGTGACTTAGATCAGATGACGGCAGGTTTTAACCGTAATGATCTCATTATTTTAGCAGCGCGACCTTCTGTAGGTAAGACTGCCTTCGCTCTTAATATTGCGCAAAAAGTAGCGACACATGAGGACCAATATACGGTTGGGATTTTCTCATTAGAGATGGGTGCAGATCAATTGGCGACACGTATGATTTGTAGTTCGGGTAATGTCGATTCGAACAGATTGCGTACGGGGACAATGACAGAAGAAGACTGGAATCGATTTACGGTCGCAGTCGGTAAACTGTCTCGGACGAAAATTTTTATTGATGATACACCAGGTGTGCGTATTACAGATATTCGTTCGAAATGTCGTCGTTTAAAACAGGAACACGGACTCGATATGATTGTGATTGACTATTTACAGTTGATCCAAGGAAGCGGTTCACGTGCATCGGATAACCGTCAACAAGAAGTGTCAGAGATTTCACGTATGCTTAAAGCGATTGCGCGTGAGTTAGAGTGTCCGGTGATTGCGTTAAGTCAGTTATCACGTGGGGTTGAACAACGACAAGATAAACGTCCAATGATGAGTGATATTCGTGAGTCGGGTTCGATTGAGCAAGACGCCGACATCGTAGCTTTCTTATATCGTGATGACTATTATAACCGTGGCGATGGCGACGATGATGACGATGATGGTGGATTTGAACCACAAACGAATGATGAAAATGGTGAAATTGAAATCATTATCGCGAAGCAACGTAACGGCCCAACTGGTACAGTGAAGCTGCACTTTATGAAACAATATAATAAGTTTACAGATATCGATTATGCCCATGCGGATATGGGGTAATATGATATCAATTGAACGGTTGGTGTTATGAAGCATCAGCCGTTTTATCTGTGATGATGCATCAAATTTGAACAAAAACCGAAAATAAAAAATAATTTTCAAGGCTAAAAACCGTATATTCACTAACTAAAAATAATAAATGTACGGTTTTTATATTGGATTAACTTCATGAATTTGGACTAAGTTAGGATTTCAGACATAAGCAAAAGTGCTTTATAATACTTGTATAACACGTGGTTGTAAGGGTTTGGCTATTTTGGAGAGGCTCGAATGGGGTAACACGCCATCCAATTTTTAATGTTCGTTTTTTGATTTGCATTCATGGTGTGATACTGGTAGAATACAGTTTGGTTAATTGAGAAAACTTGGAGGTGCTCTTATGTCATCAATCGTAGTCGTTGGGACACAATGGGGAGACGAAGGTAAAGGTAAAATTACAGACTTTTTAGCGGAACAAGCAGATGTGATTGCACGTTTTTCTGGTGGTAATAATGCAGGACATACAATCAAATTTGACGGTGAAACTTACAAATTGCATTTAGTGCCATCTGGTATTTTTTATAAAGACAAACTTGCTGTCATCGGCAATGGTGTCGTGATTGATCCAGTTGCATTACTGAAAGAATTAGACGGTTTAAATGAAAGAGGCATTGCAACAGATAACTTACGCATCTCAAACCGCGCACACGTCATCCTACCTTATCACATTCAACAAGATGAACTTGAAGAAGCACGTCGTGGCGATAACAAAATTGGTACGACGAAAAAAGGTATTGGCCCAGCATACGTAGATAAAGCACAAAGAATTGGTATTCGTGTAGCAGATTTATTAGACAAAGAAGCTTTCGAACAACGTTTAAAAGAAAATTTAGAATATAAAAATGATTACTTCCAAGGAATGTTTAAACAAGCTGCACCATCATTTGATGAAATTTTTGAAACATATTATGCAGCAGGTCAACGCCTTGCACCATACGTAACAGATACTGCGAAAGTGTTAGACGATGCATTTGTAGCAGACGAACGCGTGTTATTTGAAGGTGCACAAGGTGTCATGTTAGATATCGATCACGGGACATACCCATTCGTCACATCAAGCAACCCTGTCGCAGGTAACGTGACTGTAGGTGCGGGTGTAGGTCCTACAAATGTTTCAAAAGTTGTTGGTGTTTGTAAAGCATATACATCACGTGTAGGCGATGGCCCATTCCCAACAGAGTTATTTGACGAAAAAGGTCATCATATCCGTGAAGTAGGTCGTGAATACGGTACAACAACAGGCCGTCCGCGTCGTGTTGGTTGGTTTGACTCAGTTGTGTTACGTCACTCTCGTCGTGTCAGCGGGATTACGGACTTATCTATCAACTCTATCGACGTATTAACAGGCTTAGATGAAGTGAAAATTTGTACTGCTTACGAGTTAGATGGTAAAGAAATCACTGAATACCCAGCAAACTTAAACGATTTAAAACGTTGTGAGCCTATTTTTGAAACATTACCAGGTTGGACAGAAGATATTACAGGCGTACGTACAATGGATGAATTACCAGACAATGCACGTCGCTACTTAGAACGTATTTCTGAATTGTGTAACGTCCACATTTCAATCTTCTCAGTAGGTCCAGACCGCAATCAAACGAATGTTGTAGAAAAATTATGGTAATACAATAGTGATGGGAAGTCTGCCCGGAATATTTCGGTAAGACTGACCTAAAATAAAAAAGACTGCCAAAATGATTTGGTGGTCTTTTTTATTGGCCTATCATATTTTAATTTTCAGCACGCGTGTTTGAAGACAGAGAGTGATGAACTACTTTTTACAAATGGTTACTGCAATAGCAATATATTGTATTTTAAAAGATGTGCAGAAATCGCTAATGAATATCTCTTTTACGATGGTTTCCGCCACGTACTTCTGAAACGTTACCGATTGAGAGGAAGGCCTTTCCGTCAATTTCCATAACGATATCTTTTAATTTTGCTTCTTCAAGACGTGTAATGACACAGAAAATGACGCGCTTATCTTCTCCGGTATACGCACCTTCACCTTTCAAGTAAGTCACGCCACGACCGAGACGAGAATTAATGGCTTCTCCAATCTCTTTATAAGCATCACTAATGACCCATACCGCTTTCGATTCATCAAAACCTAAAAGTACGGTATCAATCATTTTAGAAGCGATAAAATAGGCCACAACACTAAATAGCGCACTTTCCCATGTAAAGACAAAGCCAGCGACACCAAAGATGAAGAAATTAATAAACATCACGATTTCGCCCACTGAAAAAGGTAATTTAGAGTGAACAAGAATGGATAAAATTTCTGTGCCGTCTAATGATCCACCATAACGTAACACAATACCTACACCAATACCTAAGACAGCACCACCAAAAATTGTAACGAGAAATTTATCGCTAATCACTGGATCAATCGGATGTAATACAATGGTCGTCACGGATAAGATAGAGATGGCATACAAAGTAGAGATTGCAAAAGTTTTACCAATTTGTTTATAGCCTAAAAAGAAGAAAGGCAAATTAAGTATAAAGATGAACACCCCTAGTTTGAATCCAAGTAAATGAGAAAGGATAATTGAAATACCTACAATGCCCCCATCGAGTAATTGATTCGGTACTAAGAAAAGCTCTAGTGCTGCTCCCATCAACACTGCGCCTAACGTAATAAAGAAAAATCTTTTGAAAAATTGACGTGGCTTTTTAGGTTTTTCTTTTATGTAAGCAACGTTCGATTCTGCTTGAATTTCCATAAATGACCCCCTGAACAAATTTATATGAAAAATTATACAAAAAAATCCGAAAAAAATCTTGTCAACCCGATTGGGTGATGCTATAATCAATCTTGTGTTTAAGAAAGGCTCCTTGGTCAAGCGGTTAAGACACCGCCCTTTCACGGCGGTAACACGGGTTCGAGTCCCGTAGGAGTCACCATGATATGGTCCCGTAGTGGAGCGGTTTAACACGCCTGCCTGTCACGCAGGAGATCGCGGGTTCGATTCCCGTCGGGACCGCTAACGTGCTCATCCAATAGGGTGAGCACTTTTTTTCGTTTTTTAGACAGTTAGGCTTGCCTAACTGATAGCTATTGTATGGTGTAATGACAACGATGCAGCATGAATCATGATTTAGGCAATATCTCACTTTATATCTATATCAGGTATATACTGAAAGTGTATAGAGGAGGTGTTCTTAATGGTTAATGCGATTATCGAATTCGTTAAATTGTTACTTTCAATCTTTGTTTCTGGTGGTAAGCACTAGTTTGAATGCCCCTTACGTGTTGGAAAAATGACATGTAAGGGGTTTTTTATGTTTTTTATAACTCATAAGAAATCCTCCACCTCAATGTTTTATTCCACGCTAACATAGCCCTTTTATGCATACCCAAGTTTAAATGCAGATGTGGCCTGGCCGTTTGTCTATGACTATGGTACAAATGAAATAAGGAGGGAATCTTGCGCATGATACTATTTTCGAGTAGTTTATTTTTATTTTTAATAGCCCATTTTTTCCAACATCACCCACCCCAAGAAATCAATTATTTCATTGGATTTCGAACAAGAAAATCGATGAAAAATCAAAAAAATTGGGAGATGGCTCAAATCGCCTTTGCGCATCAAATGAAGGTGATTTCTGGATATACAGCTTTATTTTCAACCGCATTATTCATTACAGATTTATGTCTCATCATTTTAAACAACGATGTCTTATTCGTCCCCTCTATCATCATACAATCAATAGTTCTCGTAGGTATATTGTGGATTGTCTACTATAGTGTTAATAAAAAGCTGGATGAATAAAAAATTGAAGTCATCCTTTAATGAAGATAAGTTCATAATCATACAAATGAAAATGGGCTAAATAGATAGAATTCACTTAATATTAGTGATACATTATAAGGTATAGGATTATGCCAGTTAACAACCGATATCATGTATTTATTAAGAAATGGGGTCATTTTTATGGCAAGAAAAGTAGTCGTAGTCGATGATGAAAAACCAATTGCGGATATATTAGAATTTAATTTGAAAAAAGAAGGTTATGAAGTATTTGTCGCATATGATGGCAACGATGCGGTCGACTTAATCTATGAAAAAGAACCTGACATCGTGTTACTCGACATTATGTTGCCTGGCCAAGACGGTATGGAAGTGTGCCGTGAAGTGCGTAAAAAATTCGAAATGCCAATTATTATGTTAACGGCTAAAGATTCAGAGATTGATAAGGTACTCGGTCTTGAGCTTGGCGCAGATGACTATGTGACAAAACCATTTAGTACGCGTGAACTCATTGCACGTGTGAAGGCTAATTTACGTCGTCATTATACGCAACCAAGTCAAGAAAATCACATGCAGACAAATGAAATTACAATTAAAGATATTGTGATTTATCCAGACGCTTATTCTATTAAAAAACGCGGTGAAGATATTGATCTGACGCACCGTGAATTTGAGTTGTTCCATTATTTATCAAAACATATGGGACAAGTGATGACGCGCGAACATTTACTCCAAACGGTATGGGGCTATGATTACTTCGGTGATGTGCGTACTGTAGATGTAACGATTCGCCGTTTACGTGAAAAAATTGAAGATGATCCTTCTCATCCAGACTATATTGTGACGCGTCGTGGTGTTGGATATTTCTTACAACAACATGATTAGAGGATGGCAAATATGAAGTGGTTAAAACAATTTCAATCCCTTCACACGAAACTTGTTATTGTCTATGTCCTGTTGATTATTATTGGTATGCAGATTATCGGGCTGTACTTCACGAATAGCCTTGAAAAAGAAATGACTGAGACGTTTAAAACAAACATTTCTCAAAATGCGAAACAAATCGAGCTCGGTATTGAAAAAATTTATGCAGATGGCAATGATTCTGGTAATACACAAAAAGATATCCAAAATTTACTGAATGAATATGCCAATCGTAATGAAATGATTGAAATTCGTTTTATTGATAAGGATCAAATCATTATTGCGACGTCAAAACAGTCGAACCGTACAATTATTAACCAAAAAGCGAATGACAGTTCGATTCAAAAGGCACTGTCGCTTGGGCAAGAAAATTCGGATACGGTACTGAAAGATTACGGTGAAGGTAAGCAGCGTGTTTGGATTAAAAATATGCCTGTAGTGACTGGTGACGGATTGATTGGCGATATTTACATTGAGTCGAATATTAATCAAGTGTATGACCAGTTAAGCAATATCAATCAAATTTTCATCGTAGGTACAGGCATTTCTCTGATTATTACAGTGATTCTCGGTTTCTTCATTGCGCGTACGATTACGAAGCCGATTACTGATATGCGAAATCAGACCGTCGAGATGTCTAAAGGGAACTATACGCAACGTGTGAAGATTTATGGTAATGACGAAATCGGTGAATTGGCACTCGCGTTTAACAACTTATCAAAACGTGTTCAAGAAGCACAGGCGAATACTGAGAGTGAGAAACGACGTCTGGATTCTGTGATTACCCACATGAGTGACGGGGTTATCGCGACAGATCGACGTGGCCGTGTGCGAATTATTAATGATATGGCACTAAAAATGCTAGGGAAGTCTAAAGAGGAAGTCTCCGGGCACTTTATTTTCGAAGTATTAGATTTACAAGATGAGTTTTCACTTGAGGAATTAAATGAAAACAATGATAGTGTACTCATCGATATTAATGAAGAAGAGGGCATTATTGCGCGTGTTAACTTTAGTACAATTGTGCAAGATACGGGCTTTGTGACAGGTTACATCGCAGTGCTGCATGATGTTACAGAACAACAACAAATTGAACGAGAACGTCGCGAGTTTGTGGCGAATGTATCGCACGAATTACGGACACCATTAACGTCGATGAATAGTTATATCGAGGCGTTAGAAGAGGGCGCATGGCGTGATGAATCGATTGCACCACAATTTTTATCGGTGACGCGTGAAGAGACAGAACGGATGATTCGTCTCGTGAATGACTTGTTACATCTGTCTAAAATGGACAATGAAACGGAAACGATTACGAAAGAGATTGTCGACTTTAATATGTTCATCAACAAAATTATTAATCGACATGAAATGACTGCGAAAGACACAACATTTGTACGTGATATTCCGAGAGAGACGATATTTACTGAAGTGGATCCGGACAAGATGACACAAGTGTTCGACAACGTCATTACGAATGCGATGAAATATTCGCGTGGTGAGAAACGTGTCGAGTTCCACGTGAAACATAATCCCGTCCACAGTCGTTTGACGATTCGTATTAAAGATAACGGGATTGGGATTCCGATTAATAAAGTAGATAAGATTTTCGATCGCTTTTTCCGTGTTGATAAAGCACGTACGAGAAAGATGGGTGGAACAGGACTCGGTCTTGCCATCTCTAAAGAAATTGTAGAAGCCCATAACGGTCGTATTTGGGCCAACAGTGTAGAAGGACAGGGCACATCCATTTTCATCACCTTACCTTGTGAGAAAATTGAGGAAGGTGATTGGGATGCGAACTAGAGAATTGATTAAGTCAATTGTGTTAGCGAGCCTCGTCCTATCGAGTATTGTATTGACGGTCATGATTTGGAACTTTTCGCCGGACTTAACAGATGCAGATAATATGCACACGAAAGATGAGACAGAGGCAATCGGGACGCGTTACGATAAAGCGTTTAGCCAAGTGGTGACGCCTCTGCAGCTCGTGCATATCGAAAATGATGATATCAAAGGGATGCCAGCGAATAAAGATGTGAATGCGCTAATGACCGTTTTTCAAAAACACCGCATTATTGAAGTAGAAGATATTCAAAATGACGATGTCGTGTTGTTGCGTGATTTGAGCAATCATTTCGTCGTGTTAGACTACCCGTCAGACATCCCGCTGTCGATGTACTTGAATGAAGTCATTGAAATCCCTGCGAAAGTGCCGACAAATTTTAAATTTAATCGACTGATTTTAGATGTCGATGATTCCCAGCATGTGATTATTTATGCGATGCAAGCGAATCATCAACGTGCGATTAAGTTAGAAACGAATTTGAATACCAAATATGTACAACAGCGCATTCAGAAGATGAAAACAGACTTGGAACCTTATTCAGATGTCGTGACGAACCGTAGTACGATTAATAAGGCGACATATATGTATGCGGTAAAAGCACCGAAAAACTTAAAAACATACCGCACAATTTTTAATCGTATTAACGTAGAAGATTTGAACGCAATTCTGTTTGATAATACGCCGATTGTACGTACGACCAATAGTGGGAATACGACGTACAACAACAATACGGGCGTCGTGAACTACAATGCGAACCGTGAAACATATGACTATACGAATCTGTCAGAAGATGAGCACAATACGCGGAATATGAATGTCAATTTACCGCGTGCATTTGATTTTATTAATAAACATGGTGGCTTTACGGATGATTTTCGCTTATTTAGTGCGGACAGCGACCATGGACATATTATTTATCAAATGTTTTTGAATGGGCGTCCTATCTTTTACCCGAACCAATTAAACGAAATTCGCGTCTTGTGGGGCGAACGTGGCTTGTATGAATATAGTCGCGGTTTATTAAAAACGAACGTAACGATTGATAACGGTGAAAAGCCAGAATCGTTACCAGATTTAGAAGATGTGCGTTCTGTATTGGCTAGTAAAGGTAATATTGATTTTACGAAAGTTCAACAAATGGTTATCGGTTATCGCATGAATCCGATTAAGGGGCCGGAAAACAGTATCGAAATTCAAGAAGGCAGTCAGTTTATACCGACATGGTACATTCAATATGATCACAAATGGTACGAATATAAAGACGGGGAGTTGAGTGAAGCATGAACTGGAAACGCGCAAAATCATTGTTCATCGTCGTGTTTCTCCTCGTTAATATTTGTTTAATCATTGTGTATAATGATAAAATTAACAAATCGAGAATTAGTGATGCAGGACAGCAAAATTCAGTTAACTTTGAACAAGAAAATATCAAATTGCCGAAAAACATGCCTGATGTGAGCCATGTGAAAATGCAGCTCATTACAGCACGTTCGAAAGACTTTAAAGATGAAGCGGAAAAAAGTGATAAAGCAGAAGCACGAAATAACGGGCACACATTGGACAAGGAAATGAGTGACAGTGTCAATGTGAAACTCGACCCTATTTCGCATTTGAAACCGTACATCGATCAAAAAATCTATAAAGGCAACGAGTATCAATATCACGATACGAGCGATGGTAAAATTAAATATGAACAGACATATAAGGGCTTCCCGATTATGAATAACAATCGTGCAGAACTGACATTTGAAGTGAAAGACGATACAGTCAAATCGTATGAGCAGTCTGCAATGGAAGACATCCTTCCGTCTAAAGGGGCGAATAATGAGCCACGAGAAGTGATCAGTGCCCATAAAGCCATCGAAGCACTTTATTATAATCAGTACTTAAAGCATGACCAAGAAGTTAAAAACATCCGACTTGGTTATTATACAGTGGTAAAAGAGACGAATATTCAAGTCTTGCAAGCCAACTGGGAAATCAAAGTGAAAGATCAAAGTGGAACACATACGTATTATGTAGAGGCAATTTCGTCCAATCCACAAATTATTGAACAATAGAAAGGGTGGTCTCTTGATACGAATGAGTGTACTCGCAAGCGGTAGTACCGGCAATGCGACATATGTAGAAAGTGATAAAGGCAGTTTGTTAGTCGATGTAGGACTGACAGGTAAAAAAATGGAGGCACTTTTCGATCAAATCGACCGGAAAATTTCAGATCTCAGCGGTATTCTTGTGACACATGAACATAGTGACCATATTAAAGGCTTAGGTGTCCTTGCAAGAAAATACGGTTTGCCTGTTTATGCGAACGAAAAGACATGGACATGTATTGATAAAAAAGACTCAAAAATCCCGTTAGATCAAAAGTTTGTATTCAATCCATATGAAACAAAATCGATTGCCGGGTTCGATATTGAATCATTTAACGTCTCTCATGACGCCATCGACCCGCAGTTTTACATTTTTCATAATGACTATAAAAAGCTGACGATGATTACCGATACAGGTTATGTGTCTGACCGTATGAAAGGCATGATTCGTGGCAGTGATGCATTTGTGTTTGAAAGTAACCACGACGTCGATATGTTACGTATGTGTCGCTATCCTTGGAAGACGAAACAACGTATTTTAAGTGATATGGGGCACGTGTCGAATGAAGATGCAGCACATGCGATGACAGACGTGATTACAGGACAAACAAAGCGTATTTACCTGTCTCACTTATCACAAGACAACAATATGAAAGATTTGGCGCGTATGAGTGTCGGTCAGATTTTACAGGCGCATGATATCGATACAGTGAATGAAGTGAAGCTGTGCGATACAGATAAAGCCATTCCTACACCGATTTATACATTGTAGGTTGAGGTTTACACATCAAATTTAAATGGACTTAAGAGGTTTGGACAGTTAGTTGTCTGACCTCTTTTTTTGCGCATATCAAAGATAAATGTGTATAAAAGACAGTGATTTATGGAGTTATCCCCACAAATGTGCACAAATTAAGCAAGTTATAAACAATCCACATGTTAATAACCCAGTTACCAACAAAGTTATCCACATATCAACAGACTTATGCACAAACACGTGCTCTATTTTTAAATTTTTATGTGAAAACTTGATACAAAAGCGGTATAATAGAGATAAATATGTGGGTAACTGAATAACCTGTGGATAACTTTTGATTTATGCACATAGGAGGGCAAAATGAAAATAACAATCTTGGCAGTAGGGAAATTAAAAGAAAAATATTGGAAACTCGCCATTGCAGAATACACCAAACGGCTCGGCGCATACACTAAAATAGAAGTGGTCGAAGTTCCAGATGAAAAAGCACCCGAAACAATGAGTGCAAAAGAAATCGAACAAGTGAAAGAAAAAGAAGGCCAGCGCATCTTAAGTAAAATCAAACCGCAGAGCACTGTCATCACATTAGAAATCGCTGGCAAAATGTTAAGTTCTGAAGACTTGGCACGAACACTCGATCAGCGGATGACGCAGGGCGCAAGTGACTTCACATTTGTCATAGGTGGCTCACATGGGTTACACGAGGCCGTGTTACAACGCAGTGATTTTGCGTTGTCGTTTAGTAAAATGACCTTTCCTCACCAAATGATGCGCGTCATCCTGTTGGAGCAAGTGTATAGAGCATTTAAGATCATGCGAGGTGAAGCATATCATAAGTAGATGGGTGTTTCAGTTTTCCAAAATTTTGATTTACTAAAAAAGACTAGCACTCTAGCTTAGAAAATTCCTTAGGCGAAGTTTAATATAACTTATTGTATTTTAGGATAAGTTTCTAGGTCCAATATTGTGATATTTATATAAACTGTCAATAATATGTTTAATAGTTC
>NZ_PPQH01000050.1 GCF_002902385.1 Staphylococcus intermedius NCTC 11048 | reverse complement strand
TTGGGTGAGATCAGGTATTAAGGCATTTAAGTTATTGCACATAATGGGGTTACCTTTATTAACAAGTCGTTCAATTGAAGAAGATGATGAATGTAAAGGGAATGTCATTAAAAGACATGTCATCAAAGTGTCTACGCTTGCGGGTGGTGTTTTAACAGCAAATGCGTTTCAAGGTCACGAAGCAATGGCGGCTTCTGAACTTCCGTTAACTTCGAAGTTGTCTACACAGAGTGAGGCTGTCGCAAACCAAAATTCAACAGTGTTAAGTCAACATAGCAATTGTGAAAGTGAGACCGTATCGTCAGAATCAGTTCAAAGTTCTGAACAAAATGACGTGACTACACATACGCAAACATCGGAAAGCGATAGTGTGTCATTAGTAGAAAGTCAAAACGTGCGTACATCAGCGCGTGAAAGTCATAGTGAAATGGCATATCTAAAAACTTCAGAAAGTGCACATGCGAAAGATAGCGCAATAACCTCAGAAACTCATAGTGCGCATACTCCAGAGCGCCAAAGTATGAAAGCATCGCACAGTGAAAATACGATACAACATAGTGAATCCGCAGAAAGTCATACATCACCTCATGCGCATACAACAACGAAAGCGCCGTCGCACGAACATCACACTATGGACTCTAGTGAAAGTAAAGAAAATGACGCCACATCTTTTTCAAAAACTGGAGAAAAAGGTTCAAGCAAACCACAACATAGAACATCCACTACAGCACATGATGCTACAACACAGCACGCACAATCGATATCACAGAACAAGGCACGTTCATCAGTGACAACAAGTGCGTCAGCGTCTAGCCTAAGTCAATCTCTTCATAGTGAAGTGCCTATGAAAACAGTGACAAAGGTATTCAAGCCGACCACATGGGTGTCTTCAGAAAGTGTAGCGACACCAACGACTACGAGTGAATCGCATCACACGAAAAGGACTCGAAAAGCAAGGTCGGTAAGTCATTTAACGACAACACGAGATACAACGTCAAGGGCATCGGACCAAGTTATCGTGACGCGAGATAACTTTAAAAGTAACTTTACTCCAAGAGGGACAGCGTATTATGTGCCGGAGACAGGCATTGTCACTTTAACGTCTGACGCACGCGACCAAAGAGGCTCCATTACGCTTGGTTCCAGAGTTGATTTTGGGAAAAGCTTCGAATTAGTCGGTGCTGTCAATCTGGGGACGCGATATGAAGGGCATAGTCCAGACGGTGTACTAGGTGGTGATGGGATTGGTTTTGTTTTTTCACCTGGTCCTTTAGGTGAAGTTGGGAAGAAAGGGGCAGCTGTTGGTTTTGGTGGTTTGAATAGTGCGTTTGGTTTCAAGTTAGATACTTTTCACAATTCAACGCAACCGAAAGCCGGTGACGATGCCAATGCAGATCCTCCAACTGTCGGCGGCGGTGGTGCTTTTGGTGCTTTTGTGACAACCAATAAAAGGGGCGTTGCGGTAACCTATACAGAGGGGACGACGACAGCGACAGCAGCTAAATTACACAAGCAACCGAATGGCACTTTCGAGCATTTCCTTATTAATTATGACGCTACCACGAAAGTGATGACCGTCGTTTATGCGAATCAAAAATGGTCGAAAGATATTTCAGAGTGGCTTTTAAGAAGTGGAAATACGACCTTTTCGTTCTCGATATCAGCATCAACTGGCGATGCACGAAATTTACAACAAATTCAAGTAGGTTCGCTTTACTATACTGAAGCCGCCGTTACGCATGTGCATTATTTCGATGCAGATACAGGCCAAGAAATTATAGCGCCGAAAAAGATTGCCGGTAATGTAGGTGATGTTGTGAACGTCGATCAGCAAAGGAATGCATTATCAGCAAGAGGCTATCGATACGTAAAATTTTACAGTAAAGATGCACCAACTTATAATGCGTCAAAAAATACGGCGCAACTAACTGGGGCAGGGCAAACGATGGTCTTCTTTTATAAAGATGTGACAGCTCCGAGATTAGATATGCCGACACAAACGAAAGAGCTGAATAGTCCGATTACGCCGATTACAGTGAACACAACAGATAATGGGACAGGACATGTGAAAAATATGGTGGCCGATTTACCACCAGGACTAAAATTCGATGAGGTAGATAATGTGATTACGGGGACACCGCTCAAGTTAGGTACATATAAGGTGACTGTGACCTCTATTGACGACGCGGATAATTTTGCTACTTCTACGTTTGATTTCAATATTATTGATACGACAAATCCGATTGTGCAAGTTGACCATCAATTCAATGAAGTTTTTGACCCGATTAACGAGGTCGAGATAAAGACGATGGACAATAGTGGAACGACGACAGATACAGTGACAGGCTTGCCACCAGGTCTAACATACAATCCTGAGACAAAAAGGGTTAGCGGGACACCAATGCAAATCGGTGAATTTACGGTTACTGTAACGTCTCAAGATTCGAGCCATAATACGACGAAAAAAAGTTTTGTATGGACGATTGAAAGAAATGTTGAAAGTGACTCCATTTCTAATTCACAAAGCACGTCATTGAGTGAGTCCAAGAGCATGTCAACATCAAATAGTCTGAGCACTTTGTTGAGTGCGATTAAGAGAGTGTCAGAAGCGGAAAGTACCTCTGTTTCAAATAGTATGTCAATGAGCGACAGTAAATCTGAAAGTGCTAGCGTATCTCTATCCAATAGCATCAGTGATTCAGAAAGCACTTCAATCAGTGACAGCATTTCTGTATCGAATAGTGCGTCCACTTCCAATAATTTAAGTCTTTCATCTAGTGAATCTATGAGTGGTTCAGTGTCTGATAGCGACAGTATCTCACTTAGCGAATCGATAAGTACTTCCATGTCAGGCAGTACATCAGTAAGTACAAGTCTTTCTAAGTCTTATAGTACAAGCACATCATTGAGTCAATCGGAAAGGCTCTCAACTTCAGCCAATGCATCAATGAGTGTTAGTACATCTGAATCGTCAAGTGGCAGCACGTCGTTAAGCAATTCAATCAGTATCTCGCTCAGTGAATCAGCCAATAATAGTACATCTGTTTCTAACAGTGGTTCTATTTCAGGCAGTACGAGTGCATCGTTAAGTCAATCAACAAGCACATCATTCAGTCTTTCAGTGAGTGATAGTATAGCTATTTCTGATTCGCAAAGTACGCCAACAAGTAATTCAGTATCTGCAAGTGCAAGTACATCAACGCGTGCATCAGTCAGTCAGAGTCATTCTCTTTCAACGAGTCAAAGCACATCGACAAGTGAGAGCGCTTCAGTTTCCACAAGTCTCTCAAGCTCTGAGAGTGTGTCTATGGCAAGTAGCGCGAGCGTATCAACCAGTCATTCCGATAGCTTAAGCACATCGACAAGTGAGAGCCTGTCATTAAGTGGTTCAATGTCACACAGTACGTCGACAAGTGTCAGTGGTTCACTCAGTACATCGAATAGCACAAGCACGAGCATAAGTAGTGCACATTCCACAAGCCATAGCGAATCTGTTTCTGATTGTCTGCAACATCATTCAACAAGTGAAAGCACATCACAAAGCATGCATCCAACAACGAGTGAAGCCATCAGTCAACAGCCAAGTGTAGTACCAAAGCATTATTCACCTCAGTCATTACCAAATACAGGTACAAAAGACACATCAAAAGATATATTCGTTGGCTTGTTATCAGCCTTGTTCGGTTTAGCATTATTCGGCAAAGCTAAAAAAGACAAAAAAGATAAAACGACACGTAAGAAAAACAATTAATGCAATATCCAAAGAGGCGAAAGCAACGTTATTTTCTAAAGGACACAAAGAACATTAAAAAATAATGCAGGCTTTTGTCTCTTCTTTATTAGTTCATTAAAAAGAGGAAAAATATGGGAACATTGACAAGTTTGAAGCATATTAAAACGAAAGAATATAAAGTTTTATATCAACGTCTTTTTTTCACATTGATGGTCATTATCATTTTTATGTTTGGGAGTCACATCACTTTGCCAGGAATAAAAGAACGCACGCATACGCCACATCACTTGTTAGATTTAGCGCTGTCGAATGTGGGTGGTGATGTACATACGATCAACATTTTTTCTCTAGGGCTTAGTCCGTGGCTTACAACGATGATTGTTATGGCACTGTTGACCTATCGCAATATCGAAAAAGAAAAGTTGGAAACACGTATAGAACGTCATTTTAAAGAGCGTTTTTTCACAATACTATTGGCCGTGATTCAAGGATGTTTTGTGCTCAATCAATATTATGGCACGCGCCACGGTATTCATATCGGTTTGTTGTTGCTCATTTTAGTGACAGGGACGATGTTACTCGTGTGGCTAGCGGATCAAAATACTGTGTATGGCATCGCGGGTCCAACGCCGATTGTGCTCGTCGGTATCATCAAGTCCATTTTTCAACAGCAACAGCTTCAACGATTAGATGCTTCTACAGTCATGATAGGTGTGATGCTGATGTTCATCGTGTTGGTGTTGTTAGTATGGATAGAGTGCATCGAGTATCGCATGATTTATCAAGATATGATGAATGTGACGCCAAATCCAAAAGATACGTATATTTCGTGGAAGCTTAATTCTGGTGGAAGCATTGCGATGATGTTTAATTTTACATTATTTTTCATCGTAGGAATGATTGCTCATTTGATAGGAAGATGGGTGACAGGAAATGTAACCTATCAATCCCAATTTTTAGAATTAAATCATTCAACGGGCGTTGTCATGTTTCTCGTGATGTTCATCATCCTGAACTATATTTTGTCTAAATTGCTGTTGAATACGAAGCGTAAGGCGAGAGAATTTCAAAAAAATGGGCATTATATTGAAGGGATTTATCCAGGAAAAGCGACAGAGAAATATTTAAACGGCATGTCTAGAAAAGTGAGTTTGGTAGGTGCGTGTGTATTATGTTTGATGATCAGTTTGCCGTTACTGACTTCTATCGTGGTGCCTAATATGACAAAAGAGCTGTCAGTGTTTACGCAATTTGTCATTATGATTTACATGACGATTAATATGACCGAAACGATACGCACTTATTTATATTTTGATCAATATCAGCCATTTTTGGACAAGTACAGTAAGGAGTGAGCTATGAAATATTTTGTTCCAGCATGGTATGGCCATGACAAATGGTGGTGTCAATTAACTGAGCCATTTTATGTCAAGCATAGAAAGATACAATTTGATGACGCAATGAGTTTAATGACGATGCATGCGCAAAATGACGCACCATTTAAACTGTTGCATTTAAGTTATCAACCGCATTTAAGAATGTTTTTACACAAATATGATTTGTATGAAGCGGATATTTGGTCATTATTTGATGAGATTCAAGGCTTTGATGATGCACCTTCACGTTCTTTTCAATTTGAGGATTTGACGTGGCCAGATGATGCAGAATTTGTATTTTCGCCGTATATGATTCAAGTGATAACAGAAAATGGCATATCCAAAGTGTATTTTAATCAAGATGGCTATTTAATTTGGCTCGATGACTTTGAACAGTGCCAACAACAACGGCGATTTATTTTTGATGAGCGTGGTTATTTGAGTGCTATTCGTTATTATGCAGATGGTGTAGCGAACATACAAGACTATTTAACGACAACGGGAAAAGTTATACTGCGAGAAAATTTACTGACAGATCAAGTGAAAGTGATGCCACCATTTCAACCAGAGTTTGAGGTGCCCATGTACGATTCGATGGCAACGCTGATTCAAGAACGGTTTGAGCACTATTGTGCACGGCATCTAAATGGAACGGATCAGCTGATAGTGTGCGCACATCCCGAGCACAATGCGATATTTCAAAGTGTCTCAACGGATGTTACCGTGGGCTATTCGATATTTAGTAAACGAAATGGGACGTTAGATGATGCCTTTATTCAGTCGATGACACACGGTTCGAAATGGTTGGTGGATACGTCGGAAAATGAAGCACGTTTAAAGACTTTGTTAGCACAGCATACGCATCAAGACGACATTTTAAGAATCACGCCGTTTGAAACACAGCAACTGCCGAATTTAAGCAGTCAATTACATGAAACGTATATTGGCATTTGGATAGACGGGATGCAGGATGAGAATTTACAACGTGTATTGCGTCAGCTCACAGACTACATTCAACCCTATCCATCTTATCGGCTCGTATTATTGACGCAACAAGATGAGGCGAATGTAAATGATTGGATTCGACAAATTATGCACGAAATGAATAAGCGTCATAATGAAAAAGCTGTGAAAGATAAAGCGAAAGCGGAGTTGATTGAAGCGAAAACGCCGACACCATTTGAGGAATTGATTCAACTTCAATCTGTGCCGTATGAAGATGAAGTGCGCAAAGCTTTGACACGTTTACGCCTTATCATTGATTTGAGTGAGCAACCCGATTTATATGTCCAAATTGCGAGTATCAGTGTGCGTATTCCACAAATTCACATGATTCAAAGCCCTTATGTGACAGATTCTAAAAATGGCATCATCATCGACCGTTATGAGGCACTTGATTCAGCGCTCGATTACTTTTTAAACACATTAAAACATTGGAATACAGCCTATACATTTAATACAAACATCATTGAAACATTAAGTTCTGAGCGCATGATTGAACAATTGAATCAATTTTTAGAAGGTGGTAACGATGGGACGACCGTTTAGTGTATTACAAGTTGGTGGGCGTGATTTGGATTATTTATTCGAACAAAAGTCTGATGTGTCATGGAACTATTTGGATGCGCAATTGTTTCATCATGACAGTGATTGGGTTGAAAACATTGAGGCGATGTTTGAAGCAGTAGGGTCATTTGATCTTGTATTCATTCAAACCCCCTGTACTGAGCCATTGAGTGAACTCTTGACTCTTGTGTGTACACCATACAACACGCTCGTGGATTATCATTATTGGCAAACGGGATATAAGGCGTTAGAAATAGTAAAAAAATATGACGTTCGACCGATTCACTACGCAGATGAAGCGGCGTTACACGATAAATTATTGGCACTTTCATTTCCCGGGCAATATGGCGATAAAGTCAGTCCAGCACATACGCACATGCATACGTCTGACGCAGTTAACGTGACGTATTATGGCCATAAAGAAGTCCAGTGTGAAGGAGATTTTGGTGATACATTTCGCCCGTTGCTCAGTTGGCGTCAAAATTTAGTATATGACCGTGATAAAGTCATTGAAATATGGCCTGAATTTTATACAGAAGGAGACGTTGAGCTTGAATACGTTGTCCGTTTATTGTCGTTAAATCCTGAAGAAGGGGTGTTAGAGACCCTCATTTTAGACGAACAAGAATTAGCAGAACCGTTTTACTTAACACGACGTCCGTATACCGCATATATTGCTGTTGCGATAAGAGCACGTTACAGCGGTGTTGTACATATTGGAGCCGTACATAAGCGCTTGTCCCGCATTGAATTTGGACAGTTGTTATTAGGGGGTGCGCGTTTTGTGGATGAAAGGCGCGAGGAATTTTTCTACTACTTTAACCCTGGTGACTTTAAACCCCCATTAAATGTCTATTTTAGTGGTTATCGTGAGGCAGAAGGATTCGAAGCGTATTATTTAATGCAACAACTTGGCGCGCCGTTTCTACTCATCAGTGATCCGCGTATTCAAGGCGGTGCGTTTTATTTAGGATCGACCACGTTTGAAAATGGTATAAAACAAGTCATCCAAAAAACTTTGGAAATACTCGGATTTAGTTACGATGCGTGTATTTTTTCTGGTTTATCAATGGGGTCGTTTGGTGCGTTATATTACGGTGCACAACTCCATCCGAAAGCCATCAATGTTGGAAAGCCACTCGTGAATATCGGGACCATTGCACAAAATATGAAGTTATTACGGCCACAAGATTTTGAAACAGCATTGGATATTGCGCTCGCCCACCAGTCTGAAGTGGTTGACCCTGACATACGTATGTCTAAGCTGAATCAGAAATTTTGGGACGTATTTACAAATAGTGACTTGTATCACACTTCTGTAGCGATGACTTATATGGAACATGATGATTACGACCATGCCGCATTTCATGATTTACTCCCGGTACTCAGTCGACAACATGTCCATTTAATGAATAAAGCGGTACCCGGTCGACATAATGATGACACGACCACTGTAGTGAATTGGTTTATGAACTTTTATCACATTTTATTGAAAGATCATTTTGGGAGAGATGTTCATGCAAACTAAATACGCGATGCCGATTCTATGGCGCAATACGAATAAAGAAACGTATCAACACGGCTCTCGGATTCAATTTCATTCAAACGGGACGTATTTTGAGAATCAACTGATGCCGTCAGGGTTACAAATTCATTTATGGACGATGACGACGCAATTTGATCAAGACGGCTGTACACCGAATCTCCCTATTTTAAAGAGAGGGGGTCATTATCGTCTGATATTTGAAGTAGAGGCACATCCTGTAGAGAGTGTCTATTTCATTCTTACCTTTTATAGAAAGAACGACACGAAAATCAAGCAGTTAATGATGAATCATGGTCCAAAAGACTTCGAATATCCGAAAGAGGCATATCGCTATGATATTCGAATGATGAATGCATCGTGTCATCGTCTGACATTTAAACGTATGGTATTAACAGAAGTACAGCTTAATGACGACATCCAGCCCACACTTGCTTGCTATGACGACATGGTAAAACAAGTGAATCATATCATTCAACGGACACGAGCACTTCAAAATGCGAATTCGTTTTAGAAAGGGGGGCGACCATGCGTCTTCATCTTAATACAACCATCAACCGTATGCGTCTCAAGAAATTAAATAAAATGTTGAAACAAGTGAATCATTACAGTGAACGGATGGCCCAATATTCAGATGCAGAACTACAACAGAAGACGATTGAATTTCAACGGCAGTTACGTGCGCATCAAGTGACTTTAAACGACCTGTTACCTGAAGCTTATGCTGTTGTACGAGAAGCGTCACGTCGTATTTTAGGTAAGTACCACAAAGATGTTCAGGTGCTCGGCGCGATTGTGATGCATCAAGGGAATATTGCTGAGATGCAGACAGGCGAAGGGAAAACGTTAAGTGCAACAATGCCGTTATATTTAAATGCATTAGCAGGGAAGTCTGTATTTTTAATTACGACGAATGATTATTTAGCAGAGCGGGATTATTTAGAAATGAAGCCGTTATACAACTGGTTAGGCTTATCGGTCTCACTTGGTTTTGTAGAAAATGCAGACAATCCCGTAAGTAATATAGAAAAGCAAAATCTTTATCAACATGACATCATTTATACGACGAACGGCCATTTAGGGTTTGATTATTTAATCGATAACTTAGCGGATACGTTGGAAAGTAAGTTTTTGCCTGAATTGTATTATGCGATTATCGATGAAGTGGACTCGATTATTTTAGATACGGCACAAACCCCACTCGTCATTTCTGGTGCACCACGTGTTCAGTCCAATTTGTTTGATGTGGTCAAAGCGTTTGTTGCGACCCTCAAAGTAGACCAGGATTTTAAAATGAAAAAGACGAAGCGAGACATTTGGTTGACCGAACAAGGTATTGAGAAAGCGAATGTGTATTTTAATGTCACAAATCTATACGACAGTTCCAATTTTGACCTTGTTCGCGTGATTCATTTATCTTTACGCGCAATCTATTTGTTGGATGTGAATTTAGATTATATCGTCTTGGATGGTGAAATTATGTTGATTGACCGTATTACGGGGCGGATGTTGCCTGGAACGAAAATGCAAGCGGGTCTCAATCAAGCTTTAGAGGCGAAAGAAAAATTGGACATTTCCAACGATATGAGTGTGATGGCGACAATTACTTTTCAAAATTTATTTATGCAGTTCGAACGTTTTTCTGGCATGACAGCGACGGGAAAACTGGCAGAGAAGGAATTTTTTGAGTTGTATTCGAAAATCGTAGTTCAAATTCCAACTGCGCGTCCTGTCATTCGTGAAGACCTTCCAGATCGTGTGTTTGTGAATATTCATGATAAAAACAGTGCAATATTAACAGAAGTGACTCAGTTACATGCACAAAAAAAGCCTGTGTTACTCATTACAAGAACAGCTGAAGCGGCAGAATATTTCTCAAATGCGTTGTTTAATTTGCACATTCCTAATAACTTGCTCATTGCACAAAATGTCGCTAAAGAATCGCAAATGATTGCTGAAGCGGGTCAGTTGCGTGCAGTGACTGTAGCGACGAGTATGGCAGGAAGAGGGACAGATATTAAATTAGCGTCGGAAGTCTATGCACTTGGTGGCTTAACAGTGTTGATGCATGAACATATGGAAAATAGTCGTATCGATAGACAGTTGAGAGGGCGTGCAGGACGACAAGGTGATCCGGGACAGTCGCAAATATTTATCTCGCTTGATGATGACTTAGTTGAACGTTGGAGTGATGCCAAATTAACAAAAAAGGAGAGATTAATGTCACAAGATCACGATGATTTAAGTGAAAGTCTGCTCTTTCGACATCAAGTGACACGGATTTTAACTAAAGCCCAACGTGTTGCAGAAGAACAAGGAATGAAATTAAGAGCATTGGCAAATGAGTTCGAAAAAAGTATGAGCATCCAACGTCAACTCATTTATCGTGAGCGAAATCGGATTTTAGAAAGTGCACAGATGGAGACGTTTAATTTTGAACAGATAGCACGAGATGTATTTCATCACCATTTTAAGACATCGGGCACTGTGACTTCTTCTGATATTTCGCAATATATTTATCAAAATTTGAGTTTTAGTGCTGTAGATGTTGAGGTTAAAGCTGCGACAACGCATGAGACTGCAGTGATGACATTATTAATGGCGCAATTTAAGCAACAATTCGCGAAAAATAAACAGAAAATTAACGATGATGCCTTGTTTCAACAATTTTTACGTAAAGCTGTTCTTAAAGCGATCGATACAGCATGGATTGAACAAGTGGACTACTTGCAACAATTAAAAGCGAATGTCAATCAACGCCAAAAAGGACAACGTAATGCGATGTTTGAATATCATAAAGTCGCCTTAGAGTCATTCAATCGTATGTTGTGGGAAATCAAGCATCGTATAATTAGAAACGTTTGTTTAAGTATGGTGGATCAACAAAAAAATGGAGACTTAACGATTCATTTTCCTTAAAAGGAGGTGCGGTATGACAATTTATAATATTAATTTTGGCATTGGTTGGGCGAGTAGTGGTGTGGAATATGCTCAAAGTTATCGTGCCCAACTGTTGCGTCTTTGCAATGAGGATGCGAAATTTATATTTTTGGACTTTATCGCTTCTGAAAATATTCAAACGTTAACCAACAACCTCGGTTTTAAAGATGAGGAAATCATTTGGATCTATCAATATTTCACAGATATTCCTATTGCGCCAACGACATATACACTTCAAGATCTACAAAATGAACTTGGTCAACCGGTGATGTACGTTGAAGACATGGGCGAAATTCAGCGACTATATTTTCATCATCCATCACAAACATTTGTGACGTGCTATTTAAAAAATGAAGGAGAGCCGTATGTTGATCGTGCTGAATTTGTAGTTAACGGAAAGCTTATACGAAAAGATTTTTACAGCTATGTGCGGACATTTTCAGAGTATTATGCCCCGAGTGAGCAGCATGCTAAATTGTATATGCGCCAATTTTACAATGAAAATGGCACTATTGCGTACCAAGAAATTATTGATGAGGATATGCACATGTATCACTTTCAAGACGCCATTTTATACAGTAAAGAAGAACTTGTGGCCTATTTCATTCAAAAATTAAATTTAACAGCAGCTGACATCATCCTTTTAGATCGTGCGTCTCATATCGGTCAAGCCGTACTTCAAAACAAACAACAGAGTCGTGTAGGCGTTGTTATCCATGCAGAACATTTCAGTGAGAACGCGACAGATGGGACACATATTTTATGGAACAATTATTATGAATATCAGTTTAAAAATGCGAGGTTTATCGATTTTTATATTGTTGCAACTGAATTGCAGAACACCATTTTAACAGAACAGTTTCGTCAATATACCGCGGACGACCCACGCATTTATACGATTCCGGTTGGGAGCTTGAAGCAGTTAACATATCCAACCAAAGATAGGACACCTTATACAATCATTACAGCTTCAAGGCTAGCATCGGAAAAACATGTCGATTGGATTGCACGTGCTGTCATTAAAGCAAAAAAACACGTTCCAGAGCTTCAGTTTGATATTTATGGTCAAGGCCCTGAACATGAATGTATTCAAAAAGTGATTCAAGAACACAACGCCGAAAATTATATTCATTTTAAAGGACATGTCGACTTAACACATATTTACGCGCAATATGAATTGTTTGTGTCGGCATCACAAAGTGAGGGTTTCGGATTAACTTTAATGGAAGCAGTCGGTTCGGGGCTCGGTATGATTGGTTTTAATGTTAATTATGGTAATCCAACCTTTATTCATGACGGTCAAAACGGTTATTTACTTGATACGTTAGCGACGAACGAAACGATAGACGCAATGACTGATCGTATGGCCGATAAAATTGTTCAATATTTTCATCACGGACCTAAATCCCCACACGAGACGTCTTATGCGATTGCGAAACATTTTAAAACGACTGAAATTGTGAAGCAATGGCAAAACTTATTGGAAGAGGTGCGCGATGATTAACTTATTTGAATATTATCACGAACCGACACGATTATTACATCAAACATTGATTCAAGCAGGTTATGAAAACTTCACAATTTGTATGGAAGATGATGGTTTTTTACCAGAAAATGTTACCTCACCTTATCAGTTTTTTGCGGCGAATCAATTATACGAAGACGACCAACCGAGATTTTTTAATGATGTTGACATTCCACCATATTGGGAAATTGTAGGAGACGCCCATACTGCTAAAATTATAAATATGGGACAAACACGTGGTGAAATCATGTATCGCCCGAACTATAAAACGAGAATTGTGAGCCACGTGCGTTGGTTTGATCAGAGTGGCCGATTACGTTCGATGGATCACTATACGGACAGAGGCTTTAAATTTGCTGAAACGATTTATGACTTAGCAGGAACAGCTATTTTCAAAAAGTATGTGACACGAGATAAGAAAGATATCATTTACGAAAATTACGTCACAGGCGATTACGTATTGGACTGGTAAGGTCAAACCTATTTCTTTGATTCAAAAGTCGCGTTTATCACTTTTTATTTAAAACAGATGCAGCTTGAGTTAAGCGATATTGTCATTAATTCATTATCAACACCATTTTTAGTGCTCTATCATATGAATTTGAATGGTCGGGGTGTGTTGTTTTGGCAAGAAGAGAGTCAAGGTCACGTTCCAGGCAATATGCTGACACTTTTGAATCAAGAACAAAGCCAACGCTTCTCCGTGATGATTCCTAATAGAAAAGAGTATGAGAAAATTGTGGCGCAACTGTCACCCCAACAAGCAGAATATGTGCACGCGGCTGGTTACTTATATCAATTCAACAAAAAGAATCAACATACGAAGCACGTCTTAACATTAACGAATTCAGATGATATCCCTCACTTAAAAGATATTGTTTCTGCACATCCAGAATGGCAGTTTCACATTGCTGCACGGACTGAAATGTCATCGAAGTTAATGGCTTTTGAGCAGTTTCCGCAGGTGAAGTTATATCCGACAGCAAACAAAGACACAATCGCGCAATTGTATCAGCGATGTGACATTTATCTCGATATTAACCGTGGAAATGAAGTAGAAAATGCGATTTCGCGTGCTTTTCATCATCAACAGCTTATTATGGCATATGATGAAACTACACATCATCGTCCGTTGACTGCACCGAGTCATATTTTTTCTGTTCATGAATATAAGAAATTGAATAAAATTTTAGACGAAATTGGCGATGACCCTCGAGCATTTGAACAAAGAATGTCAGAGCAACGCCAACATGCCCACTACATTAAGCCTGATATTTTAATTCATTTGATAACAAAAATATTTCGAATATAATTCAAAAATAGTGAATGATAGAGAAGACATCCTTTACATTTTGGTTATTACCAACGTGGAAAAGGGTGTTTTTATTTGTGAAAGTGATACATTTAAAGTCGCAATTGTAAGAGCGCCGATGATTTATGGTGCAGATTCCCCGGGAAATTTTCAACGGTTAATGCAACTGTCAAAAATGGTCCCTGTATTACCACAAATAGAGAATCAGCGAAGTGCACTGTATATTAAGCACCTTACAACTTTTATCACAGACTTAATCACATTAGAAAGTGCAGGGGTGTTTCACCCACAAGATGACTTTTATTTTGAAACGACAGCTGTCATGCGTGAAATACGGCGACAATATGAACTGAAAACGTTGGAAATATGGATACCTAAGCGGTTAAATCGTTATTTAAATCAGATTAAGCTTTTCAAAAAATTGTTCGGTCATTTAACCTATGCGAATGATTTGTATCACGATCATCAAATTCAAGAGCGCGTTTCTGGTGAGATGGCAGAAGTTATGAAAGAGATTGTAGAAGTGACAAAGAAAAATCAGTCAAAAGTCATCAAAGGTTAGACATACAAGTGACATTTATTGGAGGTTAGAAGATGAAATTAACTGTAGTGGGATTAGGATATATCGGCTTACCAACCGCAATCATGTTTGCGAAAAATAATGTAGATGTCCTTGGTGTAGATATCAATCAAAAGGTGATTGATCAATTACAAGATGGCCAAATCAGTATTGAAGAACCGGGCTTACAAGAAGCATATCAAGAAGTGTTGGAAACAGGTAAATTAAAAGTGTCTACAACGCCAGAAGCATCAGATGTTTTTATCATTTCCGTGCCGACACCTAATAACCAAGATCAATATAAATCTTGTGATATATCAATTGTGATGCGCGCTTTAGATAGTGTATTATCTCTCTTGAAAAAAGGAAATACGATTATTGTGGAGTCCACGATTGCGCCCAAAACGATGGATGATTATGTTAAACCAGCCGTGGAGGAGAGAGGATTTACGGTCGGAGAAGATGTCTACCTTGTGCATTGTCCAGAAAGAGTATTACCAGGAAAAATTTTAGAGGAATTGGTGTACAACAATCGCATTATCGGCGGCGTGACAAAAGCATGTACGGCAGAAGGAAAACGTGTATATCGTACTTTTGTTAAGGGTGAAATGATTGAAACGGATGCACGTACAGCTGAAATGAGTAAACTGATGGAAAATACCTACAGAGATGTTAATATCGCACTTGCCAATGAACTCACTAAAATCTGTCAAAATTTAGAAATTAATGTAATCGATGTTATCGGTATGGCAAATAAATACCCACGTGTGAACATTCATCAACCTGGGCCAGGTGTTGGAGGACATTGTCTGGCAGTAGATCCGTATTTTATTATTGCGAAAGACCCTGCAGACTCCCAATTGATTCAAACAGCTCGGGGCATTAATAATTCCATGCCAGCTTATGTTGTCAAACAAACGAAAAGCATTCTTAAGCTGTTGAAAGGCCATAAAGTCACAGTATTCGGTTTAACTTATAAAGGTGATGTTGATGATATTCGAGAGTCACCTGCATTTGATATTTATCGACTATTATTACAAGAGCCAGACATCGAAGTGCGTGCGTATGATACCCATGTGAATTTGGATTTTGTCGATCAAGATATGGCACAAGCTGTCGAAAATGCGTCCTTGGTCCTTATTTTAAGTGACCATTCAGAATATAAGGGGCTCAAAGAGATGACTTTAAAAGTATGAAACATAAAGTTATTTTTGATACGAAAAATGTAGTGAATT
Organism: Staphylococcus intermedius NCTC 11048; assembly: GCF_002902385.1. Lineage (GTDB taxonomy): Bacteria > Bacillota > Bacilli > Staphylococcales > Staphylococcaceae > Staphylococcus > Staphylococcus intermedius. The sequence goes on along the minus strand of NZ_PPQH01000050.1, from coordinate 28,465 downwards.
CAAAATTTGAAGAGGTCGCATACTATCATTATGGCAACCTATTTGAACTTGAAAAAAATTTAACTGACAAAAATAAAATGTGAGAGAAACCCCATAAGAACCAGTGTCATCACGGACTTCTTTATCAATGCAAAATCACTTTTCTATGATAATATTTTCGGTTTGATTGAAAGAGGCCGTGCGCTTCAGTACTTTAGAGGCGATTTGTAAATATTTAGAATGCCAACCCGGTGATATGATTGTTTATGAAGCGTCGTAATTAGTCCTTCTAAGGTGAGTTAACACAAGGGTGCGTGTGTAACAATGGGGGTTGAAAAAATGGGTGTATGCTGGAGAAGTGTTAATATGACAAGGTTTTTCTAATGATAAAGTATAATTCAGAACAAATTAATACCCTTTCTTAACTCAAAATATTGTATAATTTGCGTTAAGAGAGGTGTTTTTAATGACATTACAAGGTATAGATTTCTTACCACCACAAGTGACTTTAGAAAATGCTTTAGATTTATATAAATCAGTTGCTGAAATCAATAGTTTAATGGGCGCATTAAATACTCAAATCAATCAGTCACTGGTCAGCACACAAATGATCCAACTATTGACGTTATCTGAATCGGTACAATCTACAAGAATTGAAGGGACTCAGGTCACTTTTCTAGACATTATCGAGGAGACACCTAATGAACAAAAAAGTACTGAAGTGACTGAAGTTCTTAACTATAAAGATGCATTAGATTATGGTGTCATGCAAATTAAAAATGGAAATCCTATTACGACTCGGCTGATTCATGAATTGCACAAGATATTGATGGGACGGAACACAAGAGGAACGACTGTCTCTTCAGGTGAATTTAGAAAGATACAAAATTTTATTGGTCCAAGTAATGATATTAAAGATGCTGTATATATACCAGTTCCTGCACATGAAATTGATGCATATATGACGAATTGGGAACATTACATCAATCGTGTAGGCCATCAGAGCTTTAAGAAAAAACCAAATCAAGGCTATACATTTTTAGATGAGCATTCTGATCCGCTGATTAAAACTGCAATTATGCATGCACAGTTCGAATCCATTCACCCTTATCTTGATGGTAATGGTCGACTCGGTAGAATTTTAATTGTATTGAATATGATGGCTGAAAGTGCTGTAAATGCGCCAATATTCTTTGTAAGTGAGGAGTTAGAAAGAGAAAGGTTAAGATACTATAATTTGTTGAATAGTGTGAGGGGATCAAATGCCGACTGGTATAAATGGATTCAGTTTTACTTACGAGCGTGCCAACGAATGATTCTTAATCTACAAAAGAAGCTAGAAAATATTGAACAACTGGCAAAGGACGGGCTTAAAAAAATTAATGGTGCGGCTGGTTCAAAAATCATAGATGTGTGGTTTTATACATTTACGACACCTAATGTAACTGTGAAGTATGCTGCCAAAAGTTTGAATATCAGTGAAAATACTGCCAGAATGCATCTGAATACACTTGTTGAATTAGGTATGATTGATGTAGATCACTCAAGAAAACGTAATAAAGTATATGTGAATTATGATTTACTACAAATTCTAAGATAAGTTAACACAAGGGTTCGTGTGTAACGCGAGTGCTCAAAAAGACCTAAAACAGTCCGAAACGTTGATATGACAGTATTTGCCAAAATAAGTAGTGAAAATCCCACATCCCTCTTAACGCAAAATTTCGTGTTTTTTGCGTTAAGGGTGATGTGGGGATTTTTTTATTAACGTAACAATACAACAAAACCTCTATTCATTTTGGTCTTAACCAATGTGGAAGAGAGTATTTGTGTATGTGCTTTGTCCAATCTAAAAGAGATAAAGTTTTAGTTTTGATGCATATAAGAGAAGCGTTAAACCACAGCGCTTAATGATTGATGAGTCATATTGCTTCGATTCACGTCTCATTTTATTAAATATAAAGCTCACTTTGTGCAAATAGCACGGCTTCTCCAGCCAATGTCAGTACACCATCTTTGAATGTGGTATAAAGCGTACCACCACGTGATGAAGCTTGATATGCCAAGACCTCTGTTTGATTTAACTTTTTAGCCCAGTATGGCACAATATGACAATGTCCTGAACCACATACTGGATCTTCTGCAATACTGTGTTTTGGTGCAAAGCTTCGTGAAACGCAATCTGTGTCAGTACCTGGTGCAGTGACATGCACGAGCACGCCGTCGAGTTGTTTGACTTTCTCGATGTCAGGTTTCAAATGGATCACTTGTTCACTGTTTTCAAAGACACATAATAAATCTCTTCCTAAGTAAACTTCTGTGGGTGTAGCCCCCAACGCATCAATTATTGCTTGAGTCAATTCAACGCGCTTTAAGTCGAACGGTGGAAAAGTCATGCGATAAAGGTGCGCTTCTCTTGTGACCGTTAAATCGCCACTTAATGTTGAAAAAGTGACCTCTTTAAGGGAGGCATCTACTTCATTCATGAGGATAAACGCGGTTGCTAATGTCGCATGGCCGCATAAATCAATCTCCCCTCCAGGTGTAAACCAACGCAATTCATAATTCCCATTTTGTTTTACCGAAAAAGCAGTTTCAGATAAATTGTTTTCTTGTGCAATCAATAACATCGTTTGGTCGTCCAACCATTCATCTAAAATACATACTGCTGCAGGATTCCCACTAAAAACACGATTGGTAAATGCATCCACTACATATTGTTTCAAGCTAACCACTCCCTACACATGTTAAATTGAACACCATTATACTAAATAGTTACATGCAAATGGAATCTATTTTTAAAATATTTATTGATTATCGATAAAAATGGTGGTATGATTTTATCGATAATCAATAAAAGGAGAGGTTTCAATGAAAATACCAAAACATATGAGACTGATTCAAATACTAGCTGTCATCATGTCTATCTTATATCTTGTTGGAGGAGTTAAAGACTTAATTCATTATTATCAATTGCTTGAAACGTCAATTTGGCACGCGCCATTACAATATCAACTTTATGCGCTAGTGTATACTGTACGGTTACTGATACTTGTGGGGGTTTTTGTCTTAACCATCATACTGATTAATGATATATACAAGAATTTTGAGTTTTCAGCTCAATCACACATGAGAATTTTGTACATTTCTCTCGGTATCATGATATTTTCGGCTATCAGCTTTTTATCCAATCCACTTCAAATTGAGCCCAAATACATGAAAGTCCTTAATATGCAAGATTTATCTGATACACTTTTAATGGTACTCGGAACAGTGACGCTCATTTTTGGTACTATTTATGAGAAGTCACGGAAACTCAAAGAAGAAAATGATTTGACGATATAATAATTCAAATAGATCAAATTGAAATAAAGGTAGTGATAAATGTGACAAGGAATATTAAATTTCTAAAATGCACTTTAGCAGTATTAATCATTTTATTTGTATTGCTTTCAATAAAAAATTTGTTCAAGTATAGCCAATTGTTTGATGACGGAATTTGGCATGCATCAATATCGTATCAGCTTTATGCCCTTGTATATGTGATACAAGTTATCTTAGCTTTAGTTGTTTTTATATTCGTATATCAAATATTTAGTAAAGTAAACATAAATACCAAATTTAGATTTTCAGATAAGATACACGATAAAACGTTGTATACTTCGATGTGTATTTTAATTTTTGTGTCTCTTCATTTTTTGATAGATTTCTTACATGTGGATGAAGCCATCGTTAACGTATTAGATATTGACAACCTGATTGCAACTTTACTTGTTGTTATTAATTTATTATTGCTCTCATTTACTACGATTTATAGAAAATCTCAAAAGATTAAAGAAGAAAATGATTTGACGATATAAGGAGTCATCATGATTAAAATAAAGTTAGATGAAGTGTTAAAAGAAAAAGACGTCTCGCTTACTGAATTGTCCAAAGCCGTCGACGTGACCATTGCGAACTTATCCATTTTAAAGACGGGGAAAGCAAAGGCTGTGCGCTTCAGTACTTTAGAGGCGATTTGTAAATATTTAGGATGTCAACCTGGCGATATTATTGTTTATGAAGAGTCGTAATATTATTTCTAGTTCTAAGATAAGTTAACACAAGGGCTCGTGTGTAACATGAGTGTTCAAAAAAGACCTAAAATAGTCCGAAACGTTGATATGACAACATTTCTCAAAATCAGTGGTCAAAATCCTGCATTTTCTTAACGCAAAATTTCGTGTTTTTTGCGTTAAGGGTGATGTGGGATTTTTTATTGGAGACAAAAATCAACGGATGAAGTTGTAATGTCAGCGATGATATTGTTGTCAACAGGCTAAGAATCGTTGTTTGAGGTCGTGAAATTTTAAATATATAATATCAAGTGTATTTCATATCATTGTTAATAAAAAATATTGTCAAAAGTAATTTCGTTTAATAATGAATAACATCTTGCTATCAAAAGTTCGGGGTGTGTGAGATTGATGATGATATGACATGCATATTAAAGGTTGTTGTATCCGGGTGAGTGTGGCTGTTTGCATTGAGGGAAGACTGCCGGCGCTCTCAATTTGGTGAATAAAGCGATGCACGACACGTTTTAAGGTATGACTGTTCAGAAACCTTGGCTCAGTGACAATTTTTTATTAAACACATATTAAAAAGAAAGAAGTGTGTCTCATGAAAAAGATTGATTTACATTCACATTATTTCTCACCAGGTTTTATTCGCTATTTAGATACGTATTTTGATGGGAAGGGTGCAGGTGTTGCGACGCCTTCATTTTCTATCGAGGCGTATTTGAAATTTATGGAAGAAATGGAGATTGATTATGGGGTGTTGTCTATTGCGGGACCTCATCATAGTGCTGTGCCAGATGACGTTATGGTTGAAGTCAATGAAGAAGTCAATGCTTATGGTGCTGAGCTGTCGAGAAAATATCCAGAACAGATTGGGCTTTTTGCGTCACTGCCGATACCTCTCGTGGATGCATCAATTCAAGCGATTGATAGAGCTTTAGATGTGCACGGTGCGGTAGGTTTTACGCTTCCGACACATGCGCGTGGTATCTATTTAGGAGACCCGAGCTTAGATCCGATTTTTGAGAAACTCAATGAACGTCACGCGGTTATTGCCATTCATCCTAACGAACCTCAGCCGATCAATGAATCAATCAAACAAAAAGTCTTTACCCCATTGATGGAATTTTTCTTTGATACGACGCGTGCTATCGTCTATATGAATCAAAACCGAACATTCAGTAAGTTTCCTAACGTTAAATGGATTGTCCCACATAGCGGTGCATTACTCCCAGTGATTGCGCAACGGATTGATATGGGAAATGCCATTTTTGAATACGAGGAACAACCGGATGATATTTTGGAAACCATGCACAATTTGTACTTTGATTTAGAAGGTAAAGTGTTACCTCAACAGTTACCGATGCTCCTTCAAATGGCAGATGAAAATCGCATTGTCTATGGCGCAGACACACCATACACGATTGCGCCAGTTGTCAAAAAGTTAACAGACGAAATTTTAACAACGGACCTTATCACGGATGAACAAAAAGAAAAATTCATGTATAAAAATGCTGAAACGTTGTTAGGACGATAAAATCATTAACATAGCAAACACTTTTGTGCCTCATCTTGCATAGAAGTGTTTTTTAATTTCATATGTGAATGAAGAAAAGATACGTTCTGTTTGGTTAGATCAGCGCCCTAAATTGTAATTCGATACTCTTTTTGAGACAATTAGGTTGTTTAGTAAGTGTTAAAGTTGAGGATATTTTTAGCACAACACGAATCCACTTAACACATTTTTGAAGGGGAGTGAAAGCAATGCCTGTTTTAAGCCAAGATGAAAGCATTCAAATTTTACGTGACCTTATTGAAATGCAGTCAGTCAACGATCATGAGCTAAAAGTTGCCCAATATTTACACGATTTGTTTGAGCAGTATCAAATTAACGCGCAAATCATCAAATTAGAAAATAGTGAGACACGTGCAAATTTAGTGGCAGAAATTGGCTCAGGTCAACCTGTACTAGCTGTTTCAGGACATATGGATGTGGTTACGGTTGGCGATATTGCGACATGGCACTATGAACCTTTTCAATTAACAGAGGATGACGCAGGTCGATTACACGGACGAGGTACAGCAGATATGAAAGCAGGCCTCGCAGCACTGGTCATAAGCATGATTGAAATTAAAGAAGCAGGATTATTGAACAAGGGCACAATTCGCCTTTTAGCGACTGCGGGAGAAGAAATTGAGAGTGAAGGCGCTGCATTATTACAACAACAAGGTTACATGGACGATGTGGATGCATTACTCATCGCTGAACCTTCTCAAGAGGGGATGTATTACGCGCACAAAGGTTCCATGCACGTCGAACTGACATCTAGAGGCAAATCAGCGCACAGTTCGATGCCAGAATTAGGGATTAATGCCATTACGCCTGTTGTCAACTTTATTTATCACTTAAATGAAGCATTTCAACACGTTGATCAAAAAAATGACATTATCGGTAGACCGACGTTAGCATCGACTGTTTTTAACGGTGGCGATCAGGTGAACTCTATTCCAGACAAAGCGACGGCACTGTTTAATGTGCGTACCGTTTCAGAGTTCAATAGTCAAAGTTTTATCGATTTGTTTGAGTCCATTCAACAACGTGTAACGAATAAAGATGAACAGTTGACGATTCAGCCCTATGGAGACCGTGCGCCCGTCGTCACAACAGGTGAAAATGCATGGGTCGATTTAGCGCAAAACTTAAGTGAAAAATACTTTGGTGAGAGAGTCAAAAAAATCGCTGCGACGGGTGTGACAGATGCATCATTATTACTAAAAGATAAAGACGAACATTTTTCATTCGTGACTTATGGTCCAGGGCGAATGTCACAAGCGCATCAAGTCGATGAATATGTCGAAAAAGATGTCTATTTAACATTTATTGAGCTATATCAAGACATGTTCACAACGTATTTGAATCATGAGGCTTAAGCGCACATGATGCATCATTTTTGTATCACGGCGAGTGAGACTCGAAATGATAAAAGGCTTGGATGATATGACGTCCAAGTCTTTTTGGGCTATAAAGATTGGGTCAGAAAATGCTATGCGGCATGATTCTCGACGCTCTCATTCAAGAACAGTTTTTAGGTTAAGTTACAGCAAAAACTACAATAAGGAGGGATTCAATGGAAACGATATTTCTTGCAGGCGGATGCTTATGGGGTGTCCAAGCCTTTGTGAAAACATTACCCGGCGTCATCACAACAGAAGCGGGGCGTGCAAATGGGACGACAAAAACGTTAGACGGCCCGTATGATGGCTATGTCGAATGTGTTAAAACAACATTTGACCCGTCACAAGTCGACGTTACAGCATTGATGGGTTACTTATTTGAAATTATTGATCCATATAGCATCAACCAACAAGGAGAAGATGTCGGCCCGAAATATCGGACGGGCGTGTATAGTGAACGGCCCGAACATTTAGCTGAAGCACGACAATTCATTCAAAATCGAGCTGATGCAGACCGTATCGCTGTCGAAGTGAAGCCACTCACGAATTATATTCCGAGTGCAGACATCCATCAAGATCACCTCGACAAATATCCGAATGATTATTGTCACATTCCAGATGCATTAATGAAAAAGTATCCAGGAACAAAAGGAATCGCTTCAAATTAGAGACAACATTTGATTTGTCGATAGTGAACGACACCTCAAAAATTAGCTTTTAGGGCTGACTTTTGGGATTCACTTCATAGTTTGATGACCACAACACGCTTGATTAATGAAACTTCCATTATGCCAACACGGGATTGTACTGTAAGGTCGTCCACATGTTGGCGTCTTTCATAGAGTTCACTTTTGTAGACGCTTCTAATTTTATTTTTTCTTCTTATTGCCAAAAATTGATAAGGAAAATTTTCTCGATTTGATATTTCTAAGTTACACACATTTTAGTGCGATGACATTAAACAAAGTGCGATGAATTTGAAACACTAAAACGCACAAAATAAAATAATAAACATTTCAATGTGTTATTGAATATTATTTGTACAGGTGCTTATAATGTAATTGCATAGATAGCATGCATGTTAATCGTGCTAAGCGCATAGTGATGAAAAGCCTTATAAAAGTAAATCATGATATGGATAGATAACATCGAGTGAGGGATTAAAAATGAAAGTCAAATTAAGAGTGATTTTACTGAGCGCTGTTTTAATGTTCGTCGTATGGTTGAGTGGTAAATCCACAGTTTTTGCCGAAGTAAATGTCGTTGCGAGTGATGGTATTATCGAAAACCAATATTATCCAGAAGGTATAGAATTGAATCCAGAAACATTGCCAATCACAGCAACAGAAAAGCCATCATCAGGTCCTTTAGAAATAGACCAAAGCAAAGTGAAGCCGATTGAATATTTGTATCAAAATGGTATTGAAAGAGTATTTGGAGAAGATCAACGTCAACCCGTAACACATCATTTAAAGTCGCCTTATAAACAAGTGGTGCTGTTAAATATGACATTTCCGAATGGGAAAACGTATTCAGGTTCAGGGACGATGATCAGTGAAGATACGGTATTGACTGCAGCACATAACATTTATGCGCATAACGTCGGATGGGCAAAAGAAGTGACGGTCTATGCGGGTAAAAAAGGGAACCAATATACGATAGGTAAGGCCAAATCGAAAAAAATATGGACGTTTAAACAATGGATTGATTCAACTGATCAAAACTATGACATCGGTGTGATTAAGTTGGATTCTAAATTAGGAAAAAAGACAGGGACATTAGGCATCACATCTCGAATTAAGGAAGGCGAAAAAATAGAAATATCTGGATTCCCTGGAGATAAACCTGGAGAAATGCAGTATAAATCAACGGGTCATTTGAAAAAAGTAACTGACAATATTTTGTATTATGATGTAGACACCTATAACGGTCAAAGTGGTAGTGGTGTGAGAAATAGTAAAAATCAATTGATTGGTGTGCATACATTCGGTGGAGAGGAATACAATGGTGGTGTCAGACTCAATGCTTTAAAAATTGATTACATTAAACATTGGATGGGTACACCTGTCGCACATCCTTATCATAAATTTGTGAAATTGAATCATCCGCAAATTCCGATTTGGACAAATTTAGAACTTACATTAGGTGAAGGTTCTGGTAGTGTCAAGATGGGAGAGGTCTACTTTGCGAAATACGCTTACAACCATCCTGATGGCCAGAAATATTATTCCCTTTATAAAACAAATGGTGAGTGGATAGGCTACACGAATGGTCATTCGATTGCACCGATTAAAAAAGCAACGGCACAAAAATTCAATCAACAAATCAAAGTCAATAAAGGCAAAATTACAGTTTGGAAAGGCCTTCAACTCAAACAAAAAGTGTCCACAAAGCATATTAAAGCGGGTCATCAATACAACGCGAAAGAAATTTATTACCATCCGAATGGTAAGCAATACTACGCTTTATATGACAAAAAAGGAAAGCGGATAGGTTACATCGATAGTCGTATCGTCACTGTGGTGAAATAAGCGATGAGGTTGGATAACAATAGTTAAAAAGCATCATCACATTTACACGTCAAACATCTCATTAAAAAGCGGTAGTTTAGAGCTACCGCTTTTCTTCATGATGTCAGTTGTTCGACGACAGTGACCATATCTTCATGAATGACTAATTCTGCATAGTGATCATAGGGTGTTTCATCTTTATTAATAATGACGAGGTGCTGCCCTTGAAAGTTTGAGACGAGTCCAGCTGCAGGTTGAACGACGAGTGAAGAACCTAAAACAATTAAAGTATCGGCTTGGGAGATTTTTTGTACGGCGCGTGTTAAGGTCGCTTGGTCCAACATTTCTCCATAAAGGACGATATCTGGTCTAATCACATGGCCACAGCGTTCACATTGGATCATTTCGCGCGTCATTACGTCATTTTTCGTGTACTGTTGATGACAATTCGGACAGTAAAAACGATTGAGTGTGCCATGTAATTCATCTACATGTTGGCTCCCCGCATCACTATGAAGGCCGTCAATGTTTTGCGTGATGACACCTAATGCTTGTTGACGTTGCTCCAATTCAGCAATCCATTTGTGAACAGGATTGGGTAATTTATCCGCTAAGAGTAAACGTTTGTGACAAAAACGCATAAAACCAACAGGGTCGTCCTCTAAATAATCGATGCTTAACAAATATTCCGGTGAGTAGCCTTCTTTTGAAATTTCATCAAACAAGCCACCCATTGAACGAAAATCTGGGACACCACTTGCAACTGACACACCTGCACCAGTGAAAAAGACGATGCGCGTTGAGTGGTCGATAATATTTTTTAATTGATCAATAGGATTTACCATAGTTGAATCACTCCATTTTTCAATGTCAATTTCATTTTATCAAAAGGTATATCACAACAAAATAGGTGCATAGACGATGATTGTATCAACACTTCGACGGTGTCATGCGGTGAGACATGTGTCGACATACGTCAATGAACATTGCAAAATATTCAACCCAATGTATAAAATACTGCGTCCGAAACACTAACCCCAATATATAGGACAGTCGTGTAACATTGACTTTTCATAGATTTTGCAATAGAATCAGGTAAATTTATTAAACATCGATGAGACGGCATCGAGCGTAAAGAGGTGACAGCCATGAAAAAATTTTGGAAATGGAGTATTGGTGTGGTTGTGGTATTGATTGTTGCGTGGGTAACGTATATAGGCATTTATCGCAATACATCTATTGCCAATAATCCCAAACATGCCAAGTATATTGATAGCGCCACACCGACGTTATTTTTGCACGGTTACGGTGGGACAGTGAATTCTTTAAAATTTTTAGTGAAGGAAGCGGAGAATCAAGGTGTCACGCAAGACGTCATTACCGCGCACGTGGATGAAGCGGGTGAAGTGAAATTAAAAGGACATTTGGATAGTGACGCAATCAATCCTATCGTACAAGTCGTATTGAAAGAGAATAAGGAAGAAGACCCGGATGTAAATGCAGAATGGTTTAAAGATGTGTTAGTCGCTTTACAAACAAAGTATCATATCAAAAATTTTAACTTTGTCGGGCATTCAATGGCGAATATGACTTTTGCGCAGTATATGGTGACATATGGTAAAGATACCGCGTTGCCACAGTTACAACGTCAAGTCAACATCGCAGGGACGTATAACGGGGTATTGCATATGAATGAAGAAGTGAATGAAATTACGCTTGATGCGGAAGGTAAACCGAGTCGCATGAATCCACCATATCAAGATTTACTTGTATTAAAAAAGGTGTACAAAGGGAAAAATATTGATGTACTGAACATTTACGGAGATTTAAAAGACGGTACGCACTCTGACGGCAGTGTATCGAATACGTCTTCTCGTTCATTGAAGTATCTACTTGGTGGTAGTGCGAAAACGTATCGCGAATCCGAATATGTCGGACCAAGTGCACAGCATAGTGAATTGCATGATAATGAAAAAGTTGCACGTGAACTGATCCAATTTTTGTGGGGCAAATAACCGCAAGTCGCATTTGAAAATGACGACAACTGAATCCATATGAAACGACCACTGCATGTGTATGAAGACGTGCGTGGTCGTTTTTTGATGAAATGTGGGTGAATATCCGCGACAGTGCTGTTCTTGTACTACACCCATCCTTTGTCATGCGCTTTTTTCCATGCATCGAAGCGGTTGTCTGCTTGAAGTTTGTCGATGATGGTCGACGTATAATTGCGTATCGTCCCATCTGATAAATAAAGGGTTTGTGCAATTTCTTTACTCGTCAGGCCTTTGCCAATTTGCTTCAACACGAGTTGTTCTTTGTCGGTGAGGGGGTTCCGTTCTGTGACAAATGAGGTCATTAAAGCATCACTGTATTCTTTTTGACCCGCCATGACGTGATGTATCGTCTGAACGAGTTCATCCACAGAACGCTCTTTTAACACGTACGCATCGACATCGTGTGCTACGGCTGTTTCAAAATAACCTGGACGTTTAAATGTCGTCACTATAATCACTTTGACGTCAATGGCTTGTTCGCGAATGTGTTTCAATACTTCAAGGCCAGTCAATACAGGCATTTCGACATCTAATATGACGACATCAACAGGGTGTGTTTCGACAGCTTTCAAAGCCGCTTGTCCATCACCAACATCAGCAACAACATCTATCGCGTCATGCAGTTGCATCAACTGAACCATCGCTTGACGTAACATCGTTTGATCTTCAGCTAAAACGACACGAATCATAGTGGCACGCTCCTCGGTATCAAAATTTGTATATGTAAACCATTATTGTTTTGTACATGTAATTGCCCTTTTAAAACATCAACACGCGCTTGGATGCTTTGGAGATGAATGGGCGACTTTTCATTAATGCCGCGACCATTATCCTGAATATCGAGCTGTAATCCATCAACCGTTTCAGATAATGCTGCATGCACTGTCGTCGCATTCGCATGTTTAATCACATTGTTAATCGCTTCACGCAGTACCATGGCAAGTAATCCTTGTTTCGCTGGATTCAATGCATGGGCAAATTGTACGCCTTCAAACTGGAATTCCAAATTGGCATCTTGTAATAATGTCTCGACAGATGCCACTTCTTCCGCAAAAGAAGGGATTTTCAAATCGTTAATAATGACACGGATTTGATTGAGTGTCTCTTTTGAAATGGCGTTCACACTTTGCATTTCCAACTTTGCGCGATCAGGTTGGGTATCGATCAACTTGAGTGCGAGTTCGGATTTTAAGCTTAACGATGCAAAAACGTGTCCTAACGTATCGTGTAAGTCTTGTCCAATACGGTTGCGTTCCTGTTCAGCGATTAAAAAGTTTAGCTGTTTATTTTTAGCATCCAACTCATTTTGATAGTGCTGTTGCTCAACCTTTTTGAAGTTCGCAAACATGATGAGATTGATGACAGTGAAAAAGATTAATAAGGCGGCGATATAGTAAGTTTCCGGGTAATACATGGCTGTCACGATAATACAAAGCACCATCGTCGCAAGGCAAGTGATAAATTCTTTGGACCAGAGTTTAGCTTTAAAGTTGTAAGGAATCGCAAACGCACTATAAAACAAAAACAGTGCCGTCATCGGATTGAGGGCATATACGAAATAAATAATGCCCGCGTATTGAAAGGTGAGCAAAGTATACATTAGACCGTAAGACATTAGCGGATAAGCGACTACAAGGGCTGTATAGACAATGACAAAGAGACAAGCAGCGACGATTAAAATATCGCGACGACCATGAATGTATGGATTCCATAAGTTAAGGACTAAGAAAAGTAAATAAAGTAAACTAGATAAATTCAGATAATGTAAATCTAATTTTTTAATCATGATATCTCACTTCTTTTACGGATATACAGTGCAAGTGTTAAGAAAATTATACTATATATGAGCAAAACGATTAAAGATAATACCGGAAATTGTTCATGCAAACTGATGTCATAGGATAGCTTTTTTAAATGATATGTCGGTGTGATCACTGCAAGATGTTGCATCCATGTTGGAAATTGTGACACAGGGAACCATAGCCCGCCGAGAACAGCCAGAGCTAAATACAAAATATTGCCGATACCGCTCACTTTTTGCGTATCATCCATCTGTGCAAGAAGCGCGCCTAAACTCAACATCAAACTTGCCCCGAGCCAGATAAAAACACCTGAGATCAACCAATCGTGCCACGACATCTGTACACCTCGTAACAGTGCCGCCAATGTAAATATCATGACAATCGCCAGCGCAAATTGAAACATGACTTTACCCATTTTGACGCCAACGTAGTGAACGGGTGTAAGTGGCGTACGCATGAGCCGTTTGTACCAGCCACGTGTGCGTTCGTCAATGAGGTCTAACGGAAAAGAAAATAAGCAAAAACTCATTAAACTAAATGTCGTCATACTGTACATATACTCTTGGTTGAATTGTGTCATGGCTGCCTTGGTTAGGTCGAGGATAGACGTAAACAATAAATAAAATGCAGACGGGAGTAATACGGCGAGTGCAAATCGTGTTTTGTGACGTATCAGTAAGCGCAGTTCTGTGAAAAAGTAATGTTTGATCATTGTGATACACCGCCTTGGTCTTGTTTGAATATAATGTCGAGTAATGAATGATGATGAATTTCAATATGTTGTAACGGTACATGAAGTGACAAGAGTTCGATTAACGTTTGTTGTACATCTGCTGTTTCAATTTTGAGTTGCCTGTCATCTGATGGCATGAGTTTGACACTAGATAATTGTGATAGCAGTGCTTCAGATGGTGGTGTAGGCAATGTGATGATGGAGCGTCCTTGTTCCTGTTTAATATGTTGTGGTGTATCGTCCATGACTAAACGGCCTTGACTGAGTACAATGACACGATCTGCCATTTGTTCAATTTCTTCTATGTAGTGAGAAGTATAAAAAATCGTACGTCCCTCTGCTTTCAACTGACGAATGACTGACCAGAAATGTTGGCGCATTTCGACATCCATCGCACTGGTTGGCTCGTCTAAAATAAGGCATTGGGGTTGCCCAACAAGTGTTAACGCAAAGTCTAAAATACGTTGTTGCCCACCTGAGAGTTGTGTCGCAAATTGTTGGAGTTGTGCTTCTGTAAAGCGTGTGATGTCGAGCCATGACTCAAGTGGTAAAGGCGCGTGATAGCAATGCGCAAATAAATGATACAGCTCAATGACTTTCATGCGCTCGGGAAAGCGACTTTGTTGAAACATCACGCCTAAACGTTCTGGTGTTAAAAGGTGGTCAAGGTCTTGTATTGTCCCTTGTACAGGGTGGCGGTCGCCGATAATCATATCAATAAGCGTGGTTTTTCCAGAGCCATTCGGTCCAATCAGTGCGGTACATTGGCCAGCATGAATTTGAAATGACACATCATCAACAACATGGCGTTGATTGTATGTTTGCGTTAAATGAGAAATTTGAATCATATCCGTCACATCCTTTAATCAGGTTATGTTGATTGTATGTGAACGGCGCCCTTCGTTTGTAGTGAGGTTTG
The DNA here is from genome assembly GCF_002902385.1 of Staphylococcus intermedius NCTC 11048. GTDB lineage: Bacteria > Bacillota > Bacilli > Staphylococcales > Staphylococcaceae > Staphylococcus > Staphylococcus intermedius. Next base: position 13,449 of record NZ_PPQH01000050.1, on the reverse strand, counting down.
TCATCATGACGATATGACATTTGTCATGATTTAGGAGTTGAAGCGGGGAGAGGGTAAGACTGAAGCCAAAAGCTCGGACAAATTCATGTCCGAGCTTTGAACTGAGATGATGTCTCAAGTATTGCCATCAACTGACATGGCATGTAGACAGCAACTAAATTTGTTCGACAACTAATACTTTGATGCCAGAGTACAAGTTATAAACGATGTAATAGAGTGAACCTACAATGGTGATGATCATGACAATCACGAGGAAAGTTGTTAACAACGCACCGCTTGTATTGACAATCGCGATGAAACAAGCAAAAGCGATGATGGAAAATACGGTCGGCAAAATGTGATAAAGCAATGCTTTTTTACCATGTGCTGAAACAGGCTGTGGTGCGACCAACCATACGATAAGTGGGAATAATACTGGCGCAAAAAATACGCTGAAATATGAAAGACAAGCTAATAATTTTTCTGATGTAGTTGACATTGTGTCAGCCTCCTTTTTGTCATTATAATCATATTTTTGTTTAATGTGAAATAATCATTTTAGAATTTTACAAAATATAATCATTTTTTATTTTCCACATCAATATAATCATTAAACTTGTTAAAAAATATTCGAACTGAGATTAGAACGGTGGCTATCGTCCAGGTGTGCGGAAGAGACAGCTCAAACGTGCAAATGAACAATAATATTTCAAATACATTTATATTCATAGGCAATGAACCAAACTAGAAACGGCTTTAAAAGAGAAAATTAAGTCTGACCTAAAGATAAAGTAGTCTTTTTTAAAATATAGAGGCTTGACTTTAAAAAGGAACGGCGTAGTATCTATTGTATAAAAGTATTATAGAATTTGATGTTGTTTAAATAAAATCCAGAGAGAAAGGCGTGGTTAAAATGCTAAAAGGGATGACGACGATGGCACTGTCTGCAATGATGACACTCACATCATTATTTTTTGCGACTTCGAGTTATGCACGCAACCTATTGGGAACAGTGGATTTAGCTGCTTCCACAGACGCTGCTACTGTTATACAACAGCCTCAACATGTACCGAGCCCTCACAGTTGGATGTCCCAAAGTCAGCAAAAGCAACCTCAATCATCAGTACAAAACATGCCTCCAATTCCTTATCCTGATGTCAACCAATACATTATAAAAAATCACATTCAACACGCCCCAGTTGTCAAAGATTCACGAATGAACACACTCCCTAAAATTCCTTACAAATATGGCACGTATATCGGTGTTGTTATTCATGAAGTCGGTGAAGATAATCGTACGTTACAACAATGGGTCGACCGGATGTACGCGACCTATAATACGGCTTTTGTCCATGCCTTTGTAGATGCCAATGAAATCCATATTACAGCATCATCGAATTATATCGCTTGGGGTGCAGGTAAAGAGGCGAACCCGTACTTCTATCATATTGAAGTCGTTCGGATGTATAGCTTTGATGACTTTGCAAGATCAGTGAATAACCAAGCATGGCTCGCAGCGTACATGTTGAAACAACAAAACATTGAACCGACATTAGCTGACGATCAAGCAGGGGTGGGATCGATTATTAGTCATTATGCCGTTTCGAAATATTGGGGCGGTACAACACATACAGACCCAATCGCGTATTATCATAGATGGAATTACAGTATGGAACAATTCTTTGAGTTAGTGAAACATCATTATGAACAAATGGAAGATGCCGAAGTTGTGGTTGACGAAGAAAAATTGAAATAGAGCAAGTGGGCTAGGAAATCGTAACGGTGTCCTAGCCCATGTTTCATTTTATTGAAGTTCAGATTGATGCTGATAAAAGTAAAGTAGACGAGCACCTTCAATCGTCATCATCCATACAATATGTCCGAATAATTCAGATAAATGCTCATGGAAAGGTTGATCCCATGGTGCAGGTACTGTGTGCATGAGCGGCATTAAAATCAAATGGAAAAGTACCCAAATGACAATCCCAAAAACAGCTCCGTATCCCATAGCGACAGCGGCATACTTTTTCACTAACAAGCAATAAATCACTGCGATCACAATTGAAAAACTGAAATGTACAATAAAACTCACCCACGGCAAGGCCATATGTGAAAATGTATACGTTTGATGTGTAAAGTCATGACTGAATCCGATTTGTTGTAACAATTCTTGTGGTGGATTCGTCGCGTTTCTTTCTGGCGTACGTGGTGGAAACATCACTTCCCAACCGAGTTTGACGATACCAGATAGTATGCCTCCAATAATACCTGTAAAGAGCAACATGCCCCATTGTCGTTGTCTCAATATCAGGACCTCCTTGTTGTATAAGATATCCAAAGTATAGGATTATGTGAAAAAAATATCAATATACTATTGGAAGATAATTTTGAATATTTGATGGCAAAAAGGGAGTGACATGTAAGGTGCAATCATGCTTATGATGAGAAAGTATGGGAATAAATTGAATTTTACTTTGAAAAGGTCTCGATAGTGTTAGACGATACAGCTATGAACGCATCTGTCAAAAACGGAATGATTCAGGTATTTTGAATTCATGCATTCAGTAAAATAAAAAAACCTGTGTTATGATAGTACCAAATTTAACATCAGTCGTAAGTAGATGAGAAAGTGACTGGCTAAAGGAGAATTAAGATGAAAAACATTGTATTTATTTGTGGTAGCTTAAGGAAAGACTCGTACAACCGAATTTATATGGAGAAAATGATGCAACAAGTGCCTGAAAATTGGAATATTAAAGAAGTGTCATTCAAAGATGTGCCTGTATATAACTTTGATCTTGAGGGTGAGCAAGAACCAGCAGCTGTGACCGCATTTCGTGATGCCTTAAGTGAAGCAGACGGTATTGTCATCATGACACCAGAGTATAATAATGGCACACCAGGTCCGTTGAAAAATGCGATTGACTGGGCTTCTCGTGTTAAAAATAAAGGGGACCGTTCACCATTAATCAATCGACCATTTGCGATTGCAGGATGTTCTCCAGGGGCAACAGGTTCAGCGTTGTCACAAGCTCAATTAAGACAAACATTAACAGCAATGAATGCACACATTATGCCAGGACCTAAATTAGTTGTTGGCCGTGTACACGAATTGATTACAGATGCAGGGACAATTGAAGACGAACGTACGATTTCTTATATGAAACGTTTTGTAAATGCGTTCGATGCATATATTGATCGTTTAAACTAAAAGGAACAAGACTGGGAGATATTAAATTTTTCCCAGTCTCTTCTTTTTTATGGACATATATCGATTAATGATGTTGATAATACAGCCAAAAATGAGGATGAATGGGACGTAATATTTGTAGGTTAAGGAGTTGTCTCCCTGTCATAAACTTGCCCTAAGTGACTACATTTGACGTAAGATGGCCCAGAAGGCTGAGAGTCATCAACAAAATCCTGCCATTTAACTTTGATAGTGGCTACTGTTTAACGCAGTAGCTGTCTGACTTCTCAATACGCATGCTTTTGAGAAGTCTAGTCAGCCTTGCGGGGGCAGTACGACGAAATCTTTGTTCCACATGAGATTGCTGTACTGCTCCCGAAAATCCAATTTGGCTTCCATCCAGTGTACACTTCAATCAAGCCGAATTGAGTTGAGGCAAGTACCTAGGAACGCGAAGCCATGAGGGCAATCAGTAGACATAAATCATAGGGAGGGCAAGTGAAAAAAATACTGCATCCATAGCATCAAAAATTTTTTGTCTCAGCCTTTTTCGTGATTTTTCGTAATTAAAAGGAAATCAAATTGAACAGCGGATACATACGATCAACGTGTACAGAATGATTTTTATCGCAAATTACATATACATATGCAATAAAAAGAGTAAATTAACTTAATCCAATATTTACAGTTTCATTACAGAATCATTGATTTTCTGTATAGAATCAATAAATGCACAATAAGTTAGTTAGCAAAACTCATTAAAATGGACGGCAAATGCGTGCTACGTCTAGTTAAAATGAGCATAGCTAACTCTTTTTATAATTAAATTTTTAAAGAACAAAGAAATATTTTTAATTATATGTAACATTGATATGAAAAATGGCGTCGTATCAATGTTTGTAATGATTTTTGATGTTCAAATGTGTAGGATAACGGCAACGTTTCTTTGTTCAACAGTACAATCTATAGGCTTTCTTGATTTTTCAGAGCCATTTTGCGCAACGCTTGTCCTGATTGAGTTGGTTAGCTTTAATCACTGAATAGGATAAGCGTTTTTCATTGTAAACAAATGAAAACGTTTTTCAAACACTTATGACATTTAGGATTTCGGTGATAGAATGGCGAAAGTTGTATGAAAACTTTTAAATATTTACAGAAGATTATATTGTAAATAAATCCATTTTGTAATTTATAGAATAGTAAATTTGATGATTTGTGATTAAGCAAATTAACAAAATGCTCACTTTTTCCATAAGTATATGAAAAGTATCAGACTTCATTTCATCATTGCTTCTGCTGCTAGTTGCAATTGGTTAGTGAGGACATACGATCATATATAAGTGGTCTGTTCTATACTTTGTCTATTACATTCGTATCAAAAAGGGTTTAACCTACCGCGATATACTGCGCGCACATATATTCTCCTGTTTATGAAAGTTAAGCATCATAATGACTATTGATATTGATCGCTTTTTGGATTTCACATATAAATTATTTTTTGTAATCAATTCACCCTAAAAAAATATTTATATTGTTTATTTATAGAGTTTGAGAAGGATAAAGTGACAAAAGTCTAATGATGCTTAAAGTTCTATATTAATATTTTGAAAGTCATACCTTTTTAAAGTTAAAACCAAAAAACTATGCTTAAAATATCGTCATATTTTGGTGGAAATTTTAAAAATCACAACGTCATTGTCAGTCATATCGTTAAGTTGCAAATGTGTTTAAAAAAATCAGGAGTTGATAATTTAATGAACAAATCAAAAGAGAAACAGTTAGGATTTTTGTCAAAACGTCAAAATAGGTATGCCATTCGTCGCTTTTCAGCTGGTATCGCTTCAGTGCTCGTCGGTACAGCTTTCTTTTTCGGTGCCCATACGAGTGAAGCATCTGCCTCGGAACAAGATCAAACAGCGCAAACCGCTCATGATGATTCTGGGACTTCGGACACGCTCACAGAAATCAATGAAGAAACAGCACAAGTACCGACAACAGCAACAAATCCATCAGTTGAAGAAGTCAATCAACAAGAAGAAGCAGGTATTGATCAGTCAATAGCACCACAAACTTCAGAACAACAGGAAGATGCAACAGCAATCAATGACTCAGAAAATACATCCGAAGCCGTTACGCAAGAACAAACGCAAGATGTACAAGCCACTGACGAAAATCACGACGGCACTCCGAAAAATGATACTGAACTCCAATCGAATGATGGGACTTCCACTCAAGAACCCAAAACAACAGAAGAAACAACAGTCGAAGCATCTACAAAAGAAGCAGTAACAGAAAAAACACCTCAAGAAGAAATATCTCATAGGGAAGAATTGTCTAAAAATGACAAGGACACAACAGAAAAGCAAACAACAGAATCTTCAACAAGTGAAACCCCCACAACAGAAACGACTACAACAAAAAAATCTACAAACCAACCAGAATCTTCAGCTCAAGAAAACCCAACAAATCAATCACAAACAACGGAAGCATCAAAAATAACAAAAGCAGACCTTGAAAAATTATTAAAAGAAACATCTTTCGAGGATATGGATGCAACTACAAAAGCACTCTATTTAGACTTGCTTAAAGACTATACGAATAAACAAGATGCAGCAAAACCTATAGCCACAGCGAAAACGAGAACTCAAGCTAAGAAAGTGACTGCGCCTAAAACGAACACACGACCAAGTGATGTCGTTGCAGAAAACAAGCGTGAAGTGACTGCAGATGCAATCGCAAACGGTTATATCCGTACGGGTACAGATGCGACAAATGCGGCACATACGTTATCAGGTCGCGCTTGGGTATTAGGTCGCGGCACACTGGCAACGATGGCTAATGGCTTAACACCTGTTCCAGAAGGTACTAAAGTTCATTTACAATGGATAGATAAAGATGGTGCAACTTCACCGATTTATACTGCAAAAACAACGAATAAGTTAAGTGCTGTAGACGGTAGTCAAGTGGGGCCAGGTGCCTATGCATTTGATTTACGTAAAGGCTGGACGGATGCGAACGGTAAACACCATGTATACAGTGCGGAAAAAGGTCAACGTTATAAAATATGGATTGACGACTTCAGAACTAAAGAGGGCGATATCTACACAATGTTACGTGTATCAGGAGGCTTTCTTCCAGGAACATTTGTTGATTCAGTGACGAAAAACAATATGGGTCAATTTCCACTAGTGGGCACAAATATGCAACGTACAGGTATCTTTATGACCACATTGCCTTCAGAAAAACATTTATCTGCAAAAAATAAAGTTCAAGATAAAAAAGGTGCGACTGCCAATCCCGCGGTGACAATGATTGAAAACAATTTTGTGAGTGGTAAAGTTTGGCTTGAAACAGGTGATGGCGACTATGCGAATTCAGCGTCGGGCCCGAATTTTAATAAGAAAGATATCCCTGCCTCTGGATACAAAGTAGTGATGACATCATTAACAAAGGCGGGTGCTCAAGCATATCAAACCCAGGTGAACCGTTTACCAGAAAAAGACAGAGCGGCAGCAGCACGCAAATTGTTAAAAGCGCATCCGGAATATATGTCGGTAACTGTAGAAGGGACAACAAATGCACGGGGTGAATACACATTACGTTTCCCTAAAGGTACACTGAATAAAGATTTTCTTTACGGTTACGTATTAAGTCCAAACGGTGAGGTTCTAGCAAGTTATTCAGGGTTTACTTCAACAGAGTTTCGTAAACCTAATTATGATGTCGCAACCGCACCACAAACAGCAGCTTATTACAGACCGATTCGAAATGCTTGGGTCAATGTTAATTTTGCAGTAGTTGAATCGACACGCGCACAAATCAATATTAAAAACTTCGATGTCACTTCAAACCCTGGTCATCGTGGTCAAGTCGCATATGTCGATGTTTCAGGCATACCGCGTACATCATTGCCTACACGTGTACAATGGAAAGATTCAACAGGCAAAGTTGTTCAAGATAGTGGTCCGGTCACTTCGAAAGCAGAAGCGGAAAACAAAGGTAAATTTACAATCCCAACGCATGCCAAATCAGGTGAAGTCTATACTGTAGAGCTTGTCGTGGATGGACATGTCGCAGCTTCTGACTCATTCATTGTACATGTCAATGAAGATGCAGCGAAATATCAACCAGTGTATCCGCCAGTCACAGTAGAACCAGGACAATCAGCAACGATTCCAGCACCGCAAAATACAGATGGTCAGCCTTTACCGAATGGTACAACTTTTGAAAAAGGTTATCACGTGCCAACTTGGGTGACTGTGAATAAGGATGGGTCGATCACAGTTAAACCTGGAGAAAAAGTCACAGAAGATGAATATGCGATACCTGTCATTGTGACGTATCCAGACGGGTCTAAAAACACAATTTTTGCCCCTGTTACTGTTCAACAAAAAGAACCAATGGCATCGGAATATGAGCCAACAACCGAGGGTGTAACGAAAAAATACGGCACACCAGTAACGAGTGATGATGTGACTGGCACAGTGAAAATTCCAGATTTTCCAGTTGATGGAGAGCAACCAAAAGTCACGGTAGATGATGAAACACAATTACCAGGCGGCACAACGGAAGGCCGAGTGGAAGTAGATGTAACAGTGACATATCCGGATGGCACGAAGGATCACATCAAAGTGCCTGTCGTGACAGAGAAACAACCGGACGGAGATAAGTACGAACCTACAACGGAAGGCGTAACGAAAAAGTATGGCACACCAGTAACGACAGATGATGTGACTGGCACAGTGAAGATTCCAGATTTTCCAGTTGATGGAGAGCAACCGAAAGTCACGGTAGATGATGAAACACAATTACCAGACGGTACAACAGAAGGAAAAGTGGAAGTAGACGTAACAGTGACGTATCCGGATGGCACGAAGGATCACATCAAAGTGCCTGTCGTGACAGAGAAACAACCGGATGGAGACAAGTATGAGCCAACAACCGAGGGTGTAACGAAAAAATACGGCACACCAGTAACGAGTGATGATGTGACTGGCACAGTGAAGATTCCAGATTTTCCAGTTGAGGGCCAGCAACCAAAAGTCACGGTAGATGATGAAACACAATTACCGGACGGCACAACAGAAGGCCGAGTGGATGTAGACGTAACAGTGACGTATCCAGATGGCACGAAGGATCACATCAAAGTTCCAGTTGTGTCAGAGAAACAACCGGACGGAGACAAGTATGAACCAACAAGTACTGGCGTGACGAAAAAATATGGCACGCCAGTAACGACAGGTGATGTGACTGGCACAGTGAAGATTCCGAATTTCCCAGTTGATGGAGAGCAACCAAAAGTCACGGTAGATGATGAAACACAATTACCAGACGGTACAACAGAAGGCCGAGTGGATGTAGACGTAACAGTGACGTATCCAGATGGAACGAAGGATCATATCAAAGTGCCTGTCGTGACAGAGAAGCAACTAGACGGAGATAAGTACGAACCAACAACCGAGGGTGTAACGAAAAAGTATGGCACATCAGTAACGACAGATGATGTGACTGGCACAGTGAAGATTCCAGATTTTCCAGTTGATGGCCAGCAACCGAAAGTCACGGTAGATGATGAAACACAATTGCCAGACGGCACAACAGAAGGAAAAGTGGAAGTAGATGTAACAGTGACGTATCCAGACGGAACGAGGGATCACATCAAAGTTCCAGTTGTGACAGAGAAGCAACCGGATAATGAAAAATATGAACCTACATCAACGGGAGTTACAAAAGCTTATGGTATTCCTACGACAGCAGATGAAGTGACAGGTTCAGTTCATATCCCGAATTTCCCAGTCGATGGCAAGCAACCTGTTGTGACAGTGAATGACCCTAAACGATTGCCAAATGGTAAAAAGGAAGGTCAAATCAATGTTCCCGTGACAGTGACATATCCAGACGGCACAAAAGATTACATGACAGTACCCGTAATCACAGGTAAACAGGCAGAAAATGAAAAATACGAGCCAATCACTTTGGGAGTAGTCAAAGATTATGGTAATCCTACAACTGCTAAAGATGTAACGGATTCCATTCAAATCCCAACATATCCAGTAGGGGGTCAACAACCAAAAGTGACAGTAGATGACGAAACACAATTGCCAGATGGTACGACAGAAGGTCAAGTGGATGTCAAAGTAACAGTGACGTACCCAGATGGCACAAAAGATCACATTACTGTTTCAGTGGTTACAAACCCACAAAAGGATAATCAAAAATACGAACCGACAAGCACGGGCGTAACAAAAGAATATGACACACCAACAACTGTTGAAGATGTGTTGAATGCAGTCACAGTACCGGACTACCCAGCTGATCGAGAGGAACAACCTGTAAAAACAGTCGATGCGCCAGATCAATTACCAGATGGTACGACAGAAGGCCAAGTCCTTGTCGGTGTTACAGTAACATATCCAGATGGTTCAAAAGATTATATTAAAGTGCCAGTCGTAACAAATCCACCAACGGATAATGTCAGATATGAACCTACAACGGACGGTATTACGAAGCCATTTGGTGAACCTACGACAGCAGATGATGTGACGAATGCGGTTAAAATACCCCACTTCCCAACAGAAGGCGAACAACCTACGATTACAGTCATTGATCCAAAACAATTGCCGGACGGTCAAAAAGAAGGGCTGGTAAATGTGGGTGTGATAGTGACATATCCAGATGGCACAACGGATTACTTCACAGTGCCGGTTGTGACAAGTAAGCAGGCAGATAGCGATCAATACACGCCAAAAACAAATGGTATTACAAAACCATTCGGCATTCCGACAAGTTCTGATGAAGTGGAAGATGCTGTAAAGATTCCGAATTACCCAGTAGATGCGCAACCACCCGTCGTCAAAGTGAAAGACCCAACACAATTACCAGACGGCAGTGTGGCTACGACAGTAGATGTTGATGTGACGGTGACATACCCAGATGGCACAACAGATGAAATCACTGTTCCAGTCACAACAGTCAGTTCAGATGAGGGAGGACATGGTTCAAGTGGCTCATCAGGAAGTGGTTCAACGCCAAACGCTAATAGTCCAACAGTGAGACCAGCTATTCAATTACCGCGTTTGAAAGGCTCTGTACCGCATTTGGCAGCACCAACAACCCCTCATCAAGAAGCAGATAGTGACAAGTACAGTCCAACAAGTGAAGGGATAACGAAAGCGCATGGCATACCCGTGAAGAAGAATGATGTCACAGATTCAGTGTACATTCCGAACTATCCAACAGGGGGTGGTCAGCCTACTGTGACAGTGCACGATGAAACGCAATTACCAGATGGCACAACAGATGGTACAGTAGATGTCGATGTTGAAGTGCGCTATCCTGATGGTTCAACAACCCAGCTCACAGTACCCGTGACGATTGAAAGTACATCGAAAGTGCAAGTAGAAGCAATGGATCCTAGTGGTGTCAAATCAACGCAAACAACTGTGGACTCAGTAGAGACACAAGCAGAAGAAGATGCATCAACGACGGATGACGTACCAACAGTTGGCGATGTTACGCCTGTTGTGAAAGGTCATGAAAAAGTAGCATCAAAAGCAAAAGATCAACAACCAGCGAATGATGAAGTAGTCACAATTCCAACCGTTGCTCATGGCTCAAAATTAGCAAATGATGATGAAAGTGGTGCAAATGTATCAAAACAAGCTAAAGATACGACTGAAAATGTTGTGCATATGCCTATAAATAAGACAAATGGCGATGTTGCACTAACAAATCTCGCTACTGTCTCTCATATGCAAGTAACGCAAACTGAAATGACTACAGCTGAAACAACAACTCAAGTCGAGATTCAACAATTACCAGAAACAGGTGGAAATTCGAAACAAGCAGGTGCATTATTAGGCGGATTCATTGCAGTAATGGGTAGCTTACTATTATTCGGTAGACGCCGTAAAGAAAAGAAAGACTAATCTTTTGATAAAGGCTTGTCCTCGTTCATGAGGGCAGGTCTTTTTTTAATAAGTGTCATCATTCTGGATGTTTTAAATGATAATATATGCATAAGTTAGTAGTTTTATGAAATATAGTTTACGTATTACATTTATTTTATTTATAATAGTTTTGATAGAGAATATTTCATTCAGCCAAATAGAGAAAAAGAGAGATTGGAGTGTATGAAATGAGTTATGCTGTAGGAATTAGTTTTACCATTTTAATTTTATTAACAGGTCTGTGGTTTATTATTTTTAACCGTCATCAACCGATTATTTTCTTTTTTCCAGCAAAGACGCGAACCAATATATTAACAGGCAGGTCTTTTTTAGTTTTGAGTTTGATTTACCTGATCATTGTCATCGCTTTGCCCGTACGCATCTCGACCATGTTGTTACTTTGCATAGGTTTGTCAGTGTTGGATTTAGTCGTAGTGTACATATTACTAAAACTAGAAGTGATTGAATAATCAGCCATACGAGAAGCGGCTTTGTATGAAACAAGGTCGTTTTTTGGTTGATAAGGGGTGTTACATATGAGGGAGCAAGATTATAAAATTTTATCTTTACTTTATCGGGAGAAAAATTTAATGAGAGTAGCAGAAAAATTGTTTATGTCACAACCAGCATTGACGTACCGCATTTAGAAAATTGAAGAAGAGTTTGGAATTCATTTGACGAATAAATTTGGTAAAATATCGAGTTTACAACAGAGGGCGAATATATTTTTAGAAAAACATGGCTATTTTATAGAACCTCGATTCAGAAAAATAGTCACATATATCAGTTTATAAAATTTTGTGAGAATTACTTTGACTAAGTACCATAGTTAATTAACACGGCGATAATGGACATAGTAAAAATAATGACGATAGCATCAGGAAACTTTTTAACATTTTTTTCTTTCATTTAAAACATCTCATTTTTTGTTACAACTCTTGATAGGCTTGCTTAAATTCGCTATTAATTTGATGTCTTAAAGTAGGTTGAGTTAGAAAATCGGCTATGGTATAACTTAAAGCTTTACTTGCTACTTGAATTGCTGCATGTGCTTCAGCTAATTTTCCTGAATCGACCCATGCTTTTGTATGATTAGGTGTGTGAAGCGGTACAAAGGCAGTCCTTAAACAAGCTCCAGGTACATGATGCGTAACTAAATTGAAATCTGTGGATCCAGTCTTTTCTCTTGGTGGTGAGATTCGAGAGGCCCCTGCTAATTCAGCGTTTTTTAACAAAACCTCATTGTTTTTTAACAAAACATCATTTAATGTTTGAACGTTGACTTTACTTTCTAACTGTTTAACTGTTTTAATCGTTACTTCGGTTTCTGTAGCGTGAGCGGCACCTTCTGCAACACGTTTCATTCGTTTTAAAAGTTGATTTAAATTCGAACGTTTTTCTGCTCTAAAAGAAAACTGTGCTGATGCGAACTCAAGCACGATATTGACAGCTTGTCCGCCATTCGTAATAATGCCATGCATACGTACATCACTTGTGACATGTTTTCGTAAGTACTCGATACCGTTAAATAGCATCATGACTCCGTCTAAAGCACTTCTACCAAGTTTGGGTGACACAGCGGCGTGAGAGGGTGCGCCGGTAAATTCGAAGTCTACTTTATTGATAGCTAAAGACTTTGTATCTGCTGTGGTGCGGTCACTCCCTTGCATCATTAAGGCCAAATCTAAGTCTTTGAATACCCCTGCTTTTTGCATAGGCAACTTACCGCTTGTCGTTTCTTCAGCGGGTGTACCAATGACTTTGGTAATGAAATTTAAGTCGGAATAAGCCTTAATTGTCGCAATCGCAGCACCGATAATTGATGGCGTTTGAAGTTGATGTCCACAACCATGACCTAACTGAGCTAAGGCGTCATATTCACAAATTAACCCGATAGTATAAGGTTCTTTTAACAAATTCATATGATGATCAAATTTTGCAATAAATGCAGTTGGTAAATCAGCGACGTGTCGTTCTATATCAAACCCATACTTATCAAGAATTGAGGTGATTTGTTTGACAGCTTTAAATTCTTCATTGGGAGTGAATAGGAGTGGCAGCTTCAAATCAATACAGATGTTTCACGTGAAAACTAATGGTTGATACAGTCAAATTGGGTGTTGTAGTAAGTAAAGTAAGGTAGGGGAATTTTAGTAAAATAGCTACATTCGAATCTACTAATTATTAAAATATAGAGAAAAATAGTAAGCCGAAAAAATAATTAAAGTTTGTACTGTTATAACAATTACTAAATGGATGTGATTATAAAAGCAGCGAGTTGATATACAAAGAAACATGGGAAGAATTTCATAATCGTCTTAGGGGAGTGCT
>NZ_PPQH01000049.1 GCF_002902385.1 Staphylococcus intermedius NCTC 11048 | reverse complement strand
AGCAATACCTTCCTTTATCACTTTTCTACAGTTATTTCTATTATATTAAATAACTATAAAATTAGCGATAGTTATCATCAAGAAATTTATTTTAATTCATTAACTGTTTCTTGTAAGTCTTGAACTTTGTCTGTACGTTCCCATGGCAATTGCACATCGTTACGACCGAAATGACCGTACGCTGCAGTTTGCTTATAAATTGGTTTTTGTAAATCTAACATTTGAATAATACCAGCTGGACGTAAGTCAAAGTTTTGTCTTACCGCTTCGATGAGTACATTTTCACTGACTTTACCTGTACCGAATGTATCAATCGCAATAGAAACAGGTTGTGCTACCCCAATCGCATACGCCAATTGGACTTCACATTTATCAGCGAAATTTGCCGCAACGATATTTTTAGCGACATAACGTGCCGCATAAGCAGCTGAGCGGTCTACTTTTGTCGGATCCTTACCAGAGAACGCACCGCCACCGTGACGTGCATAGCCGCCATAAGTGTCTACAATGATTTTACGTCCTGTAAGACCTGCATCACCTTGAGGTCCACCAATAACAAAGCGGCCTGTTGGGTTGATGAAAAATTTCGTTTCTTCATCTAATAATTGTTCATCAACAGTCGGATAAATAACATACTTTTTAATGTCATTTTGAATTTTTTCCAGTTCAATTTCTTCATGGTGTTGTGATGAAATAACAATCGTATCAATACGTTTCGGTTGATCGTTGTCATCGTATTCCACAGTGACTTGAACTTTACCATCTGGACGTAAATAATCTAAAGTTCCGTTTTTACGTATTTCTGATAAACGTTTTGATAATTTATGTGACAGGTCAATCGGTAATGGCATAAATGTATCCGTTTCATTCGTTGCGTAGCCAAACATTAAACCTTGATCTCCTGCACCTGTGTTCAATACTTCTTCATTGCCTGCTTCACGATATTCTAAAGCACGATCTACCCCTTGTGCAATGTCGGGTGATTGTTCATCAATCGCTGTTAAGACAGACATCGTTTTATAGTCGTAGCCATATTTCGCACGTGTATAGCCAATTTCTTTAACTGTTTCACGCACGACTTTTGGAATATCAACATAAGTTGAAGTTGTAATCTCACCAACGATTAAGGCCATCCCAGTGGTTACCGTCGTTTCACAAGCAACACGCGCATTCGGATCTCCTTTTAAAATCTCATCTAAAATTGCGTCTGAAATTTGGTCGGCAATTTTGTCTGGATGACCTTCAGTAACTGATTCTGAAGTGAATAAACGTCTGTTATAAGTCATAATAAACTCCTTTTTGTTATGTATTACGAACATTCTCTATCTGAGCTCAATAAAAAAGAGCCTTTCAACACTATAAAATAGAGTGAAGGCTCTAACGTCCATTCGCTCTTATCGTTCAGACAAGTATTGTGTCTGCAAACGGTTTGGCACCTTTCTTCGTTAAAAGAGGTTGCTGGGTTTCATTGGGTCCATGTCCCTCCACCACTCAGGATAAGAGAATCCGTTACGATTATATTACAAAACTTTAATTGCGATGTCAATTTCATCATACTCCCCTTTTCAAAATGCTGTATTGTCCTCTTAATCGTTTACATTTATTTTTCTATTTTGGTGTAACATTACTTCACTTTCTTTATTTTATCTCAATTTTCCTTTTAATTTGAGTAGGGATTATTTACTGAATATGTTATACTCTTGAATTGTAAAGGCTTACATTGCCGAAATTACTTTGGAGGGATATTATCATGTCATTCGACAAACATGCGATTGAAACAGTAGCTAACAAGCCGAGTTCACATTTTCAACTCACAACGACTGAATTGTACAACAAAATTTTAAAAAGAAATGAAGCCGAACTGACAGAATTAGGTGCAATCAACGCGAAAACTGGAGAATATACGGGGCGTTCTCCAAAAGATAAGTATATTGTTGATAATCCACAAATTAAAGACGATATCGATTGGGGTTCTATTAACCAACCGATCTCAGAAGAAAAGTTCTTAAATCTTTATGAAAAAGTTGTGAATTACTTAGACGAAAGAGACGAATTATTCGTATTCAACGGCTATGCAGGTAGCGACCAAGAATCACAACTGAAACTGACTGTCATCAACGAATTTGCATGGCATAATCTTTTTGCTCAAAACTTATTTATTAAACCAAGTTCAAAAGAAGAAGCATCAAAAATTAAAGCCGACTTCACGATTATTTCTGCACCACGCTTTAAAGCAGACCCTGAAGTTGATGGCACACGTTCTGAAACATTTGTCATCATTTCATTCAAGCATAAAATCATTTTAATCGGTGGTACAGAATACGCAGGAGAAATGAAAAAATCAGTCTTCTCTATTATGAACTATTTATTACCACAGCACGGCATTATGAGTATGCACTGCTCTGCCAATGTCGGTAATAAAGGTGATGTTGCATTATTCTTCGGCCTTTCTGGTACAGGAAAAACAACACTTTCAGCAGACCCTAATCGTAAATTAATTGGCGATGACGAGCACGGCTGGAATGAAAATGGTGTCTTTAATATCGAAGGCGGTTGCTATGCGAAAGCCATCAATCTCTCAGCAGAAAAAGAACCACAAATTTTTAAAGCCATCCGTTACGGAACAGTGTTAGAAAACTTAGTCGTTGATGCGCACGGTCACATTGATTTTGATGACAACAAATATACTGAAAACACACGTGCAGCTTACCCTATTAACTTTATCGATAACATTGTCTTACCTTCCAAAGCGTCACATCCGAATACAATCATTTTCTTAACAGCAGATGCATTCGGCGTTCTACCACCGATTTCTAAATTAGATAAAGACCAAGCGATGTATCATTTCTTAAGTGGTTTCACATCGAAATTAGCAGGTACAGAACGTGGTATTACAGAGCCACAACCATCATTCTCAACATGTTTTGGTGCGCCTTTCTTACCATTACGCGCTGAAGTTTATGCTGAATTGTTAGGTGACTTAATCGACAAACATGATGTTGACGTCTACCTTGTGAACACAGGTTGGACAGGTGGTCAATATGGCGTTGGTAACCGTATCCAATTAAAATACACACGTAAAATGGTCAATGACGCAATTAATGGTAAGTTAAAAACGGCTACATTTGAAAAAGACGACATTTTCGGTTTATCGATTCCAACTGAAATTGAAGATGTCCCAACAACAATTTTACAACCTAAAAATGCATGGACAGACCAAGCTGCATACGAAGAACAAGCACAAAATCTTGTCGATCGCTTTAAAGAGAACTTTAAAAAATTCGGCGAGGACGCACAACAATTAGAAGCAGCTGGTGGCTTTAAAAGTTCATTAGCAAAATAGTATTAAAAAAGTAGTGTTCATTTCTTATTGTTCAAGAGATGACACTACTTTTAATTTGGTTGAACGTTCTTCATTTAAAAATATTAATCAATCTATATGATCAATAGGTTGAGACATTGTAAATGAATGTAACAACTATTGTACGACATTAAACCAAAGGGATGCATCTTCATCAGACTCATAATATTTCCAAATAACTGAAAAAATATGCTCATATTTATATTCATCGTACCATTCTTCAAGATACGGTATCCCTAGTGCATTCGTAGCAACACCTTTATTGATTACTTCTTGAGCAGAAATCGCTATCCCTATATCATAATCATTCAGTTGCCATCGACTGCCATCTTGACGACGAACGCCCAAATTGTCTATATAACGCGCTCTTCGTAAATTAACATCTGTACAAATTTTAAGTTGCTGAAAATCGTTCAATTTCCTGCGACACGGTTTCAAATAATAAGCACCCTCTACAAAAAACATCGCATGACGAGAAGGGAAAATTGTATCAATCAACATCGTTACAGGCTCACCATTATATTCTAACCAAAAGTGGCCTATAGGTGTTTTTAGAATGTCGTACGCCTCCCACCTGTCAAAATAGGTACCCCTTTGAGTTAAATCACAAACCGTTCCTAATTTAACTAATGACGCTACCGTACTTGCGACTTCTTCAGTCAAGCTCGGTAGTTTTCGTATTATCGTTTTAATTTTATGAAGAGGATACGGGGGATGATTTGCTGTCGCTTGAAAAGTTTTAACTACTTGCACTTCTTTTTCTATGTTACTGATACCTACTGGGACGATGACCCAATCCCCCTTTTGTACATTTTGATCAGAACAATAATAAGTATATGCTTTACCTCCTCGTCTAAACTCAACATGACAGAAGCGTAACAACTTATACGGATTCCATATTAATTCAGGTTCAAATGGTTGATTTTGATGACGCCTACTTTCGTCTAGCCAAATATTACAATATGGACAGCAAACGTTATCGTATTTAGATACATAACAAGCATTCGCCCCACATGAATGGCACACTTTATCCTTAATAATATGCCCATCCACTGTAACATCATTAAGGCTTAACCCTACAACTGATTCATCAACTCGTATTTTTATTGATTTTTCAAATTGCGAGAAACATTCAGCAATCGGCATGCCATTCAAATGTATGATTGTAACTTCTGACCATAGTTCTCTCAAAGACTGGTCATCATAAATTCTCGCATTAAACAGTTCTTCTGCGGTATGAAATCTTTTCAAATCTGAAGCATCAGAAAAATAAGACCAATAAGAATCGTGCTCCTCATTTGTAACGCCAATATAATGTAATATCTTCGTTTCATCTTGCTTAAAACTAAAAGACATATCATTGATACGTGAATCATATTTAAACACCTGTATCATATCATTAATGTTGACTGATAGCATTTCTGTAGCTGTTTTATCATTTAAGGTGTTAGAAATGATTAAAGAAAACGCCATAACTTTAAATGATAAATGGCCCGGATTCAATTGAAACTGAAACATTTCATCCCAAATTTGCAACTCCTTTATCGACCATTCTGCCGGCTTATCTACATCTTTAATGTAAAAGTTACGCACACCTGCTGCTATCAAATGTAACTCTTCACGTGCGCCATACGGTAATATGCGAGAAGATTCAATAATAATAGTCATCGAATGGTTCTCATTATCATATGAAAATGAAGAAATTTTGTAATCGCGAAAATGGTTGACGCTTTTCAAATAAGTTTTAAGTTTATTAATATCATGAATATAACGCTTTTGTTCTTTGCTCATCATAACCTCCAAGTAGACTTATATTGACGCCTAAATGATTCATTTCTCTATAACTTTGGCGATGTAAACTTGGCAATCAAACTCAATGTATGATGATGCACTTCACAATATCAATCCACTTTAAAATCATATTTTACTCAATACTATTATAACAATGTAACAACTGTTCGCAATATGGTATCTCAATTTAATGTCCGCATTGATACTGATGACTTTTACCCGCTCAAAATAAAAACGTCATATCCATGCCTTTCAAATGAGATTCCTGTTTCACTTCTCATTTTGCGACAGTCATATGACGTTATAACGATTGCTTTAAAATTTTTTATCTTCTTCAATGTCAGACATCCATTGTTGAATACGCTCTAACACATGTTTCATCGCTGGTGGACGCGGCACATGCCCTTCCTTCATTTGGTAGAAAGTATCATACCGAGCACCGACATTTTTCAGATGCGCTTCTAAAAAGTATGCTTGATGAATGCCCACCTGTACATCTTTGCCACCATGAACAATCAAAATCGGTGGTGCATCTGCGTGAATGTCTTTCAATGCATTCCGTGTTTCGTATGCTGCAATATCTTTTTTAGGATGACCAATCATTCTTCTGAGCATCCCGCGTAAATCCACGCGCTCTTCATACATCAAATGTAAATCGGTCACACCACCCCAAATGATATAACTGTCCGCTTCAACCTTTTGGAATGTTAATAAGCCTTGAATCCCACCACGTGAAAAGCCAATGAGATGCATGGATGCTTCGGGATAGCGTGCCTTTAACATGTCTGCTGCAACAGTGACATCTGCCAAATCCGCACCGGCAAAGTCGTCGTTACCTTCACTTCCATTGTTACCACGATAATATGGCGCAAACACTAATGTATTTGGTGTCATAAATTGCAACATCCGTGCTAGCCGTACACGACCGACTTGCCCTTTTCCTCCACGCAAATACATGACAATGCGTTTCACAGGTTGATGTGGGCTAACATTTAACCCTTTCACATTTAGTCCATTCACTTCATATGTCCACTCTTCTACTTTATGACTTTCTAAAAAAGCCGGCATTGTTTTACTCTTGATAAAAGCCAAGTGCCCTCATCCTTTCGACACATTGTAGTATGGCAGGATCCTTCAATAAATAACTTTTATCCTCTTCCTTTATTTCATCAATGGAACGTGTGCATACAGGCCCCATCGTTTCGTGATAATGCACATTGCGATCTATCCTATTAACGATGACGACATAAACATCTTTTTTAAAACTATACGTGTCTCCTTGTACTTCATACTGCGCAATGTAATAAATGTGTTCAGCTAAAGCGCCCGTTTCTTCATACAACTCTCGCTTTAATGCTTCAACACTTGATTCACCTGCTTCACGTTTACCGCCTGGAAATTCGATGCCGCGTAGTTGATGTTGTGTAAATACCAATTGTTGGTCATAAATGGGTAGCGCTAGCACATGACCCCCATCTTTTTCATCAGCATCATTTTTAAAGGTTAAAATGACAGTTTGCTGATTTTCATCTGTAAACTTCACGCCCCATACGCCCTTTCTATCTGTGTTACAATATGATTGATTGAAGGAGGATTAGACTATGAAAACACTGTTGATTTACGCCATTCGTTTCTATCAGCGTTTCATATCGCCACTGACACCGCCTTCGTGTCGTTTTTATCCAACATGTTCTAATTATACATTAGAAGCGATACAAGTTCACGGTGTACTTAAAGGCAGTTGGCTCGGTTTGAAACGTATTTTAAAATGTCATCCGTTTCATAAAGGTGGCTTTGATCCTGTACCATTAAAAAAGACCTCTCATCATCATAAAGGTAATAATAATGACTGATTCACTACGGGCGGTTCGAAATATAACTGTCCGTTGTGCAACCGGCCTGCATTGCTTGTGACATCTTGTTCAAAATAAAACCCTTCCGGTGTCACATCTCCCGCATAATCTCCCCATTGACTAAGCCAAGCTGTAAAATAACGACTTAACCCACATTCATACATGCCACCTATGACAACACGGATCCCATTACCTTGTAGCACTTGCATTGCATCTAACACGCGATCTATTCCACCTAATCGAAACGGTTTAAGTACAACTGTTTGGATATTCGGATTTTGAGTGAGATTCTTAATTGTTGTCAGACACGTCGCCTGCTCATCAATCGCAATCGGTGGAAAATGCGCATAATCTCCTTTTACATCCAATGTCTCAAAAGGCTCTTCAATAAACGCAAGATACGGATTTAATCGCTCTAATATGCCACTATCCGTCATTGTTAATGTTCGATTCGCATCAGTCGAAATCGGAATATCTGGATACATCGTCGCGATCATTTTCACTTGTTCTAAAATTTGGGGTGTCCATTTGATTTTAATTCGTCCGACACTGTCGATGCGCATCATCCGTTGCGTAAAGTCCCCATTAATCGTTAGCGTCATTGGCACATGGAATGATTCAAGCTTGTGAAACATTTGATACATCGCCATTATTACTGTAGCACGAGCAGCCGGAAATGGATCTAACGTTGCCACACATTGTTGTGCCGCTTCAAATGATGTCAAATCAACACCGCGCACATTTTCAAACCACGCGTTGAGTACTTGAATCACATCATCAATCGTTTCATGATGATACCACGCTGTATCGAAAGCATTGCATTCCCCAAACCATACTTGTTGCTGATTATCCGTCCATTTCACAAACAATGTTTTCCGATGCGTCATTGTCACTTTGGGTGTTCGAATCGGATGCGTAAATGACGGTTCATAAAGAAAAAACTGCATGTCTATTAATTGCATGATCATCCCTCATTTAATATCCGTCGTTGTAGTTTTCCAGTACTTGTATAAGGTAATGCTTTTACAAAATAAATATGCACAGGCAATTTATATTTCGCTAAACGGGACTCAAGAAATGCCTCCATATCGCTCACCCAATGTTTTGCGACGACATATAAAATAGGACGTTGGCCCCACTCAGAATCCGAAATACTTGTACACATCGCATCATCAATATCAGGATGCGATTTCGCGACAGATTCAATTTCATAAGGGTAAATATTCTCACCACCACTAATAATCAAATCTTTACGACGATCATAAATCACAACGTCCCCCTGCTCATCGACACTCGCAATATCACCCGTTTTAAAATAACCTTCCTCATCAAACACATGGTCCATATTTTCAGGGAACAAATATCCCTGCATCACGTTGCCGCCTTTTACATACAATTCCCCGTGACCATTCGCATCAGGTGAATCAACTTTGAGTGCAATGTCCTTACTAGCACGCCCCACTGTATGCGGATTACGTTGAAGCATCGTTGGATCAGCAGTCAAAAATTGTGAACACGTTTCCGTCATCCCGAATGAATTATATATGGGTAATTGTCGGTCTAATGCCTGATGAATAAACTGCCCGTCGAGTTTTGCACCACCTAGCAGAATTTTTTCCAAACTGTATGGCTGATCTAAACCATGTTCCATGAGTCGCATTAATGTTATCGGCACTAACGATACGTGTGTAATGCCCTCCGTTTGAAACAGTTCCATCACAGTTTCCGTATTGAATTTTTCGAGTAAAAAAACGGTAAAGCCATATTGGACGCTTCTCAATAAAATACTCAATCCAGAGATATGATAAATAGGTAATACCGCCAACCATTTGGAATCATGAGAGAAACCTAAACTTTCATGACACGACAGCGCACTTATATGGTGATTTTCAAATGTTTGCGGTACTGCTTTTTGCGGCCCAGTCGTACCGGATGTAAACATAATTGAAGCAATTTTTTGTAGTTGAAATTCAAACGTATTAACTGCCATATTGAAATGGGTCGATGGCATTTCAAGGTCTTCCGCTTGTATCACACGGGTTGATGTACTTAATGATTGTGGCGCTGCTGTACTCACAATTAAATCGACCCCAATCGACGCCATTTGACGATCAATTTCAAATGGTGTTAACCGATTATTAATGAGTGCGATTTCGATATCATACAACCAAGCACCATGGATTAAAATCGCCGCTTCCAATGTATTATCTAAATATAAACCGAGACGCGAACGTTGCAATTGTTTGAGCTGTGCGCCTTTTAACGTTGCTCGGTGCAATAACGATTGAAATGTGATGGTCTCGTTAAGTGTTTGGATTGCGATTTTGTCTGGATGTTGTTTGGCCTGTTGAACGAGCCAGTGTTCCATATATGTCCCCCCAAAAACAAAGATTCATGCTATTTATTATAGACCTTATCGTCTAAAGTTGCATCGTATAAAATTCAGTTCTCAAATTGATAAAACGACGATACTTGGCGACTTGAGAAGCAGTCGTTATTTCATATACGCTCGCGTTAAAGTTTCAGTATCAATATCATATGTATAAACATCAGGCATCGTCATTTGTTTAAACTGTTCATAAGTAAAATTCCCATTCGTCAATACATGAAAGAGCACTGCGAGTGACGTCCCATGGCCACTGATCACAATGGTTTCCCTTTTTTCTTGAGACAAAATATCCTGAAAGCCCTGCACTATACGTTGTTGCACTTCCCTCAATGACTCCCCACGTGGCAATCGAAATTCAAAATCTCGCCATTGCTCGGCAGCATAACGATCAAAATCATCCACCCATTCACCAATGACACGTTCTCTCAAACCATCTGCAATTTGAATATTTAAATGACTCCCCACGTGGCAATCGAAATTCAAAATCTCGCCATTGCTCGGCAGCATAACGATCAAAATCATCCACCCATTCACCAATGACACGTTCTCTCAAACCATCTGCAATTTGAATATTTAAATGGGTTGCATGTGCAAGCGGTTTTATCGTTTCAATTGTACGCGCATATGGACTCGAGTAAATGGCTTCGATATCCTTCCCTTCAAACCAAGCCACAAGACTTTGTGCCTCTTGTCGTCCCTTTTCTGATAATGGTGCTGTATCTTCCTTTACCGTATGATCCCTCGTCGCATGTCTCACAAAATAAACTGTACTTACCATTGAAATTCCCCTTTTCATCAAAGCGCTTACCATGAACATGATGGTTACTTTGAGTATAGATATAAAAAGTTTTTGTTGCTAAATGGTTGTCTCAAATAATATTAATGAATAAGAAACGCCACATTTCCCACATTAAACATCATATTTAAAAAATTGTGACAGTGCCATGATCAACAGATATAAAGTTAATGAATAGTTAAGATTCCCCTCATCATCATATCATATCGAAAAAAACGAACAATAAACCCATGATTAAATGCTATATTCGTAAATTAAACACACGATCAATCGCCCCTCATGACAATCTATTGATTTGATCGTACTTGAATGACACCTTTAAAATTGCTTATTTGTTAATAAACGTATTTTCATAATGAATTGTACAAATTGTGTCTATTTCATCTGTATTTTTGACATGTTCTTTTTAATAAATAGTTAATTTTAAATATACGAAAAATATATTATTATGAAATTGCATTAAAAGTATATAGAGAAAGAAAGTGGTTCATATGGTAAAAAACAAATTATTAGCCGCAACACTATCTATAAGCTTAATCCTTCCACTGATGACACCATACAGTGAAGGAGCCCATGCCGCAAGCAATATAGAAGAAATCGGCGACGGAGCACAAATTATTAAAAGAACCCAGGATGTGAGTAGCAAAAAATGGGGTGCCACCCAAAACATTCAATTCGATTTTGTCAATGACCCCAAATATAACAAAGATGCATTAATTATTAAGATGCAAGGGTTTATCAAATCGAGAACAAGTTTTACTGATGTGAAAGGAAAAGGATATGAAGCAGTGAAAAGAATGCTTTGGCCTTTTCAATATAACATCGCATTAAAAGCAAATGATCCCAACGTTTCATTAATTAACTATCTTCCTAAAAATAAAATTGAAACAATAGATGTCAGTCAAACACTTGGTTATACGATTGGCGGTAATTTCCAAAGTGCCCCATCTATTAGCGGTAGAGGTGCCTTTAACTACGCCAAGAAAATAAGTTATAACCAACAAAATTTTATTAGTGAAGTCGCTCAACAAAATTCAAAAAATATTAAATGGGAAGTTAGAGCAAATGCATTTCAATCAGAAGACGGGCCAATATCTGCATATGCCAATCACTTATTTGTAAGAAGTCCGATTGGTCCTAATGCGAGAGACTTTTTTGTTGGAGATGAGTATTTACCGCCATTAATTCAAAGTGGTTTTAACCCATCATTTATTGCAACGGTATCTCATGAAAAAGATACAAGTGAAACAAGTGAATTCGAAATTGCATATGGTCGTAACCTAGACTTGACTTACGCAACATTTTTCCCACGTACTGGTATATTTGCTGATAGACGCCATAATGCATTAGTGAATAGAAATTTAGTGACTAAATATGAAGTCAACTGGAAAACACACGAAATTAAAGTAAAGGGGCATAACTAACATGAAAATGGACAAATTGCTAAAAACCGTTACAGCAACATCCGTGGCATTGATGTTATTTTCAAATTCCGCTTATGCTGCCAGTCAAATTACACCTGTAGCTAAAGAAAAAGTCGACGATAAAATCACTTTATATAAGACAACTGCAACTTCAGACTCTGACAAATTAAATATTTCTCAACTGTTAACTTTTAATTTTATTGAAGACAAAAGCTATGATAAAGATACACTCGTCTTAAAAGCTGCAGGTAATATTAACTCAGGTTACCAAGCACCCAACCCTAGTGATTACATCTTTTCAAACTTGTATTGGGCAGCAAAATATACTGTCTTAATCAATGCGAATGCAAAAGGTGTCAATGTTGTGGACTATGCACCGAAAAATCAAAATGAAGAATTTCAAGTTCAAAATACGTTAGGTTACACTTTTGGCGGAGATATTAGTATCTCAAAAGGCCTAGCAGGTGGATTAAATGGGAATGAGTCGTTCTCAGAAACAATTAATTATAAACAACAAAGTTATAGAACGACAATCGATAAACGCACTGATAACAAAACAATTGGTTGGGATGTTGAAGCACATAAAATCATGAACGGCGGTTGGGGTCCGTATGGCCGAGATAGCTATCATGAAATTTATGGAAATGAATTATTTTTAGGTGGCAGACAAAGTAAGTTCAATGCGGGACAAAACTTCTTACCCGCATATCAAATGCCTGTATTAGCAAGAGGTAATTTTAACCCTGAATTTTTAGGTGTATTATCACACCAACCGAAAGCCGGTCAAAAATCAAAAATCTCTGTCACTTATCATAGAGATTTAGATAATTACACAGATTATTGGAATGGTTTCCATTGGACAGGTATGAACTATAAAGATCAAAGAAGTGCCACTTTTACGTCCAATTATGAGATAGATTGGACAGCACATACAGTGAAACTCATCGACACAAAAATGCATGAGAAAAACCCTGCCTAACATTCATTCGATTTAACAGTCATCTAATCCCCTTTAAGAGAGACTCATGTTTCACTTATGGGGGATCTCTTTTCTCCTTTTCATCCCCTTTATTATTACGCATGTACATTCAAGCCATTTAATGGTGTAATTTTTAACATCATTTTGTTACGTATCACGATATGATCATTCTCGTGCATCGAAAATTACTTTCACTTATATAGATACATATGAATGCACCAGAATGTTTGTTGTAGAAAGCTGTTTTCTATTGATTAATCTAATGTATTAGACAAAATGAAACGTATATGTTAATTTATAAATATAAAAGGCAACACACATGAAGCGCATTGCCTTGGTGAGACCGTTAAAAAGACGGTGGATTATTATTTGATTATTAAATAACCATCAAACTCTTCCAAAGTTAGTGATGGTTATTTTTTGATTTATTGTTGATTGAGACCACTAAATGAATGATGGATACAGTTAATGAACTGAACCCTAACATAATCATTAGTGCATCTGCAATACTAATCATTAAGGCTTCTCCTTTCTAAAGATTTTGTTGATGCTCTCATAGGCATCACCTCACTTTATACTAAGATAGCCACCATCTATCTAACTTTCTCACCACTTTATTTTATAGTGATACCAACAATTTGTCTATGTATATTAAATTTATAAGTCGTTATTCATCATTTTCATGTTGGACCACTCCATTTTTTAATAATTTGTTTTTGATTCAGTTATTTATTGATTTACTTAATCCACATAACAACAAAAATAAGCATGCAGGGCGAATGTAATTCGTTCATCTAGACCCTAGCATGCTTATATAGTGATTGTTTGTATATGACAATAGACATTACAATCACTTTGTTGTTATACGATTTTGTTTAATCAATTTAACTGAAACTAATTAAGAACAAACTGGTTACCATAACGAAAAGCACATAATCCGTTCATTTACAAATGGATTAAGTGCTTTTCAAATATTTTGTAATTTATAAAAAAGCTAAAATAACATTGATTACCGTTAATATTACCATTATAACTAATACTTTTTTTGAATCACTTTTCATTTTAACCCTCCTTTGATATAATGAAGAAAGAACACATAGGGGAGGCACCCTATGTGTGAGAACTTATCCATGTATAAACATGAAATAAGAAGTTACAGACTGTTACTGTCGTATTGATAATTTTCAATACGACTTTTATTTTTTCAATCTGTTCATCTTGTTCTCGTTTCTTTCTGTCAATACGCTTCACCTATAACACCCCCTCCCTTTAAAAACTTTTTAACAGCATAGGCATCACCCCCTTTCCTTAAATTTAATAATTTTTTATTGTTTATTTACTGCTCGTTGCCAGTTCCATTCCGTTTGCAATTCTCTAATCTCCCAATCTAATAAACTTTCCATTTCACTCTCAAAGTAATGATTTGTTAAGTAGTTCAAACAAGACTCATCTTTTTCACCTGTTTCATATGCAAATATAGCTTTTACTACTTCCTTGACATCGCTATTTTCTAAGATGTTGCTAATTTCTTGATAGTTCATGTTGAACCCCTCCATTTTTTTAATAATTTATTTTTGATTTCAGTTATTTATTGATTTGCTTGATCAAAATAGCAACAAGAAGAAGCGTGCAGGGCGAATGCAATGAGTTCATCTTGACCCTTAGCGAGCTTATGTAGTGATTGTTTGTATATGACAATAGACATTACAATCACTTTGTTGCTATACGATGGCGCTTAATCAATTTAACTGAAATCAATTAAGGATAAACTGGTTACCAAAATGAAAATCACTTAATCCTTTCATTCATTGGATGGAGGGATTAAGTGCAAAATAAAAAAAGCCTCACAATGTGAGACTTTTTAATTCTTCTATATTTAATTCATCATAATCAACAATACATGATACTAATTCATCAAAATTCAGACTTTCAGATTCTAATATCATTTCTTCTATTGATTCTAAATCTTGAACTTCTTTAATCATCATAGGGAAAGGTAATTCACAAAAAGTTATTTCTCTAACAAGGCGAAAGTTTTTAAAGTCTATATATACTTGAATTTCACCTTCTTCATTATCTAACTCTGTGTATGCAATATCACATCTTCCCTTATTCATTAATTCATCAATGATTTCCTTAGCATTTATATCAACTCCATATTCTTTTTTCTGAAACAGTGCAATGTTTTCAGCTATTTTCTTTACGTCATTTTCAGAATAAATAATAAATTGTGTTGTGTTCATGTTGAACCCCTCCAGTTTTTTTAATAATTTGATTTTGATTTCAGTTATTTATTGATTTGCTTAATCCACATAACAACAAAAATAAGCATGCAGGGCGAATGTAATTCGTTCATCTTGACCCTAGCATGCTTATATAGTGATTGTTTGTATATGACAATAGACATTACAATCACCTTGTTGTTATAGGATGGTGCTTAATCAATTTAACTGAAATCAATTAATCATCAACTGGTTATTAATATATGCACTTGATCCCTTCATTGTTTTGAGGGATTAAGTGACTACAATACTAAGTGATGGTTTCTATATTAGATTTACAGTATTGACATAAGCAATCATCGTGCTGGCACAAGGATAACATCTGAAATCTGATGTGCGTTGTGAATGCGTCTGAGTACTTTAATAATGCGTCAGTAAATCTAATACAAACCATCATTCGTTCAACTGGTTAATAATAAAAAAGCACTTAATCCATATTTTTTACTGGACTAAGTGCTTTATTTTTTATGTATATTGTAAAAAAATTAAGTGATTGATTCCTTGTGACTAAATTACCCAAATCTTGTGACTAAATTTGTGATTTTAGTACCTTCGATCAGCCACATTGTGACCAAAAATTTTAAAAACTAAGTTTAGTATTGTTAAATCTAGTTTTCTATGTATTTCGTGTTATAGTGTCAAATCCTTGATATGACTGAGTTTTAAGCCTTAAAATAAAAAAACACCGAAAAAGTAGTTTAAACTTTTTCGGCACTTTACGGAAGGTGGGGGAAAAACCTTATTTTGTGTTTAGTCTTGAAAAAGCGTGATTATCGCATTTTTAACACTTTAACTTTGTGATTAAACTAGATAAAAATAGACTAAATTGACACGCGTTTGACACTTTCACCCCACCTATTGCAGGTGGGGTTTTTCTATAAAAAAATACCACACCGATGGGGTGTGGTGGGTAAATAGGTAACCGTCGCAACAGTTGACCTCAAGTACACTCCGCAGATGTGTACCGCTATTTGTTTATATTATAGCATAAAAAATAATTAATAGTCTTCCCACCACATATTTGTGATTCTTGTTCTTTTAGTCCTTTGATAAATACTTGAATCATTTATTTGATACATTGTAGCAGGAACATAATATCTACCTCTACTATCTAATTTCAGACCAATCATCATATTAATATTGTTGTAC
>NZ_PPQH01000005.1 GCF_002902385.1 Staphylococcus intermedius NCTC 11048 | reverse complement strand
GGCACGCCGCCAGCGTTCATCCTGAGCCAGGATCAAACTCTCCATAAAAGAAGTAAGCTTGATATAGCTCGTTGATTGTTTAAGTCAATCACTCTTAAAAGTACTTTTGAAGTACTCAAATTATCGGAATTAACGTTGACATATTGTCATTCAGTTTTCAATGTTCATTTCAAAATATTATGGTGGAGACTAGCGGGATCGAACCGCTGACCTCCTGCGTGCAAAGCAGGCGCTCTCCCAGCTGAGCTAAGCCCCCATATTATTTACAGAAGTCGGGAAGACAGGATTTGAACCTGCGACCCCTTGGTCCCAAACCAAGTGCTCTACCAAGCTGAGCTACTTCCCGTTATTTAAATGGCGCGCCCGATAGGAGTCGAACCCATAGCCTTTTGATCCGTAGTCAAACGCTCTATCCAATTGAGCTACGGGCGCATATTAAAGATGGTGCCGAGGACCGGAATCGAACCGGTACGGTGATCTCTCACCGCAGGATTTTAAGTCCTGTGCGTCTGCCAGTTCCGCCACCCCGGCAAAAATAATGGAGCAGAAGACGGGATTCGAACCCGCGACCCCGACCTTGGCAAGGTCGTATTCTACCGCTGAACTACTTCTGCTCAATACTATTCGAATGATGAGCCATAGAGGATTCGAACCTCTGACCCTCTGATTAAAAGTCAGATGCTCTACCAACTGAGCTAATGGCTCATAAAATGGTGCCGGCCAGAGGACTTGAACCCCCAACCTACTGATTACAAGTCAGTTGCTCTACCAATTGAGCTAGGCCGGCAATGGTGGAGAATGACGGGTTCGAACCGCCGACCCTCTGCTTGTAAGGCAGATGCTCTCCCAGCTGAGCTAATTCTCCATATGTAATGCCTGGCAACGTCCTACTCTCGCGGAACGTAAGTCCGACTACCATCAGCGCTAAAGAGCTTAACTTCTGTGTTCGGCATGGGAACAGGTGTGACCTCTTTGCCATTGTCACCAGACAATAATTATTTTATTAAGTAGCTCGTCGGCTACCTTTTTATAATACATGTTTTGCAAATGCTTTTCAATAGTTAATTTTACACTTTGTTTAAGTTTTTTACAAACATTTTAAATTTGTTTTGCCGTTCAATTTGACGACTTTTATATAATACTCAATTATCATTTTAAAGTCAACACTTTTCCGTTCTTTTTTTCAATTATTTTATGCCAATTACCACGCTCTGAAATACCATCACCCTAAGAAATATCAAAGTATTAATACCAAGTACTTTGGCATCATTTGTAATATGACTTGCTCACGTATTTATCATCTTATTAATACACAGCTTATCTTTATGATATCCAACACGCTAAACTTCTCTCTCCAACTATAAAAAATAGCTGTGAAGAAATCTATCGTCATAAATTTCTTCACAGCTCATCTTAGTATGTTTCGTTTAAGGGTGTTTCTTATTTTTGACGCATGTATGGGAATAATAACACATCACGAATTGATGGCGAGTTCGTCAATAACATTACGAGACGGTCAATACCGATACCGAGTCCACCTGTTGGCGGCATACCGTATTCTAATGCTTCAATGAAGTCTTCATCCATTTCATGTGCTTCGTCATTACCTTGTTCTTTTTCTACTAATTGTGCTTCAAAGCGTTGAAGTTGATCGATTGGGTCATTTAACTCTGTGAACGCATTCGCATGTTCACGACCTACAATGAATAACTCAAAACGATCCGTGAAGCGTGGATCTTCAGGATTTTTCTTAGCTAATGGTGAAATTTCAATTGGATGACCATAAATGAATGTTGGTTGAATGAGTGTTTCTTCAACTTTTTGTTCGAAAAATTCATTTAAGATATGACCATATTTCATGTTTGCATCGACTTCAATACCATGTGCTTTTGCTAATTCATGTGCTTCTTCGTCAGATTTCACTTCATAAAAGTCTACACCTGTTGCTTCTTTAACAGCATCAACCATGTGTAAGCGACGCCATTGTGGTTCTAAGTTAATTGTTTCATCACCGTATTGAACTGAAGTTGTACCTAATACGCGACGTGCGATATGTGCAACTAACTCTTCAGTTAATGACATAATATCTTTGTAGTCTGCATATGCTTCGTACAATTCAATCATTGTAAATTCCGGGTTGTGGCGTGTAGAAACACCTTCGTTACGGAATACGCGTCCGATTTCATATACTTTTTCCAAGCCGCCGACAATTAAACGTTTAAGATGCAGTTCGATCGCAATACGCATGTAAAGTGTCGCATCTAATGCATTGTGATGTGTCACGAACGGTTTCGCTGCAGCACCCCCTGCAATTTGATGCATCATCGGTGTTTCAACTTCTAAAAAGCCTTTTTCATTCAAGTAATTACGCATTTCTTGAAGAATACGGCTACGGTTAATAAATGTTTGTGTACTTTCTTCGTTTGTAATTAAGTCAAGATAACGTTGACGGTAACGTTGTTCGATATCTTGTAAACCGTGATGTTTGTCTGGCAATGGACGTAACGCTTTAGATAAAAGTTTGAATGACTTCGCTTTAACTGATAATTCACCAGTATTCGTTTTAAACATAATCCCTTCAACGCCGACAATATCACCTAAGTCTGCAGTGTTCCAAATATTAAATTGTTCATCACCGACTTGGTCTTTACGTACATAAATTTGGATTTGACCGGATAAGTCTTGAATATGTGCAAATCCTGCTTTACCTTTACCACGTTTTGTCATAATACGACCGGCAATCACCGTATGACTTTCCGCTTCTTTTTCAGCAAGTTCTTCTTTAGAATATTGATCCCATTCTGCTTTTAACGTTTCAGCAGTGCCTGTACGTTCGAATTTTTCACCGAACGGATCGATACCTAAATCTCTTAATTCTTGTAATTTTTGTCGACGGACCTGCATTTGGTCGTTCATTTCTTCTGTCATTCTTACCGCTCCTTTTCGCTTCTTATGCCTCTATTTTTTGTTTTTCCATTTGTTCATCACGGAATTCTGTTAAAATCTCTGTCATTTCGGCTAATGTTTCCGCTTGGTTTAATGCTTTACGCGCTTTACCATTGCCTCTGACACCTTTAAGATACCACGACGCGTGTTTACGCATTTCCATGACGCCGACCTTTTCACCTTTCAAATCGACTAAACGATTCAAGTGTAATAAAGCAATCTCAATTTTTTCGTCAATTTGAGGTTCATCTATTAATTCGCCTGTTTCTAAATAATGGACCGTACGATAAATCATCCACGGATTGCCTAGCGCTTCACGTCCGATCATCACCGCATCAACGCCAGTTTCTTTTAACATTTTTTCAGCAAGCTCTGGACTCGTCACGTCACCATTACCGATGACTGGAATGTTGACCGCTTCTTTCACTTGGCGGATAATATCCCAATCGGCTTTACCTTCATACATTTGAACACGTGTGCGACCATGTAGCGAAATCGCCGCAGCACCTGCACGTTCAGCCGCTTTTGCGTTTTCAACAGCAAAGATATGGTCTTCATCCCAGCCGATACGCATTTTACATGTCACAGGTTTGCTGACACGTTCTGTTACTGCAGATACCATTTCGTAAATCTTGTTTGGATCTAGTAACCAACGCGCGCCTGCTTCACATTTAATAATTTTTGATACAGGACAGCCCATATTAATATCGATAATGTCGGCTGTTGTATTTTTATCTACATATTCGGCAGCTTCAACTAATGTTTCTTTTTCGCCACCAAAAATTTGTAACGATAATGGACGTTCGTTTTCATCGATGTATAACATTTTCATCGTCTTTGGATTGTTAAACAAAATCGCTTTGTCGCTCACCATTTCCGCACATACTAAACCTGCACCGAATTCTTTAACCGTGAGTCGGAACGCTGAGTTACATACCCCGGCCATGGGCGCGAGTACGACTCTGTTTTCAATTTCAACGTCTCCAATTTTCCACATTTCAAATTTCCTCCAATATATTCAAAGTCAATCACCAAAATTCATCACAATGTTTCTTTATATTTCACTACTGTATCATCATTTGGCACGAGATGTTGAATCTTTTGACCCGAATGCGGTTCGATGACATTGGAAGCAATATCATTTAACGGAACCATCACAAATGCACGTTCAGTCATACGTGGATGCGGCACCGTTAAATCATCCTCTTCAATGATTTCATCACCATACAATAAAATGTCAATATCCATTGTACGTGGACCCCATCGCACTTGACGTACACGATGTAGCTCTGCCTCAGTTTTTAAAGCGACATTTAATAAATCATGTGCAGAAAGTTGTGTCTGGATATGTAAGCATAAATTTAAAAAGTCAGGTTGTTCTGTATATCCGACAGGTTTTGTTTCATAAATCGGTGAAATTGCGACAACATTAATTCTGTCATGCGCATCTAATAAAGCAATTGCCGCTTTTAATTGTGCTTCTCGGTCACCCATATTACTGCCCAAACCTAAATATGCATCAATCATGGTGATTCACCCTCACAATTTCTACACCAACACCTTGATAATAACCAGGAATAGGTGGATTTTTTTTGGTGATTCTAACTTTCGTTTCCATTACACGATTATAGTGTGAATTTATACGTAATGCAATACGTTCGGCAAGATGTTCAATTAATTGCACAGGCGAATCGTGCATAATAGCTTTAATGTCTTCATATACTTCACCGTAATGCACAGTGTCTTCCACGCGGTCTGATGCCCCTGCTACACTCAAGTCGACTTTCATTTCAACATCGACGGTAAAAATTTGACCGATTTCGTTTTCTGCAGGCAACGCACCATGATACGCATAAAATTCCAGTCCTTGTAAAAATATTTTATCTTCCATCTTCATATCCTTTCAACGCATCCATCGTTTTGGCAAGTCGTGCATTCATTAAAACATGATGTACACGTACGCCATGTACACCTTTCATAATCCCATAAGCTGTCGTTGCTGCTGTTGCTTCATCACGCTCATCAACGTGATTGTCGCCACCGAGTAAAAATTGAATCAAACGCTTTCGACTCGTCGCTAACAATACTTTATACCCTGTCGCAACGAGTTCATCTAATCGCGACATCACTTCTTGCTCTTCTTCACGTGTTTTTGCAAATCCAATACCCGGATCTAACCAAATGCGCTCCCGATGAACACCTGCGAGCACGGCTTTGTTTGCTTGCTTTAATAACATCACTAACATTTCGTCCATCACCGGTACATCCCGCTTGCCATCACCGTTATGCATTAAAATGAGTTCGGCATCATAATTCGCAACGACTTGAAACATACGTGTATCATAGAGCCCTGCCCATTGATCATTAATCATCGTCGCACCCGCTTCAAGTGCTGCTTCCGCGACTTCACTTCGAAATGTGTCGACTGAAATCGTGACGTCTAAATGTTGTAAAGCTTCAACGACTGGAATGACACGCGCGAGTTCTTCTTCAACGGTAACCTCTTCATGACCAGGACGTGTCGATACACCTCCAACGTCAATGATATGTGCGCCTTGCTCGACCATCTTTGTTGCATGCTCGACAGCGCGATCGACTTCGTTAAATCGACCTCCATCCGAAAATGAATCCGGTGTGACATTTAAAATACCCATAATTTGTGTTTGTGGCATGTTACGCTCTTCCTTTCCGTCTCATTCAACCATTCAACATCCACCTTAGAATAGATACATTATATCAAATTTCTAGTGCTTTGATACTATGGCAACCTTTATCTTTAGAGCGGAATGACTGACGAATTTGATGACGCATTCATCACGACAATGCTTTCCACCCGCATCGTCAAAATAGAAAAAACAGGATTGCGTGTATACAATCCTGCTTTTCAACTTCCGACTCTCAATTATTCAAAATTATAAAGTGGTGTTGATAAATAACGTTCACCGTTACTTGGCAATACCGTTACAACTGTTTTACCTTTACCTAATTCTTTCGCTTTTTGAATCGCTGCATAAATGGCTGCACCCGAAGAAATACCACCTAAGATGCCTTCTTCTTTAGCAACACGACGAGATGTTTCCATCGCGACTTCATTACCGACTTTAATGATGTCATCATAAATCTCTGTGTTTAATGTACCTGGAATAAATCCGGCACCTAAACCTTGTAATTTATGTGGGCCTGGTTCGCCACCGCTCAACACTGGTGAGTCCTCAGGTTCAATGGCAACGATTTGGATGTCTGGATATTTTTCTTTTAACACTTTACCAGCACCTGACAATGTTCCACCTGTGCCGACACCTGCTAAAAAGGCATCAATCGTACGTCCTTCAAATTGTTCTACTAGTTCTGGACCTGTTGTTAATTCGTGGACTTTAGGGTTCGCTGGATTTTCGAATTGTTGCGGCTCAAAATAACCATGTGTTTCTTTTAATTCTTTGGCTTTTTTAATTGCACCTTTCATCGCTTCTGCACCTGGAGTCAATACGAGTTCTGCACCGTAAGCTTTCAATAAGTTACGACGTTCCATACTCATTGTTTCAGGCATTGTGAAAACTGCTTTATAACCTTTTGCCGCACACACAAATGCTAAACCGATACCTGTATTCCCTGAAGTAGGTTCAACAATTGTGTCGCCTGGTTTAATTTTGCCATCTTTTTCTGCTTGTTCAATCATCGCTAAAGCAATACGGTCTTTTACAGAACCGCCTGGATTTTGATATTCTAATTTCACATAAATGTCTGCTGCATCTTCACCTGCTTGATGACGTAACTTAACGACAGGCGTTTGACCTATAATGTCTGTAATATTATCCACTGGTTTTCTGACCATCACTAACAACCTCGCTTTTTATTAATTTTCACGTTAAAACATAGTTATTATATCGGATATCTATAGTGTACCACTAAATGTCCGTTAACAAAAGTACATTCTATGCTGAAACACTTTAAAAGATGACATGATCCGTCACTATGCATCGTGTTATGTTAAATCTCGTTTTGAGTTTCAATCCTCTATGTACCACTATATATAATTTAAGGGATAATCGCCATGATATCGATGGCACGATTACCCCTTACTTTTGTTTAAGATGGCATTTCAGCAAGTAACGCTTTTAACTCATCTTCAGAAAATTCATAGCGTGAGCGACAGAAATGACATTCCGCTTCTGCGCCGTGATCTTTTGCAATCATATCTTCAATTTCTGCTTGACCTAAACCTTTGATTGCATTTAAAAATTTATCGTGACTACAGTTACATTCAAATTCAGTTGGCATGCTTTCTAAAATCGTCACATTTTCTTTACCTAAAATTGTTTCTAACATTTCTTCCGGTGTTAAACCTTCATCAATCAATGTCGACACAGGTTTCATTGTACTAATCGCCGCTTCTAAACGATCGATGGTTTCATCTTGAGCACCCGGCATCACTTGAAGAATAAATCCACCAGCTGCTTTGATAGAGTTATCTGGGTTAACCAGTACACCGACACCGACTGATGAAGGGACTTGTTCACTATTCGCAAAATAATATGTGAAGTCTTCCCCGAGCTCACCTGAAATGATAGGGCTACTACCAGTGTAATAATCTCGCATACCTACATCTTTGACGACGTTGATTGCACCAGTTGTTCCTACTGCACGGCGCACATCTAATTTATCTTGGTCATTAAGCGGGAAGTGCGTTTGAGGATTTGTCACATAACCTCTGACTTTCCCTTTTGCATCTGCATCAGCAATAATTTTACCGATTGGGCCGTCACCATCTACAGTTACTGTTAATTTTTGGTCACCCTTTAACATGGCCCCCATCATTAAACTTGCTGTCATTGTACGACCTAAAGCTGCAGATGCAGTGGGCCATGTATAATGACGCTTTTGTGCTTCTTGGATTGTTTCTGTTGCGTTGACACTATATGCGCGGATTTCTCCGTTAAAGGCCAGTGCTTTTACTAAATAGTCATGTGTCATTTTACGATATCACTCCTTAAATTTGTGTGGTTCGTCCTATATTATGGATCGGTTATCGTCCGAGTCCGTCACTATTTTGATACGATCATCACTACTTTGCATAATCATACGCGGAAGTCTCGCACGACTCAACTAAAATGCTTTCTACAACTGTTTCATCACATAGCGCTCAAATTACGTTTTAAGTAAAATCGAGATAACTACGCGATATCATCGGAATTTGAGAAAAGGTCATGAATGATGGTGTCGGACAATTATAAACAATAAAAAGGGCTTTTCTCAAAAGTGTTTTGCTTTCAAGAAAAGCCCTAATGCTTATCGCTTATTGACGTGGCGGTTGATCATTATCATTACCAGGACGATCAATGTTAGGTGCTTGTTCGTAACCTGTTGTATCACCGTTGTCATCTTGTTGTGTCTCTTGACTGTCTTTTGGTTCAGTCTCATTTGTTGTATCGTCTTCATTGCGACGTTCAGATTGACCACGGTTGGCACGATCTGTCAATTCCTCTTGTTCGCGACGAATGTCATCATAAGACTTACCATATTTCCCTTCGTCAAACGCTTTATTTTCAGAATGGTTAACAACTTTTGCATCATCATAATTCACTTCTGGTAAATGACCTTCATGGAATAATGATTGAATTTGTTCTGCAACCAATGTTTCTTCAGTTAATAACGTTTTAGCGATTAATTTTAATTGTGATTCATGTTCTAACAAGATTTGTTTACAACGCTCATATTGTTCTTTAATGATACGTTGTACTTCTTTATCAATTTCATATGCGATTTGACCTGAATATTCAGGTTCACCAGACATGTCTTTACCTAAGAAGACTTGTCCACCGCCATGTGAAAATTGTACAGTACCTAACTTTTTACTCATACCGTATTGCGTCACCATTTCACGCGCGATTTGCGTTGCACGTTCAAAGTCATTTGACGCACCTGTTGAGACTTCGTTAAAGATAATATCTTCAGCGACACGTCCACCTAATAAACCACAAATCTTATCGAGTAATTCGGGTTCAGTCATTAAGAAGCGATCTTGTTTCGGTAACATCATTGCGTAACCACCCGCTTGACCACGTGGTACGATGGTTACTTTGTGCACCACTTCAGCTTCATCAAGAACCATACCGATAATCGTATGTCCCGCTTCGTGATGGGCAACGATATTGCGTTCTTTTTCAGAAATGACACGTGACTTTTTAGCTGGACCTGCAATGACGCGGTCTGTCGCTTCTTCAATGTCACGCATATCAATTTTCTTCTTACCACTACGCGCCGCAATTAATGACGCTTCGTTAAGTAAGTTTTCTAAGTCTGCACCAGAGAAGCCTGGCGTACGTTGCGCAATCGCTTTAAGGTCAACTGTTTCATCTAAAGGTTTGTTTTTAGCATGAACATGTAAAATCGCTTCACGACCTGTCACATCTGGACGTCCGACTTGAATTTGACGGTCAAAACGGCCCGGACGTAATAACGCAGGGTCTAAAATGTCAGGACGGTTTGTTGCCGCAATCATAATGATACCTTCATTTTCACCAAAACCATCCATCTCAACAAGAAGTTGGTTTAATGTTTGTTCACGTTCATCATGACCACCGCCAACACCTGCACCACGTTGACGACCGACTGCATCGATTTCATCTATAAAAATGATACACGGCGCATTTTTCTTCGCATTTTCGAATAAATCACGGACACGGCTTGCACCGACACCGACAAACATTTCAACAAAGTCTGAACCACTAATCGAGAAGAAAGGTACACCTGCTTCACCCGCTACTGCACGTGCAAGCAATGTTTTACCTGTCCCTGGTGGCCCAACTAATAAAACACCTTTTGGAATACGTGAACCCATTTGTTTGAATTTCTTGTTATCTTTCAAGAAGTCAACAATTTCAATGAGTTCTTGTTTCTCTTCATCCGCTCCGGCAACGTCTGAGAAACGTACACGGCCTTTTTGACTATCGTACATTTTCGCTTTGGATTTACCAAAGTTCATCATACGACCGCCACCACCGCCGCCTTGTGCTTGGCTAAGGAAGAAAATAAAGAGTAAAGCAATCACTAAAACAGGAATTAATGTAGAAATAATACTTACAAATACACTTTGTCCTTCTTCCTCTTTAACAGTAAAATCTAATCCTTTTTGGTCTTTGGCTGTTTCAGTAACTTTATTCAATTCTTGATCATTATTAAACAAAATTGTTGAAGCATAATCGTCATTATTTTTTAACTTACCGCTCACTTTATATACATTATTTTCCGGTTGAATTTCTAAAGATTTCAGTTCTCCATCATCCAACTTTTGAATAAATTGCGTGTAAGTTAACTCTTTAGGTACATTTCCATTACCATTAATCCATGAAAATAGCCCAAAGATAACAACGCCGACAATGGCTATAAACAGCACATTACGAAAAGCTTTCTGCATGCGTCGTTTCCTCCTACTTCAAATATAAAACTAATAAAAATTTTACCATAATTGTTACACAAATGGCTAGTAATTGACTTTTATCAACGTTGTGGATAAAACCCATTGAACATGACTATTTTGCGTACACTTCAGGTTTAAGCGTACCAATATAAGGTAAATTACGATATTTTTCTTGATAGTCTAAACCATAACCAATCACAAACTCATCAGGAATTTTTTTACCCACATATTTGGCTTCAATATCCGCTTTACGACGGTTCGGTTTATCGAGTAATGTCACGATTTCTAATGAGTTCACACGACGAGATTGCAATAATTCAGTAATTGATTTTAATGTTGTACCCGTTTCAAGAATATCTTCAATGATTAAAACATCTTTATTCTCGATTGATGAACTTAAATCTTTTAAAATTTGGACTTCACCTGTTGATTCCGTCCCACCGTGATAACTTGATACATCCATAAAGTCAATCGCAAGTGGCAAGTCGATGTGCTTAATGAGGTCTGTCATAAATAAAACAGAGCCTTTTAAAATCCCTACACAAAACAGATCTTTCCCTTGATAATCTGCTGTGAGTTTTTCACCTAATGTACGACAAATCTCTTGAATGTCATCCTCCGTGAGTAACACTTCTTTTACATCATTTTTCATGTATGTCATCTCCCATAAATTGAATCTTAATTACATCTTGATAGTCTTGCTGAATATACAATGTGCCAACAGCTAAAATGTCTCCATACGCCGTTTCGATGACTGGCATTTCTGTTCTCAAATATGCAGGAACTTTCGCATCAATCATCAGCCGTGATACTTTTTTATGATGACCGTTATACTGAGTAATGCGATCGCCGGATTGACGAGCACGAATGCGCAATTCCGACTCAGGCAAAGCAGACATGTCAGTGATCTGAACAGTGTAATGACCAAAACGATACGTTCCCGCTTCAGTTACTTGTACAGTATATGTATCTATGCTTTTTTGCATTGGGGCCATTATTACTAATTTATCATACACGATATCAGCATGCCATTGGTTTGTGTGCAACAATTGTGTTTGTGCCACTGAACTGGCCAATTTTTGAAACCAATCTGCATAAGTACGCTCACTTATCGTAACGGTATCATCAAATTGTCGCAACAACGTATCTAAGGTTAACATTTTAACATGGTACGTCAAACCGTTAAATGCGTTTCTTGATACTGTAATGGAATGTGCGTTTGTTGTCACAAATCGCTCAATAAAGTGGTCCACTTCACGCGCCATCAACATGAACGCTTCATCATGCCAAGCTTTAAGTTTTAACAACTGCGCTGACTGTAACTGCGCATTCTCGTTAATCTGAGGCAAAATGCGATTGCGAATATCATTACGGACGTACGCATTGCTTGCATTGGACACATCTTCAAAATAAGGGACATCGTGTTGCTGTTGATACGCTTGAATGACCTGCTTTGGTGTGTTTAACAATGGCCTTAACACACGATATCCCCTGCGCACGTCAACAGGCGTCATACCGAGTGCATTGCGTGTACTTTTCCCTGTGAACAACCGGTAAAAAATGGTTTCCACTTGGTCATCCTCGTGATGTGCGGTGAGTAAACAATCTGCATTCAGCTCTTGCATCATCCTATCAAACCATTCATACCGCATCTCTCGTGCATCATTTTGAATACTTCGCCCTTCTGCCACCACTTCCGACAAGTCCAATCGTTTCATATAGAACGGAATCTCATGCTGTTCACAATACCGCTCGATAAACGCCGCCTCTTCATCAGATGCTGCTCTCAAGCCATGATGTACGTGTAAACAAGTCAATTGGCGATAGGTGGATGCAACATCGTGTAACAATTGATGTAGTAACACCATGCTATCGATCCCTGTCGAAACAGCAACGACGATATGATCTGTCACTTTCCAATGTTGTTGCATATTGATGGTCACTCCTACATTAAAATAGAGGCTGAGAGTCAAAGTTATCCTTCGTTTCTCAACCTCTAAGTGATTATGCATACTTTAACGACGTGAACCTCTGCCACCACGTCGTGATTCTGTTTGACGCTTAATAGAAGTAAGTCTGTCTTCACTATCCTTTAAAAAGTTCGATAGCTTTTTCTCAAAGTCTTCTGGTTTTTGCGCCGGCTTTTGCTTACGTGGGCGCTCTTTTGCTTTTTTAATAGATAAACTAATTTTACCATCATCTGCAATAGATAATACTTTTACTTCTACTTCATCACCGACTGTTAAATGGTCTTCTACATTTTCGACATAGTTGTCTGCTACTTCACTAATATGAACTAGCCCACTTTTTCCTTCAGGCAACTCCACGAATGCACCAAATTTTTTGATACCAGTGACTTTACCTTTTAACTTACTTCCTACTTCGATTGACATTGTTATAATGCATCCTCCCGCTTTAGTTCGATATATAGTTCTATTATACGTTTGTTTAACTGTTTTCACAATGGCAAATTGAACATCGCCTTTTTTCTTTACGTTTTTTACTTGTTAACAATCCAAATCTAAAAGTGTACTACTTTTTCTCGGACTGTTGGTCTTTCTTAGCATCCTCTGGCAATTTAAAGATGATTTCACCATCATTACTTAAATAGTACTCATCTCTCGCAATTTTTTCGACATACGCATCATCGTTCAGATTGTTCAATTGTTCTTTTAGTTCAATTTCTTGGTCTTGCAACTTTTGGTATTGCTCTTCTTTCTTTTGACGTTCAATGGATGCTTCGTGGTTCCCTTTCACTTGTACGACCAACATGATTAACAGCACAATAATGATGGCGAGCAAAATTCCACCGAAAACAGAAATGCGCTTTTTAACAACCTTTTTTCGGCGCTCATGTCGCTGTTTTTTAGCATTTTTTTGGCTTGTATATTGGTTGCCGATATTTTGAATTTTTTGGGCCATGGGGCGTCACCTTTCTTTATTTACCCTTTACTGAATACGCGCTTCTTTAACAAGTTCGAACATCCCTTTAGCATTTTCTTTTGTCGCATGTTCGTTTAATCCTGTGACTTTAACCGTAACGATCTTTTGACCAAATTGAATCACTAACTCATCGTCTATTTTCACGTCTGTCCCCGCTTTAGCAGTGTTTCCATTCACCGCAACACGACCTTGATCACTCAGTTCTTTAGCAAGTGTACGACGTTTAACTAATCGTGAAACTTTTAAATACTTATCGAGTCTCATCACTATCCCCCCGTTCTAAATAAGCCTTTAATGCTTCTTCCGTAAAGTCTTT
Organism: Staphylococcus intermedius NCTC 11048; assembly: GCF_002902385.1. GTDB lineage: Bacteria > Bacillota > Bacilli > Staphylococcales > Staphylococcaceae > Staphylococcus > Staphylococcus intermedius. The sequence continues at coordinate 17,276 of NZ_PPQH01000005.1, read as the reverse complement.
ATTTTTGACTTCATCATACAATTTTAAGAAATGGCTCGCAAATACTTTCTCAAATTTGACGCGCTCTTTTTTACCTTCTGCTTGCTTTTCTGTTTGCCAAATCGATTTGACATCTTCTACATTTTGCGCAGTTTCATCACCAAAAATGTGTGGGTGACGTCGAATCATTTTTTCAGTTAAACTTGCGACGACTTCTCGCGTATCCATGTACCCTTCTTTACGGCCAATATTCGTATGCAATAATACTTGTAACAAAATGTCACCGAGCTCTTCAATCATATGCCAATCATCTTCGTTATCAATCGCTTCAAATAACTCATACGTTTCTTCAAGTAAATAACGCTTTAACGTTTGATGCGTTTGGACTTTATCCCAAGGGCAACCGTGTTCATCATCGACTAGACGTGCAATCACTTGATCCGCATAATCAAAATCACCATACAGCGCCGTCTCATCAGTCACTTTCGGTACAAAGACACTCGTTAAATTCGTATACGTCACATCATGATCTAATGCATAAATCGGACAACGTGTCACTTGTGCACCACTTTGATGTGCCCCATCAACGACCATCACTTCAAAATCGTCCGGATAACGTTCCATTAATGATAGCTTTAAACTGCCAGCCACCATATCGCTATAAACCTGTGTCACAATGGTCGCTGTTCGTGGATTGAGCATATCTACCGTTAACGCCGTAGCATCTAACATTGTAAAGCCATCGTTAGGATCAACATTCACCGCTTCAAACACATCATCAATAAAACTGCGTCCGCCTAACACTTTGACGTCAACATCATGGTCAGAGGCTTTCGATAATAGCAACTGTGTCGTCGTTTCAGCTACGCGCGGATGACCTGGCACAGCGTAGACAATATCCTCATGTTGCGCATATTCGAACAAACGCTCAGTAATCGCTTCATACACCGGTTCGAACGTCTCATGCGCTTCGTACACATCATCGAAACTTTCGATATCGATGCCTTCCAATTGCGCGATAACGGGATGGTCTTTCGTACGCACGTAAATTTTAGATTGTTGTTGAATTAATTTGTATATACTCACGGGTAATTCGTCTAAACCATAGTTCCCTAATCCTATAATTGTCAGTTGCTGTGTCATGATTTTCTTCCTTTCTCCCACGAAATGACTTTATCTCCAAACGGTAAATGCTTCCATTCCTCTTCGCTTAAAATATTGAGGTAGAGGAGCATAAAGATGATGCTACCCACGCCCACCATTGTTGCAATAAGGAGTTCAACCAAACCGCCAAAACGTGTCTCAGCAGGAATGAGATAATGACATAATTGTACAACAGCTGTCATCACCAATAAAGCTAAAACCAGTTTGACATAAAATTTTCTCAACGCGTGAAGACGATAGAGTTGTACGACACGGTGATGTAAGACAATGACAAATACGACTAAAGAACTCACTGTCGCCACACTCGCACCAAAAATACCGAACAACGGAATTGCGATAATATTGAGCACGCCTTTAGTCACCAATCCGATTAAGAGTGCGCTCATAATCATCCGAAACTGTTCATGCACTTCTAACAATGCAATGTACATCATAATGAGTGACACAAAGATGACCGTTAACATATAAAGCGATAATGTCCCCGTCAATTCTTCACGTTCAAAAAAGACACGGTTGAGCAATGGAATTAAGTTAATCAGTCCAATCCCACTTGCACTGCTGATCACAATCGTAATCTTCAGTGAGGCATTCGCGTAACTGTGCATTTGTTGCAATTGCCCATTTTTCTTCGTATCTGTCAAAAGTGGAATTAACACGAAACAAAATGTTGTTGTGACGATGAGCCCCATTTGAATAAAGGAGGCACCACGATCGAAAATTCCTTTTTGGGTAATCGCCTCGTCAAAGGTTAAATTCGTGCCATAACGCAACATATTCACCACTGTAAAACTATCCACCACTTGCCATAAAATGACGATTAAATGACTGATCGCAAAAATGACCGTTGCGACGAGAAAACGACGCCACTGTAAACTTTCTTGTTCGATTTGTTCTACAGGAAAATGACTTTTGAACGTTAAAAACATCGTCGCAATGACAAAGCCCGCTGTTGACGCGAAAATCGCCCAAGTGCCCGCCTGATAAATCGATACGTCTCGAGAGATGAACAACCCAATCACGACACCGATTAAACCGACGCGCACGAATTGTTCCAACACTTGTGAATACGCAGGCATGTGCATTTCGTATTTCGATTGAAAATAACCACGCAATAGACCGAGCGCCCCAACACAAACAAAACTAAAACTTGCCGCACGTATCATCGGCGTTAATTGCGGGTCCCCCATTAACAGCGCGACCGCTTTAGCACCGATGAACATCATAGCGCAAATGCCAAGACCTACACCTGTCAATATTCGACATAACCGAATAAAGAAAGGTCTCGATACACGCTGATGCCCAAGCACCTGTGTGTATGCACTCGGCAACGCATTACTCGACAACACAACACCTAATGCGACAATTGGATAAATTTGTTGATACGCATACAAGCCTTCATCACCGAGCACATTTTGATAAGGGACACGATATAAAGCGCTCAATATTTTGACGACAATCAACCCCAGCGTCAGAACGATAACGCCATTAAATGCTGTTTTAGATTTCATCTGGGAGTCTCAAACTTTCTTCCAACGTCTTCGCTAAAAACTTCAGTGACTCTAACCATTGTTTCCCTTTCGTCAATGTCACTTTCATACAACCCTCTTGCACGCCGACTTTCATCGCACGACCGAGCGCCATTGTATTTTTAAATAACGCTTCACCGTCAATATCATTCGTTCCTTTTTGTGTCAGTAAAATTTCAATCGCTTTACCCGTATCTTTCACTGACTGCACACCAACATGAAGCAGATGGACTTTAATTTCCACTGAGTCTAACAACTGTTCGACTTCTGTTGGATACGCATTGAAACGATCGAGCAATTCATCTTTAATGTCCATCAATTGTTCCATGCTTTCAGTCGCTCTCAACTTCTTGTAAATTTCAATTTTCGCTTGTTCATTGCGAATATATTCTGCTGGTAAGTAGGCATCGAGTTTCAAGTCTAACTCAAGCTCAGGCGCTGCTGTTTCTTGTTTAATGCCACGTTTTTCATTGACTGCTTCTTCTAACATTTGTGAATACAAGTCAAAACCGACAGAATCAATGAAACCGTGCTGTTGTTTACCGAGCAAGTTACCTGCACCACGAATGTTCAAATCACGCATCGCAATTTTGAAACCACTGCCGAGTTCGGTAAATTCTTTAATCGCTTGGAGACGTTCTTCAGCCACTTCATTCAACACACGATTTGTAGCATGAAGGAAGTAAGCATAACCGATACGGCTCGAACGCCCGACACGTCCACGTAATTGATACAGCTGACTCAAGCCAAAACGATCCGCATCTTCAATAATGAGTGTATTCGCATTCGGCACATCGACACCCGTTTCGATAATCGTCGTTGTGACTAAAATATCATATTCTCCATTGATGAAGTCGAGCATCGTTTCTTCCAAGTCACGCTCTGGCAATTGTCCGTGCGCAACGCCGATGGAAGCGTCTGGCATCAACATTTGAAGCTGTTCACGTTTTTCATAAATGGAGCTTACACGGTTGTAGAGATAAAACACTTGGCCATCTCGAGAAAGTTCTCGTTCCAAAGCTTCTTTAATAAAGTTCGTGTTTTGCTCTAGGACATACGTTTGCACTGGGAAGCGGTTTTCTGGTGGTGTTTCAATAATTGATAAATCACGCACTCCTAACATACTCATATGCAATGTACGTGGAATTGGCGTCGCAGTTAACGTCAACACATCGACGTTGGCTTTTAACTGCTTAATTTTTTCTTTATGACGCACACCAAAGCGCTGTTCTTCATCGACAATGAGCAGACCCAAATCTTTATACTCGACTGTTTTACCGAGCAATTTATGTGTGCCGACCACAATGTCAACAAAACCTGATTTCAAGCCTTCTTTCGTTTCACGCACTTCTTTTGCTGTGCGAAAACGACTCATCAACTGAATTTCGACAGGGAAGTCACGCATCCGCTCAATCAACGTTTCGTAATGTTGTTGCGCTAAAATCGTTGTCGGAACTAAAAACGCGACTTGCTTCCCTGACATGACTGCTTTAAATGCCGCTCTAACAGCCACTTCTGTTTTACCATAACCGACATCACCACATAATAGTCGGTCCATAGGTTTTTGGCTTTCCATATCATTTTTAATTTCGATAATGGATTTCGCTTGGTCTTCCGTTAAATCATATGGGAAGTCCATTTCAAATGCATATTGTTCTTCCGTATCTGGTCCAAATGGATAACCGACCGATTGTTCACGTTCCTTGTACAACGCAATCAGTTCATCTGCAATGTCTTCTACACTACGCTGAACTTTCGCTTTCGTTTTCTTCCACTCACTGCCGCCTAGCTTATACAGTTTTGGCGATTTATCTTCTGAACCCACATATTTTTGCACTTGCTCCATTTGATCAACAGGCACAAAAAGTTGGTCTGTACCTTGGTACTGAATTTTGATATAGTCGCGGTGTACATCACCCACTGCTAATGTTTCTACACCGAGGTAACGTCCGACACCGTGATGCACGTGTACGACATAATCGCCAACATTCAATTCTTGATACGATTTAATTTTTTCAGCATTACTTAACGTTTTGCGACGCTTTTTCGTACTCTTTTTCTGTTTTGACTTAAATAATTCACGCTCTGTCACCACAACAAGCGACATATAAGGCAGTTCGAAACCTTCCGACAAGCTGCCTTCAATAATCGCCGCATGTCCCGGTGCCATCGTTTCAACATCAGGGTCTAACAGTGTAGGAATGTGCATTTCACTTAACATCGCCTGAATACGTTCTTTTTTCGTTGCCGTTTCTACCATGACAACGACACGATCTTCTTGTCGCATATAGCGTTGGAATTCTGAAGTCATAATGTCGTATTGCCCATAAAATTGTTGTACCGGCTTACATGAAAACTTGATGATATCGTCTAACTTCATTTGCATTGAAGCAGTAAACAACGTGAAAAATGTGATTTTAAATTGGCGTAACATTCGATCAAATGCGTCATCATCCATAAAACGTTGGCCGATAAAACCTTTACCGCTTTCAATCAAATTTTGTAAAAAGTCTTCTGTTTCTACAGTGAGCGATTCCTCTGTCTCACGCACACGATTGTATTCATCTACTAAAATGACCGCGTTGTCTTTGAGATAGTCTAAAATCGTTGTAGGTGTGTCGTACATGAAAGCCACTAAACGACGTAACACTTGTGGATCGAAATGTGTCTCCTCAATCACTTGAAAGCTATCGTATGTCTCTTTTAAATCTTGACGGACCGACTTATCAATCTTAGGACGCGTTGTTTCGTAAGCTGACTTCAACGCTGTCATCATATGTTGGCGCACTGGTTCTGTCATAATATAATCATGCGCTGTCGTAATTTCTGCGCGTGTCACATTTTCCGACGAACGCTGTGTCTCTACATCAAACTGACGAATCGAATCGACTTCCGTATCAAACAGTTCAATTCGAATCGGTTCTCCAAGTAGCGGATAGACATCGATAATGCCTCCACGTACCGAAAATTCACCAATATTGGATACGACAGATTCACGTCGATATCCCATGCTCACTAACTTTTCTAAAAATGTGTCAATCTCAATATCATCGCCCACTTCAAAACTCATTTGATGGTCGCGCCACATCGCTTTCGGTGTCAGCAACTTTTTCAGACCATTTAAAGGGACGATAAATAACCCGCGACGTTCATTCGCGAGCGCTGTCAACGTGCGTACACGCTCACTCATTAATTCCGGGCTTTGCGTTGAAAATTCTTCTGTCATGATATCTTGAACAGGATATTTATACACCTCATCATCCGGAACAAACTGTAATAAATCCGCTTCAATCTTGTCTGCTTGATACAAATTGTTCGTGACCAGCACGACTTGGCGATGGTCCGATTGATACAGTTCCGCAATGATGGATGCTTTTGCGGCAGGCGTTAACCCCGTCACGAGCACATTGGATTGACCGACTTGCTCTGCTAAATCTTTAAATCTCGAGTCTCTATTTATGATTTCATTGATTATTGATTTCACTTCGCCTCACCATTATATCGATTCATTACGTTTTCGAATTTTTCATTACCTATAAATGCTTCTACTGCATCTGCCACATGTTGAATGACTGTATCCATCACTTTCATTTCATTCGTTGAAAAGCGCTGCAATACATAATCTTTGACCGCCATCCCATTCGAAGGGCGATCGATGCCAATGCGAATGCGTTTAAAGTCACTCGTGCCTAACATTTGAATGATTGATTTCATGCCGTTATGTCCACCTGCACTACCTTTTTGACGTAAACGTACATGACCTTGTGCTAAATCTAAATCATCATACAGTACGAGCAAATCATCTATCTCAACGTCATAATAATCCATCAAAGGGGCAACTGCTTCTCCCGACAAATTCATCAATGTCAATGGTTCGATGAGCATCACTTTTTCACCATTGATACGCTCTATCGTATATGCGCCACGAAATTTTTGCTTGTCGAGTTTGATTTGATGTCTATCTAGTAAATGATCGATGACTTCAAAACCGATATTATGGCGCGTATATTCATATTTTTTTCCTATATTACCTAAGCCTACAATACACTTCATCATTGACCTCCATGTTTGTCTTTCTCCTACGCTATTTTCATCATCATTTGCGTTTAATATCCCTATATTAACACATTTGACCTTGAACTTGGTGAATCGTCCTACTCCTATTATAGAACTTCTATCCGAAACACCCACAATATATCGCGAATTCAACAACGCTACACAGAGTCATGCAAACCCGAATCGTTACGCATACTATGTTTGACGCCTTTATGCATGATTTTATAAATGATGCATCCGCACAAATTATGAACGCTTGACTTAGACGATAATGAGACAAACACCACTTCAACACCCCACATTTTGAACTTTGCATCATCACTGAATACGTGTACGAACGCATTGAATATCATCAAGCGCTAGCGACAACGCCAAAAAGAGCTGATACCTATACGGCTCAGCTCTTTTTGCAGTGATACGATCATCACTTTTATTCTTCTTCTTTTTCTTCCTCGTCTGAAGATTCACCCACAACTTCTGGCTCTTCTTGAGTAGATTCGCCTTCCATTGCTGCGATTTCTTCTTCAGTTGGCTCTTCAGTAGGTGCAACAACTGAAACGATTGTATCTTCAGCTTCGTTTTCGATAGTGAAGTCACCAGAAACTTTAACATCTGCTACTGATAAGCTATCGTTGATGTTTAATTCGCTGATATCCACTTCGATATATTCAGGAATGCTGTCTGGTGTAGCAGTGATTTCTAAGTTGAATAATGGTTGTTCAACTACGCCACCTTCTTTAGCACCAGGTGCTTCACCAATTAAGTGAACAGGTACTTCTACAGTACGTTCTTCAGACATATCGATTGCTAAGAAGTCAATATGTGTAATTTGGTTTTTAAGTGAATCGTATTGATAATCTGATACCATTACTTTGATTTGTTTTGAACCTACACCAAGTTCAATAACACCGTTACGTCCAACTTCACGAATCAATTTGATGAATTCTACTTCATCAACTTTAACTGAAACGTTTTTTGTACCGTAACCATAAACAACTGCTGGTACTTTACCTGCTTCGCGGATTTTACGTAAGTCACCGCGAGTTTGTTTACCTTGACGAATAATAGACTTTAATGAAGCCATATTCATTTTCCACCTTTCCATTGCACACATTTGTGCTGCACTTGCCCATCAACCTACGTTGCTTGCAAGTGTGTATTTGTCCGTAATGACACGAACAGACCCATTTTACACGAGGGTCGATCATAAGTCAACACGTATTAGTCAAATAATACACTGACAGATTCGCGTTCGTACACACGTACAATCGCTTGTGCTAACAATTCTGCTACAGAAAGCTCTACGATATTGTTAGGCTTTTGCTCTTCGTTTAATTGAATTGAGTTCGTTACGACTAATTCTTGAATCGCTGAATTTTCGATACGTTCTTTCGCTGGGCCTGATAATACAGGGTGCGTACAACAAGCGAATACTTTGGTTGCACCTTTATCCTTTAATGCTTGCGCTGCTAAAGTTATTGTACCTGCCGTATCAATAATGTCATCAATAATAATGGCTGTACGTCCCTCAATTTCACCAACGATGTTCATCACTTCTGCTACGTTAGGTTTAGGACGACGCTTATCAATAATGGCAATTGGCGTTTTAAGGATATCCGCTAACTTACGTGCACGTGTCACACCACCATGGTCCGGTGATACAACAACACAATTTTCTGGGTCGATTTCTTCATTGTTCAAGAAATACTCTGCTAAGATAGGCACACCCATTAAGTGATCAATCGGAATATCAAAGAATCCTTGAATTTGAGGCGCATGTAAATCTAATGCAATCATGCGATCTGCGCCAGCCGTTTCAAATAAGTCAGCTACTAATTTAGCTGTAATCGGCTCACGGCTACGCGCTTTACGGTCTTGGCGTGCATAACCATAGTATGGCACAACAATGGTAATGTTGGCTGCTGAAGCACGTTTACATGCATCAATCATAATAAGAAGTTCCATCAAATGTACATTTACAGGGTTAGAAGTCGGTTGGATAATAAATACATCACAACCACGAATACTTTCTTCAATATTGATTTGAATTTCACCATCACTAAAACGTTTAACTGTACATTTACCTAATTCAACACCTACATGATCTGCGACTTCTTGTGCAAGTGGTTCGTTACCTTTCAATGAGAAAATTTTCAAAGACGAATTTTTATATTCGGTGTTTAACATTATTATGAATCCTCCAATTTTGTTTTGGTCACTCTTTTTGATTACAACAGACCGATTTTAGTCTTTCATGTGAAACTACTGCTCTTTTTGAGTCATATATCCTGGTTTTGTCACTTGTTTTGAGCGCGCGAGTGCTAAGCTATTGTCAGGAATATCGTCTGTAATTGTAGAACCCGCTGCAATGAGCGAACCGTCCCCGACAGTAACAGGTGCGATGAGATTTGTATTACAACCAATAAATGCATCTTTGCCTACAATCGTTTTAAACTTATTAACGCCATCATAATTCACAGTGATGGAACCACAACCGACATTCGTTCTTGCCCCAATTTCTGCATCACCAATATAGCTGAGATGTGATACTTTGGCTTCATCGTCTAAGCGGGCTTTTTTAATTTCAACAAAGTTACCGACTTTCGTTGCTTTACCCAAATCCGCACCTGGACGCAATTGCGCGAATGGTCCTACTGTAGATTGGGCACCAACAACTGCATCAGTAATGACAGAATGCTTAATGGTTACACCGTCATGAATGTGACTATTGTGTACTTGAGAATATTGGCCAATTGTAACGCCTTCACCAACAACTGTACGGCCAGACAACTGCACACCTTGTTCGATTATCGTATCTGGACCAATTTCAACTTCAGCCCCAATATAAGTTGAATCTGGGTCAATCAAAGTAACACCATTGTGCATGTGGAACGTATTGATGCGTTGGCGAAAAGCTTTTTCAGCTCGACTTAACGCCACACAATCATTGACACCCATGATCTCCTCAAAATCATCTGTATGATAAACTGCGACTTTACCCTCATTTTGAAGTATTAACGTTAAAACTTGTGGCAAGTAGTATTCATCTTGCGCGTTGTTGTTATCTACACGTTCTAACATCTCGAATAGCGTTTGATTGTCAAAAGCGAAAATACCTGAGCTGATTTCAGTGATTGCTTTCTGACTGTCATTTGCATCCTTTTCTTCAACAATCTCTGTCAATTGACCTTTTTCATCACGCACAATCCGACCATAGCCAAATGGTTGTGGCGCTGTCGCTGATAATACCGTAGCTTGCGCGCCTTCTTGTTCGTGATGTGCCACCAAACGAGACAATGTTGCACTTGTAATTAATGGTGTGTCACCACAAACGACAAGTGTAATCCCTTCTTTTGCTGATAAATGCTCAACTGCTGTTTTTACAGCATGTGCCGTACCCAGTTGCTCTTGTTGAAAGCTGTATAAAGAAGCATCCCCTAACTTCTCTTTCACACTTTCCGCACCATGACCGACAATAGTCACAACTTGATCAACACCAGAAGCACGCACTTGATCAATTACATGACCAATCATCGGCTTCCCGGCAACGTGATGCACAACTTTAGCTTGCTTCGATTTCATCCTTGTGCCTTTACCCGCTGCTAAAACGATTGCATGTTTTTGCATGGCAATGAACCCTCCATTATCTTATACACTTCTATACAATTATAATTTAACCCTACACACACTTTCAAGGCGTAAACCTATAAAAGCCAATTCAACACTTTAGACATTCCAGTTATACGTTGCCTAACATGTGCGACGAAACAACCTTTTCAACACTATTTTACACCGCTTCTCAGATAAAAATGATGGCTAGAACGTCCACATTTCAACTATCGTAATAAAAAAGGCTTTGCCATCGCAACAATGACAAAACCTCATAAAAGAAAAAACTATTCAACTTCTTCTGTACCTTCTGATGTTTCTGATGCTGGTTTTTGAGCAGGTAAAACCTCATCAGTTTCATCATATACTTTCATTACCGCATCTTGAATCTCTTGTCTCATTTCAGAGTTGATCGGATGTGCGATATCGCGGAATTCACCATCTGGTGTGCGTTTGCTTGGCATAGCTACGAATAAGCCTGTATTACCTTCAATCACTCTCAAATCGTGAATAACGAATGATTCATCTAAGGTAATCGATACTAAGGCTTTCATTCTGCCATCTGTTTGTATTTTTCTAAGTCTAACGTCTGTCACTTTCATGTAGTGAGCCCCCTATAGTAATTTAAGTATACTTTAATAGTATGTTTCAAGAAGTCATCATCTTAACTTTTTGATTATATCTCTTTAACCTCAGCAATCATTTCAATCTCTATTTTAACATCTTTCGGTAAACGTGCGACTTCCACTGCACTTCTCGCAGGACGGTGTGTGTCAAAGTATTTTGTGTATACTTCATTCACTTTTTGAAAGTTTTCCATATCCGATAAGAAGATTAAAACTTTAACAACGTGATTCAAATCTGACCCAGCAGCATCCAATACCGCTTTAAGATTTTCCAACACTTGCTCAGTTTGCTTTTCTACATCATCGCTTACAATTTCTCCGTCTAAATTCAATGGGATTTGACCAGAAGTGTAAACGAGTCCGTTGACGATTGAAGCATGTGAGTAAGGTCCAACTGCTTTAGGTGCATTGTTCGTGTTAATGATTTTCAAAGATTGAACGCTCCTTTAACCTTTAAAATTTAGATAGACTATTCCCTGACTCGACTTTAAATTCTTGATTGTATTCATCGACATCAGAGAGACGTACTAAGGAAGTATAATCTTCAATCAGTCGTTGTTTGACTTCTTTGGATTCTACAAGTACTGATACCCCTTTTACGTGGGCTTTAAACTCATTCATTAAATTCATCACCCCATTAATTGAACCACCAGCACGCATAAAATCATCCACAATCAACACATTTGAATGTTCCTTTAACGTACGTTTAGATAATACCATTGTTTCGATTTTTCTTGTCGATCCTGAAACATAATTGATTGAAACCGTTGAACCTTCAGTCACCTTATTGTCTTTACGAATGACGACAACAGGCAAATTGAGTACACTTGCCACAGCATTCGCCAACGAAATCCCTTTTGTGGCAATCGTCACAATCGCATCCAACTCTTCTTGCATATAAATCGTCGCAATGAGTCGACCTACACGTTTTAACAATGCAGGGTTCCCCATGAGATCAGAGAGGAATAGGTATCCCCCAGGCAATAAGCGCTCTTTTTCTTGCAGTAAAGCAATCACTTCATCAATCACCGCTTGCGCCTCATCCTTTTGCATTTGCGGGCGATATTTCACACCCCCACTTGCGCCAGATATCGTTTCCACTGTCCCTAATCCTTCTTTAACCAATGTATCTTTAATAATTTGAACGTCTTCACTAATAGATGACTTTGCTTGTTCAAACTTGGTCACAAAATATGTCAGTGGGACGAGTTTATTCGGGTTATTAATTAAATATTGTGTCATATAAACAATACGTTCACTTCTTTTGTATCGCACTGCTGTCACCCTTTCTCCTTTTTACCCCAGTGTTCTCACGAGATAGACATCGTTACAACAACCGCTCACCGCATTAAAAATATGGCGCGCTTGTCGTTCGCGTTGTGCAAAGCCATATACCGTTGGACCGCTCCCACTCATCAATGCACCATCCGCACCGTTATTCAGCATATTCGATTTGATTTTAGCAATTTCGGGCTGGAGCTGCATAGAAACTGGCTCTAAGCGGTTAGACAGACTCTTGCATAACGCATCATAGTCGTTTGCTTCAATTGTTTTTAAACATTGCTCTGTATGAACTGGAAAAGGTTGACTCAAATCTAGCCCTCCATAAATCTCTGGTGTCGATAAACCCGCTTGTGGTTTGGCAACAATGACCCAAGCTGAAGGCATTTTCGGTAAAATCTCAAGAATTTCACCACGTCCTTTACAAAGTGCCGTTGTACCATGCACACAAAAAGGGACATCTGAACCAATCACTGCTGAAAGCTCGCTCAATTCATCAAGAGATCGATTTAATTCAAACAAACGATTCATCCCACGCATAGTTGCAGCTGCATCACTTGAGCCTCCTGCAAGACCCGCTGCGACAGGGATATTTTTTTCTAAAGTAATCGTTACACCTTGCTTAATTTTGTATGTTTCTTTCATCAAAAGTGCTGCTCGATAAGCTAAATTACGATCATCAGAAGGAATAAACGTTTCATCCACTTTTAAAACGATGCGCGAATCATTTCTTTTTTCAAATGAAAGGCGATCGTTCAAATCAATCGTTGTCATAATCATTTCAACTTCATGATAACCGTCATCTCTTTTATACAAAGTATCCAATGTCAAATTGATTTTAGCAGGAGCTGTTTCATAAATCATTCCAATTTCCTCTTTCCAAATGGTATTACTGTGATTTTAACACATAACCGTTTATAAGTGCGCTCATACAGTTAAAAATGACGCTTCTTTGCCCATACATGCCACATGCCGGCAAATGGCTTCATCATCAACAATGAATATCAGTCCATCAATTGACATGTAGGATGGGACATAAATATTTTTGATGGTATTGATGCAATATTTTGTTTAACTTGCCCTTCCGCTATGAATTGTATTTTTGATTGCCCTCATGGCTTCGCATTTCTTAGGGGCTGGCCCTTCAACTAACTAACGCTTGATTAAACTGTTACATTTGTAGAAGCGTTAGTGGATTTTCCGGACCAGCTGATCCCTCAAGAGTCTCAGCCTTCTGGCAATCATACTCCAAATACTGGAACAGAGGGCAAGTTTCTGATATGAGGGCAATCCATATCATCAATTTTTCATGCCCAACTCTTCCTCATTTTCGTCGTTATTATCATCAACTGTAGATATAGCTTCACGATAAATAGAGATGGGCATTTCATAATGTCCCAGTCCCAGACAGCTACTGCGTTAAACAGTAGCCATTATAAAAGTTAGAAGATGTCATTTTGTTTTCGATTTCATCCCTCAGGAGTCTCGCCCAATTTAGCAATTGAATATCAAAATCATGAATGAATGAAGACACCCCCATAACATCCAATGATGACGTCCATTCATTCTCATTTTTGGCTGTTTTGTTATCATTAATAAAAACATATGGACTAGGAAAACTTAATGTTCCAAGATCAACAAATGATGAGACGCTATCAAAATCAAATCATCGTATCACCGTTGTTCCACACAATTTCACGTGTACAAGAACCACGTATCACAAAAATTCATCGCCTTAGTTTAACAAGGATAACGCGATTTAAAAAGTTTGATGCAAGTTATGATGACCCTCATTGAAGCATTGCACCGGGTAACAAGCAGAAAATCTTGTACATTTGCCCAATCACATAAATCATTCACCAAGCAAACGTTTGACATCGCGACACATTAAAAAACCACTCTACTCACATCGGTAGAATGGTTATTATGTAGATAGTCTCTGTATTTTTATTGTGCGATAACTTCTTGTTGTAACTCATCTTCTACAAATGACACTTGAACATTTTCCGTCAATACATCTGCATAAGTATAAGATACACGTTCAAAATTATGTTTCTCTGGGTCCAATTCAACAACGAACACTGATGGGTATGTCTCAGTCAACACGCCGCAACGTTCAATCGTTTTTTTGCGACCACCATTAGCTTTCAGTACAATACGATTTCCTAATTGACAATCAAGAGAGTTTTTGATGTCTCCAATAGATTTTGGCATATTGCTCCACCTCGCTACAAGTGTATTATAACACATCTCGAAGTGTTTCGTCAAATAAAATTTTAATTTTAGCAAGGTAGAAAGCCGTTGTCAATCAATTTATAAGGACAAATTAGGGAAATTTTCCAATTCCGCATACAAACGTGCATATTCTTGTATCGATAGCGTTTCACCGCGTCGTTTTGGGTCTATTCCCGCTTGCTCAAGCCATTGTAAAATCGACTCTTTCTGTTCTTTACCATTTTCAAATAACGTTTGGTAGTTGTTGTAAATCGTTTTACGTCTTTGGCTAAACGCGCCTTTCGTCATTTTGAAAAACGTATTCGGTTCATCCACATCCACGATAGGTGTGTCACGCTTCATTAATTTGACAACAATTGAATCCACATTTGGCGGTGGCATAAAGACCGTTTTCGGCACTGTGAGCACTCTAGATGTTTCCGTGTAATATTGTGCCACAATGGATAATGAGCCGTATGCCTTCGTACCGACTTGTGCATTTAAACGTTCACCGACTTCTTTTTGCATCATGACCACATAGCCGTCGATATTCAAATCTTGCTCGAGTAATGTTAATAATATGGGTGTCGTAATATAATAAGGCAAATTCGCAACGACCATAATTTTCTCACAGTGAGACAAATGCTGTTGAATCGCCTCAGCCACATTCGCCTTTAAAATATCTTCGTTGATTACCGTCACATTGTCATAAGGCGATAATGTATCGTCAAGCACAGGAATAAGGCGTTGATCAATTTCAAAAGCTAAAACATGTTGTGCATTTTTAGCGAGCTGTTCTGTGAGTGAACCCATCCCAGGCCCAATTTCAATGACACCTGTCGTGCGATCAATCCCACTTGCATCAATAATACGATTAATAATATTCACATCGATTAAAAAGTTTTGACCTAAACTCTTTTTAAAGTTAAAGCCATATTGATTTAATAGTGCACGTGTTCTTGATGGCGTGGCAATATCTTTATCATGCATATCTTTACTCCTCTTCTTCTAATGCTCGACGTACATCCGCTTCCGTATAGCCGAATGCATTAAGCTTTTTTAATAACTGCTTTCCGTTAGAATGACCGATGTGCAAACGCTTGCCAAGAAGGTTACGGCGATGTCTTGCAACAGGGCCAATGATGAGACCTAGATCAATGAGCACACCTTTACTAATCGTTTCATGTGCTTCAGATAACGGCGTTGACACGTGCATTAGTGCTTCACGAATATCTTCTAGACTGGCATGTTCGACACCAATTTTCCCACGCTTATTTTTCGCACGTTCACGGTCAATAAAGGCATGCTTTACACCCGGCACCGCTTCACGAATCGTCGTTCTAATTTTATCACCCGGGAAATCAGGGTCCGTTAATACAATCACACCACGCGTTTCTTGGGCTTGACGTATCACATCTAAAATATCTTGGTCAATCGCACTTCCATTTGTTTCAATCGTATCGCAAGTCACAGCACGTTGCACACGCTCTGTATCATCACGGCCTTCTACTACAATAAATTCATTGATTTTCACCATTGCACCTTCTTTATGTTTGTTTCTTTATAACCCAAATAGTTTTTCTGCATTTTCCGTTGTTTGGCGTGCCACTTCTTCATATGAAATACCACGTAATCGCGCAATTTCTTCTGCCACTAAAACGACACGTGCAGGTTCATTCCGTTTACCACGGTATGGATGTGGCGTTAAATAAGGCGCATCTGTTTCAACAAGTAGGCGTTCTAATGGCACATGTTTGGCCACTTCTTTAGGTTGTTTTGCATTTTTAAACGTCACAGGTCCACCTAATGAAATATGGAAATTCAGCTTGTTGATTACGACATCAGCAATTTCTGGAGAACCACTGAAACTATGCATAATACCGCCTACTTCTTCAGCATGCTCTTCCATCAAGATATCGATACAATCTTGTGTCGCTTCTCGGTTATGAATCACGATAGGCAATTTCACACGTTTCGCTAACGCAATTTGTTTGCGGAACACTTCTTTTTGAATATCTTTCGGTAACTTGTCCCAATGATAATCTAAGCCCATCTCACCAATACCAATCACTTTAGGATGTTTCGCTAATTTTTCAATCCACGCTAAACGCTCCTCCGTAAAGTCAATCGCATCAACTGGGTGCCAACCAATAATCGCATAAATAAAATCATAATCCTCGATCAATCGCATTGCACGTTCAATCGTTTTCGTATCAAAACCGACAACAAACATGCGATCCACGCCAGCATCAAGCGCGCGTTGAATCACATCCTCTAAATCTTTGTCATATTGATCCGCATTCAAATGCACATGAGTATCAATTAACATCAAAATCCTCCTCCATCATTCAAAATCACACTATCCTATTCATACATTACTTCACTATTACCACATTAAAAACATTCCACACATCAATCCCCATTTGAGGCACTCATTAATCTCCTAATACCTACTCCCCTCAAAAACTGAAGGATGATTGTGAGGGGCGTACTTTATGACGTACGGTTTGCTTCTAATCACTTCAAACCACCATTCATCAGTTTGAGGCACTCATCCTCTCTTCACACACCCAAAAACTGAAGGATGATTGTGAGGGGCGTACTTGACGACATGCCGTTTGCTTCTAATCACTTCAAACCACCATTCATCAGTTTGAGGCACTCACCCTCTCTTCACACACCCAAAAACTGAAGGATGATTGTGAGGGGCGTACTTTATGACGTACGGTTTACTTCCAATCACTTCAAACCACCATTTTCAGTTTGAGGCACTCATCCTCTCTTCACACACCCAAAAACTGAAGGATGATTGTGAGGGGCG
>NZ_PPQH01000048.1 GCF_002902385.1 Staphylococcus intermedius NCTC 11048 | reverse complement strand
CATCTAAACTTTTCATTTATTTACCTCTTTTTCTTTTATATATATAAAATACTAACGGTGTGAATGCCGATAATAAACAAAATATGGATGTAAATATTATAATTGTATATGTCATTTTCTTTCCCCTTCATTTTATCCTTATAAATTCATTTTACACTAACATTTTTATAAGAAACTACTTTTTTACATATAAGGAATGGGACATAATCCCCCCTCGTTCGCTAAAAAAATAAAGCACTTCCCGTATAATTATTAATAACCACAAAAATAATAGACAAGGGTGCTTTATATGTACAAAAATTATAACTTGTTTCAACTTACACTTCCAATAGAAATTGAAATGTCTTTTCCAGAAAATGATGTCGCGTTCGTTATCAACAAGTTGGTAGAATCTATTCCCCAAGAAGCTTTTAATTCATATTATAGCCAAATAGGTCCTTCATCATCCCCCCAAAAAATGATGTTGAAAATTATACTGTATAGTTATGCCAATTCTGTTTTTTCAGGATGAAGAATCAAACACCTCTTAATAGATAGTTGCCGAATGATGTAGCTTGCGCAAGGTCAAACGCCAACTTATAGAACAATCAATCGCTTTAGAGTGAACCCTCATATGATGTAATTGTATATAGTACTTTTATTAGCACGCATACTCAAAATTCATTCCAATTTTTACAATCTTCTATTAAATTGTATATCATTATTTTATATATGAAGTTATGTATTACAGGTGTGTTTTCATGTGTTTCAAACGTGTAGATATGGTAAAGTTGAGATAACTGATTTGAACTTGAGAGGTGAATAAAATGGTAAAATCAGAAACCATGAAAATTGCAGTGACTGATGGAACGATGATTGAAGCAAGAGTCGATCGGGCCGATTATGAAGCGGTCGGTATTGTGCATATATTCCACGGTATGGCAGAGCATATGGATCGGTATGTGACTTTAGTTGAGAAGTTAAATCAACAAGGCTATCACGTCATTCGCCACAATCATCGCGGTCACGGCTGTGATGTCGATGGTGTTCGCGGACATTTTGATTCAATGACACAAGTCGTTCAAGATGCTTTTGAAATTCAAAGTACACTAAAGGCTCAATTTGATTCTCATTTGCCTCTAATCTTACTTGGGCATTCGATGGGGTCAATTATTGCGCGTCAGTTTGTGCAAACATTCCCGCATGCCGTACAAGGTCTTGTTTTGAGTGGCACAGGCTACTTTCCGACATGGTATTATATGGCCAACTTACCTTTACTCAAAATCATTACACTCATATGCGGTAAGAAGCGTCGAATGAAATGGTTGAATCATATGACAACTGGGCGCTTTAATAAAAATTTCAAACCGATACGTACAACGAGTGATTGGCTCAGTTCTGATAAAACAGAAGTCGATCAATTTATTCAAGACCCGTATACTGGTTTTCTCGTATCTAATCAACTTATTTACAGTGTGCTTCAAACGATGAAGCGGACATCAAGTCTTAAAAATATCGCTAAAATGAATCTCGATTTACCGATTTTACTCATTTCAGGTAAAGACGATCCATTCGGTGGAAATGGCAAAGGGATTCGACGTTTTGGCAAAATTTTAAAAAGAGGCGGCATTCATCATATTACTGTTCAACTCTACAAAAATAAAAGACATGAAGTTTTATTTGAAAAAGATAAAGAAACCGTGTGGCGACATATGTTAGACTGGATGAGTCGGCAAATTATTAAAAAGCAAAAGTAGGTGAACGGGGTGTCACAGAATAAACCCTTTATCATAGCCATTGTAGGTCCTACCGCAAGTGGCAAAACGGAACTCGGTGTCGCACTCGCTAAAGCAATCGATGGTGAAGTGATTAGCGGCGATTCAATGCAAGTATATCAAGGCATGGATATCGGAACGGCTAAAGTAAGTACAGATGAAATGGAGGGTATCCCCCACCATCTCATCGATATTTTGAAACCAGATGAAACTTATTCGGCATATGATTTCCAACAACAAGCGCAACATTTAATCACGGACATTACATCCCGTGGCAAAGTACCCATCATTGTCGGTGGCACAGGGCTGTATATTCAGTCCGTGATTTACGATTATCAGTTCGATGACGAAACCATTTCTCCTGAAACTGAAAAACGGGTTGCTGAACAAATGGCAAAATTGAAATCTTACTCGAATGAAGCGTTACATGACTATTTGGGCACTTTTGATCCTGTTTCACAGCGCGAAATTCACCCTAATAATCGAAAAAGAGTGGAACGTGCCATTTCCTATTACTTAAGTACAAAAAAAGTTTTAAGTAATCGCAAGAAAAGTACCCAATTGACTGAAAATTATGATACATTATTAGTAGGGATAAAAATGTCGCGTGACACCTTATATTCAAGAATAAATAGTCGCGTAGACATGATGTTGTCTCATGGTTTATTGGATGAAGTGCAAGAACTTATTGAATTAGGTTATGAATCGTGTCAAAGTATGCAAGCGATCGGTTATAAAGAAATCATACCGGTAATTAAAAATGAAATGCCATTAAATGAGGCTGTGACTTTATTGAAACAGCATTCACGTAATTACGCAAAAAGACAAATGACTTGGTTTACAAATAAACTTAATGTTCATTGGTTAGATAGAGAGAAGATGTCACTTACTTCAATGTTATCTGAGCTTAAACCCCTAATAAATAAAAGGAGAAATGAACATGATTGAGAAACGTAACATTCAAGATGAGTACCTAGAAAAATTTAAAAGTGAGGGTAAAGAACTGACGGTATTTTTAACGAATGGTTTCCAATTACGCGGTACAATTGTTGATTTTGACCAATATGTAATTGATATACTCTCTCAGGGTCGTCATCATTTAATTTACAAACATGCGATTAGTACATTTTTAGAAGGTACGAACTAATCAGATGTTAATCGAAGTCACGCAAGCTTAAAGCACGATGTAGGGTTGATGTGAGGGCATCATTTTACATATGATTAATGCATTAAGCACTAATAAGGGAGCGGTTTACAAGCTTGCGCGACTTCAATTCTTCATTCATTTCTTCACTCTTATAGGGAAGTCATTACTATTTTAGAGTATTCATATAGGGAAACGGTTGATGTATGGCACATCGACCGTTTCTTTTTATTTTTGGACAAAAAAACGGACTGAGAAACTTAATGTCCCAGTCCCGTTCCTGTTTTTATTCAATTATTTTTCAGCTGGTTGATGTTGACCATGTCTTGCTTCTTGAATTGCTTCTTCTAATTCTTGTTTATAGACTGCTTTCACGTTGGCATCATAACCAAGTAAGTCAGCTAATACGTCTACAACAGTGTCTTTATGACGAAGTACTGTATCGATATCGAAGTATAACGCACCAGTACGACGAACTAAGAAGTCAGTCGGTTTAACGACTAATTCATTTTGAACACCATAGACTAATTCAACATAAAGTTCTAATGGTAGACCTGTACTTTGATGTTGTGCTGCTTGTGCAATGGCAAACAAGTCATCCACGTTTGAACCATATTTAGTTGCAAGACGACGTGCTAAGTCTGTATCTAAGTTCATTGCTTTTGCTGCTGCAACTTTATCTTCAACAAATTGTTCGAAGTTTGCACTACCGCCTACATCACCACCAGAAATTGGAATGTGTTTCGTGTCAACTTCTTTAAATTTTAATTTGAATTCTTGTTTAAGGCGTTTTTCAACTAAATCTACAATTTCAAGTGCCATGTGACGGTAACCAGTCAATTTACCACCTGCAATAGTTAACAAGCCAGATTTACCTTCCCAGATTTCATCTTTACGTGAAATTTCTGATGGGTCTTTGCCTTCTTCATAAATCAGTGGACGTACACCAGCCCATGTTGATTCGATATCTTCATCTGTAATATGAACTGTTGGGAACATATAGTTAATCGCGTCCACTAAGTAATCACGGTCTTCTTGGTTTACTAATGGTTTTGATTTATCGTTGTTATAGAATGTATCTGTTGTTCCGACATATGCTTTGCCTTCACGTGGAATCGCAAAGATCATACGACCGTCTTTTTCTGTATCAAAGTACACAGCTTGACGTAATGGGAATTTAGATTGGTCGATAACAACGTGTACCCCTTTAGTTAAACGTAATTGTTTATTGTTTTTAGAGTAGTCTGCACTGCGCACTTCATCTACCCAAGGACCTGTAGCGTTAACGACTTTTTTACCTTTAATTTCGAACGTTTCGTTACCAAGGCGATCAACGACAGCAACACCGTTAACTTTTTCTTTGTTGTCGTATAAGAAGTTTGTTACTTTTGCATAGTTCATAATATCTGCGCCTTGTTCAGCCGCTTTTTTCATGACTTCGATTGTTAAACGTGCATCGTCAGTACGATATTCAACGTAGTAACCGCCACCTTTTAAACCATCTTGTTTTACAAGGGGTTCTTTCGCAGACGTTTCTTTTTTGCTTAACATTTTTTTACGTTCTGATTTTTTTACACCTGCTAAACGGTCGTACATGGCTAAACCGATAGAAGTAGAGAATTTTCCGAATGTACCACCTTTATGCATCGGTAATAACATCCATTCTGGTGTCGTAACGTGTGGTCCATTTTCATAAACAATCGCACGTTCTTTACCTGTTTCAGCTACAACGCCAACTTGGAATTGTTTTAGATAACGAAGGCCACCGTGTACTAATTTTGTTGAACGTGAACTTGTTCCTTGTGCAAAGTCTTGCATTTCAACTAACGCAACTTTCATCCCTCTCGCTGTTGCGTCTAAAGCGATACCTGCACCAGTGATGCCGCCCCCGACAACAATCAGGTCATACGCTTCATTTTGCATACGTTTTTTTACTGCATCTCTTTTTAAAGTTGATAATCTCATATACTTTCGCCTCCTAATTTCATAAAAAAGAGAGACTCCGCCTACATACTTTCATCAAGTTGTACGAACAAAGTCTCTCACTATCTCGCGTGAAGTTATTAACTTAACTTAAGTATATCACACGGCTTATTCTTCGTCTAATTTAAAAACTTGTGTTGCTTCGACTGCTTTTTTCCAACCTTTGTATAAACGATTGCTTTCTTTTTGATCCATTTCTGGTTCAAATGCTTTTTCTAATTTCCAATGCTTTTGAATTTCAGATTTATCTTTCCAGAATCCAGTCGCAATACCTGCTAAGTAAGCTGCGCCAAGTGCTGTTGTTTCATTGATTTCTGGACGTTCAACTTCAATGTTTAATAAGTCTGCTTGGAATTGCATTAAGAAGTTGTTTTTCACTGCGCCACCATCTACACGTAAACTGTTCACATCGATGCCTGAATCTTGCGCCATTGCTTCGATAACGTCACGTGTTTGATAACATAATGATTCTAAAGTTGCACGGATAAAATGTTCTTTTTCAGTTCCACGTGTTAAACCGAAAATCGCGCCACGTGCATCTGAATCCCAATATGGTGTACCTAAACCAACAAATGCAGGTACCACATACACACCTTCAGTTGAATCAACGCGTTTTGCATAGTCTTCAGATTGAGGTGCTGAGTTAATCATACGGAGACCATCTCTTAACCATTGAATCGCAGAACCTGATACGAAAATTGAACCTTCAAGCGCGTAGTTGACTTTACCATCGATACCGTAAGCAATTGTTGTTAATAAACCATTACCAGATTTAACCGCTTCTTCACCTGTGTTCATCAACATAAAGCCACCTGTACCATACGTGTTTTTCACATCACCACGTTCGAAACAAGCTTGACCGAATAATGCTGCTTGTTGGTCACCTGCGATACCAGCAATCGGAACGTTTTGACCAAAGAAGTGATAATCAATCGTTTCACAATAAATTTCACTTGATGGTCTTACTTCTGGTAACATCGCTTTTGGTACATCTAATAATTCAAGTAATTCGTCATCCCATTTCAATTCATGGATGTTGTACATTAACGTACGGCTCGCATTAGAATAGTCTGTAACATGCGCACGTCCACCTGATAACTTCCAAACAAGCCAAGTATCGATTGTACCGAATAAAATGTCACCTTTTGCAGCTTTTTCGCGGGCACCGTCTACTTTATCAAGAATCCATTTTACTTTTGTACCTGAGAAATATGGATCAAGTAATAAACCTGTTTTGTCTCTAAATGTTTGTTCGTGACCCTCTTGTTTTAAAGCATCACAAATCGGTTGTGTTTGACGTGATTGCCATACAATTGCGTTATAAATTGGGCGACCTGTTTCTTTGTCCCAAACAACTGTCGTTTCACGTTGGTTTGTAATACCGATCCCTTTAATTTCACTTGCTGATACGTTATTTTCAGTCATTACTGATGCCATTACTGATAGCACTGATGACCAAATTTCATTCGCATCGTGTTCTACCCAACCTGATTTAGGGAAGTATTGTTTGAATTCACGTTGCGCTACACCGACAATTTCCCCTTCCTCATTAAATAAAATCGCTCTTGAGCTTGTTGTACCTTGGTCAATAGATAAGATATAATTTCCCATAATATTGTCTCCTCTCAACTCTTCATCTCTATGTCATTATTAACTTGTTATTTGTCATTCATGTTGTGTTTTCCAGTAAAAAGTTCCCATAAAACGAGTTTTGTAGCCTGTTTAAACATTTGGCTATGCGACGATTAATCAGCGCATTGTATGCTTTACTTAATAATATCTCGTAGCACAAACAATTATTTCACAATGCCACAAGAATGACCAGGTCCCCATCATGTATCGAAAAGCGATAGGAACCTCGTCATTCGAATTCTTTCTATGATATTTTAAATCATTTCATTACATTAAATTTTAGCAATTTCTTCTTGAGGTGATTTTTTGTTCAATGCAACACCTAATAATAAAGTCAGTACTAATGCAATCAATGTTACAACTGTCCATACATCAAAAATGCCTTTAAATGCTAAACGATAAATTACAGTCCCTAGCATACCACCGACCATTGGCCCTAAAATCGGTACAATTGCATAACCCCAACCACTACCACCTTTACCAGTGATTGGTAAAATTGCGTGTGCAATACGTGGACCTAAGTCACGGGCAGGGTTAATCGCATAGCCTGTTGTACCACCTAAACTTAAACCAATGGCTACAATGAGTGCACCTACTATTAAAGGATTTAACCCTTCAGTAAATTTGTTGGCACCAATATACAATAGTCCTGAAGTTAATACCGCTGTTCCAATAATTTCAGAAATGAAGTTAGCCGTATAATTTTTTAAAGCTGGTCCTGTGGCGAAAACACCTAATTTTGTCGCTTCATCTTCAGTTGCACGCCAATGTGGTAAATACATTAACCATGTGAGCATACCCCCAAACACCCCACCGATTAATTGCGCGATCATATAACCTGGTACTTGTGACCAAGGAAAATCACCGTTAATGGCTAACGCTAATGTTACAGCAGGGTTTAAATGTGCGCCAGAAATTTGCCCAACAGCATACACACCTAAAGTAACACCAAGACCCCATCCAACAGTGATGACTATCCAATCGGCACCGCTACCATTTGTTTTTTTCAAAGCGACGTTTGCTACAACACCGCCTCCCATCAGTAAAAGCAATGCTGTTCCGAAAAATTCGGCTAAATAGACGTTCATTCTTTTTTTCCTCCCTTTAAATAGAAAGAGACTCCAACCCGCATGAAAAACAATCAAAAGCGAGCTGAAGTCTCCTAGTCTCTAGCTAAATATCAACTTGAGATAATATTACAATGGCGTGAAAGCGTTGTCAATATTTTAGCGCTTATAAATAAATTTCATC
>NZ_PPQH01000047.1 GCF_002902385.1 Staphylococcus intermedius NCTC 11048 | reverse complement strand
GAGCTATATCAAGCTTACTTCTTTTATGGAGAGTTTGATCCTGGCTCAGGATGAACGCTGGCGGCGTGCCTAATACATGCAAGTCGAGCGAACAGATAAGGAGCTTGCTCCTTTGACGTTAGCGGCGGACGGGTGAGTAACACGTGGGTAACCTACCTATAAGACTGGAATAACTCCGGGAAACCGGGGCTAATGCCGGATAACATGTTGAACCGCATGGTTCTACAGTGAAAGACGGTCTTGCTGTCACTTATAGATGGACCCGCGCCGTATTAGCTAGTTGGTGGGGTAACGGCCTACCAAGGCGACGATACGTAGCCGACCTGAGAGGGTGATCGGCCACACTGGAACTGAGACACGGTCCAGACTCCTACGGGAGGCAGCAGTAGGGAATCTTCCGCAATGGGCGAAAGCCTGACGGAGCAACGCCGCGTGAGTGATGAAGGTCTTCGGATCGTAAAGCTCTGTTGTTAGGGAAGAACAAATGTGTAAGTAACTGTGCACATCTTGACGGTACCTAACCAGAAAGCCACGGCTAACTACGTGCCAGCAGCCGCGGTAATACGTAGGTGGCAAGCGTTATCCGGAATTATTGGGCGTAAAGCGCGCGTAGGCGGTTTTTTAAGTCTGATGTGAAAGCCCACGGCTCAACCGTGGAGGGTCATTGGAAACTGGAAAACTTGAGTGCAGAAGAGGAAAGTGGAATTCCATGTGTAGCGGTGAAATGCGCAGAGATATGGAGGAACACCAGTGGCGAAGGCGGCTTTCTGGTCTGCAACTGACGCTGATGTGCGAAAGCGTGGGGATCAAACAGGATTAGATACCCTGGTAGTCCACGCCGTAAACGATGAGTGCTAAGTGTTAGGGGGTTTCCGCCCCTTAGTGCTGCAGCTAACGCATTAAGCACTCCGCCTGGGGAGTACGGTCGCAAGACTGAAACTCAAAGGAATTGACGGGGACCCGCACAAGCGGTGGAGCATGTGGTTTAATTCGAAGCAACGCGAAGAACCTTACCAAATCTTGACATCCTTTGACCGCTCTAGAGATAGAGTTTTCCTCTTCGGAGGACAAAGTGACAGGTGGTGCATGGTTGTCGTCAGCTCGTGTCGTGAGATGTTGGGTTAAGTCCCGCAACGAGCGCAACCCTTGAACTTAGTTGCCATCATTCAGTTGGGCACTCTAAGTTGACTGCCGGTGACAAACCGGAGGAAGGTGGGGATGACGTCAAATCATCATGCCCCTTATGATTTGGGCTACACACGTGCTACAATGGACAATACAAAGGGCAGCAAAACCGCGAGG
>NZ_PPQH01000046.1 GCF_002902385.1 Staphylococcus intermedius NCTC 11048 | reverse complement strand
TTTTGACGCCTGAGAAAAATTTGTATTATTTTATATTATAACAATAAAAATTAAATTTAAAAGTAGGTAGGGAAATTTTTCTTTTTTTAAATTGATTTGTTAAAAAGGGTGACATATTCGCTATGGAAAAGAAAGGCATAACATGGAGAAGAGTGTGAAATCAACGTTTGTTACATAGAAGGAAAGATGAAAAATGAGGGTGAACCATCGTGCGAATGCACAATAGTGCGCCCTCTAAAGTAAATTTACAACATACCAATTACAGCTAAAATGATTAAACTTGTCACGATTAATGCTGCCCAAGTGATGAAACCTAATAGAATTGGACGGATACCAGCTTGCTTAAATTGGCTGAATTTGACGGATAATCCCACACCCGCAAGTGCAATCGTGATGAAAAAGAGTGCAGCTTGTTTGAAAAATGCGATGACATCATCAGAAAAATTAAAAACGGTACTGATGAGTGATGCCACAATAAACCAAATAATAAAGTTTGGAATCATCGCCCATATACTTTGGCGTTGTTCACCGTCTGTCGTCGTTTGTTGGCGTTTAGCCATCCAAAACGCCAAACCGATAGTGATAGGAATAATAAAAAGTGTACGTGTTAATTTTACTATTGTCGCTACCTCAAGTGCTTTTGAACCATATAACGCACTTGCTGCTACGACGCTCGATGTATCATTAATCGCTGTCCCACTGAAAAAACCAAATGCCTCTTGACTCATATGAAAGAAGTGGCCTATCGGTGGAAAAATAATGACCGCGATTAAATTAAATAAAAACACTGTAGAAAGACTAAAAGCGATAACATTGTCTTTCGCTTTAATAACAGGGCTCGTTGCTGCAATAGCTGACCCCCCGCAAATAGATGTGCCGACACCAATTAAAATTCCTGTATGTAAATCGATATGGAATAACTTGACTAACAATGTGACAACAACAAAGGCCACAAGCAGTGTGACGATGAGTATTGGGAGTGATTTCAGCCCCACAGTTCCGATAGATTGAAAACTGAGTGTAAAGCCGAGCAAAATGATGCTGTAATGGAGTATTTTTTTACTGCTATATTGGATGCCGGGCTTGAATGACTCTGATAACATCAACGTATTATTCAAAATCATGCCAATGAGCATTGCAAAAATAGCACTTCCTACAATTGGAAAAAAGTGACCTAATATTGTAGCGATAATAGCGATAGTAAGCGTGAGGAGTAATCCTTTAACTTTTGACATAGCAATCGATCCTTTCGTGAAATGACATAGCAACAAGTGATCATTCATTTTTTATCAAGTATAGGCGCATCAAAAGGGATTTTCAATAGTCTTTTAAGGTCATAGGTCAATAATGTTGACTTTATTGACGCGTGTATATAAAATGTAAATTGTAAACAATAAAGAGAAAAGGACGGGATGATGATGAAAAAACGTGTTGGACAATTTTTGATTGATGAAATCGCAAAACAAGGCGTTGATAAAATTTTTGGTGTGCCTGGTGATTTCAACTTAACTTTTTTAGACGATATTGAAGCACATGAGACATTAGAATGGGTTGGCAATACGAATGAATTGAATGCAAGTTATGCTGCAGATGGATATGCACGTTTGAACGGACTTGCAGCAATGGTGACAACGTTTGGTGTAGGTGAATTAAGTGCGGTCAACGGTATC
This sequence comes from Staphylococcus intermedius NCTC 11048, assembly GCF_002902385.1. Classification (GTDB taxonomy): domain Bacteria; phylum Bacillota; class Bacilli; order Staphylococcales; family Staphylococcaceae; genus Staphylococcus; species Staphylococcus intermedius. The sequence continues at coordinate 10,138 of NZ_PPQH01000046.1, read as the reverse complement.
GCAGGATCATACGCAGAAAATGTACCAGTCATTCAAATTACAGGGGCACCGACGACAGCAGTTGAACAAGCCGGCAAGATTGTCCATCATTCATTAGGTAACGGTCAATTTGATGATTATCAAAAAATGTATGCACAAATTACTGAAGCACAAACCGTATTAACTGTAGACAATGCATTAACAGAAATCCCACGTATCATTAAAGTAGCCGTAGAAGAAAAACGTCCGGTACATGTCCACTTACCAATTGATATCGCAGCAAAAGAAATCGAAGTACCAGATGAAGTCGTATATCCTACAACACCTAAAGCAGAAGATATGTCAACGGTAGTAGAAAAATTAACTGATCAATTAAAAGCGGCGCAACAAGTGACGTTAATTGTTGGACATCAAATCAACAGCTATAGTTTACAAAATGACGTACAAACATTAGCAGAAAAATTAAACTTACCTGTGGCGCAATTGTCACTCGGCAAAGGGGCATTTAATGAAGAAAGTGCACAATATATGGGTGTTTACGATGGTCAAATTGCAGAGGACGCTATTCGTGATTATGTTGATGGCAGTGATTTGGTCATCACATTAGGAGCCAAATTGACTGACTCAGCAACAGCAGGATTTTCTCAAAAATTCTCAAATGAAGCAATTGTCATGTTAAATCATCGCGATGTTAAAGTGGGCGACTATACAACAACTGCACCATCACTTTCTGAAATTGTGGAAGCATTCAAAGGCATTGAATTTAAATATGAAGGGCATTTCCCACACTATGAATGGCCAGAAGCATCTGCTGCAGAGCTTAACGATGAACCATTAACACAAGAAAACTACTTCAACTTAATGCAAAACTTCTTGCGTAAAGGTGACGTCGTATTAGGTGAACAAGGGACATCATTCTTTGGTGCATACCGTTTAGCACTTCAAGAAGGTACAACATTTATTGGTCAACCGTTATGGGGTTCAATCGGATATACCCTCCCATCTACATTAGGTACATTACTTGCAGCACCAGAACGTCGTCATGTGTTGTTAATTGGTGACGGTTCGTTACAATTAACAGCTCAAGAAATGTCAACAATGGTACGTCAAAACTTAAATCCAGTTATCTTTATTATTAACAATGATGGTTACACTGTAGAGAAAAAAATCCACGGTGAAAATGCGAAATATAATGACATTCAAATGTGGGATTACAAATTATTACCCGCTTTATTTGGCAACAAAGACATCCCAACATATGACGTAAAAACATCTAACGAATTAAAAGCAGCAATGGATAAAATTGATCGAAATCCTGATACAATGCATGTCGTAGAGGTACACATGGATGTATTAGATGCACCTGCAAACCTTAATGAAATTTCTAAAGCATTCGCTGCACAGAATAAATAATTTGTTGTAGCGGATGAAGTTTCACTGTTGACATGTTATTTAAATGCATGTATAGTGTTGGGTAACTTAAAAAATCGTATGATTGATAAGTAGTTTTTACGGTTGTAGCACGCAGAAAGCTAACGGTTGATGTAAGTTAGCACAACGTAGAGATGAATTGGGCAATCGCAATATACGACCAATTGAATGTGACTTAAAAGAGCGAACATGAGATTTAAATGCATGTTAACTAAGGTGGCACCACGGTAACGCGTCCTTACAGAAGAGACGTTTACTGTGGTGTTTTTTTGATATTACAGCACGATAAATAAAAGTTTAAAGCGAGAGGTCAATTCAATCATTAATGAAATAGCCGTATCACTTTGGTTTTGAAGTGGTGACCTACCTTTCAGTGAAGGGCGACCGCCACTCTCATACGCATGAAAAACGAAATACGGTGAAACAAGCGTTTTTAACATCATGTTAGATGAATCTGTTTTATCCAGAATTGAAGAATGACGCATTTTAAAACAGTAGTTTGTTTAAACAATGGGCCTAAGATTTCTGAATCAATGTTGCAGTTTCTTTGTTTTAGGAAGTCGCTAAGATTGTAAACTTGAACGAGACTCCTGAGGCATTATGCCGAAACTGAAAATCCACCAACGCGTCCAGTATAAATGAGAAGTGAAAGCGTTGGTTAGTTGAAATGAGGCGCCTCGGAAAGCGAGTTCAAGTAAAACAATCACTGATTAAACAAACTAACAAAATTTGTGAGGTAAGAATAAGTAATTTGAACAATCGGTAGTTCCAGAAAATAGACGGGTGATGCGAGTCTATACCGACCTCAAATGAATTGGGTCTTACTTGAAGCAACCAACTGAATGATCTTTTAAAGTGAACAGTAGCCATACTGTTAACAAAGGTGGTACCGCGTGTGAGCGTCCTTTTCGGAAGGGCAATCATGCGCGTTTTTTATTTTCGAAATTTAAGGAGGATCCAAATGAACATTGTTTATCGCGTTTTAGACGCACCAATAAATCCAGAAACTTTAGCACGACATCGTCAACATAAAATTGTATTGGAAAGTGCCACAACTTCACAAACGAAAGGGAGATATTCTGTAGTCGCTTTTGATGCGTATGGTGAAGTCGCTTTAACAGAATCACAATTAAACATTTGGACCCCTCAGCAAACGATTCAAGAAACAACAGCACCGTTTGAACAATTGAAAACTTTTGTTGGACAGTATCATGCACATATTTCTGAGCCTGAGCTTGAAGCATTACCTTTTATATCAGGTTTTGTCGGATATTGTAGTTTTGATTTAGTCCGACATGCATTTCCAGTATTACAACAATATCCGGCAGCGGGCACAACAAATGATGTCCATTTTTATATGATTGAATCGGTTTATGTATTTGATCACTATAAAGAACAGATTTACGTGATTGCGTCTAATCTCTTTTCTAACGCGTCAGAAAGTGAATTATATGCACGTCTAGGTGAGATGATTGCAGAGTTCGATCTCATTGAGTTGTTTGAAACGACGCAAGTGCCTGATTTACCAGAAAAGATAATTGAACCGAACGTAGATGAAACGACATTTATCGAGCAGGTGAAGCAATTTAAGGATCGCATTCAACAAGGCGATATGTTCCAAGTCGTACCATCACGCATTTATCGTTACGCACATCATTTTGGAGAGCAATTGTATCCATTAACATATCAGTTATATCAAAAATTGAAACGGAACAATCCAAGTCCTTATATGTTTTATTTTAATATGGGCGGTCCGATTTTAGTGGGCAGTTCTCCTGAAAGCTTTGTGAAAGTGAAAGCAGGCAAAGTAATGACAAACCCGATTGCCGGAACGATTAAGCGAGGCGTCACAGATGAGGAAGATCAACAACTGGCTGAGACCTTGCTGAATGATGAAAAAGAATTAAGTGAACATCGGATGCTCGTTGACTTAGGACGTAACGATATTTTACGTATTGCACGACCAGGAAGTTTGGAATTGACGAAACTGATGACAATTGAACGTTATGAACACGTGATGCATATTGTGAGTGAAGTGATTGGTGATGTGGACGCGAGCCTATCTCCAATTGATGTCATCGCAAGTTTACTGCCGACTGGAACGGTTTCAGGTGCTCCAAAATTACGTGCGATTCAACGTATTTATGAAACGCAACCATTGAAACGCGGTGTTTATAGTGGTGGTGTGGGTTATATTAATTGTGATCATACGTTAGATTTAGCCCTTGCAATTCGTACGATGGTCATTGATGAGACCTATGTCCACGCTGAAGCGGGGTGTGGTGTCGTCTATGATTCTATTCCAGAAAAAGAATTGGCAGAAACGCAACTGAAAGCAAAAAGTTTATTGGAGGTCACACTATGATATTAGTTATCGATAATTATGATTCATTCACTTATAACTTAGTCGATATGTTTCGTCTACGGGAAGAGGTCGTCGTGAAATATCCTGATGATGATACATTGTTTGACCTTCAACCAGATGCACTCGTCATTTCGCCCGGTCCAGGACATCCTGATGATACGACGCGACTCCATGAGATGATCGACCATTTTAAAAATATACCGATTTTAGGGATTTGTCTCGGTGCACAAGCATTGTACCGATATTATGGTGGTCGAGTCGTCGTCGCAGATAAAGTCATGCATGGCAAAATTGATACGTTACAATTCGAAAAACCATCATTGTTATACGAAGGGATTTCAGAACATTCTGATATTATGCGTTATCATTCACTCATTTGTGAAGAACAATCACTACCACAAGACATTCATATTACAGGAAGAACAAGTGACAGTATTCAATCTTTTGAACATCAAGTACGACCGCATTATGGCATTCAATATCATCCTGAATCATTCGCGAGTATTGCCGTATCAGGCATTGTAGAAAACTTTTTAACAATCGTAAAGAAAGGTGTGTTGACACATGACGTTACTAAATAAAATGATGAACTTTGAGGCACTCAATCATGAAGAAATGGGCACGTTTATAGCGACATTATTATCGGAAACGACGCCGTTAGAAGATAAAGTCGCATTGCTCGTAGCTTACACAATGAAAGGTGAAACATCAGACGAATTGTATGCGTTATGTGAAAACTTGATTCATACGATGTACCCAGAACAACCACAATATCCAGGCAGTATGTGTGTTTGTGGTACAGGTGGTGATGGTTCAAATAGTTTCAATATCTCAACAACAGTGTCATTTGTTGCGGCAAGTGGAGGCATTGAAGTTGTTAAACACGGCAATAAAAGTGTCACGTCACAATCAGGGGGCATGGATATTTTACAAGCCATGGGCATAGCGACGACACCTGTACAAAACGTGATGCAACAGTTAAAAGACACACATCTGGCCTTTGTGAGTGCGACAGAATCTTATCCTGTAATGAAAAATATGCAACCGGTTCGTGTAAAAGTGGGACGTCCTACGATTTTGAATTTAGTCGGTCCGATAATTAATCCGTTTGCACTAGATTATCAGTCTATGGGTGTGTTTGATCCGACGAGAATGATAAAAATTGCTGAAGTGTTACAACGATTAGGACGAAAAAGAGCTATTGTCATTCATGGGGCGAACGGCATGGATGAAGCCACATTATCTGGTGACAATCAAATCGTTGAAATGGACCAAACGATAGGCATTCGTGAATATACGGTGAATGCGACAGATTATGGCTTGCGATATGCACCAGATGAAGCGCTTCAAGGTGGCACACCAGAGGAAAATATGGAAATAACACTGAACATTTTAAATGGTACGGATCAATCAGTAAGAAGAGATGTCGTACTACTGAATGCAGGTCTTGCATTCTATACTGCTGAAATTGTCGAGACGATTGAAGCAGGGATTGCACATGCAGCATCATGCATTGATTCAGGGGCAGCATTTAAACAATATGAACAAGCAAGAGGTGTAGCGGTATGACAATTTTAGATGAGATTGTCGAATATAAAAGACAATTACTCGCTGAAGGTTACTATGAAATGTTATTGGCGAACTTAGAAGAGGTCGATGTCTCTCATAAACCGACTTTAGCGAAACAATTCGAAAATGACCGTACAATTGGTGTAATCGCAGAAATTAAGTCAAAAAGTCCGACCGTTTCAGATATACCAGAACGCAATTTAGAGGAACAATTGCAACTGTATACGGCGGGTGGTGCATCAGCGATATCCATTTTAACGGATGAACATTATTTTGGTGGGAGTTATGAACGGATGGTAACATTGACAAAGCAAACGGATGTGCCGGTACTCTGTAAAGACTTTATGATTGATGAACGACAAATCGATGTGGCAAAAAAAGCAGGCGCATCTATCATTTTACTGATTGTCAACATTTTAACGGATGAAGCATTAGCGCGATTACATGATTACGCAACAGCACTCGGCTTAGAAGTACTCGTAGAAGTACATGATCAAGCAGAACTTGCACGTGCACATCAAATTCAACCCCAATTTGTCGGTGTGAATAACCGTGATTTGAGAAGCTTTACTACAGATGTGCGTCATACTGGGCAAATTTTAACAGAGCGTGAGCCGAATATTCATTATATTTCAGAAAGTGGCATTAAAACGGTGTCGGATATCGAAACACTTGTGCCGACTGGGATTACGGGAGTACTTGTAGGTGAAACGTTGATGAAAGCGGATGATCCGAAAGCGCAACTCCAAAGCTTTAAATTAACTAAAGAGGTGTAACATGTATTTGAAATTTTGTGGTTTTACACAAGAAGCAGACGTCCGAGAAGCCGTACAACATGACGTACAAGCAATTGGTTTCATCACGTATCCGAAAAGCGCACGCTACGTGGATTTAGCACAACTTCAAAAACTGTCATCACTCGTTCCACAAACGATTGATCGCGTAGCAGTGACTGTGAACGCTACGATGGCCCAACTAGAATCGATGATCGAACAGACAGCAATCAACACGATACAATTTCATGGTAACGAATCAATAGAAATGATTCAGTCAGTCAAAAACCGCTATCCTGACATACAACTTTTTAAAGCGATTCCAGCTGATGAAAAGCTTCAAACGCACATCGAACGTTATGGAAGTGTAGTTGATCGACTGTTAATTGATACACCGTCAACCACATTTGGTGGAACCGGGGAAGTTTTTGATTGGCGTACTTTGGACACGTTGTCCACGTCGAACTATCTTGTGGCAGGTGGTATCAATAGTGACAATGTTGAACAATTAATTCAAGACTATCCGAATATTGCGGGCGTCGACATGGCTAGTGGCATAGAAAAGGCAAAAGGGCAAAAAGATCATGACAAAATGGCTTATATTGCAAAAGTTTTGAAAGGAGAATGACGATGAAAAACATTCAATTAGAAGCAGATGAACACGGATTTTTCGGAGAGTATGGAGGAAAATTCGTACCAGAAACGTTGATGCCAGCAATTGAAGAATTGAAAGCAGCCTATGATGAGGCAAAACAGGATCCTGAATTTCAACGCGACTATCATTATTATTTAAAACATTACGTTGGGCGAGAAACGCCATTGACGTATGCGGACTCTTATACGAAAGCATTGGGCGGTGCAAAAATTTATTTGAAACGTGAAGATTTGAATCATACCGGTGCACATAAAATTAATAATGCGATTGGCCAAGCATTACTCGCAAAACGTATGGGTAAGAAAAAGTTGGTCGCTGAAACAGGGGCGGGCCAACACGGTGTCGCAAGTGCAACGATTGCCGCATTATTCGATATGGAGCTCGTTGTTTTTATGGGAGAAGAAGATATCCGTCGTCAACAGCTGAATGTCTTTCGTATGGAATTACTCGGTGCAGAAGTCGTACCCGTGACAGATGGGCAAGGTACGTTATCAGATGCAGTCAATAAAGCGCTACAATATTGGGTCGCACATGTTGATGATACACACTATTTACTCGGTTCAGCGCTCGGACCAGATCCATTTCCAACGATGGTACGTGATTTCCAACGTGTCATTGGAGATGAAATTAAAACCCAACTTCAAGAGAAAGAAGGCCGTTTACCAGATGCTGTTGTTGCATGTGTTGGTGGAGGGTCCAATTCAATTGGTACGTTCTATCCATTTATTGAAGATGCCTCAGTGAAATTGTACGGGGTAGAAGCGGCGGGTGAAGGTGTAGATTCAGACCGTCACTCTTTAGCGATTAATAAAGGGAAAAAGGGTGTGTTACATGGTACAAAAATGTATTTAATTCAAGATGACAACCATCAAATTCAATTGGCACACTCGATTTCAGCCGGCTTAGATTATCCGGGTGTCGGTCCCGAGCATAGTTATTATCATGACATCGGGCGCGTGGATTATGTCACTGCTGACGACAAAGAAGCGATGGACGCACTCGTACGTTTTACAAAGGCAGAAGGAATTATTCCAGCTATCGAAAGTGCACACGCATTAAGTTATGTGGAGAAATTAGCGCCACAAATGGACAAAGATGACATCCTCGTCGTAACCGTGTCTGGTCGTGGGGATAAAGATATGGAAACGATTAAAAATTATATGGAAGGAAAGGAGGCATAAACATGCATAACAAACAATTTGTCGCGTACATTATGGGTGGCCCAGAATTTATGGATCAACTGAAAGCATTAGATGACATTGGTGCAGATTATGTCGAAATTGGTATCCCATTTTCTGATCCTGTCGCGGATGGTCCAATCATTATGGAAGCAGGTCAAGCGGCAATTCGAGCAGGGATGAACGCCCAGAAAATTTTTGATCAACTGAAAACAGTGAAAGGGCAGCTCAATACACGCTATTTGCTCATGACGTATTATCACACGATTGAAACGTATGGAGAAGCAGCATTTATGGCTGAGGCAGAAGCGGCCGGTGTAGAGGGCTTAATCATTCCGGATATGCCGTTTGAATATATCGAACAATTTAAAGCACGTTATCCAGAGCGACAATTGAAATTCATCTCATTGATCGCGATGACTGCCCAACCTGAACGACGTCAACGCATCGCACAAACAGCAGAAGGGTTCATTTATACGATCACGATGAACCAAATTACAGGGCAAAATGGTAACTTTCACCCTGAATTGAAACAAAATATTTTAGACATTAAAGCACATAGCTCCGTTCCTGTCATGGCAGGATTTGGCATTCGTACACCTGAACATGTGAAAGATATTTCCGAAGTGGCGGATGGCGTTATCATTGGCAGTGAAATCGTTCGTCGATTTAACGAAGAAGGCATCGAAGCAACGAAAGCATATTTAACCACAATTCGTGAAGCGCTCGACAGTGTAAGTCAGACTGCACAATGATGCATCGTGATTATGTTGAAGTTCAAACGCTATTCATTCAAACACACCCGTTATATAATAAATGTCAGTATAAAAATGTTATGAATTGAATGTGTTTTGAGTTAAAGGGGTGCTGAATAATGAATAAAGTGATGATTTTTGATTTAGACGATACGCTATATGATCAATTATCGGGTTTTGAGTATGCCTATTACCGCCATTTTGGTGATACAGAAATAGGGGTAGAAAGACTTTATCGTCATTTTCGCTTATATAGTGAAGAGTTATTTGAAGCAACGCAAACTGGCGCGTTATCGTTAGCTGATATGCATATCATCCGTATCACACGTGCAGTTGCGGACTTTGACATCGAATTACCCGAAGAGAAAGCGCGTGCCTTTCAACGTGATTATGAATATGCACAACAACATATTGCATTGTCTCCTACGATGATTGAAATGTTGCAATATTTAGTTCGAAACGACGTCAAATTAGGATTGTTGACAAATGGGGAGTCTGACCGTCAACGTGCAAAAATGAAGGCATTAGGACTCAACCAATACATTCCAGAATCAAATATGTTTGTGTCAGCGGAACTCCATATGTCAAAACCAGATCCCGCCATATTTGAAACAGTCGGCAAACAATTGGAAGTGGATTCAAGTGAGCCATACTTTATTGGGGACCATTTTGATAACGATATTTTTGGCGCCATGCAAGTCGGTTGGAAAACAATTTGGTTTAACCGACGCAATCGCCCACAAACCGATACAACCAAACATCCGACGAAAACAGTGATGACAGAAAAGGCATTGTTTGAAGTCGTTCAAAATATCATAGAAGGTGCATAGTGTAAAAGCATGTGAAGGGATTTTAAATTCTTTCGCATGCTTTTATGCTTTAACGATGTGGTGGGTGATTCATTAGATTGCTTTTTGGGCGACGTTTTCCCAGGAGATGTCTCGACTAGCTAATGTTTTAATAGGACTGTAACTTAGATGAATCGTTTCCGGATTCTCGACTGCGTCTGATTCCTTGGGAGTCGCGCCATGTTAGCAATCTAAAGACAGGGCGTCCAATCATTTAAAAGTAAAGTTTTATGAAGAAATATAAATTAGTTTGAGTGCACCATTAATATTTTGAAATCACAAATCACCACCGTATAGGAAAACGTGACTAGGTGTCCTCAAAGTGATAATAAAAAGAATATCGGTTGTTTAACATTATACCGGAATAAAGATAAATGAAGAGCGCATCATTCGTACCATTGTGTGCATCGTATGAGGTTTATTAATAATATGTTTAAAAGATTGTCACACATAAAGTTTTGAAAATTGTGACATTTATAAATGAAAATACGTTCCTTTTATAGTGTAAAAAGTGTATTATTAAGATGTAATACACTATGTAGAATTGATTTTAAGGGGCATTCAGCAAATCGAAGCATGAAAACT
>NZ_PPQH01000045.1 GCF_002902385.1 Staphylococcus intermedius NCTC 11048 | reverse complement strand
GAGGGCTATTATATAACCGCAAATAAAAGATTTGTATCACCATATTAAGTGTTGAGTAATATATTTAGTTATGATACATTATATTATTATAACTTAATAATTTAGAGGGGAAGATGAATTGAAAAATGATATCTTTCTTTTTCAATCATCCTTTTTATTATATGGAGGGGAATAATGTATTATACTATTACATCAACATTGCCACAGTTTCACGGGGGACGCACAAAGGCACTTTTAAAAAGAATTAGGTTTATGGAAGCCAATTTCGATGATTCACATATGATTTTGACAACAAATTATAATCCGAACTATCCTTTAGTGTTAGAACGTTTTAAAGAGCGCAAAATTTTAAGTCATCAAACGAAAGTGTTAAATATTTATGAATGGTTTACCAATGGTGAAAATTTTTGTTTTCCACATTCTAAATTTAGAAAGAAAAAAATTATAAATAAAACACCTGTTAACATTGACGGTTTAACACATCAACCCAATAAAAAAGATGCCAATGTGATACGTTACTATAAAGGGGATCAATACGTCTTATATCGAAAATATTATAATGCGGATTCTGAAATACTTCAGTTTGAGGATTTTATGTTACCAAGTCAAAAACATAAAGCAGAGAGACGCGAGTATAATGAATATGGCTATTTACATCGTATTATCATGTACGACAAGAAGAAAAACGTGAAACTAAGTGACAGATTATATAATCAAGATGGTCAAGTATACTGTGTGCGCCATTTTACGAATAATAAAGTGAGCCATATCGCATTGTACAAAAATAATACGATAGTGCACACATTTGATAATGAAAAAGACTTTTTTACTTATTTTTATGAAAGTGTCATTGAAAAGGATGCAATTGTATTTAATGATGCACGTATATTGGATGATGCGATTTTAAATGTTAAAAAAGCATTAAAAAATGTTTTCGTTATCCATAGTAGCCATAAAAAGATAGATGGCAATATTAAAGGGAGTTATCGCCTATTATATAATCGTGCTGAAGAAATTGATCAAATTGTTGTGCTCACGCCACATCAAAAGGAAGAAATGATGGAAGATTTTGGTATCTCAGAGTCGCGTTTTTCTGTTATTCCCCACTTTTCAACTATTAATGAACCACAACAAAACGATAGATATTCGAAATTTTTATATCTTGGACGTATCGATGAGAATAAACAAGTGTCTCATATTCTTCAGGCGTTCAAACGCTATAAAGACGCAGGATATGACTATGGGTTAAATATTTATGGTTATGGTGAGCCGCAAGACATTAAAAATATGAAAAATGAAATTTCTAATTTAAACCTCAATGAACATGTTAAATTAATTTCACGGAAAAACGAATGAACCTGAAACAATTTTTCGAAAACATGCTGCCTCTATTTTGGCAAGTCAATTTGAAGGATTTGCATTATCTGTAATGGAAAGTGTTAACAATGGATGTCCAGTACTCGCTTATGATATTCGCTATGGCCCACGAGACTTGATAGTTGAAGGTAAAAATGGTCATCTCGTTGAATCACAAAATATTGAAGATTTAGCAGAAAAAATGAAGCGTATTACAGAATATCCTGTTACCGACGTAAAGCTAGATGAACGCTTCAGCATAGAACAAGCTAAAAAGAATTATAAGGTCTTGATTGAAAAATTAATTCAATCATAACTGAACATCATGTATGATAGAAAAAGTCTGGGAAACTTCATGGTATCCCAGACTATATTTTTATCCTTATATCAATTTGATGATGCTTTTTTCTTCAACAATTTCATGATTAAAGGATAGAAAAGTGCTAATACGGTCATTATCGTTAAAACAATCGTAATTGGTGAACCAAAGAAAATGTCACCAAGATGATTATGACTCGTGATTAAGCTTTTACGGAAGTTTTGTTCCATATCTGAACCGATAATTGCTGCTAAAATGAGCGGTGCAATTGGAAAGTCTAGTAATTTTAATAATAGGCCAATGATACCGAAAATTAATAAAATGTAGAAGTCAATGACACTATAACTCAATGTATAGGTTCCGAGAAAAGCAAGGACTAAAATAATAGGATAAAGTGTTTTAGGTGGTGTTTTTAAAATTTTTAATAACAGGCCAATCATCGCAATATTTATAATGACTAAGAAAATATTACCGATAAACATACTATTAACAAGTGTCCATACCATTTCAGGTTGTTTCTCGAATAGGAGTGGTCCAGGTTGTAAACCAAGCATTACGACTGCACCCAGAATCACGGCTGTCGTTCCTGATCCAGGTACCCCCATCGTTAAGAGCGGAATGAGTGAACCGACTGAAGCAGCATTGTTCGACGCTTCAGGTGCCGCCACGCCTTCAATAGCCCCTTTACCAAACTGTTTACCATTTTTAGAAAATTGTTTCTCAGTGGCATAACTGAGTAGGGAAGCCACTGATCCACCCGCACCAGGTAAAACTCCGATAAGGAAGCCGATGGGACTTTGTCTTAACATCGTCCAGCGTGTCCGTTTCCAATCTTCTTTCGTTAATTTCATCGAGCCTAAATCACTTTTCGGTGGCTCTAATGTATCTAAATGCATGTAGTTGTACAGGACTTCAGCGACAGCATACACACCGATAATGATCACGAGAAAGTCGACGCCTTCACTTAAATGCGTCACATCGAAAGTAAAACGATACACACTTGTCTGTAAATCTACGCCGATTGTACTCATCATTAAACCGATGGACATGGCGATAAACCCTTTGACCATTTTACCGAGTGACAATGTAACAACCATAGACAAAGTGAATAAGAAAAGAACGAAATATTCACGTGGTCCAAAGTGCATGGCAAATTCGGATAACGGCTTAGCAAGGAGAATAAAGCCAATGACTGAAAAGAGTCCTCCGAATAATGACGCCACTGCTGAAATTGTTAAAGCTTTCCCGGCTTGGTGATTGAGTGTCATCGGATAACCATCAAATGTTGCGGCAATGGCAGACCCATCCCCTGGTGTATTCAGCAAAATTGAACTTCTGGAGCCACCATACATCGCCCCATAGTAAATCGAAACCATCAAAATCAACGCACTGACCGGATTCATCCCAAACGTGACGGGAATCAGTACAGCCACCGCCGTTGCAGGTCCCAAACCAGGTAACATACCTACGACGGTACCTAAGAAACCGCCAATGAGAATCCACAATAAATTCATCGGTTGGAAGGCGGTTAACAGTCCTTCCCAGAAACTATTGATATCGATACCCATATGACCGCCTCCTTATGGCAAACTAACGTCTAACAGCTGTGCAAAGGTATACCATGCAACACCTGAAAAGACGATAGCGACGATTAAATTTTTCAGCCAATGTTGAAAGCCATTGACTAAAAACATCACTGCTGCAAGAAATAATACTGTCGAAATTAAAAAGCCAATGCGTTCAAAAATGATGGTATAAATCAGGATAAATAAACATGTCAAACCAATACGTTTAAGTACGAGTGGTGTTAAGAATGCTTTGAATTCATCAAACGACACATTTTTATCACGAAGCATCTGAATAAAGTAAATGATACTCATCACAATCAATAAACTCGCGATAAGAATTGGAAAATATTTTGGACTTTGCGGATCACCAATTCTTGAAATCGGTAAATTGAGAGAGAGGAGTAAGTAGGTAACGCCAATAATGAAACATACGATCGGCGCAATAAGTCGTACCATTTTTGATTCCCCCTTTGTTTAAAAACCTGCATCTTGAATCAGTTGTTCATACTTTTTCTGTTGCGCATTTAAAAACTTTTCTGATTCATAGCTGTCTTTGTAAAATGCATCCCAGTTTTTATTTTTGCGAATAGTTTCCCACTGTTTGGATTGAACGACTTTTTTCATTGTGTCATTCCAATAAGCGCGCTCTTCTTTCGTCATGTTTTTAGGCCCCATCACGCCGCGCCAATGTGGAAACACCATATTCAAACCTTGTTCTTTCCATGTCGGAACATCTTCTAAACCTTTCACACGATGGTCAGATGTGGTTGCCAACACTTTAAGTTTGCCAGCCTGATGTTGTGTTTTGACTTCAGAGACTGCTGTTGAAGCGATGTCCACATGTCCTCCGAGTAGTGCGGTTTCTAAGTCGCCCCCACTTTTATAAACGAGAAAGTCTAAATTTTTCACGTCTACCCCGTATGCTTTTGCGGCCTGAATGAAAGCAAGGTGATCGTTATTCCCTAGACCAGGTGCAACGCCAATCGTTAATGACTTAGGATCTGCTTTTAACTTTTCCATCACTTCTTTACCTGAAGATAGATGAGATTGATTAGAAGCGGATAAACTGATCCATTCCGTCGCTAGAATTGCAATCGGCGTGAAATCTCGATGACTTAAATCACTTAGGCCGAGTTCGTGATTAGAAAGTAACAAACTTGAATTAATCGCGATAGATGTTGGTTGACGTTCACTGAGATATTGCCAACCTACCTCGCCACCACCACCTGGTTTGTTGACGACTGTAATATTTTGATCAGTCAATTTTTCGTCTTGCATGATTTTTTGGATTGCGCGTGCAGTCGCATCCCAGCCCCCACCAGGTGAAGCAGGTGCAATGATTTCTAATGTGCGATTAGGAAATTTTTGACTGCTTGACGTTTGGGTCTCTTCATCTTTGTTGTTATTTGTACAAGCTGCCAAAATGAGCACAAGGCCCATGAAACATGTCACGAGTTTTCGCATAACTCCATACCCCCTTTGTATGTGACAGTTAAAATAATTTTATCATAATATTCAGAATTGTTGAGGAAGCATTCAAATAATATACTTTTGGCATTCTTATTTTGTTTTTAGCTATGGATCAAAGATTGAATGAATATAGGGGAGAATGTTTGAAGATTTTTATAAGGGTAGCGTTGTATTTTAGCCAAATGGAAATTTTTAATTGATGGATGTGAGGTTGATAATGAAAATGATGATTCTTTGAAAAGGGTGATGGAAATGGGGTCGTCTAGCTCTCAGACGTCAATTTGGCGTGAGAGGAGGTGTTTATTATGGGGGAAATCCTTCTGAATGGCCTAACCACAATAGTTAGTGGTTGCTTTATTGCGTATTATGCGCATTGGCTACGTAAACGCGATAAAAATAGGCGACAATGACAATAGCCACACCTAACAAGAATCCCCTCACTAACGCGACTAGTGAGGGGATTGGTGTTTATTATGTTGGAATCCTTATAACTAAATATTAACCTATCAATTCACATTTGTCAACGACTGTAAATTTCGATACAAATCACGTTTATTTATTCCCAACAACTAAATCCATTCAATGACGTCTTCTTTGCTACGGCGTGTTTTGGCACGTTTTGGATCTTCTTCACGATAACCAAATGCGACCATCACTGAAGGTGCAAACTCAGTATCATCGAAGTATCCTTTTTCAGCTAAAATACGTGATACTTCATCATATTGGAAACCTTCAATTGGGCATGAATCTACACCTAAAAATGCTGCAGATGTCATCATATTTCCAAGTGCGATATACGTTTGTTTACTTGCCCAATCCCATAATGCACGATCACTTTCATAAAGATTTAAGTTATCATTTTGGAATGCTGACGTTTTTTCACTCATTTGTTCAATCATGTCCGTATCCATTTGTTTGACGTCGCGCAATAATTTTTGCACATATTCGTTTTCAGGACGTACATTTTTACGCGCTAAAATCAATACAAAGTGGCTTGCTGTATCTAATTGCCCTTGTGCCCCCCAACTGATTGGTTTAAGTGCTTCACGAACTTCCGGGTCCTGAATGACTAAAAATTTCCAAGGTTCAAGACCAAGTGAACTCGGTGACAGGCGTCCCGTTTCTAAAATCGTTTCGAAATCAGCGTCGTCAATTTTACGACTTGCATCAAAACGTTTTGTAGCAAAGCGATAATTAAAAGTATCTAGTAACATTTGGCGTTTATCTTCCATGTTTGCAACTCCTTTTAGTAGTGTCATACAATTATAGTATAGATGAGTTTAAAACGACGTGAAAATAGTTTGATTGGGTTCAATTTCAAAAGAGAAAAGGAGTTGAATGTCATGAATGAAAAATGGTATCAGACATTGCCGTTCGAACATATCCAATCGATTGAACCGGTTAGTGGGGGTGATGTCAATCAGGCTTATCGTGTGGATACGACTGAAGGACCTTATTTTTTACTGGTTCAACCTGGTCGGGATGCGTCTTTTTATGATGCAGAAGTCGCGGGTCTCGAAGCGTTTGAAGCAGCAGGTGTGACGGCGCCAAGAGTCATTGCTCAAGGACAGGTCGATCAAGATGCCTATTTATTGCTGAGTTATTTAGATGAAGGACGCGGTGGCAGTCAAGAAGCGCTCGGAAAATTAGTCGCACAACTTCACCAAACGCATGAACCAAAAGGACGATTTGGTTTTCATTTGCCTTATGAAGGTGGAGATATTCAATTCGACAACTCGTGGACAGAGGATTGGAAAACACTATTTTTAAAACAACGTATCACACCACTTGTTCACGTGATTCGTCAGCGTCAATTGTGGTCTGATGCTGATGATGCATTATTTGAACAAGTCTATCGTTTAATGGAGGATACGCTTGCTCAACATGAGAGTGCACCATCATTGTTACATGGTGATTTGTGGGCAGGTAATTATATGTTTTTAACGGATGGTCGTCCGGCACTCTTTGATCCTGCGCCATTATACGGTGACCGTGAATTCGATTTAGGCGCAACGAAAGTATTTGGTGGATTCAGCCCAGCGTTTTATGAAGCGTATGATGCCGCTTATCCACTTGCTGATGGGGCGACGTTACGCATTCGATTTTACGAATTGTATTTGTTACTCGTCCATTTAGTAAAATTTGGCACGATGTATTTAGGTAGTGTGAGAACAACGATGGAGGAAATCATAGATGAAGCAAGTTAATCGATTAATTCCTGTATTGTGGTTGATTTCGATTGTGATACTAGCTCTATATGATGCGCAACTCCCTCCACAAGTGGGAACACATCTGACCTTTAATGGTGAAGTCGACAATTGGGGTCCGAAAAGTCATTTATGGATCTTACCCATCACTATGTTGATCATATGGTGCTTGCTCTTTTTATTGTTTAAGTATTTACCTGTTATCGAGCATAACATCAAGGGAAAAATAGACGGGAAAAGTCATGCACAAAGGCGAGATGTGCTCATGATAACACTCGTCATTCAACTGACGGTATGGGTGCTTTACACGGTGTATCTGATTGCTACGATGAATGGTATAGAAGGCATCCCGTTTTGGCTCATGTGGTTGGCCTATGCCGTCATTGGTGTGACACTCATGATACGAATGGTACGTGTTGTCAAACGAAAATAATATAAGGATAAAAATGAGAGACTCGAACATTTAGTTGCTCGAGCCTCTCATTTTTTATGTAAGTGTTATGCGCCGATAGCAGTCAATCCAACACATAGGATGAACACTGCAATGCCTAATATCCAAGACCACTTAGCAGAAATGTGACCATTAGAATGCAACATGACACCGAATAACCAACCTGTCAATAAATTCGTCAAACTGAATGCACTGAGTAATGTGTTTTCAGGGGCGAAAATATTAAGTGAATCAATTTTGATTGTTGTGATATCGAGTTGGAATAACAGTTGAATGATGAGGATGACAATCATCACGGCTAAAATGGTGTTGTAGTAACGTAAGACTGCACCGAATATCGCTTTTTTAGCAAGCACTTTCTTGAAAATTTTATAAATGAGTAGTGTGATCAAATAAGTAATACCCACAACGACGAGACTGCCGATAACGGTACCAATGATGCCAGCAACCATAGTAAAAGGCGCTGATTGTTGCGCTTGAGCTTCAGTTAATCCTTGTTCAGTGAGTAGCTTTGTGTAATCGACAGAAAGCGTTGTAAGTGCAGTTTGGATAATAATGAATAATATCAATAGTAAAACTTTCTTCCAAATGCTAGGTTGAGTTCTATCTCTGTTAAAAGCTTCTATGTATAGCGGTTTTGAAAATTCCATAGACCTACCTCCCATGAAAAGTATAAAAATAGTATAGCATTTAATAATATAATTTTATACTTTAATCACAATATTTGCGATAGCTTTTGTCATATTTTAGAATTTTTACTTTTAATACAAAAAAGCCTCTAACAATGTGATAATATTAAGATAATCTTTTTGAGGAGGCAAACAAAGTTGGTTAAGACAAATCTACCTCTATTCCAACATTTTGAAAATTTACGCAACCATCCTACATGGAAAGTGAAAGCTGTATTGATGTTGGCTGTCACACTCATTCATGCGTTTTTATTAAAAATTGATACGGATAATACCAAGCTGTTAGAAGGTTTTGGTTATTCAAAAGAAGATATAGAAGAGTTCCATCAAATTCATTGGTTCGCTGATACGATGAGTAGTTTGATGGGGGTGTTGATTAGCTTTTTGTTTACATTTGTCGTATTTATGATGATTTCTAAACTGTTGCACTCCGATGCTTCAACTCAAACGATACTATCTGCCTCATTCAGTCATTCACTTATTGTGACGTCGGTTGCTTTAGTATTTGTATGTATTCAACTTATCTTTCATTTACCATTCCCGACTTATAACATCACCAGTCTGAATGTTTTTCTGCCAGGGAATATGTACTTAGCAGCTTTTGATTTACAAACGATATTCAAAGGTTATGTGACATTTATCGTTTACTATGCAACCAGTCGTTTGTCCTTACGTGCATCTTTAACTTTAGGTTTGTTGACCATCATATTGACCATATTACTCGCATTAGGTTCGGCGGCTTTAGAAGACACGATACTTAGTTTAGCTGGAGAGTTATAAGCGAGTCTAATTTATATATAATTTATTGATTTTTTAAAGAAAATGTATCCTTCTTAATGGTATAATACAACCAAAGTATTTTATGCCATTGAGGAGGATTTTATTTTGAAGAAAAAAACTTTGATTGTTTCATCAGTGATAGGCATTTTTTTACTTGTAGGCATTGCTTTCTTAGTGAAAACATTTGGTGGTGTTGGAGACCCAAAAAATGAAGATGCTTACGATACATATACTGTAAAAACGGATAAGCCGCTACGTGTGACGGGTAAAATTTCGCCGGAAACGATTAAGACATATTTGAATAATGCACAGCTAGGGACTTTTTTAAATGTGCAAGTGAAAGACGGACAAACAGTAACACAAGGTACACCATTGTTGAATTATGATATTGATCCAACACAACGTCAAAAGTTAGTTAAACAATTGAATGACGCTCAACAAAGCGGGGATCAGCAAGCGATTAATCAAGCGTGGAGACAATTGAATCGTTACGACGGTCAAGTGAATAATAGCGTCAATGCAACATTTAATGGCACAGTGTCATTAATTGACGATGGCCAAGTCGGTGAAGGTGAGCCGATTTTGAAATTAATTGCGAATGAGTTAGAGATCCAGTCAACCATTTCGGAATTTGATTTAGAGAAAATTAAAGTGGGTGACACGGTCAATGTTAAAGTGACGAGTACCGGTAAAGAAGGCAAAGGGAAAATTACGCACATTTCACAACTTCCGACAAGCTACCAACAAGATGCTAAAGGTGAAGCTGCAGGTGGTGCGCCCGTCGCAGGTGAAGGCAGTGAGGGGGCAGAGTCATTAACAACGAATAACCCAATACAATCACATCCGACTGGCGAAAATGACAAAGAAACATCGAAATACAAAATTACAATTGGTGAACTTGATTTTGAAGCGCGTAACGGCTATTCCGTAGAGGCGACAATTCCTTTAGATACACTCAAAATTCCAAAGTCTGTACTAACGAAAGATCATCACGTGTATGTCGTGGATCAATCAGGCGTAGCACATCGCACGAAAATCACGTATGACGAAAAGAATGGTGAATTGATTGTGAAAAAAGGTGTGAAAAAAGGTGATCGTATCATCAACCATCCTGATGCAAAAGTTAAAGATGGTGAGAAAGTTGAGGTGTCCAAATGATTGAACTGAAGGGGATCAATCGTCATTTTAAAAATGGGAATGAAACAAATCACATTTTAAAAGATATTGATTTGCGAATTGAACAAGGTGAATTTGTCGCAATTATGGGCCCTTCAGGATCAGGTAAAAGTACACTTATCAATATTTTAGGTTTTATCGATCGCGGTTATGAAGGCGACTATTTATTTAACGGTGAAAATTATCAAAAAACGTCAGATAATGAATTGGCTGTGATTCGTAACCGGACAGTAGGGTTTGTATTTCAAAACTTTAAACTGATACAAAATAACACTATTTTAGAAAATGTCAGTGTGCCACTATTGTATGCAGGTATGCGAGCAGCTGAACGTCATCAACGTGTGTTGGACATCTTACATCGTGTCGGTCTGTATGATAAAGAAAACTTGGTTCCGAACAAATTGTCAGGCGGGCAACAACAGCGTGTGGCGATTGCAAGAGCGATTGTGAACCGTCCTCGATTTATTATTGCGGATGAACCAACTGGGGCACTCGATTCGAAAACGTCTGAAGATATTATGGCGTTATTTATGCAGTTGAACCAGGAACAAGGTACAACGATGATTGTCGTCACACATGATCCGAAAGTTGCTGCACAAGCAGATCGCGTGATTCACATTTTAGATGGTCGTGTTCAAAGAGAAGAGGTGCTGTCGCATGGCGTACATCGCTAATATTATTCACGTTTCATTACGTTCAATTATGAAAAATAAGCGCCGTAACATATTTACGATGATAGGGATTATTATCGGGATTGCGGCTGTGATTACGATTATGTCATTAGGTAATGGCTTTAAAAAGACAGCCAATGAACAGTTCAGTGATGCAGGGGCGTCAAAAGATAGTGCCTTGGTCAGCTTTTTACCGAGCAACTTTGAAACTGTGAAAGAGCCGCCTTTTACAACGACGGATATTGACATTGCACGCCAAGTTGAAGGGGTTCAAGATGCGAGTATTAAAGAAGATGATACACTTGGACTAACGGCGGAAGCGCGCACTGTGAAAAAGAAAACGGATATTGCAGTCGTTAAAAGTGAAACGGTGACTGAAGCGAATGAAGGTAAAGGATTTAGTAAAGAAGATAACGCCTTAAAACAACGCGTCGCAACCGTGTCATCAGAAGTGGCAGAGACGTTATTTAAAGGCGATGCAGTCGGTCAAACGATTTATATTGATGATATTGGCTTTGAAGTTGTCGGTGTGAAAGAAAAGGCACAGATTCCGAATGCGGTACAAATTCCGACAAAAACGGTTGAAGCGGACTTGCCGAATTTGAAATCTGACTTTCCACAATTGATGTTAAAAGTCGGTGAAGATGCCAATAAAAAAGAAATTGCTACAAAAGTTGCAGATCAATTGAATCAAAGAGGTTCAGCCGTCTCACAAGGTGAATATCAATACGCAGATACGGAAGAATTTGTGAAGAGCATCGGTAAAATCTTTGACTCTATCACGTACTTTGTCGCAGCCGTGGCAGGTATCTCATTGTTTATTGCAGGGATTGGTGTGATGAATGTGATGTATATTTCTGTTGCTGAACGTACGGAAGAAATTGCAATTCGTCGTGCATTCGGTGCAAAAGCGAGAGATATTGAGTTTCAATTTTTAATCGAAAGTGTCGTACTCTGTTTAATCGGTGGGATTATCGGATTGATTATCGGTATTTTCATTGCGAAATTAGTGGATGTCGTGACACCAGAATATATTCAAAGTGCTGTCAGTCTCGGTTCGATTCTATTGGCGGTGGGTGTGTCTACATTAATTGGGGTTGTGTTTGGATGGATTCCCGCACGCGCCGCAGCCAAGAAAGAGTTGATAGATATTATTAAGTGATGCTGCATTTTGATGATGCTGAAACATTTCAAAAGCATTTACTTTTCTATATAAGAGAGCATCTTGCAGATTGCTGAACCTTTCTCAGTGTTTAATAATTTAGCCTTTATTGATTGCGATTATGGGCTTCGCGTTCCTAGGCGCCTCGCTTCAACTAACCAACGCTTTGATTTTTAAAGTAACATAGTTGAAGCGTTGGTGGATTTTCAGCTTCGGCTGGATGCCTCAGGAGTCTCGCCCAATTTTGCAATCTCATAAAGGCTATTTATTTTTGTGGTGAAGAAAGGTTCTAGCAATCTCGTTTAAAACTTCTAATGGTAAAAAATGAATGTATGGGATTCAGCATCATCGTCGTGTAGTAAAGATGAGGATGAGAAGTTTAGTGTAGGAAAGGAGTCATACACTAGGGTGCGTTTTTGCAATCTCGTTCAAACCTTCTACTGTTGAGAAGGGAATGTGTGAGTTTCAGCATTATCGTCGTGTGAGGTGTGTGTCTGCAACTTATGACAAGTAAAGATATGCTCATCACGAATAACGCACTACTTTTAAGTTTATGGAAATGATTTCGTTGTTTTTGAACTTTTATTTTTCTGATGTGTCGCTTATTGAGAATTTTGTATGGCATCTTGTTAGCACATACTGTAAAAGTATTTTAGCAGATTGATAGAGCATGTTTGTACGTACTCAATGGGTGGGTATGATAAAATGAAAATTACCATGGGGGCTGATTAAATGACTCAATTTTATAAAGTTTCAGCGTTCATTTTCGGAGGCATCGCTGTGGCAGTGCTCTCTGGGGTGGCATATTTGACTTACCAACAATATCAAACAGATGAAAGTTTAGTGAATGACGAATTCAAAACATATCGTAAGTAGAATGTATGAGGTGAATGCGACAGCGGTCGTATTCACCTCGCGTCGTTTATAGGGACTGAGAAAAGTTATCAAAGGAGTATCATTATGGCTAGAAGAATATATTTTCATCATGTTGAACATCGTAAAACACAAGCACACTCGAAAACAACGTTATGGCTTTCGCTAATTATCACTCTTTTTTTTACAGTTGTGGAATTTGTAGGAGGTCTTGTTTCTAACTCGCTCGCATTGTTATCAGATTCATTTCACATGTTGAGTGACGTTATTGCTTTAGGTTTATCGATGGTCGCAGTTTATTTTGCGAGCCGTCAACCGACTGCACGTTATACATTTGGGTTTTTAAGGTTTGAAATTTTAGCAGCCTTTTTAAATGGGTTAGCACTCGCAGTGATTTCTGCATGGATTTTTTATGAAGCTATCGTGCGCATTATCTTTCCAAAACCTGTCGAAAGTGGTTTGATGCTGATCATTGCGACGATTGGATTAATTGTAAATGTTGTATTGACTATCATTTTAATGCGGTCATTGAAGAGTGAGAACAATATTAATATTCAAAGTGCATTATGGCATTTCATTGGTGATTTATTGAATTCTGTGGGTGTCATTGTCGCAGTGGGCTTGATTTATTTAACAGGAATTCAGTTGATTGACCCGATTTTAAGTATGGTCATTGCCTTAGTTATTTTGCGTGGAGGTTATAAAATCATGCGTAATGCGTGGTTGATTTTGATGGAATCTGTACCAGAACATTTGGAGACGGATGAGATTATGGAGACGATGAAATCAGTGGATCAAGTACTGGATGTGCATGAGTTTCATTTATGGTCGATTACTACGGAACATTATTCACTCACTGCCCATGTTGTATTGGATAGCAAAAATAGTGAAGATGCATACCGTACGATTAACCGATTAGAGCGGTTGTTAAAAGAAAAATATGGTTTAGCACATACGACATTACAAATTGAACATTTAGATATTAACCATTTGGATGAACCGTATTTTGAAGAAGTAAAGCATAATTGAATTTAAGATATTTTGTGAATCACAAAGGCAAGGGACAAATCAGATAGGTTTAACGCGTGGAGGGATGTCCCATGACGTAGTGAACGCAATAAAAGTGCACACATCGATAGGGTGAACGATGTGTGCTTTTTTTGATGTACTTTATTTTGAAGCGTGGCGTATGGTTGTTGACTGTCCAGCGAGTAGTAAAGCCCAAGTTGTAATGATAAATGGGAATGTCAGTGATGGGATACCAATCGGTTCGAAAAATGTTGCGGTTGCTGCGTACATCATCGGAGTCATTACGATTGTTAAAATAAAAGCAATGACCGGTTTGAGATGATTGGCTGAACGGAATGTAACACCAATTGCGATAATTGAGAGGATCAAGTTAAAGCCAAAGAGCCCTTCATTCAATGTACCAATATCTGCGCCAAAGAAAAATTCCAATAATAAACCTAAGAAATTGGCAACTAAAATATAAATGCCAGCACGTCTTGAAGCGATAAAACAGGCGATGACGATGAGAATACCACTGATCGTATGTTCGACTAAGAAGATTTGGCTCACATCACTGAAAAAAGAATGTATCGGATGAAATGTCGTATTTAAGTTGACGTGTACATCCGCGGTCAACGGCAACACATCGACATTTGTTTTAACAAATTTAAACTGTTGTGACATTAAAAGAACGACCCATGTGATGATGACAAAAGGTGTTGTCAGTTCGGGTAGGCGAAAAGGTTTTAAAAAGTTTTTGATGGCTTGTGCAATTGGCATCGACAAAACAATACTGATTAAAATGACGAGTATACTTTGCCAAGACCAGAGTAGGAATAAAGTTAAATCAATTGCAATCAGTACAGGATTGAAGCCAGCGAGGCCGGAATGAATCTCTTCGTCTGTGTAATTGAAGTATCGTGCAGTTAAGAGACTAATGAAACTTCCAATCATTGCAGCGAGTCCAATTTTCCAGTTCCCAATCCATAAGGCGATTAAAATGAGAACACCGGTCCATGTGTTTTCGAGTAAGACGACCTGAGAGATATTTTTAAAAAAAGTATGTATCCATTTTGACATTAACGTTCACTTCTTTCACTTTACTTAAACAGAATTTAATGTATGTCCAAATTTTAACATTTGCACATATCAATTAACAACTATATTATCATAATATTAATAAAGGTTTAGAGCTTTTGATATTTGTTATATATTGGTTTGATAAACACTTTTGTTATTTTCGTATAACATTAAAATTTGAAAGAACATAAAGAGAGGACTATAATGAAAGTCTAGGGCAATTTATTAATGAGGATAAGGAGTGAACGTCATGCACTTTACGCAACGAGAACAAGACAAACTGATGATTGTAGTGGCTGCAGATTTAGCACGACGACGTAAAGAACGAGGCTTGAAATTAAATCACCCTGAAGCAGTGGCATTAATTAGTTATGAAATATTAGAAGGGGCACGTGACGGTAAAACAGTCGCAGAGTTGATGAGTTACGGGCGTGAAATTTTATCAAAAGATGATGTGATGGAAGGTGTCGAAGCGATGGTCACAGATATAGAAATCGAAGCGACTTTTCCGGATGGCACAAAATTAATTACAGTTCATCATCCAATTGTATAGGAGGGGATATCATGAAACCTGGAGAAATTATTGTAAATTCAACAGAGATTATGATTAATGAAGGGCGTGAAAATACCAAATTGCGTGTTAAAAACACTGGAGATCGCCCTGTTCAAGTCGGCTCGCATTATCATTTTTTTGAAGCTAATCCAGCATTAGCATTCGACCGTGAACAAGCGTATGGGAAGCATTTAGATATTCCAGCAGGTGCGGCGGTGCGATTTGAACCTGGTGATGAAAAAGAAGTACGTCTTGTGCGCTATGCGGGTAAACAACATGTGTATGGCTTTCGCGGCTCAGTCGATGGGCCACTTGATGAATCTCGTATCACGGCACCTAATATGACAGAGGGAAGTGAAGTGAAATGAGTTTTAAAATGACAGAATCACAGTATACAAGTTTGTATGGTCCAACAGTTGGAGATTCCATTCGCCTTGCTGACACGGATTTATTTGCGAAAGTCGAAAAAGATTATGCTAAATATGGCGATGAGGTTACTTTCGGTGGTGGTAAATCAATCCGTGATGGTATGGGGCAAAACCCGAATGCGACACGTGATAATGAAGCAGTGGCAGACTTGGTCATTTCAAATGCGGTCGTTATTGATTACGATAAAGTCATTAAATGTGATATTGGTGTGAAAAACGGCTACATTATGAAATTAGGTAAAGCCGGCAATCCAGATATTATGGATGATGTCGATATTATTATTGGTGCTTCGACAGATGTCATCGCTGCAGAGGGCATGATTGTCACTGCGGGCGGTATTGATACACACGTGCATTTTATTAATCCTGAACAAGCAGAAGTCGCATTAGAAAGCGGGGTTACAACGCATATCGGTGGCGGAACTGGAGCATCAGAAGGTTCGAAAGCAACGACTGTCACACCAGGTTCTTGGTACATTCACCGCATGCTTCAAGCTGCAGAAAATTTACCACTGAATATTGGTTTTACGGGTAAAGGTCAAGCAGTAAATCCAACTGCATTAGTTGAACAAATTCAAGCAGGAGTCATCGGTTTGAAAGTGCACGAAGACTGGGGTGCAACACCTTCAGCATTACGTCATGCACTTGAAGTAGCAGATGACTATGATGTCCAAATCGCACTTCACGCGGATACATTGAATGAAGCGGGCTTTATGGAAGATACTATGGAAGCGATTGGTGATAAGGTCATCCATATGTATCATACAGAAGGCGCTGGTGGGGGTCACGCGCCTGACTTAATTAAATCTGCGGGCTATCCAAATGTATTGCCATCTTCTACTAACCCAACTTTACCGTATACACATAATACAATTGATGAACATTTAGACATGGTTATGATTACACACCATTTAAACGCATCAATTCCAGAAGATGTGGCGTTTGCGGATTCTCGTATTCGTAAAGAAACCATCGCTGCGGAAGACGTTTTACAAGATATGGGTGTATTCAGTATGATTAGTTCTGACTCTCAAGCGATGGGTCGTGTGGGTGAAGTCATTACGCGTACATGGCAAGTGGCACACCGTATGAAACAACAACGTGGACCACTTGAAGGTGACAGTGAATATGATGATAACAACCGTATTCGTCGTTACATTGCGAAATATACGATTAATCCTGCTATTACACATGGTATTTCTGAATATGTTGGTTCTGTTGACCCTGGTAAATTAGCAGACCTAGTCATTTGGGATCCACGTTTCTTCGGTGTGAAACCGGACATGGTGGTTAAAGGCGGTATGATTAACGTTGCGGCGAATGGTGATGCGAACGGTTCTATTCCAACTTCTGAACCGATTAAATACCGTCATATGTATGGGCAATACGGTGGTAACTTACAAAGTACTTCCATCACATTTGTGTCACAAGCGGCTTATATGAACGGCATTCGTCGTACATTAGACTTAAAACGTGACGTAAGACCTGTACGTAATATTCGTCAATTAACTAAAAAAGATATGAAAAATAATAATGCTTTACCAAAACTTGATGTCGATCCACAAACGTATGAAGTGTTCGTGGATGGTGAAAAAGTGACAAGTGAAGCAGCGACAGAATTACCAATGACACAACGTTATTTCTTATTCTAAAGTAGCTTTGGGATAGGTAAATAAGAATTGCATGAGACATATCCATAAAGAGAAGCTTGTTCGATTGTGTAGCGATGACACTCGAGCAAGCTTTTTCATACCATTCAATATTGCGTTTATATCATGTGAGTAGCGGGTATGGACATTTCAACTGGTTTGACTTCCGGGATATTTTCACGATGATATAATATGACCTATTTAATGTATTTTGATAATATTGCTTAAAAATAAAATGGAAAACATTCAAAAAAATCTTGTCTGAATCTTCTGGACATGATAAATTATGAAAGCATCACAATTCGTAAAAATTACGATTCATATTGAAGAAACTGAGGTGCATCGTATGATTTTGTCAGATAGTGATATTAAGGCGTATCTCAAACGTCAATTGCTTAATATTGAACCATTAGTAGAAGCACATATTGAACCGGCATCTGTTGATTTAACACTAGGGTCTCAATTTTTAAAGCCCATACCACCCGAAACAGGTGTACAACGTATGAGTGACCCGATTGCGTATGAGGAAATTGATCAGTCTCGAGTGGTGATACCTGCGCACGCTTTTATTTTAGCCACGACGGAAGAGTATCTCACACTACCTCAACAATTGACAGGGTTCATCGAGGGGCGGAGTTCAGTCGGTCGTGCAGGACTATTCATTCAAAATGCAGGTTGGGTTGATCCTGGATTTGAAGGTCGAATCACACTGGAACTGTACAATGCAAACGACTTTCCGTTAGAAATTGAACAAGGTCAACGTATTTGTCAAATCGTCTTAGCTGAAACAAAAACGATACCAGAAAGAAAATATCAAGGGAAATATCAAGGCCAAGACACAACAACGGGTAGCCGTTTATTTCGTGATTGGATGAAAGATGGAGGAGATTAGATGGATATCGTCATAGTAACGGGCTTCTTAGGTGGCGGTAAAACGTCTACACTGAACTACTTAATACAAGACGCGTTAGATCGAGATTTAAAACCAGCTGTGATCATCAATGAATTTGGGGCTAAAAATGTTGATGCACAGCTCGTGACAGAAGATGTGAAAATGGCACTGTTGACGAACGGTTGTATTTGTTGTGACTTGAAAGCTGATGTCTCACAGCAGTTACATGAATTGTATTTAGCACATCAACCAGATATTGTTTTGATTGAATGTAGTGGTGCCGCACATCCAGTTGAAGTGTTTGATGCGTGCATGACGCCTGTGCTTGCGCCGTACATTCAAGACTTGAAAATGTTAGGAATCATTGATGCTGCAGCATATGACAGTCGAGATGCTTTACCTGAAACAATTCAAAATTTAATGGATGAACAAATTCGTTATTGTAGTCATTTGATTGTTAACAAGATTGATTTAATGGAAAGTGAACAATTGTTAGCGGTCGTTCAAACATTACAACAACAATATCCTGACATACCGTATATTTTGACGCGTTATGGTGAAATCACATTACAAGAAATTCAAAGCACAGCAGAATACCGTATCAGTGAACGTACATCAGTTCACCATCACGGACACTTATCACATTTACTGTATGAGTTTGAATCACCTATCCAACAAAGTGCATTGATTGAAGGTTTGAAACGATTGAAAGGTGTTTACAGAATCAAGGGCTTTGTTTATTTTAAAGATTATGAAACACCTTATGTCGTTCAATATTTACCTGGACAGTTAGAGTTGAAACCATGTCCGATAGAAATGTCACCTTATTTAGTCGTGGTAGGGCATGATTTAAATGAAGAAGACATTATCGAGACGTTAGACATTGTTGAATTTTCATCATAAATTTTTAAGGGACTGGGATATTAAGTTTTCCCAGTCCCTATCCTTTTTATGAAAATTTTGCGCTGCTTGGAGAACATGATAAAAGTGCGTCGCCTTGAGAAAGCGCTATCTTAGTGTTAAAATAAAAGTGATAAGAAAGCCGTCTCCGATATGGATATTTCGACAGCAAAGTAAAGGAGACACCAAAAATGAGGAGGGATTAGATATGTTTAACAATATTCTCGTTCCATATGATTTTGGCAACAGCTTTAAAAACGTCCCTGAACAATTAAAAAAATTGACCGGCAATGATGCATCAAACAAAATTGTCGTATTTAATGTCATTTCAGAGACAGAATTAGCGAATTATGTTCGTTATCAAGGTAAACACTTTGACGAAGTGGTGGAAGAAAAGACAAATGAAATGAAGCCGTTTTTGAAAACAATTGAAGATGTTGGCTTATCTTACAAAGTAAAGTTTGCGACAGGTTCACCGACAAAAGAAATTGTGAATGAAATCGAAAGCGAAGACTATGATGTCGTCGTAATGAGTAATAAACGTTCAGAAATGGATATTAAGCATGTACTCGGTCATGTGACACACAAAATTGCAAAACGTGTGAATATCCCTGTGTTGATTGTTAAATGATTATAAATAACCTTAATGAATGATACAGTTATCGTATCGTTACCCTTCAGACATTCGTTGTTTGAAGGGTTTTTTGGCAGAATACCTAGATGAAGAGGTTACCTGTATGGACGCAATCGTATTCTGTGGATATCAAAAAATAGTAAAAAAGTCGCGATAAGTTGTGTGTTATTTGTATGAGCTACATATCTTTGAATTTTATCTTAATAATAATTTATAGAGACATTACATAGGGGTGTGAAGTGTGTGAAAACATTACTATTTATTAATTTAAGAAGCCATAAAGTAGAAAGAGTGACACCGATTTTAGAGGCCAAAAGACAAGGATATCGTGTCGTATTGATGACTGATCGTGACCCTCAATTGTTAGACAGCGGGCTAGATGAAGTGATTGAAATCGATACGTATGATGAAACAGCAGTCGTTGAAGCAGTGCTTGCGTATCATCAAAAACAACCTTTGAGTGGGATTCTGACGTGGTCGGATAAAGATGTGGAGTTGGTTGCGCAATTAAATGACCGCTTGCAATTGCCAGGTATACCGATGTCGCATGTCAAAAATGCACGTAACAAATATTTAATGCGTGTGGCGTTTGATCAAGTGCCTGACATTTCACCGTCTTTTGAAAATGTGCGAACTGAAGCGGATTTACGTCGAGCTGTTGCACGCATTGGCACGCCAGGGATATTGAAACCGGTTGGCGCTTCTGGAAGTAAAGGTATCTTTAAAATTGAAAGTGAAGCATGTATCGACTATGTGTATGAGGCTTTACGTCATGCGACATCACCAGAACGTGATAAAGTGTACCGTTATTATCCGAATGATTACATTTATGAAGGCTATCTTGTAGGTGAAGAAGTATCGGTAGAAGGCGTTGTGCAAAATGGTGAAGTGTACATTGCAGGGATTACGGACAAGGCGGTAACACCTGAGTATTCACTGGAGTACATTGCGATTTTTCCATCAGATAAACATGTAGCCTTACAACAAGAAATTAAGACGAAAGCGACACAAGCGATTCAAAGTTTAGGCATTGATCACTGTGCCTTTCATTTAGAAGGTAGAGTGACGAAAGATGGTTTTAAAGTAATTGAATCAGCAGCAAGACCAGGTGGCGGCTTTATTACGTCACTTTTAATCCCTGGTGCATCTGGTCATTCATTTATTCAAAAAGTGTTAGATGTGTCAGTCGGAAAAGATGTGACGAGCCATTGGCCTGCTTTTGATCAGGCGACGAAGAAAATGTGTTTTTATAGTATCATGGCAGAGCGAGCGGGGACATTTAAAGGGATTAAAGGTGTCGATCGATTGGTCGAAATGCCCGGTGTTCACTATGTTGTGCCTTTGAAAAATGACGGAGACTCGGTCATCATGCCGCCTGAGCATTTTTCAAGTTGTTTCTTACTCAATATCGTTTTCGAAGCTGAGACAGCAGAAGCGGTTCAACGAAAAATTGATTGGATTCATGAAGTGATTGAGGTGATTATTGAATGACGATATTAATGTTATCAAGTACGGATCATGCTAAAACACCGTATGATGAATGGTTTCCAGATACAGCAGAGCAGATGATTTTATTTTGTCCGGCTGAGAAAAAAGACAGTTATGCTGAAAAAGATTATTTGCGTATTGAAGGATTTGCGCATTACGTGTCTAACCGTAACATTGAAATGCGTGCGCTTGAATTAAGTCGACAATATCATATTACCCACGTCCTATCGATTTCGGAATTTGACGTGATAAGAGCAGCTAAAATTAGAGCATTGTTGAATCTTGAAGGTCAATCAATGATAAGTGCCGAAGCGTATCGCGATAAAGTGCTTATGAAACAGTTGCTACAAGGGACTTCCGTGAAAACGCCGCAATTTGACAAAGTGATAGACGTTGAGAATATACAACGGTTTGTAGTGGAAAACGGCTTTCCTGTCGTACTCAAACCGATAGATGGTTCGGGTTCCTCGGATGTCGTCATTGCACGTGAACAGCAAGATATTGACACGTTTTTACAGACGCATCCCGACATGGGGAAATATGAAATTGAACAGTTTATTGATGGGGAAATGTATCATGTCGATGGGCTTGTTCACAATGGAGAAGTGAAGTGTGCCTA
Source organism: Staphylococcus intermedius NCTC 11048 (assembly GCF_002902385.1). Taxonomy (GTDB): domain Bacteria; phylum Bacillota; class Bacilli; order Staphylococcales; family Staphylococcaceae; genus Staphylococcus; species Staphylococcus intermedius. Next base: position 26,945 of record NZ_PPQH01000045.1, on the reverse strand, counting down.
TGTGTCGCACTATTACAACGGATGTTTAGCCTTTAAAGACCACCAACCGTTAGCGAGTTATATGTTGAAGGCAGACCATCCACTCAGTCAAGCGTTACAACAACAAGTGAAGCAAGTCGTTGAAGCATTACCGACCTTGCCGAACGGATCATTTCATGCCGAATTTTTCGTGACGCCGACGAACGACATCTATTTTTGTGAAATTGCGAGTCGTACAGGGGGCGGTGAAATTGGTCGTACGCTAGAACATGCTATTGGGATGCAGCTCAATCAAATGAGTCTTTATTTGCAAACTGGGCGTGTAGAAGAGGTAGAGGCGCACATACAAATTCAGCGGTATGGCGGATTTATTTTGTTGCCGCCTCAAAATGCGACATTTCAAGGGCTACAGCACCCGTTAGATGAAGATTGGGTCCTGTTTCAATCACTCAAAGCTACACCAGGTCAACAGTTTGGTGATGCACAATTGAGTGTCGATCATATCATGTCAGTTGTCATTGAAGGAGAAGACGAGGCGATATTGATTTCCCGTATTGACCAAGTGATAGATTGGTATCAGAAGGCGGTACAGTGGGAATTATTGCAAGATACAGCATACAATGATAGCCTCTAATATGAACGGACGTCAGTTGATAAAGGGAGATAGGATGAATGAACCTAAGCACACAATGCCAAAATCACAACAAGTCTTATTAGTTGTGATTCTTTTGATTTTAATACTAGAAATTGTATTAACAGCCTTTTTCGTTTCTTTCAGTTCATTCATTTTTAAAGGACTCACTATCATACACGGCCTACTTATAGCCATATTTTTGAATCGACAAATCAAACGAAAAGGGATGTAATTGAAGTTTAAAACAACCATTTTCTACAACAAAAGGCTGGGGGCATAAAAATTTTTGATGCTATGGTTGCATTATTTTTGTTAAACTTGCCCCTATGATTTGTGGTATTTGATTGCCCTATGCTTCTCTTTCCTAGGGGCTGGTCCTTCGACTAACTCACGCTTGATTAAACTGTTACATTTGTTGAGGCGTTAGTGGATTCTGGGAGCAGTACAGAAATCTCAAGTTCGACAAAGATTTCGTCGTACTGCCCCCGCAAGGCTGACTAGACTTCTCAAAAGTTCAAACATTGAGAAGTCAGACAGCTACTGCGATAAACAGCAACCATGATTAAACATTAGAACTCGCATTAAGCCCTTGTATTATCCCTCAGGAGTCTCAGCCTTCTGGGCAATCTTACACCCAATGCAGTCACTAAGGGCAAGTTTATAAAATGAAGATCACCCCATACCATTGATTCCGTCCCACTCATATTCATTTTTGGCTGCTTTATCATCATTAATCCATTTCTATCCATAAAAAGGTAAGGACAGGGAAAAGTTAATCTCCCAGTTCCTTTTTAAACCGCCTCATAACGTTTGACGGTTGCGAGTAACAAGACAAACCCCAATACGACCGTTGCTAAAACAACTCCAGACATCATTATAGGCGTGAGTACGGTACCGATAATTAAAAATAGCCGGGATACAAGTTCTGCACCAATCGGCACCCAACTGTCTAATGCAGAATGTGCTCCACGTGTATCAGCAGGAATAAAACGTATTTTTTCTGCTTCAACAGTTGGCGTAAACAATATTTCACCGATTGTTGCCATCAACATAAAGATAACGAGGACGAGTGCATGATTATTACTCATGACGACCGTATAGCCACCCGCGAAAAAGAAGAAGCCGATATTTAAAATGGTCGCGACTTTGAAACGTTTGAAATAATGTAAAATCGCAAAGCTTAAACTAATAATCGTCAACGTATTAATTAATAACAATATTGAAAACATACGTACGCCATCAATCGGAAAGTCAAATAACTGAATCGTTTTGAATTGATGTTCTAAACGGACCGCGACATAGGAAGAAAGCGACATTTCCGCACTTAATATAAGCATGCTACTGATCAGTAACAACACAAATGGACGATTCCGATAGGCCACTTGATAACGTTGAAACATTGCTACAAAGCGACGTGCTGATGGTTGGCCGATCGTGCGTTGTGTTTCCTGTACACCAAAATAGAGAATCAACACATTCACGGATAAACAGATAAAAATGACCACAAATAAACTTACTTTGAATGAGCTATAAAATAATCCCCCCATCAACATCCCCAAAGCTGTAGAAGTGTTCGAAATCCAGTATTTGAAGCGGGCGTAGCGTTGTCGATGTGTCTCATTAATACTGTCTAAAGCTAAGGCATTGTACATCGGTTTAGCTAAAGCGGTAAAGAGTTCATTGAGAAGATAACAGCTTAAGAAAATGAGAAACAACTGCTGAAACGACTGTGAACCTTCTAACTGCGTTAATACGGTCCCCATACCTAAGAAAAGCAGTGCACTCATTAACGTCAAACAAGCAATAACATATTTCTTAAATGGTAAATGATCACTTAAATAACCACCAATAATGGAGCCACTAAATTTTAATAAAATCCCAATGATAAGCATCATACCCGCTTTTTTACCGCCTAAATAGTGGGTCAGTAATAATGCCATAAAGGGAAACACGGCATTCACAGAGGCATTTTGAATAAACAACATGAGTAAACGCAATTTCACATTTTTAGGTAATGTCATAAGCATATCTCCATTGTATAAGATAAAAAATATGTAAAATTAATAGTATATTACCCTTAAAATGTAAGCGTGTCAAAATTTGTATGAACGGACTGTGCGCGATACAATTTGAAAGAGACACTACGCTAAAATATAGAGACAGAATGGAGGGTGACAGTTGGATATTAAACAGATGAAGTATTTTATAGAAATTGTACGTCAAGGGGGGATGACCCGTGCAGCTGAGACGTTATACATTGCACAACCGACAATGAGTAAAGCGATTAAAGAACTCGAGTCTGAAATCGGTCAGCCGCTATTCGATCGAACACGCCGCCAATTGTTACTAACGGATGTGGGGGAAGTGTTTTATCATAAAGCTGTTGAAATACTCAAATTATATGAAAGTTTGCCGAATGAAATCAGTAGTTTGCTCGGTCTTGAGAAAGGTTATATCTCTATCGGCATTTCTGCATTGATGGACATGGAACGTTTAGTACAAGTACTCGCACAATTTCACCAACAGTATCCGAATGTCGTTTTTAATTTAGATGAAAATGGGGGTAAAACGATTGAAAATCAAGTGCGCAACAATGAAATCCACCTCGGACTGACTTCTTTACCTGTGGATAGTAAAATATTTGATTCGTTTCCATTGTATTCAGAGGAATTCAAAGTTGTGATGCATCATACCCATCCACTCGCACAACAACAAACGGTGACTTTTAAAGCATTAAAAGATGAAGATTTTATTATGTTTAATGAAGACTTTTATATTAATGATAAAATCATTGCGCTCACACGACAAGCAGGGTTCGTACCGCATATCGTTTCTAAAATTTCGCAATGGCAATTTATTGAACATTTGATTACTGCAAAAATGGGTATCGGTATTTTGCCTAATAACATTGTACGTATCATTCGTCGCAATCCCGAAATTCGTGTGTTATCCATTGAGGACAGTCAGCTTGATTGGACGATGGGCGTCATTTGGCGTAAAGACGTCTATTTGAACCATGCGACACAAACGTTTTTAGATTATTTGAACATCCATTTACCATTAACAAAAGTTGAAGAAAACGATTCCATAGATAAAAGTAATGAATAGCATGAAAAACCAATATTTTTATAATAATTGATTACCCGTTACAATAGAATCATTCGAACGAAGAAAGGATGATTGGAATGGCAAAAGTGAAACAGCTATTAAAAACTGTAACGCAATTATGCATCATATATGGGATTACGGTGTTAGGTAATCAAATACAGCAGTTTTTCAACATCCCCCTAGCTGGTAGTATTGTTGGGTTGCTTTTATTTTTCCTTTTACTTCAATTTAAAATTATTAAAGTGGAATGGATTAAAGAGGGTGCCAATTTTCTACTTGCCACGATGGTGTTTTTCTTCGTTCCGTCTGTGATAGGGTTAATGGATGTCATCTCAGAATTGAACTTAAACTTCATTATATTTTTCACATTAGTGGTTGTCGGTACGATACTTGTTGCATTTAGTTCTGGTTTAGTGGCGGAAAAAATGGTGACAGGACATATCTTCCGGAAAGGACATCACCAATCATGATCGTTTTACAAGGCTTAGCAATGATTGTATTAACAGTCGTGATGTTTATATTGTCCAAAAAAATATATAACAAGTTTAAATCACCTATACTCAACCCCGCTTTGATGACATCTCTTGGCGTCATTGCGATATTGTTACTTTTTAATATCGACTATCACAGTTATATGGTGGGAGGGCAATGGATTAATCATCTATTGAGTTCCACAGTTGTGTGTCTTGCGTTTCCACTGTATATCAACCGGCATAAGATTGTGAAGTATTTTAAAACCATCTTCGTCAGTGTATTCACAGCCGTCATTTTAAATTTTTCCCTTATTTATTTTTCATTAAAATTACTCGGCTATGGACGCGAAGATATTGTGACGTTGCTTCCCCGCTCAATTACAGCAGCGGTCGGTATTCAAGTGTCGCATCAGCTCGGTGGCGAGGATACGATGACGATTCTCTTTATCATCGCGACGGGTTTGATAGGAAGTATGATGGGCGCATTTCTCCTCCGTATGACGAACTTTCAATCTTCCATTGCACGTGGCATGACGTTTGGTAACGCTTCTCATGCATTTGGAACCGCACGTGCATTGGAAATGGATCTAGAGTCAGGCGCATTTAGTTCGATTGGTATGATTTTATCAGCCGTTATGAGTTCTGTGATGCTTCCAATATTATTGATGTTGTTCTATTAATATTCAAAACCACCATGGCCAACCCCTATATATGCCGTGGTGGTTTTTTATTTTGGGTTGAAAATATGATGTTTACAAAAATGAGTCATGTATTACAGTCGTGAAAAATCAGAGTCTTTTGCTTTTCAATTCACCTGTTGATGTCGCTATTGAATGGTTTACGTATTCATAGCATAAACCTCAAAATTTTGAGTGTTCGATATTTTTGTGACAGGTGCACTTTATATTTTTCTGTTATTCATTTTGTGATAATATAAAGTTATTCATGATTGAACGCGGGAGGTGCTTGCGATGTATACGATATTAATCATTTTGACAGTGCTGACCGTCATTGCTTGGATTAAGGCAATTCGTGCATTTCGTCAGACAGAACAAAAAGGCAAAATCAGCCCAAATACATGGGTGATTATTGGTGCGGTGTTGACAACATTGACGATCATGATGATGTTTATCTTCAGCCAAAATTAAACGTGTGATTTGATGCATGTGAATGATAATGATGAAAGACAAATGTGAAAAATTGCGGTGGCAGTTTTCAACCTTTGTCTTTTTTTATGCACATTTTTGCAGGAATAAAGCGGTTGGAAGGAAGGATTTATTAATTTTTATTAAGAATCTACTATAATCCAGTGTAGGAAAGTGGAGAAGTGGTATAATACTAAAAAACAAAAACAGATGAGAGAGTGAAAGTCATAGTGAATATTTTAGTGATTACTGATGGTCATCCTTATACGCATCATTATGTGGAAATGCTCGTTGCTGAAGGACATGATGTATTCGTGCAAACGCCACCGACGATGAGACAAACGACTGTCGCACAGACACGAGAGATTGATTTATTTGATTTGTCGAATGTCATGACGGCATTGGAAGATATTGCACTTGTGGTCGTGATTGGGAATCCGTTATTTTCAAATACAAGGCTGACACAAAGTCACGCCGTACAGTTGCAACGGTTGATGTATGATAATTTAGGTTACGCGATGAAACAGGCAAACATTGAGCAGTGTATCGTTTGGCAATCGCAATTACAGCCGGCACTTAAACAAACGATGGCTGCATTTCAAATTGGAGTCGTCCATCATCCATTGAAAACGACGAAATGGTTTCCGCAACGTCGCGTTCTTTATCAATGGAGTGAGGAGCGTCATACGGTGCGCTCAATTCAAGCATTGGATATTCCGCAAAATGTCTCGATGGAAGCGGTCACTGCAATGTATGGTCGGTTTTTAAAAACACTGAATGGCCGTCTTGTTAATGGCATTTATGATGGACAACAGTTTACCATTGTACTCATGCCGTTTAAAATACCACTCATCCAAATGCATCATCATCCGAACAGCGACTTATCTCAACGTGTGATTTTGAACATTACTGGTGGGTGGCTTGCACAACAAAGTGGACGCACAGCGCGTATGGAATTTAGACGTTTAGAAGGCGATACGACGACATGTTTAATCTCATTGCATGACTTTGTGCCGCGGTTGCCATGGGGTGTGTACCGTATGACACAAGCACCGATGCATCGATTGGTCTCATATTTATTCCGTCGATATTGGGAACAATTTAATTAACCCAACCATTTGGCAATAAAATGGGACCAGCGACATCGGAGGAGTAGAAATGTAATAGCGAGAATTCTACTCCATGTGTCAGACTGTAAATGGAGATGTGTGCGACAATGAGTCATACTGTTATCAGGTGTCACTGCGATGTAACTGGGAGATACCTTTATTGATTTGTGTCGCGTATCATTCTGTCGGCATCAGTATCGTGATATAGGTGTAAAGTTAGACTGTCAAAGGGTGAGAAGGGAAGTTGTTTTCAAGGAATCGTTGTAATATTCCAATTAATTCTGTCATGTCTGTCCCTTCCATTGACAAAGACGCATGTACATCTTCATTTAAATGTGCGAGTTGTTGCTTCAGTTCGCGACCTTTATCGGTGAGTGAAATGTTGAGGTTACGTTCATCTTCAGGCTTTCTTACTTTTTTAATCAAGCCCTGTGCCACTAATTTTTTAGTCAGTGGTGTCAAAGTGCCAGAATTCAAATAAATGCGATCACCAAGACGTTTAATATTCACAACTTCATCGTCACCAATTGAAATGAGTGTAATATAGCCTGTATAAGTGAGATCATATTCCTTTAAACAAGCACTATATTTTTTGATCACTTCTTTCGATGAAACATAGAATAAAAAACATAGTTCGTCATGTAGCGCTTTTGGATGTTTTGTCATGTTGTAGACCCCCAATACTTTTAAACAATAGTTACTACTATTATACATACTTTTTTCTTGATTCAAAACTATGTATAAAATATAATTGAATCGCACTTTATTTAATGAAAGTTTACATTATAAGAGGAAAGGTGACTTTTATGGCACACAATCAAGATTTTCAAACAATACTTACTGGCCGCCGCTCTGTTAAGTTATTCGATACAGAAGTAAAAATTCCACGTGAAGAAATGAACGAAATGATTAGAAAGGCAACATTAGCGCCATCATCAATTAATATGCAACCTTGGCGTTTTGTCGTAGTGGATACTGAAGAAGGCAAAGATACATTACGTCCACTCGTACAATTCAATAGTCGTCAAAACGATACGTCAGCAGCAATGGTTGTGATCTTTGGTGACATGTTGAACTATGAACACGCCGAAGAAATTTACGGTGCAGCAGTTGAAAAAGGCTATATGCCACAAGAAGTAAAAGACGAATTAGTCGGCAGATTTGTCGCGATGTATGAAGGTTTGGATCAACAATCGATGAATGACATTGTTAAAGTTGATAGTAGTTTAGCGGCAATGCAATTTATGCTTGTAGCACGTGAACATGGTTATGAAACAAATCCTATCGGTGGCTTTAATCGTGAAGAGATTGCGGCAGGTCTTGGATTAGATCCTGAACGTTATGTGCCTGTGATGATTATCGCAATCGGTAAACCGGCTGAAGAAGGTCGTCCTACATCACGTTTAGATGTTGAAAGAATTGTGCAATATCGTTAAGAAAAATCATACTTTAAAAATGGGGGATGGGACATAATCACTTTTGATGCTATGGATGAGATATTTTTGTTTAACTTGCCGTTTCGCTATGAATTGTATTATTGATTGCCCTCATGGCTTCGCGTTCCTAGGGGCTGGTCCTTCGACTAACTAACGCTTGATTAAACAGTTACATTTGTCGAGGCGTTAGTGGATTCTCCGGACCAGCTGACCCCTCAGGAGTCTCAGCCTTCGGGCAATCTTACCCAAATACAAGTAGTAGAGGTCAAGTTGATAATATAAAGATAATTCATAGCATCAATTTTTTATGTCCATTCTTCCTCATTTTCGTTGTTATTATCATTAACTGAAGATATAGCTCCACGAATAGGGCTGGGATATCATGATGTCCCAGCCCGTATTTTTTTGCTATGATTCAATATTAAGCGACAAACAAAGGGCATACGCTATCGAGTAGACCCTATTTTTAGTCGAATGCACAGTGGCTTTAGTGCCTTCAAACCATAAAAAAGGGTGATTTTATTGAAAAATACAGATGTTCAAGGACAAGTGATTCTATCAATTTTAATTTTCACCGCAGCTTTAAGGAAAAGTAGTAAAGGCCTATTGAACCTGATATGATGGTGAAAGATAACATAGCATTTAGGACTTTGATTTTAAATACAGTTATGTTGAGGTGAAAGAAATGTTTGTAGAAAAAAATGCACCTTTTAATGAAGAGAGCTTAAGACAAGAAATTGCCAAATATATGAATCGTGATTTAAAAGACATTGGTAGTGTTGAAGAAATTGTCGCATTTATTGAACTAGAACATATCTATCGTGCAGCTTTAGAAGAAATTAGTACAAAGTTGCGTATTTTAGACGAAGATTTCCAGATTAAATACGCTCACAACCCGATTCATCACATGGAGCGTCGAGTCAAAGAAATCCCAAGCTTATTGCAAAAATTAAAACGAAAAGGCTATCCGCTCACAGCTCAAGCCGCAAGAGAAAATATTATGGATATTGCTGGTATTCGAGTTGTTTGTAATTATATTGATGACATCTATACTGTCGAACAATTGCTTTTGAAACAAACTGATATACAATTATTGACGCGTAAAGATTATGTTGAAAATCCGAAGAAAAATGGTTATAGAAGTTTGCATATTGTGATTTCAGTCCCGATTTTTCTCACAGATGGCATGATTGATACCCCTGTGGAAATCCAATTACGCACCATTGGTATGGACATGTGGGCGAGTTTAGAACACAAGCTGCATTATAAAAATCAGCGTGGTGATTCAGAGATGTATTGTGATACATTGAAGGCGTGTGCATTGGAGATTGGTGATGTAGAGGAGAAAATGCAACGTATCCATTTGAGCATACAGCATGATAGAGAAAAGTTAGGGACATGTTGATTACTTTTTAGTGTCTTACTTCAACACAATGCAACTAGAATAAATTGTTATTTTGAGGAATCGATGTATACGAATAGTTTGACGACCTGATAAATATAAGTAAATCAAGTTTCTCACCATTCTCGTTATAATATGTGTACTGTTAACACCATTTTGTTTATTCTGTCTTATTTAATATTTTCAGTGAATAGAATGGGGAGTAAGAAACATAAAAAACAGGTGCTAAGAGCGGCGTTGTCTCAAAGCACCTGTTTTATATTTGCCCCGTATCACGTTAATCTATTCGATAAAGACTGCGTTGTTGATTGGGAAGTTGGTCCACAAAGTCATCAGGGTCCTCAGCAAACCGATTGCCCACACCGCCATGCATCCGTTGAAAATGGAGATGAGGTCCTGTCGTTTGTTCTCCTGTATTTCCTGACAATGCGATGACATCTCCGGCAACAACCGTATCACCTGGTTTTACTTTGAATGTATTTAAATGCATGAACCATTGATAGTATTGGTCGTTATCTTCACGTATTTCTAACACACGACCACCGAGATTGTCATTGAAAGTTCTTGTCACAGTGCCATTCGTAGGTGCAAGAATCGGTGTATCTTCGGGTAAGCGATAGTCATTACCGTAATGCCGATTGTCGCCATCGAAAGATAAATTACGATTATATGTGCCAAAGCCGTGTGTTTTACGGTCTTGATTGAAAAATGAATCTGAAAAGGGATGATTCTCTTTTGAGGTTTCGCGCTGAATCGAATCGTAATGCATCACAGCTGTGACAGCAATCACAATCACAACGCCCAAAAAGAATAGTGGAAAAAACCATTGCTTCATAAGCTCACCTTGTTTTTTAGATTGTTTACTATTGTATCGGGCGTCGTATAGCAATGCAATGATTTTGATTGGTACGTAACGCAAATGATTTGAACTGAATGATGCAGCGAAATAAAAAAAGAACTTGAAGTGTGAGATACACTTCAAGTTCTTTAACTCTATATGAGGCTTACATTCCCCAAGCTGATAAACCTTGTGCGTTGTAAGCTTTTGTAGCTGCAGCGATTTGACCTTCATAAGTGCTTGTTGAACCCCAACCAGGCATTGTTTGGAATAAACCAGATGCGCCTGAAGCGTTACGAGCATTTAATTGACCATTTGATTCACGTGCAATAATTGCTTCCCAAGTTGATGCTGGAACACCTGTACGGCTAGCCATTTCTTGAGCAGCTCTTGTACCATAGCTACCAGCAGTGTTACCGTTTGCTAATCTAACTGAACCAGTTGAAGTTGATGCAGTTTGGTAAGAAGGTGCTGCTTGTTGTTTTGGTGCTTGACCAGATGTTTGTTGAGTCGCTGATGGACCATTGCTATATGATTGTTGTGAAGCTTGTCCACTTACGTCAGCCATTTGTGTTGGTTGTGCAACTGAAGCGTGGTCATGATTTGATGATTGACCAAAGCCATTGTATGACCAACCGAAGTATACACCGTCTGACCAGAAGCTATATGATACACCGTCTAAAGTGAAGTTATATTCGTATGAACCTTCTTCAATTGGGTGTTGGTTTAATGATGGATCGTTATGTTGTGCCATTTCTGCTAATTTAGCTTGATCAATGTTTTGTTCTGCTGCATTAGCATCATGAGCGCTTGCTACAAATCCTGTACCGATTGTAGCCGCAAGTGTCGTTGTTAAAAGTAATGATTTCTTCATAGTAAAAAAGTCCTCCAGTAAAGTAAGTTTTTATATATTCATTTTCAAAAGTATGCGTAATTAAAAAATTCAACAACCACACTCTACCAATGAAACCTCTTTTTGTAAATTACGCGTAAATAACAAAACATTACAATCGTTTTTCATTTTATCGCTTTGTAACATAACTGTTATATTGTTGGATCGTTGTTTGAAATGATAAGTGTTAACAAAGGCTGTTTTAATAAGGTTTATTAGAGTTATTGCGAAATTAATAAAAAATGACATATATTACAAATATTACAGAGCAAAGTTGAATTGTAATGAAAAAATGGGTAAGGCTCGAATAGAAAAGTGTTGATCCGGTTAATCGTGAGTTAAAAATTGTTCTGGCATTGCTCATATTGAATTGACTTTTATATAATAAGAGTAATGAGGTGAGAATGATGAAAAAACTGGATACGTTACGTTTAGAAATTGCGAAATTAACACGACAAACACATGCACTTGGGATACCGACGCTCATTATTTTTGAAGGCGTACCTGCTTCAGGGAAAACAAGATTAACTAACGAGTTATTGCTCAATTTAGATGCAAAGTATACAAAGTTTATTGCGACGAAAACACCATCAGACTATGATTTACGATACCCATTTTTACAACGCTTTTGGGAAACTTTACCGGAAAAGGGTCACATTAACATTTATTTTAGAAGTTGGTATTCACATTATGTGGACTATCAAGTACATCAAATTAAATATCCGCTGTTTAAAAATCCACAAATTTTAAAATCTGAAATAGATGACTTTGAAACGATGCTCGACAATGGTCATCACGAAATGATTAAGTTTTTTATTCAGATTAATGAAGAAAAGCGTCAAGAACATATTGCGCAAATGAAGGCGAACCCGTTAACGAGTTGGAAAGCCCAAGAATATGAACAAGTCGTTGCACCGGATACTTATTTAGAGTATATGCAACCGCTGCTAGATGATTCTTGGGAAGTGATTGATTATGATGAACGTGAAAAAGCGCTCGTTCAAATGTATACGCATATTCAAGAGCGTTTGACACAAGCCATTTCACGACATGAACAACGCGATACACATCGAGACGGTCGTTTTTCGGATACGTTTGAAACCAAGTTATTTGAAAATAAGCCAACTAAAATTTCGAAAGAGGATTATAAAGAAAAATTGACAGCGTTACAAAAGCGGATGCGTGAACTTCAATTTGCTTTATATGAACGAAAAATTCCGCTTGTACTCGTATATGAAGGGATGGACGCAGCAGGTAAAGGGGGCAACATTAAGCGTGTGCGTGAGTTGCTCGATCCAACAGGCTATGAAGTCAATGCGGTAAGTGCGCCAACCGATGTTGAATTAAATCATCATTATTTATGGCGTTTTGCGAAAACGATGCCGAAAAGTGGTCATATTGGTATTTTTGACCGGAGTTGGTATGGTCGTGTATTAGTTGAGCGTGTGGAAGGTTTTGCGACTGAAAAAGAATGGTCTCGCGCATATGATGAAATTAATGCGTTCGAAAAAATGTGGACCGATGATGGCGCGATTATTTTAAAATTCTTCCTTTCTCTAGATAAAGACGAACAGTTGAAACGATTTAAAGCGCGTGAGACAGATGTTGATAAACAATGGAAAATTACTGATGAAGATTGGCGTAACCGTGATAAATGGGAGCAATATCTTGAGGCAAGTGAAGATATGATTCAGAAAACCGATACTGCGGATGCACCATGGCTTGTTGTGGCTGCGGATCATAAAAAGACAGCGCGTATTGAAGTATTGAAGTACATCATTCAAAAATGTGAAGAAAAACTTTGGGGTGTACAACAATATTAAGAAAATCAGACTCAAGCCCTTTTTTATAGTGATGGTTTTCTACTATAATATAGAGACATATCATCAACGACGTATTGCGCGTGCAAAAAGAATAGAACTGAGATAGAGGAAAAAATATGTCACTAGCTAATTATGAAACAAATATCATGAAATTATCACAGTCAAACGATGCAGTATTAGAGGTTGCCGTTATGGGGGATCAGGAGACAGATAAAGCGGTCGTCCTCCTTCATGGTGCGATCATGAATTATAAAATTATGACGATTTTTGCGAAATACATTCATGATGCTAAATTGATTTTTATTAACTGTCCTGGTCGCGGGGGAAGTACAAGCCTTGAACGTCAAGATTATGACCTTTCTGAATATGCGAGACGAATTAACGAAGCGCTCGTTAATATTGTTAAGGATTCTAATATTACAGAGATGTCGATGATTGGCTATTCGATGGGCGGTTTAATCGCGACAAAACTTGCAGGATACAATACATTGCCAATCAAACATTTAATCTATTTAAACAGTGCTGCCAAAATTGATTATAAAGAGTTACGCTTTTCTAAATTGTTGTATGAAATCATGAAAGACGTCAAACCTGGCGAACAAAATGAAATGATTAATAGTATTCCTGAATTTGTATTGTCACAAGGCGTTTCTAAAAATCAGAAAGCGGGCTTTAATTTTTCTCAATATTTCGCACCAGTTGAAACGATGATCACAGATTTAATGTATACGTTGCGTGCAGATTACTTGGCAGATATTGATCAGATTAAAGAAATGCCGAAAGTCCTCTTTTTACTCGGAGAAGATGACGTTATCTTTCCGAACAAAGACTCGAAAATGACACATGAAAAATTTGAAACATTAGGTGCAGACGTTCAATCGATTATTTATCCAGATGTTGGTCACTTAGATTTTTTAAGTGTGCTTGATGATTCGAGTGTCTCTGAACAAGATAGTATGACCTATCATATTAATCAACTGTTGGCAGAATGATGATGTCCATTCAGTTTGAATTGTGTGTTCTACCAAATGAAGCTACAATAAAAAATGCGCATTCAACCTTTGTCTAGCAAAGTGTTGATGCGCATTTTTTGCCTTTCAGTTAAAAGAAATCAGAAGGTAATAAATCTTCAAATTCAAAATGCTCTATTTTTTGAACGGGCTGACTATTTAAAAAGTCTTGCACGAAAGAAGACTGAACAACATCATTTTTGTAATTTTCGACAGCCGCTAAGTTGTCGCTATCTTGGAAATAGTGTGCAGCAAATAGGATTACACCTATCGCAATCGCAGCACGTAAAAGGACACGCATTGTAGAAACCTCCTTCTAGCATGATACCTTAATCATACACGAATGAATAAGAAAAGACATGCGTCTAGAGCAACAAGGATTTATCCAACTTTAGCATGAGAAGGTGACGATTTAATCTCGCTTTACATTGAATTAACATCATTACGTTACGATAAAAGAAAAGAGGAATCAAAGGAGGCACACGGTGTGAAAGTGACGTTCGAAGCGATTCGACATCAGCAAGGGTGGATTGAAGCGGTTTATTACGATGAAATCCATGAAGGCACGATTCGATTTGAAATGGCAGATCCTATCGAAGTGCGCGATGATTTGGTAGCAGAAGCATTGGCAGCGCTTTGTGGTCAGTACTATGACATGATCGAAATGGAATGGAAAGTATCTCAACGAACGAAAGAACAGATTGAACGTCGCACAGGGGCTAAGCTCGTTTGTAAAGTACGATTGCTCCATTGGAATCTAAATCGAATGATGCGACATGATATCAAAACACTTAATTTTAATGGAGACGTGTATAATTTGTCCGCATTAGCGCTCACACCAGGTGACGTCAATGATGTGTCACTCGATTTTGGTCGGGAATCTGCACATATGTATGACATGTTTGATGCATGGCAAAGCCGCATTGTCAAAACGAATGTGATGGAAACGCACTTTCCTTTGATTACTTCGGATTATTACATGATTGGAAGTATTTTGTATAAAGACTTTTTCAATACGACTTATATGGTGACGGGAATGCAGCTGAATCCGCTAACAGTGAATATGACGAAAATGGAGGCTGAACAAGCAATTGCAGGTATGGTGAACTTGCCACATGCGCTAGGTTTGACGGCGGTAGGTCATACGAAAATTGCATGTCAACGTTGGCCTCATTTGCTTGAACAGGCATGTCGCGCGGTGAGAGTTTCGCAACCCCATATTGATGTACAACAACGCTTACTGATAGACATGGAAAATGAACGTGGACGACTCGGATTGGGTTCCTATGCAAATCAAATTCAACCAACAGGAATTGTTTGGGGGACGGATGAACGTTTGGACTTTTTAGCACTCTATATATTGAAATATGGTGGTAGGGAACAAGCAGAAAAGTTAGTTCAACACATCCCAGTAGAAGCGGATGCCCTTGTGCGACAATGCGATTTTAAATTTTATGAGCGCTATTATCCAGGTGTGTTACATTATATGAGCAAGTCCATGCGTGAAGCAGTACAACTACGGCTAGAAAAATATGGTATTGTGATGATGAGTGAGATAGATTGGCAAAATTTTATCACTGTCAGAGCATGGATTCAACAAACAAGAAAATAAAAAAGAGGGGATAGAACATAAAAATTTTTGATGCTATAGATGCAGTATTTTTGCTAAACTTGCCCTCCTTATGGTTTGTGGTTTTTGATTGCCCTCATGGCTTCCCTTTCTTAGGGGCTTGATCTGGCCCTTCAACTCACTAACGCTTAATTAAACTATTACATTTATTGAAGCGTTAGTGGTTTTTGGGAGCAGTACAGAAATCTCATGTGGAACAAAGGTTTCGTCGTACTGCCCCCGCAAGGCTGACTAGGATTCTCAAAAGCATTAGCATTGAGAAGTCAGACAGCTACTGCGATAATCAGCAACCACTATTAAAGTTAAAGGACGACAATTTGTTTTTAACTTCATCCCTCAAGAGTCTCAGCCTTCTGGCAATTATACTCCAAATACTGGAACAGAGGGTAAGTTTCTAATATGAAGACAATCCATATCATACAATTATTACGTCAAATTCATCCTTGTTTTTGGCTGTTTTATTATCAATAATCGATATAATTCCATAAAAAGTACTAATGTACCACCCACTTTTAAGGTCGTACTAAAGCACTTCTACATGGTGACGTTTGAGTACTTCGTGATATGCTTCTGGAAGTGGCGTATCGCTCACCACATAGTCAATGTCATCAAATGATGCGAATTGAAACAGGGCATCTTCATGTGGGATCAATTTACTCGAATCGACAAGCATGATGACTTTTCGACCTTGACGTACCATTTCCTTCTTAGTAAACCCTTCCTGTTCACCGTTCACTGAAGCCCCATTAACCGAAAAGGAACGACAACTCAATAATGTAACATCCGTATAGTAATGATGAATCGTATTAATGGCTTGTGAACCAACTAATGTGGCTGAATCCGGCTTCAACATCCCGCCTGTTGAAATAAAATCGAGTGGTGTGGATGACAATTCGTATAGCATATTAATCGAATTCGTAATGACTTTAAATGATTGCCCTTGAATCGATAACAAACGTATCGCCTCTAATACGGTAGAACTGGAATCTGCCATAATACTATATTGCTCCTTCAGTAAAGGAAGTATTTTTTTAGCAATAATTTTTTTCTTTTCCGAATTAGTTGTCGCACGAAATGCGTAAGGAAAATCACTTTCCGCAACTAATGAAGCGCCACCATGTTTTCTTTTAACGACGCCATCTTTTTCCAACTGTTCCAAATCACGGCGAATCGTTTCTTCGCTCACTTTGAAAGTATCTGCTAAATCTTTGACGTTCACATGTTTGAAAGTATGTAAACGATTCATGATTTCGCTGTAGCGCTGAAATTTTTTCATCTCATCCATCTCCTTTTCTCACATTATAGCAAAAAAATCCCACAAAAAAACCAAAATTAAAACGGTCATATTACCACAATTAATGTGAGAAAATCTTTACTTTATGTAAGCGTTATCATATAATGAGTTTGAAATAGAGAGAAGTCAATCATTTAAGGAGGGTTCATGATGTTTACACAGTTACCTAAAATTGGGATTCGTCCAACAATTGATGGGCGTCGAAAAGGAGTAAGAGAGTCACTCGAGGCACAGACGATGGATATGGCAAAAGCTGTGGCACAACTCATCTCAGAAACTTTGAAATACCCAAATGGTGAAGCCGTACAATGTGTGATTGCGGATACAACGATTGGTGGTGTGACTGAAGCCAATAAAGCAAAAGAAAAGTTTGAACAGCATCAAGTGTGCGCAACAATCACTGTTACGCCTTGTTGGTGCTATGGCTCGGAAACGATGGATATGAACCACAATATCCCACATGCGATTTGGGGATTGAATGGTACAGAACGTCCAGGTGCAGTGTATTTAGCGGCAGTATTATCTGCGCATGCTCAAAAAGGAATTCCAGCATTTGGCATTTATGGTAAAGATGTTCAAGATGCAACGGACCGTCATATTCCTGAAGATGTTAAAGAAAAATTATTACTGTTTAGTAAAGCAGCACTTGCCAAAGGACTCATGCAAGGTAAAGCATATTTATCGATCGGTAGTGTATCAATGGGGATTGCGGGTTCAATGGTAGACGAAAGCTTTTTCCAACAATATTTAGGCATGCGTAACGAGTATGTCGATTCGACTGAACTGATTCGCCGTATGGAATTGGGCATTTATGATCATGAAGAATACGAACGTGCACTTGCTTGGACGAAAGAAAAATGTCATTTCGGTAAAGATAATAATGCGCCAGAAAATCAAATTAGCGATGAAGAAAAAGCAAAACAAGTTGAATTTATTGTGAAGATGACATTAATTAGTCGCGACTTAATGGTAGGTAATCCTAAATTGGCTGAGCTCGGTTATGAAGAAGAGGCAGAAGGTCATTTTGCGATTGCTACAGGTTTCCAAGGCCAACGTCAATGGACTGATTTTTATCCGAACGGTGACTTCACTGAAACGATTTTGAACACGTCATTTGACTGGGACGGCACGCGCACACCATACATTTTAGCGACTGAAAATGACACACTCAATGGTGTAACCATGTTATTCAACTATTTATTAACAAACACGGCACAAATCTTTGCAGACGTGCGTACATATTGGAGTCCTGAAGCGGTTGAACGTGTGACAAGTAAGCCATTAGAAGGTCGTGCGAAAGATGGTATTTTACATTTAATCAACTCAGGTTCAGCGACATTAGATGGAACAGGTCAACAACGACGTGACGGTCAACCTGTGATGAAACCATATTGGGAAATTACAAATGAAGAAGTGGACGCTTGTTTAAATGCGACGGAATTCAGACCAGCGACACAAGAATATTTCCGTGGAGGCGGTTTCTCGACAAACTTCTTAACAGAGGGTGACATGCCTTTAACAATGGTGCGTTTAAATCTTGTTGCAGGATTAGGGCCAGTGCTTCAAATTGCAGAAGGTTATTCGGTGACATTAGATGAAGACATCCATCGCACTTTAGATGAACGTACGGATCCTACTTGGCCAACGACATGGTTTGCGCCGCGTTTAACAGGTCAAGGTGCTTTTAAATCTGTATACGATGTGATGAATCATTGGGGTGCAAATCACGGTGCCATCAGTTACGGTCATATCGGTCAAGAGTTAATCACATTGGCATCGATGTTAAGAATTCCAGTCAGTATGCACAATGTGTACGAAGCAGACATTTTCAGACCACGTGTATGGCAACATTTTGGTACGGAATCATTGGAAAGTGCGGATTATCGTGCTTGTGCAACATATGGCCCAGTATATCGCTAGGGTGGTGACTTTATGAGTGAAACAAAGCATATCGCCATTGATTTTGGTGCGAGCTCTGGGAGAGTCATACTAGGCACATTTGATGGTCATAAAGTGCTATTAGAAGAAGTGTACCGTTTTGCGAATACACCTGTTGAAATGAATGGCGTTTTGTATTGGGACTTTCCGAAGTTGTTTCAAGAAATCAAAAATGGTTTGAAAGCGGTGAGTCGCATCACAACAGCAGTGGAAAGTTTAGCCATTGATACTTGGGGTGTAGACTTTGGTTACATTGATCAACACGGTCACTTATTATTGTTACCTAAAAACTATCGCAATGAGACGAAATTAAAATATCAAGAAGCCATTTACGATTGTTTGTCAGAATTTGAATTTTATGAAGAAACAGGCGTATTACCAAGTTCGATTAATTCATACGTACAACTTTATGCAGACCTTCAAGAACATCCTTGGTTGAAGGAAACAGTTGCTCACGTACTCTTTATGCCAGATTTGTTCAACTATTTCTTAACAGAACAAACGAATGTGAACTATGCCATCGCAAGTACGAGTGGTTTGTTGTCAACAGAACAAAAATGGTCAACGAAAGTCTTGGACACCCTTGGCATACCGGAACACTGGTTTCAGCAAAGTGACATGACGTTGCACACCATTCTTGGTTCGTTAACGCCAACACTTGTGAAAGAAACAGGATTAAAGGATTTACAAGTCATTGCCTCAGCAGGTCATGATACAGCAGCGAGTATTTTAACGGTCGCTTCAGATGCCATATTTATTTCTTGTGGCACGTGGTCTGTTATCGGTATTCAACTTGAACAGCCTATCATTTCTAAAGCAGCTTATAAGAGTTGTTTAACGAATGAAGGAACGAGTGATGGCTATATTAAATGTTTAAAAAATTTGAATGCGTTATGGGTGTTACAACGATACTGGTCTGAACAAGGACATCAATATAGCTATAATGAACTCGTTAAAAGTGCGGTAACTTGTAAAATTGACAGCTATATCGATGTGGAGGATCCCATTTTTCTAAAACATGAAAATATGTATGAACTTATCAGACAACACTTAATAGAGACAGGACAACGCATTCCAAATCATGTAGGAGAATGGGTGCGTGTCGTGATTCAAAGTATTGCATTAAATTATCAACAAACGATTTCAGCTATTGAAAAACTATCAGGTCGACATTACGACAGAGTACATATGGTTGGTGGTGGCATCCAAAATCGATTGTTGTGTCAATTGACGGCGGACTTAACGAATAAAGAAGTTGTAACGGGTCCAGTAGAAGCCAGTGCAATGGGCAATATTTTAAGTCAATTATTAACATTAAAATTAATTGAAAAATCAGAAATTCAACAAGTGATTAATGCATCTGTTGAACTCAACAGCTATGTACCAAACGAATAAGAAGGGGGAGGTCAGATGACTGAAAAAGAACAACAGTTAAGAGAGTTGATTTGCGACATAGGAAGAAATCTATTTAACAAAGATTATGTAGCAGCCAATGATGGCAATATTTCAGCACGTCTATCAGAAAACGAAATTTTAGCCACACCTACTGCAACAAGTAAAGGTTATTTGCGACCAGAAAATATCGTCAAGTTGGATTTAGAAGGGAATATTTTGGAGAGTAAAGAGGGCGTTAAACCATCAACAGAAGTGAAAATGCACTTACGTTGTTATCAAAAAATGCCACAATGTCAAGGTGTTGTTCATGCGCATCCACCTTATGCGACAGCTTTTGCGATTAAAGGTGAAGTTTTGGATAAGGCGACAATGCCTGAAGTTGTCATTGCAATGCCTCAAATTCCATTAGCACATTACGGTTGTCCTTCCACTGAAGAGGTACCGGATTCAATCGAGCCCTACTTTAATCAAAGTGAAGCAGTATTACTTGAAAGTCACGGTGCAATTACATGGGGCAAAGATTTGATGTCTGCGTATTTAAATATGGAGCGTTTAGAATATATTGCCAAATTAACGTACATTACGCGACAACTTGATGGTGAACGTGAATTATCACAAGAAAGAATTGATGAATTAATTAAATTGAGATCATTTTATGGAATGGCTTAAAGGTTTATAAGAAGTGAGGAGATTAATATGTCAAAACAAGCAGGCGCGAACTATAAAGCGTCAGTTAGAGAAAAACTAGCATACGGTTCAGGGGACGGTGCAACAGCATTTGCAGCTGTAATGGTAGGGAGTTTCTCTATGTATTATTTCACAGATGTAATCGGGATTTCAGCAGCTTTTTTAGGAAGTGTTTTATTTTTTACACGTATTTTTGATGCGATTACGAACATTTTAATGGGTTATGTCGTTGATAAAACAAGTACGCGATGGGGGAAAGCGCGTCCGTGGGTATTATGGTCAGCAGTGCCACTTGCGATTTCGACGATACTTGTCTTTAGTATGCCGACCGGATGGAGCGATTCTGCACTCAATTGGTATGTCGTGATTATTTTAAACTTGTATTTCTTAATTTATACAACGAGTAACATTCCTTATGGTACTTTAGGTGCTTTAATCACACAAGATTCCAAAGAGCGTAACAACTTGAACTTATTCCGTATGATTTCATTCTTTGTAATGATGTTGATTATTTCAAACGTCACGATTCCAGCAGTTAATGCATTTGGTGGCGATGCGCGTGCATGGCAATATGTAGCGATTATTTACGGTATTTTGCTCGTTGTCATCTTCATGTTTACATTTAAGTTTACGAAAGAACGTGTGACACAAACGAAAAAAGATAGAGAAGTTAAGCTCATGAAGTCGTTCAAATTACTCATTACAAACAAATATTGGATTATGATTTTTGGCATCATGCTATTGTCATGGGTATTACTTGGTATGATGACAGGAACAAATGTTTACTATGCGGATTATATTTTGAAAGATGCAAGTGTTGTAGGTGCGATGTCACTTTTCTTCACAATTCCGATGTTAGCTGGCTTTTTCTGTATGCCATACCTATTGAAGTTTTTCGATAGAAGACCATTAATTTTAATTGGTTTAATTTTAGTGGTTGTTGGTAGTGCAATCATGTTAATCAAAACAGACAGCCTTACGTTAGTATATGGTGCTTCTATTTTAAGAGGTTTAGGTTTTGCACCGATGATGGGTAGTGCCTATGCAATGTTAGCCGATACGATTGAGTATGGTGAATGGAAACAAGGGATTCGTAATGAAGGTATGATTTACAGTGGAGGTACGTTCAGTACAACATTAGCTGGGGGTCTTTCAGGTGCGATTACAGGATGGATTTTAGAGTTTGGTGGTCATATTAGCGGTAAAGACCATGCACAGCAACCAGAAAGTGTTTATACAGTCATTGAATTTATTTTCATTCACCTACCAATCATTTTAGCGATAATTATTTTTATCATTATGTTGTTCTACAAACTCGATAAAATTTACCCACAAATTGTTAAAGATTTAGAAAGTCGTGTACGCAATTAAAAACATATAAACTGTGGAGGTACGATAAACATGTATTATACACCAAGTTGGGAATCATTAAAGCAACATCCACTACCAAAATGGTTTGATGATGCGAAGTTTGGCATTTTTATCCATTGGGGACCTTATTCTGTATCACATTGGGCCAATACAGAAGGAAAATTTGGAGAAATTGACCGTGACATGCATTTTACATTGAACCCTTATTCAGAATGGTATCAAAATGCATTACGTATTGCTGGAAGTCCAACTGCAGAATATCATGCGAAAACGTATGGAGAAGATTTTGAATATGAGCAATTTGCTGATTTATGGAAAGCTGAGAAATGGGACCCAGAAGCATGGGCAGAATTGTTTGACAAAGCGGGCGCAAAATATGTCGTTTTGACAACGATGCATCATGATGGCTTTAACTTATGGCCAAGCCGTTACAATCAAGATTACAGTGTAGCGACAAAAGGGCCGAAACGTGATTTAGTTGGCGAATTAACCAATGCGGTACGTCAAAGAAAGTTGAAAATGGGTCACTATTATTCAGGTGGTTTGAACTGGCGCTTTACTTTTGAACCGATTGTGACATTTGAAGATGTGAAATATGTGCGCCCGATTACGTATGATTTTGCGGACTATGCGTATAAACAATTTGCTGAACTGATTGAAAAATACCAACCTGATATTTTATGGAATGACATTGGTTGGCCAGATAAAGGTTTAGAAGACGTGAAGCATTTATTTGCTTATTATTACAATAAAGTGCCTGAAGGTGTTGTCAATGATCGCTGGCATATTGAGAAAAATGCGCCGAACTGGAATCATCCACCAGAAGCGTTTGAAACTTGGGAAGACTTTGATACGAAAGAGTATTCTAATGATCACCAAGCGGCTCAAAAGAAATGGGAATATACACGTGGTATGGGCTATTCCTTTGCTTTCAACAGTAATGAAGGTGAAGAAGAAACAATTTCAGAAGAAGAACTTGTAAGTCTACTCATCGAAGTTGTAAGTAAAAACGGTAACTTATTATTAAATGTAGGTCCACGCCCAGATGGTACCATTCCTGAAATTCAAGTTGAACGTCTTCAACAACTTGGTGCATGGCTAGAGGTGAATGGAGAAGGAATTTACGGAACGCGTCCAAGTAAACAGTCTTCTCTTGTGTTAGATGAAGGTGCGACAGCGTACTTCACACAAAAAGAAGATGTCACTTATGCATATTTAACAGGTAAAATAACAAAAGAAATCACGCTTCAGTTGGACGAATTACAAACGATTCAAAAAGTAGAAGCTTTAAACCCAGCTGATGATATCGACGTAGACATCCAAGATACAACGATAACAATTCGATTTAATGCACAAGCAGATACAGTAGCACACGGTTTTAAATTGATTCATTAAAAAAGTATGTTTGACTAAAGGGAGGTCATCGTATGGCTGATGTATTAAAAAACTATGTAAATGGTGAATTTTTAGAAGGTGATGCAAGTCAGGTAATTGATGTCGTGAATCCGTCGACTGAAGCGGTGATTGCACATGTACCGACTGGTGATGTGGCACTCGTTCGTGAAGCCATTGAACATGCAGATGCAGCACAACAAACTTGGGCGACTTTGCCTGCTATACAACGTGGTGAATATTTACGTAAAATTGCAACAGGCATTCGTGAACGTGCTGCAGAAATTACGCAAACAATTATTGAAGAAGGCGGTAAAGTGCATGCGTTGGCTGAGACGGAAGTATATTTTACTGCAGATTACTTAGATTATATGGCAGAGTGGGCACGTCGTTATGAAGGTGAAATTATTCAAAGTGATCGCCAAGGTGAGCATATTTTCTTGTATAAAAAGCCACTTGGTGTAACGACGGGGATTTTACCGTGGAACTTCCCATTTTTCCTAATTGCGCGTAAAATGGCACCTGCATTATTAACAGGGAATACGATTGTCATTAAACCGTCAGTCGAAACGCCGATTAACGCACAAATTTTTGCAGAAATTGTCCATGAATCAGGTTTACCAAAAGGGGTTTTCAACTTAATTAACGGTTCAGGTCGTGTGCTTGGCGAAGAGTTAGCGAATAACGACAAAGTTGCACTCGTATCGTTAACAGGTAGTGAGCCCGCAGGTAAACAAGTGATGGCTTCTGCAAGTCAAACATTAACGAAAGTCAATTTAGAACTTGGCGGTAAAGCACCAGCGATTGTATTTGAAGATGCAGATTTAGATGCTGCTGTTGAAAATATCGTTGCATCACGTGTGATCAATACTGGTCAAGTATGTAACTGTGCAGAACGTGTATATGTTCATGAAAATGTGAAAGCGGCATTTACAGAAAAGCTTGTTGAAAAAATGGCAAGTGTACACTATAGCGATCCGAATGAAAATAAAGACAGTGCGATGGGACCGTTAATCAGCAAAAAGGCACAAGCAAATGTGCATCGTCTCGTTCAAGGTGCGGTTGAAGCGGGTGGCCAACTTTTACTCGGTGGTGAATTGCCAACAGAGAAAGGTTACTACTATCCACCGACAGTGATCGATCAATGTACGAATGAAATGGAAATTGTACAGGAAGAAATTTTTGGTCCAGTTTTACCATTAGTTTCGTTCAAAACATTTGATGAAGTCATTGAAAAGGCGAACGATACGAAATACGGTTTAACATCTTCTGTGTATACGAAAGATTTACAAACAGCATTTAAAGCAGTGGAACGTCTTGAATTTGGTGAAACGTATATCAATCGTGAAAACTTTGAAGCAATGCAAGGTTTCCATGCTGGGGTGAAACATTCTGGCATCGGTGGGGCTGACGGTAAGCACGGTTTAGAAGAATATTTACGTACACATATTGTTTACATGCAATTATAAAAAGCGAGGGCTGGGAAGCGTAATGTCCCAGCCCTCTGTATGTTTAAGGGGTTTAAAAGGTAGGATTGGAATGACTGTCCGAAGCCCTATCAACAATTCTGCCATGTCACTTTCATTTTAAGTGTTATGACATTGAATCAAGAGTAGGGGCTAACGGGACATTATGTGTCGTTTTTCAGTTGCCATGGTTAAGGCAAACGCTTATACGCCAACTTCATCCCATGCTGATTCTACTTGGCTTGCGACGTCTTCACCGTATAGATCAAATGCTGATTGAACTAAAGACGCTTTTGCATCTGCAAAGTTTGAATTTGAAGCTAAGTAAGTTGTTAATGCTCTGTAATAAATTTGTTCAGCTTGCTCTTGACCGATTTTGTCAACAGTAAGGTAAGCGGCTTTATTCGGAATACCTGAGTTCGTATGCACGCCACCATGGTCACTCGTTGTATTAACATAATCATCCATATGTCCAGGTTGGTTAAAGTCTTCTGGATTAGACATGCTTCGTAATGCATCACCTGGGCGTCCTGGTGTATACACATCTTCACCGATTAAAGCATCTTCTGGATCTATAAAGTAAGCAAATACGTCAGACATACTTTCGTTCAAAGCACCGGGTTGCCCTTGATAGACGAGTCCAGCTGTCTCTTGTGTGACACCGTGTGTAATCTCATGCGCAACGACATCATCTGCACCAGCTAAAGACGTAAATGTCGTACCATCGCCATCACCGTAAATCATTTTGTCGCCAATCCAAGCGGCATTGTTACGATTATCTTCCCCTTGATAGTTGTTGACATGAACAATCGACATAATATCACTATCTTTATTATCGTAAGAATGGCGATTAAATTTTGACAAGTAATAATCATATACTTTTTTAGCGTAATCGTTCGCATCGACACCTGCACTTTGATCCTCATCAGTAAATTCTGTATCTTCATCTGTCATTAACTCTGCAGAACCTGTTGCGGGTTGAAATGTATAAGCTGCCATCACTGCAGAACTTGTCACATCTTCTAATGCGTAGCCACCATCGATTGAATTGATGTTAATACGCTTCTTCTCGCCAAGTACACTAAGACCAGTCCCTTTTGCTGCTGCATGTGCAACTAAGTCTGTTTTTTCTACTACGTCACCAGTTTCAGCATCAATTTTAAGATCCCAGTGTGTCACATCCGGTTCCATTGTCACTAATTCGAGATGATAAATATATTTGTTTTCTTCACCATCAATTTCGACATCGTTAACTTTAACGACATCTTCATCTAAGTTTGATGCTTCAGATTGTTTCATGTTAACTGCTTTGAAGGCAGTTGAAAGCGCATCCTCTTTTGAAAGACTGACACGGTTTGTTGGGTCTACTTTTTCTGCTTTAATTGCACCGTTAATCAAGACGACTTTTCCTGATTTATCAACGTGGACTTTCACTTCTTGATCTTTTGCGTGGATACCATCGACAACAGGTTGAAGGGTGTAATGTGTATAACCAAGGTCGTCAGTAAGGGTGTTGACAACATCGTAATCTTTATAATTGTCTTTAACGTCACTTGGCAATTCTTTCAAAGCTTTATTTGCATCTGACTTCTCTTTGACTATCGTTTTAAAGTTTTTCTCTAGCGGCGTGTCTGATGATTCTGCATATACATTTGGAGAAACAGCTAATACGGATAAACATAAAGTACCGAATAAAACTCTTTTTGATAATTTGAACATTTAAACAACTCCTTAACTTTTGGTATATGTAAAGTTTAATAAATTTATAAATTGCTAAGTATATTTTTGCCTAAGTGTTATTAAATAATGCCTAACTGTAAATTTAATTTTTTCTATGCACGAATTTCGACAGTAAGTGCATGCCATATCGTTAGTAAACGTAACTATAAAAATATTGCTTTGTATAATAATAATATAAACGAA
>NZ_PPQH01000044.1 GCF_002902385.1 Staphylococcus intermedius NCTC 11048 | reverse complement strand
CCGTGCTATGAAATTAGTCATATGTTGGTCAATTAAGGAAATACTACCAGTTAAAATGATAATTAGTTATATTTTTTCTGACTTTGCAACAGAACCATATTTTTTGTATCCCTATTTATTTATGCTATTATCAATAGGTTTTCACTAAATGGTACTTTAATAGATAAAATGATTATTGGAAGTATTATCTTCCTCATTTCTTTCATATTCATTAGATATATATCAAGTGAAGTAACTAGAGACGATATTAATACAAAGAGAAAATTTTATTCTCAACTATATTTCAAAATGTTATCGAACTTTATAATTTCTATAATTATAGTTTTATCACTAGCTTTTACAAATATTATTTCTCTCAAATTAATTACATATGTGATTATGTTTGTCTGCTTTTTTATTCCCCTCACTCTTGTCAGTTATCTAGAATTGTATATTTCTTATAGAGCCCACAAGAAGCTATTTAATTAGTGACCGGTGATTTATAGTATTATTAATCACCATTTTCTGTACACTCTTTTTTTATATCGAAATAAGTGAGGATTACATTTATTTTTATGTTCAGAAACCCAATAAAAAATCTATGTTCATAAAAGTACCCGTATTTAAGTTATGGTACACTAATGATGGATATAGGAGGTTTGTATTTTGAAAATAGGTTATGCAAGAGTTTCAACAGGATTACAAAATTTAAATTTACAAGAAGATCGATTAAATGCATATGGTTGTGAAAAGATATTTAACGATCATATGAGTGGTTCAAAAAGTAAAAGACCTGGTTTAGATAAAGCAATTGAATTTGCAAGGTCTGGAGATACTATTGTTGTTTGGAGATTAGATAGACTAGGACGTAATATGGAGGATTTAATTACATTAGTTAATGAGCTTAACGAACGAGGTGTAAGTTTCCATAGTTTAGAAGAAAATATAACGATGGATAAATCAAGTTCTACCGGACAATTATTATTTCATTTATTCGCAGCATTTGCAGAATTTGAACGTAATTTAATTTTAGAACGTTCTTCAGCTGGTAGAATTGCAGCACGTGCTAGAGGACGGTATGGTGGAAGACCCGAAAAATTAAACAAACAAGATTTAAAATTGCTCAAAACACTTTATGATAATGGTACGCCAATTAAGACAATTGCTGAACAATGGCAAGTTTCACGTACAACAATTTATCGTTATCTCAATAAATTAGAAGATGAAAAGAGTGATAAGTAAATACAACTTAACTTTCAACAATAATAAAAGTTAAAAAATACACACTAATCATACGTTTAAGCTATTATAAATTCAACAACTTCATTTGTATGATTAGAATGTACCCTAAATTATATTGTTCCATAGTTAATAGAAATATTGAAATTTACTATAATTAAACTGTCAAGGTAAGTCGGAATATGCATTGTAAAGCTTGATATATCAGTAATAATAAAGAAGAATAGGCCTAGTAAGAAAAAGGCTGATCTTTTTTTGACCGTAGTAATATGGAATGCCTTCAATGTGTTGTGTTTGTTTGTGAGAATCTATATCAATTTTTTAATATACTTATAGTCTAACTATAAAAGTACTTAGCAACAATAAATGTCACAGTTGATAAACAAATAGATACAATAATGACAGCTATTAATGGTTTGAAAGCACGATCTTTTAAGTCTTTAAATGAAACATTTAACCCTAATGCAACCATTGCCATCAATAAGCATATAGTAGTGATATTATCTATAATTTGCATAACCATGTGTGGCAAGGATACATAAGTATGGAATAATGCCATCATGACAAAACCAAGTAAAAAGTAAGGTACATCAATACGCTTTTTTTCATTCTCACTATGCGATTTTTTTCTCATAATTAAAATTAAAATAATACTCAGAGGTATTAATAAAAACACACGTCCCAGTTTTCCTAACAGTCCCATACTCAAAGCCTCTTGGCCTGAGAAGTCTGAAGCAAGAATTACATGTGCAATTTCATGTAAACTTGTACCTGACCAGACCCCAAATACTTCAGGAGATATTGTAAAAATAGAATATATTACAGTATATGCAAGCGAAAATATAGTGCCAATAAGTGCGACAATACCAATACTAATCGCAGAATCTTTTTCTCTAGATTTTAATATTGGAGATACTGCTGCAATAGCTGCCGCGCCACACACCCCAGTGCCAATACCTAATAATAGGATGAGGTTTTTATCTCCTTTAATATATTTATTTAGTAACAACATTAATCCGATACTAAAAAGGATGACTCCAATATCGATTAATACCAAATCGCTACCTTTTCCAATTACATCATAAATATTTAACTTTAATCCATATAATATAATAGCTAATTTCAGTAACCGTTTAGACGAAAATGCGATTCCTGAACGATATGCTTCAGGGTAACCCTTAAAATGTCTATATAGAATCGCAATCAGTATAGCAATTGTTAAAGCACCTATCTTATCTAAAAATGGTAACTTTGAGCCTAATAAACTTATAACTGCGATGATAAATGTGAATAATAAACCATAAATAAAGGCTTTGCTTTTTAAGGACTTCACTTTTTAACTCCTCCTTTATCAAAAGCTTAGCATCGCATAGTTATAACGTAAAATAAATATTGAGTATATTACTCATAACATTTTTGTTATAATAGAGGTATTCAAATGTCAGGAGACCTAGTTAATGGATTCATTAAAAGTTCTAACTGAAGTAGTTAAAACGCAAAGTTTTACTAAAGCTGCAGAAAATTTATATACTTCACAGCCATCAATAAGTCGCGATATTAAACGATTAGAACTGGAATACGATGTAAAAATTTTCGAATTTAGACATTCTAAAATGTCTTTAACAAGTGATGGGGAGAAACTATTTCAATATGCTTTACAACGTGAGCGATTAGAACAAAACTTAAGACACGATTTGAAAATGCAACCTGATATAATTTCAGGAGATTTAACGATAGGGAGTAGTTACACTTATGGCGAATATCGATTGTCACAACATCTTGCTGATTTAGCCAAAAATTATCCTGAATTATACATTCATGTGTATTTAAATAATTCTGATACAGTATTACAACATATTAAGAATAACACTATCGATTTAGGTATAATCGAAAAAGAGGTTCAAAGTAATATTATACACAGTAGACGTATTGCTCAAGATGAAATAGTATTAATTCGTAAAAAATCATCATCTTCAAATAAGTCAATATGTTTTATCAGAGAACGTGGATCAGGGACAAGAGTCTATCAGGAAAATGCGTTATCACAAATGACTTCATCCTCTTATTTAGTAGAAATTAACAACACAAATCTAATTAAAAATATGGTCCACGCTGATAAAGGCTTTTCTATTGTTTCTAAATCAACATTAACACCTTATGATTTAGAAAAGCTAGAAGTAACAAACTTAGACATCAAACGTTATTTCTATTTAGTCATACATAAGGATAAGTATATTGATACGAAGCTTAATGAAGTTATTAAAAATTTGATTTCATGAATTTTGATCTTTGTATTATTTATTCTAAATTTAATGCACGTTCTAATGACAATCTATATAAAAAAAGGATAAACTCTCAATACATAACATTCATAAATTATCCTTTAAATTATTGACAATTAGCGTCAAAATATTGAAACGATACCTTGTAACTGATACTGTACATATCACTTTGCATTTCTTTACTAACCAGTGTTATAATCTATATAACGAAAATGATTAACAATTAATGCACCAATCCCCACACTATTGCAGTAGTGTGGGGATTTTTTCGATGCTGGCTTATAAAGTCGCCTATTAATTATTTGTTGCGTTTACTAAGCCAATAAGTATAATACGCAACAGCACAGCCACTGATGACTGGTGCTATGATGTGAACGAAAATGATTAGCAAAGTAATGCACCTCCTCTCTTCGTCAATTGACGCCTGAGAGATAGGCGACTCTATTATTATACCATCTGTGAATATACAAGCATATCTACTTCCGATAAGTCGTCTTATGTTATATAACTTTGTTTTTTATAGTATCAAGACAAGAAGAAACTCGTTCCACTCGTTTCAAAAAAGGAGAAAAAATGGATAACAAGATTAAAAATATTTTAGAAACTTTAATTAATTTTTGGAATGAACATAATCAAACAATAAGTATACTCGCTGCTGCATTGATTCCAATAATGATTCCCATAGTTGTATTTTATATAACACGATTACGTACTAACAAAATCATAGAAATAATAATCCAAAAAGATAAAAATGAACTAAAGAAATATCTCCTGCACTTAGAAAATGTAGAAGATTTAAAAGAAAACCATAATGATGTCATAAAAATGAATTCAAATGTTAATTATATAACTACCTTTTTACAAACAAAAATAAATAAAATAAAAATAAAAGAAGCACTAACCGAAACATTGAAAAATTATGAATCAACTCTTACAAAAACTTTAGACAACCACCACAAATATCTATCTAAAAACAACAAAGATAAACTATCAAAACGTATTTCTCACGCTAATCACGCAATAGAGATATTAGCGAATTTAGACATTAATACTAACATAGAGTTTTTTATAATAAGAGATGTAAAAGCAATAAATAAAAATACTCAAAATATAAAAGAACTCAAAAGAATTTTATTAATTCTAACCAGAAACTAAAAATTCTATTATTTTCAAAAACATACTAAATAATTTTATTCCAATTGCTTTATTGACGTTGAGCCTCGGAACCCTTAACAATCCCTAAACTTGTCGAATCGTCGGCTTAATAGCTCACGCTATGCCGACATTCGTCTTCAAGGGTTCTGTTGCAAAGTTAAATTAGTATACAAATCTATACAAAATCAATAAACAAAATGCTGCAATAACAATAGATTATTTCTGGAGATGTGGTTAT
>NZ_PPQH01000043.1 GCF_002902385.1 Staphylococcus intermedius NCTC 11048 | reverse complement strand
TCTCTAGTATTTTATCACGTTTAGTCAAATAAGTACCATCATCCTAGCGTCACCTATATACCATTTCATTAATAGTATATAAAATAATTTCAAAAATAAATTTAAAAACTAGAAACCCTTTCAATCAGGATTTCTAGCTTTTGATTTTCATTATCTATCATAACGAGGAACAACCACGCGCCAACCGTGTGGATCTTCCAATTTGCCACTTTGAATGCCTGTGTAATGGTCATACAATTTTTGCGTCACTGGACCTGTTTCATTGTTGTTAATCACAATTTCTTCGTCTCTATACTGTAATGTACCTACTGGTGAGATAACAGCCGCTGTCCCTGTACCAAACACTTCTGTAAGTGCACCACTTTGATGTAATTCATACAATTCTTCAATAGAGATACGACGCTCTTCTGTTTCATAACCTAGTGATTCGGCTAATTCTAAAACAGTTTTACGTGTAATACCTGGTAAAATACTACCATTTAATGATGGCGTCACCACTTTACCGTCAATAACGAAGAAGATGTTCATGCTCCCTACTTCTTCAACGTATTTTTGTTCAACACCATCTAACCATAACACTTGGTCAAAGCCGAGTTGGTTCGCATTGGCTTGTGCGAGTAAGCTTGCCGCATAGTTTCCAGCTACTTTGGCGAAACCAACACCACCACGTACCGCACGTACATACTCATCTTCTACGTAAATTTTCGTTGTACGTAATGAGTCTCCACCATAATAAGAACCTGATGGCGATAAGATGATTAATAGGCGATACTCATGAGAAGGATGGACACCTAATACACCTTGTGTCGCGAAAACAGTTGGGCGGATATATAATGATTGACCTTCACCATCTGGCACCCACTCACGATCGACATCAACTAATTGCTTTAATCCTTCTAATAATAACGCCTCATCAATTTGTGGCATCTTTAATCGCTCTAATGATTGATTAATACGTTTGAAGTTTTCCTCAGGTCTAAATAAGACAACCTCACCATCATGTTTATAAGCTTTTAACCCTTCAAAAACAGCTTGTCCATAATGGATACTTTGTGCAGCTGGAGATAGTTCAATTGGACCATAAGGAATAATCTTTAAATCGTGCCATCCTTGATCTAATGAATATTCAAAACTCAACATGTAATCGGTAAAGATTTCTCCAAAAGTGAGTTGACTAAAATCAGGTTTCTCCTTTAGTTCCGGGCTCACTTTTAACTCGATGTTTTCTGACATGATTATTCCTCCAATATGTAAAATTTAATATTAACCATTATAGCAATGACCGACCTATAATTCAATGAGTATTCCGAAAATTAAAATAATTGACTTTTCTTTTTTACATATGCATGATCAATTGCATTTACACAAGAGAGCGATACCACAAAAAATAGTGCGAAATGGTGACACGGTAACATGTCTTCATCTCGCACTACTTTTTTATAATTTATGCTTTATGACTTTCTTTTTCACGGATACCTTCAAGCATACGTACTGTCATTTTTTCTAAGTCATACTGTGGATTAAAGCCCCATTCACCACGTGCACAACTTGTATCAATGCTATCCGGCCAACTTTCCGCAATATCTTGACGAACTGGATCGACATCATACGTTAATTCAAAATCTGGAATATGTGCTTGAATCGCTTCTTTAATCATTTCAGGTTCAAGGCTCATCGCACTCAAATTATAAGCATTACGATGGATAAGCTTACCACCGTCTGCTTCCATTAATTGAATAATCGCGTCAATCGCATCGTCCATAAACATCATATCCATATATGTGTCTTTTTGAATATAGCTTGTATATTTGCCCTCTCTCACTGCTTGGAAATAAATGTCTACCGCATAATCTGTTGTGCCACCACCCGGTTCTTTAATATATGAAATGAGCCCTGGGAAGCGCACACTACGCGTATCTACGCCAAACTTCGTGAAGTAATAGTCACATAGCAATTCACCTGATACTTTGTTGACGCCGTACATTGTATTCGGACGTTGAATCGTCACTTGTGCTGTGTTTTTCTTAGGTGTGTCTGGCCCAAACGCACCGATAGAACTTGGCGTGAAAAATTGTAAGTTGTACTCACGTGCTGCTTCTAACGCGTTCACTAAACCACCCATGTTCAAGTTCCACGCGAGTAACGGATTTTGTTCACATGTCGCTGATAACAATGCCGCCATGTGCATCAATGTATCAGGCTTAAATGATTCTACTAATTGCACCATTTTGTCAGCATCTGTGACGTCGAGAATTTCAAATGGTCCCGCTGCCACAACGGAATCCGCTTCTGGTTCACGAATATCTGTGGCTAACACATTTTCATTACCATAAATTTCGCGACATTTTGCAACCAATTCCGTTCCAATTTGTCCTAAAGCACCGGTTATCATAATTCTTTTCATTATCTTCCATCTCCAATCTGTTTCTCTCACACGGACATATGTACTCTATGTACAGTCATTTCATATCATATACACTCAGATTATATCACTCAAGCGCTTTCTTGTACATGTATAGCATACACTAAAATACAGTAGACATAGCAAAAAATGAAAAAAGCAGCACACCCTAAGATGCACTGCCCGACTACATATGCTATTCAATAATACCGAGTTCTTTACCGACACGCGCATACACTTCTAATGCTTGATCTAACATTTCTGTTGTATGTGCAGCAGTTGGCATGTTACGTACACGACCTGTACCACGTGGAACAGTTGGGAACACAATCGATTTCACGTAAATGCCCTCTTCCATGAGACGTTTACTGAATTGTTGTGTTTTCTTTTCATCACCAATAATGACAGGTGTAATCGGTGTTTCAGATTGACCTGTATCAAAGCCTAAACGTGACAAGCCTTCTTTTAAATAATTTGCATTTTCCCATAAACGATCATGCAATTCTGTTGATGCCATTAATTTCTTCACGGCTTCAGTAATCGCCTTCGTATCTCCAGGCGCTAATGACGTTGAGAATAAGAATGGACGTGATTGCGCTTTTAACCAATCAATCAATTTTTGTGAACCGGCAACATAACCACCGACGACACCAATCGCTTTTGATAATGTACCGATTTGGAAGTCAACTTTATCTTGTAAGCCAAAGTGTTTCACCGTACCAGCACCTTTACCCATCACACCTGAACCGTGTGCATCGTCCACATACACCATAATGCCATATTGTTCACAAATTTCGACGATTTCAGGTAATTTGGCAACGTCCCCGTCCATACTGAAGACACCGTCAGTAATGTACATTACTTTATTGTATTGTCCTGACTCTACAGCTTCTTTTGCTTTTTGACGCAAATCATCCATATCTGAATGGTTCACACGAATAATTTTCGCTTTGGATAAACGACACCCATCAATAATTGACGCATGGTTGAGTTCATCAGATAAGATCGCATCATTTTTATTCATCACAGCTGAAATAGCTGCCATGTTACAGTTAAAGCCTGATTGATACGCCACTGCAGCTTCTGTCCCTTTGAACTCAGCTAACGTCTTTTCTAACTCATCATGTAAGTCTAATGTTCCGTTGATTGAACGTACCGCACCAGCACCGACACCATGTGTATCAATCGCATTTTTTGCTGCAGTTTTTAAATCTTCATTTGTCGCTAAACCTAAATAGTTGTTTGAAGATAAATTGATATATTTCTTGCCATTGATTTGAATTTCTGGCCCATTCGCACCTTCAACTGTATCAATTTCGTTATACAGCCCATTTTCTTTTAAATGGTTCAAATTTTCATCTAGAAAGTCGTTTAATTGTTGTACCACCTGAATTTCCCCTTTCACATTTTAAATCCTCTTAATCATAACGCATTTTGAACAAACTTAAAAGCGGGTGTATAATAAATGCCATAACCGTATTTAAGGAGAGAGTAATCGTGACGGATTGGTTCCAATTGGCATATGACAAAGAACAGGAAATGGTTCAAACACGGCGTTATTTGCATCAACATCCTGAATTGTCATTTCAAGAAACAAAAACACATGCTTATATTCTACAACGACTGCAACAATTAAATTTTGAAATTGATGAAAAAGTCGGTCGCAACGGTATCATTGCACGAATAACAGGAGATGAATCAGGTCCAACGATTGCATTACGTGCGGATTTTGATGCACTCCCAATTGAAGATTTAAAAGAAGTGCCTTATCGTTCTCAAGTTCCTGGTGTGATGCATGCGTGTGGTCATGACGGCCATACAACCATTTTATTGACTGTCGCTGAATTACTTCACGCGCATCAGTCTCAGTTAAAAGGAACAGTCGTTTTAATATTCCAATATGGTGAAGAAGTGATGCCTGGTGGTGCACAAGAAATGATTGCGGACAACGCCTTAATGGGTGTCGACAAAATATACGGTAATCATTTATGGAGTGGTTATCCAACTGGGACGATTCACACACGACCAGGTCCGATGATGGCACAACCCGATGAATTTAACATTATCATTCACGGTAAAGGCGGCCATGGTGCTAAGCCACACGAAACGATTGATCCGATTGTCATCCTTGCAGAGTTTATTTTAAGCGCACAAAAAATCGTTTCTCGCACGTTAGACCCTGTGAAACAAGCCGTCATTTCATTCGGTAAAATTGAAGCCGGTGAAGCAGATAACGTCATCCCTGATACAGCGTCATGTCGTGGGACTGTGCGTACATTTGAAACAGAGGTCCAGGCTCATATTTATCACAAGATGGATCTGTTACTCCAAGGACTTGCGCTCGCCAACGACATCACTTATACGTTTGACTACATTAAAGGCTATTTACCTGTCTATAACCATGAAGCATCAGCAAATGTCGTTAAAAATGCGGCCCATGCATTAAACTTCCGATATCAAGAGTCTGATTTAATGATGGTAGGTGAAGACTTTTCGTTTTATTTAAAATCTAGACCTGGCGCATTTTTCTTAACTGGCTGTGGTAACGCGCAAAAAGGAACAGACTGGCCACACCATAGCCCACATTTTGATATTGACGAAGATGCAATGAAATATGCCGTGAGCACTTTTATGAAGATTTTAGAACTTGAAGGCATATTCAAAGATTAACTTAACAATCACATCGCAGTTTCTTTTCATAGTTGCTGCGATGTTTTTTTCTCTAAATCAATTCACAATGAAAGGAATGTTACGATGAGAGATACACTTTATCAACATGGTACACTTGGCACACTTATGGCAGGCTTATTAGAAGGTACTACAACGATTCAAAATATACTCGATCACGGGGATTCAGGATTAGGTACGCTAGAAGGCTCAGATGGTGAAGTGATTTTTATAGACGGTCAAGCATTTCACGCCAATGCACAAAACGAATTTACACAACTCACTGGAGAAGAACTCACCCCTTTTGCGACCATTACACATTTTCAAGCACATCATACGTTTCATGCGACCCATCAATCCGCACAACACGTATTAGATACTGTACGGTCGCATATGTGCAGTCAAAATGCATTTTCAGCCGTTAAAATTACTGGATCATTTCAACACATGCACGTCCGAATGATGCCTGGGCAAACACCGCCATACCGTCGCTTAATTGAGTCAGCGCAGCAACAACCCGAATATACACGCACTAACATTTCAGGTACATTGATTGGCTTTTACACACCCGAACTGTTTCATGGTATTGGTGCAGGTGGTTTTCATATACACTTTGTCGATGATGCACGGACATTCGGTGGTCATGTGTTAGACTTTCATATTGAAGAGGCTGATGTGGAAATTCAAGATTTTGAGACGTTAGCGCAACACTTTCCAATAGATCATCGTTCGTTTACAGAGGCACATATTGATTATGAAAACATCAGTGAGGATATTAAAGAAGCTGAGTAACGTTTTAAAGCAAACAAAAAGAGTTGGCCGAGGCCAACTCTTTTTTATCTTTGATTAAAGATAGATTATTATTCGATGTTAGTAACAACGCCTGATCCTACAGTACGTCCACCTTCACGAATTGAGAAACGTGTACCGTCTTCGATAGCGATTGGAGAAATTAATTCAACTTCCATTTCAACGTTATCGCCAGGCATTACCATTTCAGTACCTTCTGGTAAGTTTACAACACCAGTTACGTCAGTAGTACGGAAATAGAATTGTGGGCGGTAGTTAGAGAAGAATGGTGTATGACGTCCACCTTCGTCTTTTGATAATACGTAAACTTCCGCTTTAAATTTTGTGTGTGGTGTGATTGAACCAGGAGCTGCTAATACTTGACCACGGTTGATGTCTTCACGTGCAACACCACGTAATAAAGCACCAATGTTGTCACCAGCTTCAGCGTAGTCTAATAACTTACGGAACATTTCTACACCAGTAACAGTTGTTTTAGAAGATTCTTCAGTTAAACCGATGATTTCAACTTCGTCACCAACTTTGATTTGACCACGTTCAACACGGCCAGTAGCAACTGTACCACGACCTGTGATTGAGAATACGTCCTCAACAGGCATCATGAATGGTTTGTCTGAGTCACGGTCTGGAGTTGGGATGTAAGTGTCTACAGCTTCCATTAATTCTAAGATTTTTTCTTCGTATTTAGCATCGCCTTCTAAAGCTTTTAATGCTGAACCAGCGATTACAGGTACGTCATCACCTGGGAAGTCGTATTCAGATAATAAGTCACGTACTTCCATTTCTACTAATTCTAATAATTCTTCGTCGTCTACCATGTCAACTTTGTTTAAGAATACAACTAATGCTGGTACACCAACGTTACGTGATAAAAGAATGTGCTCACGAGTTTGTGGCATTGGACCGTCAGCAGCAGATACTACTAAGATACCACCGTCCATTTGAGCAGCACCAGTGATCATGTTTTTAACATAGTCAGCGTGACCTGGGCAGTCAACGTGTGCATAGTGACGTTTGTCAGTTTGGTACTCGATGTGTGAAGTATTGATTGTGATACCACGTTCTTTTTCTTCTGGAGCGTTGTCAATCATGTCGTATGATTGTGCAACTGAGTCACCATGTTTTGCTAATACAGTTGCGATAGCAGCTGTTAAAGTAGTTTTACCATGGTCAACGTGACCGATAGTACCAATATTGGCATGTTCTTTTGAGCGATCGAATTTTTCTTTTGCCATTATGAAATCTCTCCTCTTTGATTAAGAATTATAATTTTAATATCTCTCATGAAAGTTACTCACCAACATGAGATAGATAATGTTATTTCCTTTATAAATCATTTCTTGAAAAAAATCAATTTAAAAACCAGTCGCTATTTGAGTTACCTTCAAGGGCGACACGTCAAACTTAGATGAGGAATTATTCACCTTTGTTCTTTTTAATGATTTCTTCAGAAATTGATTTAGGTACTTCTGCATAGTGATCGAAGTACATTGTGTAAGTACCGCGACCTTGCGTGTTAGAACGTAATGAAGTTGCGTAACCGAACATTTCTGAAAGTGGTACATAAGCATTAACAACTTGTGCGTTACCACGTGGTTCCATACCATCTACACGTCCACGACGCGCAGTAACGTCACCCATGATGTCACCCATGTATTCTTCAGGCATTTCGATAGTTACTTTCATCATCGGTTCTAAGATAACTGGATCACATTTTTTAGCAGCTTCTTTAAGTGCTAATGATGCAGCAATTTTGAAGGCCATTTCAGATGAATCGACATCATGGTATGAGCCATCAAATAATTTAGCTTTAACATCAATTAATGGATAACCAGCTAATACACCATTTTCCATAGCGTCTTTAAGACCTTGTTCAACTGATGGGATGTATTCACGAGGAACAACACCACCAACGATAGCGTTTTCGAATTCGAAACCTGCGCCTGTTTCGTTTGGTGTGAATTCAATGTGAACATCACCATATTGACCACGACCACCAGATTGACGAGAGAATTTACCTTGAACGGCTGCAGAAGTCTTGAATGTTTCACGGTAAGATACCATTGGTGCACCCACGTTTGCTTCTACATTAAATTCTTTCTTCATACGGTCAACAATGATGTCAAGGTGAAGCTCACCCATACCACCAATGATAACTTGACCTGTTTCTTCATCTGTGTGCGCTTTGAATGTAGGGTCTTCTTCTTGAAGTTTTACAAGCGCTTGTGTCATTTTATCTTGGTCAGCTTTTGATTTAGGTTCAACTGATAAGTGAATTACTGGCTCTGGGAATTCCATTGACTCAAGGATGATGTCATTTTTCTCTCCACAAAGTGTATCACCTGTACCAGTATCTTTAAGACCTACAGCTGCTGCGATATCACCAGAATATACGCTGCTGATTTCTTCACGTGAGTTTGCGTGCATTTGTAAAATACGACCTACACGTTCACGTTTACCTTTAGTTGAGTTTTTAACGTATGAACCTGAAGTTAAAGTACCAGAGTAAACACGGAAGAAAGTTAATTTACCAACATAAGGGTCAGTCATAACTTTAAATGCTAATGCAGCAAATTCTGCATCGTCATCCGCTTTAGCAATCACTTCTTCATCAGGGTTATCCGCACGATGACCAACGATTGGTTTAACGTCTAAAGGTGATGGAAGGTAGTCAATTACTGCGTCTAACATTAATTGAACACCTTTGTTTTTGAATGCTGTACCACAAAGTACTGGGTAGAACTCAACATCTGTTGTAGCTTGACGGATAGCGTCTTTAAGCTCATCAACAGTGATTTCTTGTTCGTCAAAGATTTTTTCCATTAAGCTTTCATTTGTTTCAGCAACAGCTTCAATCAATGCTTCACGTGCTTCTTCAGCGCGCTCACGATAATCTTCAGGAATTTCAACTTCTTCAATTTCAGTTCCTAAGTCATTATTGTATTTGAAACATTTCATTGTTACTAAGTCGATGATAGCTGAGAATTCATCTTCAGCACCGATTGGTAATTGAATTGGTGCAGCATTTGCTTGTAAACGATCATGTAAAGTGCTTACAGCGTAATCGAAGTTAGCACCGATTTTGTCCATTTTGTTTACAAATACGATACGAGGTACACCGTAAGTTGTTGCTTGGCGCCAAACTGTTTCAGTTTGAGGTTCTACACCTGATTGCGCATCAAGAACTGTTACCGCACCATCAAGTACACGTAATGAACGTTCAACTTCAACAGTGAAGTCTACGTGTCCAGGTGTATCGATGATGTTTACACGGTGATTTTTCCATTCAGCAGTTGTTGCCGCTGAAGTGATCGTAATACCACGGTCTTGCTCTTGTTCCATCCAGTCCATTTGTGAAGCACCTTCATGTGTTTCACCAATTTTGTGGATACGTCCAGTGTAATAAAGAATACGTTCAGTCGTCGTCGTTTTACCAGCATCGATGTGTGCCATGATACCGATATTACGAGTGTTCTTTAAAGAAAAATCTCTTCCCATGGGTATTCTTTCTCCTTCCAGAATATAGGATTATATGGTTAGATATAGCTTTACCCTAAGCATGTATAGAACTGTTCAATCAACGGCTTAAAAGCAAGTTGATGGCACTATACAGAAATTGCTCAGGGAATTCGCAAATATCTTACCAGCGGTAGTGAGCGAATGCTTTGTTCGCTTCAGCCATTTTGTGAGTGTCCTCACGTTTCTTAACTGCACCACCAGTGTTGTTAGCTGCGTCTAAGATTTCGTTAGCTAAACGCTCTTCCATAGTTTTTTCACCACGAAGACGCGCATAGTTTACTAACCAACGTAAACCTAAAGTAGTACGACGCTCTGGACGAACTTCTACAGGTACTTGGTAGTTTGAACCACCTACACGGCGAGCTTTAACTTCAAGTACTGGCATAATATTGTTGATTGCTTCATCGAAAACTTCCATTGCATCACGACCAGAACGTTCTTGAACTAAGTCGAATGCTGAGTAAAGAATACGTTGAGCAGTTCCACGTTTACCATCTAACATAATCTTGTTGATTAATTTTGTTACTAACTTAGAGTTGTGAATTGGATCTGGTAACACATCTCTTTTAGGTACTGATCCTTTACGAGGCATAATACAAGTCCTCCCTTCCTATTATAGTCTATTTGTTTTCTTTCATCATGATTAAATATGATTTTTACAATCTTTTAATCTTATTTTTTAGGTTTTTTAGTACCGTATAATGAACGGCTTTGCATACGACCGTCAACACCTGACGTATCTAATGCACCACGAACGATATGGTAACGCACACCAGGTAAGTCTTTTACACGTCCACCACGTACAAGTACAACACTGTGTTCTTGTAAGTTGTGTCCGATACCAGGGATGTATGCGTTGATTTCAATGTTGTTTGATAAACGCACACGTGCATATTTACGTAACGCTGAGTTTGGTTTTTTAGGAGTCATTGTACCCACACGTGTACATACGCCACGTTTTTGTGGAGAATTCAATTTAGTGAATTGTTTCTTTTGACTGTTAAAACCTCTATTTAAAGCTGGTGAATCAGATTTCTTAGTTTTGCTTTGTCTTGGTTTA
This sequence comes from Staphylococcus intermedius NCTC 11048, assembly GCF_002902385.1. GTDB lineage: Bacteria > Bacillota > Bacilli > Staphylococcales > Staphylococcaceae > Staphylococcus > Staphylococcus intermedius. The sequence goes on along the minus strand of NZ_PPQH01000043.1, from coordinate 40,402 downwards.
CGTACTAATTGGTTAATAGTAGGCATTCAAGTTTCCTCCTCTCTTCAATTCTTAATCCCACACATCCAGGTGGTTCATTTTTTGGTTAAATAAAATTTAGTAAGTAAAGTACTTACTAATCTCACTTGAGCAAAGCAACGACTGTTGCCTTTACATTTATACCAACATATTCTCCAAGTGCTTGTTGACTTGAAAAGAATTCGATAGGTATCATATTTTGATTGGCAAAGCTTAACACGCGAGCGAGCAAATGCACATTCACATCTTCGCCTATAATCAATTTGTTTACGCGTTGATCACGAAGCGCTTTTAACGTCTCCTTCAGACCAACCACGTAGGCTTGTTTGTCAAAGCGTGTGACTTTTTCATTAGACATTTACATATCCTCCAAAGTACTGCTTGCATCAACCTTTACTATATTATCATCTTAGCAAATCGTTCGTCAACAGTTATTCGAAAATATTCTGTGATTTTGTTCAATATTTTCACAGTCAGTTCGAACAAGAAGTCACCGATAACGATGACTTCTGTTCAACTCACTGGAAATGAAATGTTATTCCACAGTCACTTGATTTTCAAGACCTGGCTGTGTCACTTCATCCTTTTCAATATCAACTTTACTGTAACGTTTCATACCTGTACCAGCAGGGATTAACTTACCGATAATAACGTTTTCTTTAAGACCAAGAAGGTCATCACGTTTACCTTTAATCGCTGCGTCAGTTAAGACACGTGTTGTTTCTTGGAATGATGCTGCAGATAAGAAGCTTTCTGTTTCAAGAGACGCTTTTGTAATACCGAGCAATACTGGTTTTGCAGTTGCTGGACGTTTGCGCTCTTTGAATGCTTCACGGTTAGCATCTGTGAAGTTGTGGATGTCAACAAGTGAACCTGGTAATAATTTCGTGTCACCAGCTTCAATGATACGTACTTTACGTAACATTTGACGCACCATCACTTCAACGTGTTTGTCGTCGATTTCTACACCTTGCATACGGTAAACTTTTTGTACCTCTTTAAGTAAGTACTCTTCTGTAGCTGTTAAACCAGCGATAGAAAGGAAGTTTTTCGGCTCGATTGAACCTTCCGTTAAGACTTCACCACGTGCAACAGATTGGCCGATTTCGACTTTCAGACGTGATGTACCTGATGCAAGGTAAGAACGTGTTTCATTAGCACCTTTAACAACGATTTCTTGTTGTCTATCTTTACCCACTGTGATGTTATCAATGACACCTTCAATTTCAGTGATCACTGCTTGACCTTTAGGGTTACGTGCTTCGAAAATCTCTTGGATACGCGGTAAACCTTGCGTGATATCGCTTCCGGCTACCCCACCTGTATGGAACGTACGCATTGTTAACTGTGTACCTGGTTCACCGATAGATTGTGCAGCGATAGTTCCGACTGCTTCACCGACTTCGACTTTTTCACCTGTTGCTAAGTTTTTACCGTAACATTTTTCACATACACCGTGACGTGTGTTACATGTAAATGCAGAGCGGATGTACATTTCTTCAATGCCTGCATCTGTAATTTCTTTGGCAATTTCAGGTGTAATCAATTCATCCGGACGAATGATGATTTTGTCTGTCTCTGGATGACGTACTGTTTCTTTAGAATAACGACCTTCAATACGTTCGATAAATGGTTCGATCATTTCTGTACCTTCTTTGATATCTGAAACGAGTAAGCCACGATCCGTACCACAGTCTTCTTCACGTACAATAACGTCTTGAGCAACGTCAACAAGACGACGTGTTAAGTAACCTGAATCGGCAGTCTTAAGTGCTGTATCGGCAAGACCTTTACGCGCACCGTGAGTCGAGATAAAGTACTCTAATACTGTTAAACCTTCACGGAATGATGATGTGATTGGAAGCTCGATGATTTTACCTGATGGAGCGGCCATTAAACCACGCATACCGGCAAGTTGCGTAAAGTTAGACGCGTTACCACGGGCACCAGAGTCACTCATCATGAAGATAGGGTTAGTTTTATCAAGAGACTTCATCAGTTTCGCTTGAATTCTATCTTTCGCATTTGTCCAAATTTCAATAACCGCATTGTAACGTTCTTCTTCTGTTAATAAACCACGGTTAAATTGTTTTTGTACACGTTCAACTAATTTCTCAGACTCGTCTAAAATCTCTTTTTTATCTGGTAATACAACGATGTCAGCTACACCAACTGTAATACCTGCTTTAGAAGAGTATTTGAAACCTAAGTCTTTCATTAAGTCAAGCATCATCGACGTATCTGTAATGCTGAAGCGATTGAACACTTCTGCGATAATGTTTCCTAAGAATTTTTTGTTGAATGGTGGTACGAGTTCAGTGTTTTCAAAGTACTCTGCTAAACCACCTTCTCCAAGTTCAGACGCATCAATGAAATATTTATCAGGCGTATTCTTTTCTAAGTTCGTCGCTGTCGGTTCATTAATATATGCAAATGAATCAGGAATAATTTCGTTAAAGATCACTTTACCGACAGAAGTTGTTAAGATTTTGCGATTTTGTTCTTCAGTAAATGTTGGGTTGTTAAATGATGACGCTTGAACACCAATTCGTGTATGCAAGTGAACATGTCCATTCGCATAAGCTTTAATGACTTCATTCGTATCATTGAACATCATACCCGTATTGACTGCATCTTTACGCTCTAATGTTAAATAGTAGTTACCTAAAACCATGTCCTGAGACGGTGTAACAACTGGTTTACCATCTTTAGGGTTCAAGATGTTTTGAGCAGCGAGCATTAACATACGTGCTTCAGCTTGTGCTTCTTTTGATAACGGTACGTGAACCGCCATTTGGTCACCATCAAAGTCGGCATTATAAGCTGTAGTTACAAGTGGGTGTAATCGAATCGCACGGCCTTCAACTAAAGTTGGCTCGAACGCTTGGATACCCAATCTGTGTAACGTTGGTGCACGGTTAAGTAATACTGGGTGCTCGATAATTACATCTTCTAATACGTCCCAAACTTCATCTTCTGTACGCTCAATTTTACTTTTCGCGTTTTTGATGTTTGTTGCGATTTCACGTTGTACAAGTTCTTTCATGACAAACGGTTTGAACAATTCTAATGCCATTTCTTTTGGCAGACCACATTGATACATTTTCAAGTTTGGTCCTACCGCGATAACTGAACGACCAGAATAGTCTACACGTTTACCAAGTAAGTTTTGACGGAAACGACCTTGCTTACCTTTCAACATGTGTGAAAGTGATTTAAGTGGACGGTTACCTGGACCTGTTACTGGACGACCACGACGACCATTATCGATTAATGCGTCAACAGCTTCTTGTAACATACGTTTTTCGTTTTGTACGATGATACCAGGCGCACCTAGATCTAATAAACGTTTTAAACGGTTGTTACGGTTGATAACACGACGATATAAATCGTTTAAGTCACTTGTCGCAAAACGTCCACCATCTAGTTGTACCATTGGACGGATTTCAGGTGGGATGATTGGGAGTACATCTAAAATCATCCATGCTGGGTTGTTTCCTGAGTTACGGAACGATTCCACAACTTCTAAACGTTTGATGGCACGTGTTAAACGTTGACCTGTCGCAGATTCTAACTCATCACGAAGCATTTTCAACTCTTCATCTAAGTTGATTTCTTCTAATAAGTCTTTGATCCCTTCTGCACCCATTTTGGCAGTGAATTGACCCGGGAATTTGTCATAGTAATCACGGAATTCTGCTTCTGATAGTAATGTTTTCTTTTCTAAGCCTGTTGGACCTGGATCAACGACAACGTAAGAAGCAAAGTAAATGACTTCTTCTAATGCACGTGGTGACATGTCTAATAAGAGACCCATACGGCTTGGAATCCCTTTGAAGTACCAAATGTGAGACACTGGTGCCGCTAATTCGATATGTCCCATACGTTCACGACGTACTTTTGATTTTGTTACTTCAACACCACAACGGTCACAAATCATACCTTTATAGCGTACACGTTTGTATTTCCCACAACTACATTCCCAGTCTTTTGTTGGCCCGAAAATTCTTTCACAGAAAAGACCATCTTTTTCTGGTTTTAACGTACGGTAGTTAATTGTTTCTGGCTTTTTGACCTCACCATATGACCAAGAACGAATTTTTTCAGGTGAAGCGAGTCCTATTTTCATGTAATGGAATTTATTTACATCAATCAAGGAGCCTACCTCCTTTAGTTTAAATTAACTGTGCTAGTTGATTGATTTACAATTTATCTTAAAAATGTTGCAGTATCGGATATGCATCGAAACCCAAGCCCTCTCGTTGGATTCCGATCACATTTCCGAATAGATTAATCGTACATGACATCTGTTGTATTTCAACTGTCACATTTGAACACAAACTCAAGCTTAACCAAGTGTTTCTATTCCGTTTAATCTTATCTACAATTCATCATTATTCGTTAAATTCTTTTTGTGATTCAGGAACAGTTGATGGTTGAATGTTGACTTTGCGATCTGGAATATCATCATCGTCTAAGTCACGCATTTCAATTTCGTTATCTTGTTCGTCCATCACTTTAACGTCAAGACCTAAACTTTGTAATTCTTTCATCAATACGCGGAATGATTCAGGAACACTTGGTCTTGAGATGTTTTCACCTTTAACGATAGCTTCGTAAGTTTTCACACGACCTACTGTGTCATCTGATTTGTATGTGAGGATTTCTTGTAATGTGTATGCTGCACCGTATGCTTCAAGTGCCCATACCTCCATCTCACCAAATCTTTGTCCACCAAACTGTGCTTTACCACCAAGCGGTTGTTGTGTAACAAGTGAGTAAGGTCCTGTAGAACGTGCGTGAAGCTTGTCATCAACCATGTGTGCAAGTTTCAGCATGTACATGACACCTACAGAGATACGGTTGTCGAATGGTTCACCTGTACGTCCATCGTAAAGGACAGTTTTACCATCACGTGCCATACCTGCTTCTTCAATTGTAGACCATACGTCATCATCGTTCGCACCATCGAATACTGGTGATGCAACGTGGATACCTAAGTTTTTAGCTGCCATACCTAAGTGGAGCTCTAAAACTTGTCCGATGTTCATACGAGATGGTACACCGAGTGGGTTCAACATGATGTCGATTGGACGACCGTCTGGTAAGTACGGCATGTCTTCTTCAGGAACAATTTTAGAGATGACACCTTTGTTACCGTGACGACCACACATTTTGTCCCCTACATGAATTTTACGTTTTTGAACAATGTAAACACGTACGAGTTGGTTCACACCTGGTGAAAGTGAATCATCGCCTTCTTCACGATTGAACACTTTAACATCAAGTACAATACCGCCCGCGCCGTGAGGTACACGTAATGATGTATCACGTACTTCACGTGCTTTTTCACCAAAGATTGCATGTAATAAACGTTCTTCTGCAGTTAATTCTGTTACACCTTTTGGCGTTACTTTACCCACTAAGATGTCGCCGTCTTTAACTTCCGCACCTACATAAACGATACCGCGATCATCTAAGTTTTTCAGTGCATTTTCAGATACGTTAGGAATATCACGTGTGATTTCTTCAGGTCCAAGTTTTGTGTCACGCGCTTCTGATTCGTATTCTTCAATATGAATAGACGTGTACACATCATCTTTAACCAAACGTTCACTCATGATAACGGCATCCTCATAGTTATAACCGTCCCATGTCATGAATCCAACTACAACGTTACGACCTAATGCCATTTCACCAAGTTCCATTGAAGGACCATCAGCAAGGATTTCGCCTTTTTCCACAATGTCACCTTTTGCGATGATTGGACGTTGGTTATAACATGTACCTGAGTTCGAACGTTTAAATTTCGCTAATGGATAACGATCTAACGTACCATCTACTTCTTGACCGTTTTCTTCAACTAAACGACGGACTAAAATCTCGCTAGATTGGACATGTTCAACACGACCGCGATATTTAGAAATGACAGCAGCACCTGAGTCACGTGCAGCAACGTGTTCCATACCTGTACCTACAAATGGAGATTCAGGGTTTAACAACGGTACCGCTTGACGCTGCATGTTCGCACCCATTAACGCACGGTTAGAGTCATCGTTTTCTAAGAATGGGATACACGCTGTCGCAGCTGATACAACTTGTTTCGGCGATACGTCCATGTAGTCCATTTTTTCTTTCGCCATCGTTGTGTTGTTACCACGGAAACGACATACAATCTCATCATCAATAAAGCGACCGTTTTCATCAAGACGTGAGTTCGCTTGTGCGACAACATAACTATCTTCTTCATCAGCAGTTAAGTAGTCGATTTGGTCAGTAATCGTATTTGTTTCAATATCAACTTTACGATATGGTGTTTCGATAAAACCAAATTCGTTCACACGTGCATAACTAGATAATGAGTTGATCAAACCAATGTTTGGTCCCTCAGGTGTTTCGATTGGACACATACGACCATAGTGAGAGTAGTGTACGTCACGCACTTCCATTTGAGCACGTTCACGCGTTAAACCACCAGGTCCTAATGCTGATAGACGACGTTTGTGAGTCAACTCAGCAAGTGGGTTCGCTTGGTCCATGAATTGAGATAATTGCGAGCTACCAAAGAACTCTTTAATTGATGCAATCACTGGACGAATATTAATTAATTGTTGCGGTGTGATAGAGTCTGTATCTTGAATAGACATTCTTTCACGTACCACACGTTCCATTCTTGATAAACCGATACGGAATTGGTTTTGTAACAACTCACCAACTGAACGTAGACGGCGGTTACCAAGGTGGTCAATATCGTCTGTGTAACCAATACCATGTAATAGGTTGAAGAAGTATGACATAGATGCCACAATATCAGCCGGTGTAATACATTTCACTTCTGAATCTGGGAATGCATTACCAATAACTGTTGTTGTACGTTCTTCATCATCATTCGGTACATATACTTTAATAGACTGAATTTCTACAGGCTCATCAATGATACTGTTTGGAAGTTCATAAACTTGTGCATTCGCATTTGTTTCAAGAACGTCCATAATTTCATCTAATTTACGACGATCTAAAACAGTGCCTTCTTCAGCAACAATTTCGCCTGTTTCTGTATTAACGATCGGTTCAGCTAATTTTTGATTGAATAGGCGGTGTTTTAAATGTAACTTTTTGTTTGCTTTATAACGTCCAACGCTTGCTAAATCATAACGTTTAGGGTCAAAGAAACGTGAGTATAATAAGCTTTTTGCGTTTTCTACAGTAGGTGGTTCACCTGGACGTAAACGTTCATAAATTTCAAGTAATGCTTGCTCTGTATTTTCTGTGCTATCTTTTTCTAATGTATTACGTAAATATTCATTATCCCCAATTAATTCAATAATTTCTTGGTCTGTTGAATAACCTAACGCACGTAATAATACTGTTAATGGTAACTTTCTCGTTCTATCGATACGCACATAAACGACATCTTTCGCATCTGTTTCATATTCCAACCAAGCACCACGGTTAGGAATGACTGTCGCATCATAATTCACGCATCCGTTTTTATCTAATTTTTCATTGAAGTATACAGATGGTGAACGGACTAATTGTGATACGATAACACGTTCTGCCCCGTTAATCACAAAAGTACCTGTTTCTGTCATTAATGGGAAATCACCCATAAATACTTCTTGATCTTTCACTTCGCCTGTTTCTTTAATGATTAAACGAACTTTCACACGTAATGGTGCCGCGTATGTTGCATCACGGTTTTTTGATTCTTCTAAATCATACTTTGGTTCACCTAATCTATAATCAACAAATTCTAATGAAAGATTACCCGTGAAGTCTTCAATAGGAGAAATATCACGGAACATTTCTAATAAACCTTCTTTTAAGAACCAATCATACGATTTCGTTTGAATTTCAATTAAGTTTGGTAACTCTAAAACTTCCGAAATTCTTGCGTAGTTTCTACGTTTACGATGTCTTCCATATTGGACAAATTGACCTGCCAAACAGATTCACCCCTCAAAAATTGTGCGAACACTTTTCAGCCCTCATCATGTAACAAGACAAAAAGAAAACGGTAGCACATAAAACGATGACACCATTTTCTATTCTACAAGTCTTATTTTGAAATGTTACAATGAAACTTTAACCGTAAAAGTACACACTTATTGAACATAATTATTTCATCTTACGACTATACCATAAGCAAGCATTAAAATCAAGATTTAACGCTTTTTAAAATGTGATAGCCCTTGCTATTTTTAATTGATTCGACATTGCCAAAAATCGTTTCCATTTTTTTCTTCGCGGATGGCATGCCTTGTTTCTTTTGTATCACGACGTACAATTCACCATTTGCTTCAAGAACACGATGCGCATCTACGAAAATTTGGTGAACCACTTGCTTGCCTGCACGGATTGGCGGATTCGTTACAACATATTGCTGCGTCTCGTCAGCTATTTGTGATAAGCCATCACTTTCTTTGATGGTCACATTTGATAGTTGATTGCGCTGTGCATTTTTCTCTGCTAAACCAAGTGCACGATGATTGACGTCTAACATCGTAACATGATCGTGTGGCGCCACTTTAGCGAGCATTAAGCCGATTGGTCCATAACCACACCCTACATCCACAATTGTCTTTATTTGACCTGGCGGATGGGCGTTCAAAAATGTGTGAACGAGCAAATCAGAGCCAAAGTCGACTTGATCTCGAGAAAAAACGCCTGCATCAGTAGTGAGATGGAGTTGATGTTGTTGATATGCGTATGTAATTTCCTTTTCGTCTGTTGCTGCATCAGGATGTGCATCATAGTAATGACTCATAGGTGTTGCACCTCTTTATCGTTTAATATTCAAAAACCCGCTATTGCGTAAATAGCGGGTTTTTCACTTATCAATGAATTATTTTAATTCTACTGAAGCGCCAACTTCTTCTAATTGTTCTTTAAGTTTTTCTGCTTCTTCTTTAGGCATAGCTTCTTTGATGATGCTTGGTGCACCGTCAACTAATTCTTTAGCGTCTTTTAAGCCTAAACCAGTTGCTTCTTTAACTGCTTTAACAACTTTGATTTTTGATGATCCAGCTGAAGTTAATTCAACGTCGAATTCAGTTTTTTCTGCTGCTGCGTCTCCGCCTGCTGCACCTGCTACTGCAACTGGTGCTGCTGCAGTTACACCAAATTCTTCTTCAATTGCTTTTACTAAGTCGTTTAATTCTAAAACTGACATTTCTTTAATTGCTTCAATGATTTGCTCTTGATTAGCCATGTTTATTTTCCTCCAATTGATTAATTTTTAATTGATTAATTATTCTGCGTTCTCTTCTTTGCTTTCGCCAACAGCTTTAACCGCATAAGCGAAGTTGCGCATTGGTGCTTGTAATACAGAAAGAAGCATAGATACAAGACCTTCGTGTGATGGTAATGAACCAACAGTTTTCACTTCATCAGCAGTGATGACACTACCTTCCATGATACCTGATTTGATTTCTAAAGCTTCGTGTTCTTTAGCGAATCCAGCGATAACTTTAGCTGGTGCAACCACATCTTCAGTTGTGAATGCGACTGCTGTAGGACCAGTTAAGAACTCGTCTAAGCCTTCAATACCAGCTTTCTCAGCTGCACGACGTAACATTGTGTTTTTGTACACTTTGTACTGAACATTTGCTTCACGTAATTGCTTACGTAATTCTGTTACTTCTGCTACTGTTAAACCACGGTAGTCAACAACTACTGTAGAAACAGAACTTTTAAGTTGATCAGCAATGATATCAACTTGTTGTTTTTTCGCTTCGATGATTCCAGACATTTTGACACCTCCATAGATAAGTTTTGGGTGCTTTAATAATTAAGTGTTCACTTAAATTAAAAAAACACTTTTTACCCACGGCAAAAAGTGCTTGAATGCGTTAACGTTCAAGTCCATTTTAGCCTCGGTAGGATGTTGTTTTTAAGTTCTTTCTCGAACTCCTACTGTCTTAGGTAAAATATTCAACAGAATTTAATATAAAGGTTTTCGTGTCATTCGTCAACCTTTTTTCTATTTTATGATGCACTTAATGATCAAACGAAGTGTCAATCATTAAGTGCGCATTGAATTTATAGTTTGAAAGTCGCAGTATCTACTTTGATACCAGGACCCATTGTAGTTGTTACTGCAACAGATTTGAAATAAGTACCTTTAGCAGAAGATGGTTTCGCTTTTGTTAACACATCTTGTAAAGTTTTGAAGTTTTCAACTAATTTTTCAGTTTCGAATGAAACTTTACCGATAGAAGCGTGAACGATACCTGCTTTTTCAGCACGGTATTCAACTTTACCAGCTTTGATTTCTTCAACAGCTTTTTTAACGTCCATTGTTACTGTACCAGTTTTAGGGTTTGGCATTAAACCTTTAGGTCCTAATACACGACCTAATTTACCAACTTCACCCATCATGTCTGGTGTTGCAACAACAACATCAAAGTCGAACCAACCTTGTTGGATTTTGTTTACGTATTCAGCATCGCCTACATAGTCAGCACCTGCTGCTTCTGCTTCAGCAATTTTATCACCTTTAGCGAATACTAATACACGTTGTGTTTTACCAGTTCCGTGTGGTAATACAACTGCACCACGGATTTGTTGATCGTTTTTACGTGTATCGATACCTAAACGGAATGCAACTTCTACTGATGCATCGAAGTTAGCGATAGACGTTTCTTGAGCTAAACGAATTGCTTCTTCTACAGTGTAAAGCGCTTGGCGATCAACTTTATTTAAAGCTTCTTGATACTTTTTACCTTTTTTAGCCATTTTTTGTCCTCCTTTAGTGGTTTTATCGGAATGTCCTCCCACGTTAACTTGCCTTAATAGCAAGTTGAGCGCAGATAGCCCTTTGCGTCAATACGCATAGAATGATGAAATATGTCATTAATCGTAGGCCTACCTGCGTTCGTTTTCGAAAATTTATCGTATCATTTTGTTAATTGTCAATATGTTGATAATTACTCAACAACAATACCCATACTACGTGCAGTACCTTCAACGATACGCATAGCTGCTTCTTCGTCAGCAGCGTTTAAGTCAGGCATTTTAGTGTTAGCAATTTCACGTACTTGATCTTTAGTTACAGTTGCAACTTTGTTTTTGTTTGGTTCACCAGAACCTTTTTCAATACCTGCTGCTTTTTTAAGTAAAACTGCTGCAGGTGGTGTTTTTGTAATGAATGTAAATGAACGGTCTTCATATACATAAATTTCAACCGGAATAATTAAACCCACTTGTTCTTGTGTACGTGCGTTAAATTCCTTTGTGAAAGCCATAATGTTCACACCGGCTTGACCTAATGCAGGACCAACTGGTGGTGCTGGGTTTGCTTTACCTGCTGGAATTTGTAACTTAACTACTTTTTCTACTTTTTTAGCCACGATGTGCACCTCCTTGATATCGTGATGTGGTCACAGGGCTCATTTTTGCCCTCCCACTCTTAACATTTCGTGACGAAATGTAGCGCTCTGAATGCGCGACCTCGTTATTATAACATTTGCGTTAACTTAATACAACACATTTTTTGTAACATTTTATACTGCAATTAAAGTTTTTCGATTTGATCGAATTCGACTTCTACTGGTGTCTCTCTTCCAAACATGTCTACAAGCACCGTCAATTTAAACTTATCTGCTTCAATTTCGTGGATTTCACCCACTTGGCTTGCGAACGGTCCAGATGTAATACGCACTTGTTCACCTAATTCAACTTCTACATCGATAGATTTTTCGTTCATTCCCATTTGCTTAAGGATAAAACGCATTTCATCTGGTAGTAATGGGTTCGGCTTTGAACCTGCGCCTGCAGATCCTACAAAACCTGTTACCCCCGGTGTATTTCTAACAACATACCAAGATTCATCAGTCATCACAAGTTCAACTAAGACATATCCTGGGAATGTCTTTTTCATTTGTTTTTTCGCTTTACCATCTTTAACTTGTGTTTCTTCCTCTTCTGGAATGACGACTCTAAAGATTTGCTCTGTCATATTCATTGATTCGACACGTTTTTCTAAATTCTTTTTAACTTTGTTTTCGTAACCAGAGTAGGTATGTACTGCATACCAACGTTTTGCACCTAGCTCTTCAGACATGCTGACAACTCCTCATTCCTATTTTATCATTTCAATTAACTGACCAATTCCGATATCTAAACCCCAGAAAAACAACAAGAAGAACAATACGGTCATGACTACAATGGCTGTATACTTAACAAGCTCTGGACCTGTTGGCCAACTTGTTTTTTCCATTTCAGATTTAACGCCTTGGAAAAAGCTTTCTTTTTTCGGCATAATCAATTTCCCTCCAATTATTTGGATTCTTTATGAAGTGTATGCGTATTACATTTCGCACAAAACTTTTTCAGTATTAATCGTTCTGTCACGTTCGGCGATTTCGGTACGTGATAGTTTCGATTGCCACATTTTTCGCAATTTAACGGCACTTTTTTCAACATCTCTCACCTTGCTTCTATAATACCAGTTTACTATACATAAGTTTATATTCAATTGTCAAACCACTTTCTTACGTGACAAGACTTTTCAATTTTTGGCGAATTCGGTAAAGCGCATTATAAACTTTCTTATCTGAAACATTCAATTCACGTGCAATTTCTGCAGGCCGCCATTCTGCAATGAGATAATCTAGCACATGCATTTCAAAAGAACTCAACTGTTGAAGCGTCTGTTGCAATGTATCTTGAATATAATGAAGATATTCGTGACTATGTCGTTGTTGCTCGGCTAGCTGTGTTCGATAACCGACTGCATACCCATCGACATAATTTTCAAAAATGCGTTGATGCGTCAGCTTTTTGCGTCGATAATCGAGTTTACGCCGATGAATCGTACGGTTAATGTAATGCTCGAATGGAATACCGAAATAAAATTCCTCGCTTTGTATTTTTTGATAAATTGCGATGACAACGTCTTGCACTAAATCATCACAATCTGCTTGCGCCACACTAAAATCATCAAAGCTTTTTCGTGCGATACACTCCACATAATGAACCAATTTTTCAATCGCTTCGGGTTGTTGCTGTTGCACATGTTGTATCGTTTCTGAAACAATTTCGTTTGGATTAGGGCTTTGTGCCATGAAACTTTCCCTCACCTTCGATCAATGATGTCTTATCATATCTGTCAAAGGTGTTGATCTACAACTTGCAAAAGGATTAGTCTTGAGACTCGCCACGTCTTATTTTTTCAAATTCAGAAAGCAACTCTTCTGACAGTTGAATACGTGTACGTGGCTTCATTTCACCAAATTCATCCATTGATTTGGTCACACTGTCTTTATTCTCTTTTAAATGGCGCCACATTTCACGTGAGGATAAACGGTAAGCACCTGTACCAAAAATAGCATGTTGCTCACTCATATCACTCGTCACTACTGTAATATGGGTCGTATGTTTATTATAAATATTATAGACATAGCGCTCGATAAAACTATCTGCTGTTTCGTGCTCTTTGGTAAATACGACATGTACCCCATGATACTCATACTCAGATTGCGGGGTGCCACGATCATAAGCATCAAACACACAGACAATTTTACCTTTTGTCACTGCACTATAGTTGGAAATTTCGATAAGCAATTGTTCTCTCGCTTCTTCTAGACTTTCTCTAGCGACACGACTCAATGTTTGGGACTGACCAATCATGTTATATCCATCTATGATTACGTAATAGTCCTTCATCATTTATTTGTCACCGCCGATAGGATGACGCTGACGAAATACTTCATACATCATCAAACTCGCTGCGACCGACGCATTTAAACTGTTCACATGACCGACCATAGGAATTTTAATATAAAAGTCGCATTTCTCTTTCACAACCCGACTCATCCCTTGGCCCTCACTGCCGATAACAATGGCTAACGGCATATCCGCTTGCATTTGGCGGTAGTCTGTCGCATTGCTCGCTTCTGCACCTGCAATCCAATAACCTTTATCTTTCAACACATCCATCGTTTGTGACAAGTTCGTCACGCGAATCACAGGCACATGCTGAATCGCACCTGTTGAAGCTTTCGCCACTGTTTGCGTCAAACTGACCGAACGACGCTTAGGAATAATAATCCCATCCACGCCTGTCGCATCAGCTGTTCTTAAAATTGAACCTAAGTTGTGTGGATCTTCTAAACCATCTAAAATCAGCACGGTTGACAAGCTTTCTTTTTGCGCTTGTTCTGTTAAAAATTGATTCAAATCTGCATATTCATATGGTGCAACGAATGCCGCAACACCTTGATGAGGTGCATTCGCAAGTTGATCTAATTTTGATTTTGGGACCGTTTGGACCACGAGTTTTGATGATTTCGCAGCTTTTAAAATTTCTTCAATTTGCTGCTTCTTAATCCCTTCTTGAATTAAGATTTTATTAATCGTATGCCCAGACACGACTGCTTCTCTCACTGCATGACGCCCCACAATAATTTCCGAGTCCATGGATTTCAACGCCTTTCTTCAACATTTTCAACAATCATTTTTAACAATGCTTCCAATCTTTCTTCTTGGTGCTCTAAATATAAAAATCCAATGACCGCTTCTAAACCTGAACTTTTCCGATAAGTCTGGACATCTGTATTTTTCGCTTTCGTGTAGCTTTTCGCATTCCGTCCACGCTTCACAATCGCAAGCTCCTCTTCATTAAACCAATCTTGCGCGATTAAATGTTCCAGTGTCACCGCCTGGCTTTTAGCTGATACAAATCTTTTAGCCTCTTGGTGCAGACGATTCGGTTTACTTTGAAGCTTTAAAATAATATAAGTACGGACATATTGGTCAAGCACCGCATCCCCGACATAAGCGAGCGATAGCGGATTGAGTAGTTTGGCATTTGTTGACTTATCCACGTTTATATCTCACACCTTGTGGCGTATCTTCTAAAATGATGTTTTGTGCTTTTAATTGATCACGAATTTCGTCAGCACGTGCGTAATCTTTCGCTTTACGCGCTTCATTACGTTCTTCAATCAGTTGTTCAATTTCTTCGTCGAGTAAACCTTCCTCTTTGTTCGAAGTTAACGGTACACCCAATACATCACTAAAGATTGCGAACACTTCTTTAAAACGTTGGATAACTTTTGTCGATGTATTATCTTCTAACAAATATTTATTCGCAAGCTTCACTAAATCATACCAAGCTGTAATCGCGTTTGCTGTGTTGAAGTCATCATCCATCACCGTTTCAAACTGTGTCAAAATCGCATCAATTTGCGTTAACATTGCGTCGTCATCTGTTAAATCTGTCGCGACAGCTTCACGTTCTTTCAATGCTTGATAGCTGTTACGAATACGCTCTAACCCACTTCTCGCCGCTTCTACAAGCTCTAAATTGTAGTTGATTGGGCTTCGATAGTGCACACTAATCATGAAGAAGCGTAACACATCGGGATCTACTTCTTTAATAATGTCGTGCACTAAAATAAAGTTTCCTAACGATTTACTCATTTTTTTATTATCGATATTGATGAAACCGTTATGCATCCAATAGTTCGCAAATGTCTCATGGTTGTGTGCTTCTGACTGTGCAATCTCGTTTTCATGGTGCGGGAATTGTAGGTCGCTTCCCCCCGCATGAATATCGATTGTTGGGCCTAACTTTTCAAAAGCCATGACCGAACATTCGATATGCCAGCCTGGACGCCCTTCACCAAATGGACTGTTCCAACTGATTTCGCCGGGTTTCGCCTTTTTCCAAAGTGTGAAGTCTAACGCATCTTCTTTATTTTCACCTTGCTCAATACGGGCACCGACTTTCAAATCATCAATCGACTGATGGCTTAATTTACCATAATCTTCAAATTTGCGTGTTCTGAAATAAACATCGCCACCACTTTCATATGCATAACCTTCATCAACTAAATTTTTAATAAATTTAATAATGTCATCCATATGGTCCATCACGCGTGGGTTGGATGTCGCTTTTTTAACGTTAAGGGCTTCTGTATCCTCATAAAAGGCTTGAATGAAACGGTCCGCAATCTCTGGTACTGTTTCACCTAACTCTTGTGAACGTTTAATCAATTTATCATCCACATCTGTAAAGTTAGACACGTAATTCACTTCATAGCCCTTATATTCAAAGTAACGGCGGACCACGTCATAATTAATCGCTGGGCGTGCGTTTCCGATATGAATGTAGTTATACACCGTTGGACCACACACATACATCTTCACTTTTCCGGGTTCGATAGGCTGAAACACTTCTTTTTGACGTGTTAACGTATTATATAATGTAATCATCTTTGATCTCTCCATTTTTAGTTTGTTCAAGTTGTCGTTCAAGTTGTTTAAGTTGTTCATAAATAGGGTCCGGTAAGTTGAGATGATCAAATGTCTTACCGATACGTCTACCATCTTGCTTCACGATGCGTCCTGGGATACCTACAACAGTAGAATAGCTCGGAACATCTTGAAGTACGACCGAATTGGCACCGATATTGACATTGGAATGCACCTTAATGTTACCTAATACTTTGGATCCCGCTGCGATGAGGACATTATCACCAATATCAGGATGGCGCTTCCCTTTTTCTTTACCAGTCCCACCTAATGTCACACCTTGATATATCGTCACATTATCACCAATGGTACATGTTTCACCGATGACCACCCCCATACCATGGTCAATAAATAAGCGGCGACCAATTTTAGCACCTGGATGAATTTCAATGCCTGTAAAAAATCGAGAAGCTTGAGAAATCGCTCTCGCAAGTACATAACGTTTCTTTTGATATAAACGGTGTGCAATCAAATGACTCCAAACCGCATGTAAACCTGCATATGTTGTAATGACTTCTATCGTTGAGCGTGCTGCTGGATCTTGTTCAAATACCATTTTGACATCATCCATCATACGTCGGAACACTTTAACCCCTCCTTCAAACAGCATGACAATCATTATTTTTGTAATCTAAGTGAAAAACAACTTTCTCGGACAACCCACCCCTAGCTTCATTGTCCTCATAAAAAGATGGTGTGCATTGAAAAAAGCACCTCCAACATGAAATATGTCAGAGGTGCGAAATGTGCACGGTTCCACTCTTATTAGTATATGTTCAAAGCTGAAACTGTTGATGCATATACTCACTCAATTGGTTATTCAATTCGTATCCTAAAGGTGCATTCAACAAATTTTGCGATGTACTCTCACCAACCGTACATTCTCTGATTGACACGCCATTTGTCTACTTGTCCTTTATTCTATTCAAATCCACTTTAATAGTAGTCGATTTTTAAAACGATATCAAGTATGAAAATCGCACACACACTTTTTTATAATAAGGTTTGAATGCGACGAAGCACTTTATCCTTACCTAATACTTCCATTGTATTTGGCAACTCAGGTCCATGCATTTGGCCTGTAACTGCTACACGAATCGGCATAAATAATTGTTTTCCTTTAATGCCTGTTTCTTTTTGCACTTCTTTGATGATCTTTTTAATTTCAGCAGCTTCAAAGTTTTCCAAAGCTTCTAACTTACCGTACAATGCTGTCATCAATTGTGGCACTTGTTCACCGTTCAACACTTCTTGTGATGCTTCATCTAACTCTTTTTCATCACGGAAGAATAATTCTGATAGCGGTACAATTTCGCCCGCATAACTCATTTGTTCTTGATAAAGTGCAACCAATTTGCGGCCCCAATCTAACTCCGCTTCTGATGGTGATTCAGGTAATAAACCTGCTTTAATCATATGTGGTAATGTCATTTCAAATACCGTTTCCGCATCTTTTTCTTTCATATATTGGTTGTTAATCCACTCTAATTTTTGTTTATCGAAAAATGCTGGTGATTTCGATAAACGCTTTTCAGTAAAGATGTTGATGAACTCGTCTTTAGAGAAAATCTCTTCTTCACCTTCTGGAGACCAACCTAACAATGCGATAAAGTTAAATAATGCCTCTGGTAAATAACCTAAATCGCGATATTGCTCGATAAATTGTAAAATTTGGCCGTCACGTTTACTTAACTTTTTACGTTGTTCATTGACGATTAAAGTCATATGCGCAAAACGTGGTGGTTCCCAACCAAACGTTTCGTAAATCATTAATTGTTTCGGTGTGTTCGAAATGTGGTCGTCACCACGAATCACATCAGAGATCTCCATATAATGATCATCCACTGCAACTGCAAAGTTATACGTTGGCACACCATCTTTTTTCACGATCACCCAGTCGCCGAAGTTGTCCGATTCGAATGACACAGGCCCTTTGACCATATCATCGAACGTATATGTTTTGTTTTGTGGCACACGGAAACGAATCGCTGGTTTACGTCCTTCCGCTTCAAACTGTTGACGTTCTTCTTCCGTCAAGTGCGCATGTTTTCCACCGTAACGTGGCATCTCACCACGTGCAATTTGTTCCTGACGTTCTGCCTCTAACTCTTCTTCAGTCATATAACATTTGTACGCTTTATCTTCTGCTAATAATTGCTCAACTAATGGTTGATAGATTTCGCCACGTTCTGATTGACGATAAGGGCCATAGCCTTTGTCTTTATCTACAGATTCGTCCCAATCTAGACCTAGCCATTTCAAATTATCGAACTGTGACGATTCACCGTCCGCTAAGTTACGTTTAGAATCTGTATCTTCAATACGAATGACAAAATCACCATCATAATGTTTCGCAAATAAATAGTTAAATAATGCCGTACGTGCGTTACCAATATGCAAGTAGCCTGTTGGACTTGGCGCATATCTTACTCTCACTCGGTTACTCATTTCGTTCACTCCTGTTTCATTGTTCAATTGTTATATTATAGCATGTCATACGCATTTATGCATATCACAGTTGAGACGGTGTTGTTGCCGATAACGACACAATCGCTTGAGCGGCAATCCCTTCTTGACGTCCTGTAAAACCTAACTTTTCGCTCGTCGTCGCTTTTACATTCACGCGCTTCACATCGATAGCAAAAAGCCCTGCAATGACTTCGCGCATTTGATCGATGTATGGACGGAATTTAGGCTTTTCTGCAATAATCGTCGCATCAACGTTATTAATGACATAACCTTCTTTTTGAACTTCTGCGTACGCTTCTGTTAATAACTTTTTTGAATCTGCATCTTTAAACTGTGGATCTGTATCTGGAAATAGTTTACCAATATCACCTAATGCACATGCCCCTAACATTGCATCAGTAATCGCATGTAGTAATACATCCGCATCACTATGTCCTTTCAAACCATGCGTGTGTGGCACTTCAATCCCGCCAATAATTAAAGGGCGTGTCGCATCAAATGCGTGCACATCGTATCCTAATCCAACTCTAAACATGATGATGTCGACTCCTTTTTTCTAAAATTGCTTCTGCGTATGTTAAATCTTCTTCCGTCGTTAATTTAATATTATCATAATCGCCTTCAACCATATAAATGCGTTGACCATTCGCTTCGATTAATGAGGCATCATCCGTCCCCATCATCTGTTGCGCTTTGGCATGGTCATAGGCTGAAGCAAGGCGTTCAAATGTCGCACCTTGAGGCGTCTGCACTTGCCATAATGTCGCACGATCCAATGTTTCTGTGACAAATTGGTCGGACACGCGTTTAATCGTATCTTTCGCCTTCACACCGACAATCGCGGCCCCATATGTTTGAATAGCAGCCGTTACTTCATGAACGGTGTCATGCGTTACGAATGGACGCGCGCCATCATGTACGAGAATAATCTCATCATTTGTAAAGTCAACGTTTTGAAGTACTTGATGAATACTATCTTGACGTGTGTCTCCACCAACAATTAGATTTTTTACTTTTGAAAATGGCGCTGTCAATATTTCAAGCTGTTCCCGATCTCTCTCGTGTATCGCTAAATGAATCCCTTCACATTGGACATCGGATTGAAAAACGGCAAGGGTATGCGCTAATACATGACGCCCCGCAATTTCAATGAACAATTTATTATAGGGACGCCCCATGCGACTGCCTGTTCCTGCAGCTGGTATAATCACGTGATAACTTGACATTTATGCTTCCACCTTCTTCGCAAAAATAATTCGACCGGATGCAGTTTGTAACATGCTGATCACTTCAAGTGTAATGATTTGATTCACATATTGTTTCGCATCATCCACGACTACCATTGTGCCATCATCAAAATAACCGACACCTTGACCTGGTTCTTTCCCAACTTTTGTAATCATCAAATCAAAACGATCACCTTGATGCACTTCAGGTCGAATCGCATCAGATAAATCATTCACATTTAACACTTTGATGCCCTGAATACTACATACTTTGTTCAAATTATAATCCGTCGTAATCACGTGCGCGCGATAATGTTGCGCAAGTCTCACAATTAAATCATCAATGTCTTGATGCGTACGCTGTGGGTGAATAATACGCGTCGGATGCTTCGATAGATGAATTGCATTCAAAATTTCCAAACCACGTCGCCCTTTGTCACGTTTAATGCTATCATTTGCATCTGCAACCACTTGTAGTTCATTAATGACACCTTGAGGGATAAGAATTTCACCATCAATAAATCCCGCTTCCATAATTTTTAAAATACGGCCATCAATAATTGCACTCGTATCGATAATTTTCGGCACAGCATTGCGGGCATTAATCGCCATCGAACGTGCCATGTTTTCTGGTAAAAACAACAGCATTTCATCACGCTTTTTCAGACCAAATTGGAAACCGAGATAACTTAAACTTAATGTAAGTAAGATAGGGACGATACGATTAATCAAATCTGTCCCAATAAATTCAAGGATAAAGGAAATCATGACCGATATGAGCAACCCCATAAACAAGCCAATCGTAGCGAAGATGATTTCAATAGCACTATAGCCTAAAATGAATTGTTCTAAGTCTTTCATCGCATATGCAATACGGGGAATAAACCAACCAAACAACAAAAACATAATGGCAATGCCGATTAACGATGTCGCGTAACTATTCTCTAACATTGGAGGGTGACTGACATTAAAATCAATCATGACAGCAGGGATTAAGAGGATGCCTAACACACTACCGATAATAATATAAGACAAAATCACTAATAATTTAATAAAGTTCATCTCTATCATCCCTCCTTTCTATTTTTTTAATGCGTATTTCAATGCTTCATTTACAGAAGTCACACCTATCACTTCAATACCTTCTGGAAATTGCCATCCACCTATATTGTTTTTAGGGATAATCACACGCTTGAAGCCTAGTTTTGCTGCTTCTTGCACACGTTGCTCAATTCTTGAAACACGACGGACCTCACCAGTCAAGCCCACCTCACCAATATAACAATCGAGGCCATCGACGGCTTGGTCTTTAAAACTAGAAGCTGTAGCAATGACAATACCTAAGTCTACTGCTGGTTCAGACAACCTTACGCCCCCTGCAACTTTAATGTAGGCATCTTGTTGTTGCAATAAATAGCCTTCTTTTTTCTCTAACACTGCCATCAACAAACTGAGGCGATTATGATCAATACCTGTCGCCATACGTCTTGGATTATTGAACGTCGTCGGTGTCACAAGCGCTTGTACTTCAATCAACAGAGATCGTGTGCCTTCCATTGTTGCGACAATCGTCGAACCTGCAACATTTGTCGTCCGTTCTTCTAAAAACATTTCTGACGGATTGAGCACACTTTTTAAACCTGACTGCTTCATTTCGAAAATGCCCATTTCATTCGTAGAGCCAAATCGGTTTTTCACCGCTCTTAAAATACGATACGCATGATGTTCATCGCCTTCGAAATACAACACTGTATCCACCATATGTTCAAGTAAACGCGGTCCTGCAATTTGGCCTTCTTTCGTCACATGACCTACGATAAACGTCGCAACATTCATTTGCTTGGCGATATGCATCAAACTTTGCGTACTTTCACGAACTTGCGACACAGAGCCAGGCGCCGAACTAATTTCCGGGTGATAAATCGTTTGAATAGAGTCCACTACAATCAAATCAGGCGCTACCTTTTTCACCACTTCATGAATCACCATTAAATCCGTTTCTGCAAACACATTCAATTGGCTCGCATCTTCATCCAAACGGTCCGCTCTAATTTTTGTTTGATTGAGCGATTCTTCCCCAGTGATATAGAGCACCTTTTTTTCTTGAGATAATGCCGCACACATTTGTAGCAACAATGTCGACTTCCCTATCCCTGGATCTCCACCAATCAGTACGAGTGACCCTTCTACAATACCGCCACCGAGCACACGGTTCAACTCACCACTATTTGTTTGGATACGAGGCGCAAGTTCTTGTTTAATTTCATTCAACTTTTGTACTTTTGCCGAACTCGTATTTTGCGCTCTTACACCGTGTTTAGGACTCGCAGTTTTTTGTTCAAAAGATTCTTCCATTGAATTCCAAGCACCACAGTTCGGACATTTTCCCATCCATTTAGGTGATTGGTAACCACAGGCCGTACATTCAAAAATTGTTTTCGTTTTTGCCACTCAGACACCTCCGTCTCTACATTTAACACACCTTATTTTATACTTGAAAAAGATTTATGACAAATGTTGCCTTTTGTCATTGAAGTGCTTCAAATCGACGCACTCATAGAATCACACTTTCCAATTATAAATAATATACAACAAATTCGAAAAAATGTAGCCTATGCAACTCAAAGCAAGAAAAATAAAGCTCAAAAACCCGCTCATACGTAGTCATAAACTATAGCGCACGCACTTTCCTCTCTAAAGCCAAACAAAAGACGGTTACATCTGACATAGCAAAGGCTATACAACATTTGTAACCGTCTATTTTTGGTGCCTATTTTAAATACAGCATCGGGACATTGCAGCCAATCTGCTTCACCCGTGCCATTAAATCGTTTATTGATTTTTACCATTTACCCTCGATAGCACTAAAAAGATGATGAAGAACAGTATGGCGTAACCTATTAAATACACAACGTCCACAATATGAATACGTCCCTCGCTTAAAATACTCCAACCAATATGTCCATATCGATACGAAGGTAAGATTTCAGCAAACGTTTGCATTTTTTTCGGCATGGCATCAACAGGAATCCATAATCCGCCTAGAAATGATAACAGTAAATATACAATGGTTCCTATGGGTTGCGCGGCAGAACCGAGTTGGCCAATGATTAATGCTAAAAACAAAAATGCAAAACTGAAAACATTCAACAATATCACGATTTCTGCAAGCTTATAGAAAGCGATATGAATGTCGTTATAAAAGTAGCCTAACAAAATCATGGCGACAGAAAAGATGAAAGAGATGAGAAAATATGAAAATAAGTAACTCATCATATACGCATTCGGATTGATCACAGACACCTTCAGATAGGCATACCAGTTATCACTTTTCTCATTCGCTACCTTTGTCCCTAATAGATTAATCGCGTTCCCCATTATGCCAAAACAGATGAGTGGAATAAGCGAATATTCCTTCCAACTGATACCATTGACAGCTGCATTTTGTGGGAAAATTTCAGAATAGATGATATAAAAAAACATGGGTAATGCGATGATTAATAAGACGTACTTGAAGTCTCTAAATATTCTTTGCGTGTTTAATCGCGTTAAGTATAGAAATGAGTTAGCTTTTTTCATATCCAACTTTCTCCTTAAAAATTTTCTTCAATTTGTCACCTTTATGGTCTGAAGCATTGAATAAATGGCGTGCCTCCTCATTCAACACCATTTGACCTTCATGAAGCATCACAATTCTTGTTGCGAATGCTGCTATTTCCTCTAAATCATGGCTAATCAACAACACGCTTATTTTTTCTGCTTCAGCTTCCGAACGCATATGCGCCCAAAACAACTCTTTTGAAGCAACATCCATCCCTATCGTAGGTTCATCAAGCACTAAAAATTCAGGACTATTCATTAAAGCTGCAGCATATTGTAATCGTCTCTTTTGTCCTCCTGATAAACGTGTGCAATATTGATTTTTGACATTAACTAAATCGACTTCTTTTAATACGTCATCCGGGTCTTGTGGATACATCGCGTCATTTTTCAATAGTTCCAACCATTCCTTCACTTTCATTTTTTCAGGCATGGCCACTTCTTGTAACACGACACCGCATCGTTGTTTGAATTCAATATTTCTCGTTACTGTCCCTGAACTTTGCTTAAGAATACCAAGCAAAATTTTGATGAGCGTGGATTTACCTTGGCCATTCAACCCTAAAAGTCCCACAATCTCGCCTTTTTTTACCGAAAAATCAACATCATCTAACACTTTGTTTTTTCCAAAATGGCGACTCACATGGTTCATCTCAAAAATATTTTGCATCATATTCGAACTCCTTATTGGCTCATCTTTTCAATGATTTGTTGCGTGATTTCAATAGATTCTTCTGTTACTGGAGGGACGGAATTCAGTAAAAATTTAGGAGAAAGATAAATCACTGATAGATTCTCTTTGTATGGATATACTTTTTCTCCGTCATTAATATCAATCAAATGATGAATATCATATGCCGATAACATTTTTTCAATTTCTAAATTAAAATCGCGCTTCACGTCTTGAGTAAAAGAAATCAATATAAACAGTTCAATTTGATTTCTACTGTATAGAGGAAATGCAATACTGTAATAGATACCTTCACTTCTTAAGCTTGCCAATTTCTTATTCATGAAATCGATTAATTTTTGAATGTAATAAATGGTAGATGCTTTTTGGATTGTATGCACTGGTATGTTCACGTATTTATAGAAAAATTCCACTTTATTGTGTGATAGCGTGCCACTGTTCGCAATCAGCTGCTGTTTCTCGTTTTCACGCATTTCATTTTTTGAAAAACCATCATATCTCTCGTCGCTTTGTAGCTCATTATTGATGAGGATGAAAGAGAACGTGTCCTTTGTATGTTGCAGCACTGCGTTGTAATGTGCCAAACTTTGGTCCGCTGTTGTATCCTGTTCCCCTCTTATTTGATGCATAAGTGTTTTGATTTCCTTATTTTCAAGGGATTGCTCTTGTTTAATCTCACTCAACGCTCTATTCAATTCTTGTTGATTCAATGCATATAAATATTCCATTGGCTTAAAGCGATGGATATCAAAGTGGTGTTCCAACGTGATTTTGATGTAATCTTCAGTCGCATGTGCATTGATAATATGAAAATTGTCGTTTTTCAATCTTGTCGTTAAAACATGTTCCAGAACATGCGCGAATTCACTGTTCATTGGTTCAGCTGGTCGAAGAAACAACGCGATTCCCTTTACTTCAGTTTCTCTTTTAAAATACATGATTTCCTTCATCATAAAACCGCCTCTCTATCTTTTGTAATAAATACACAGTCCACGATACTCTCATGATGACCGTCAATTTTTAGCATTTCTTCTACTTTAAAGTCGTCCGTTCCGCCAATAGACGTACTCACTAAATTATAATGTGTCGCCATAAGCGCAATATTTTGAGCCACAGCGCCTGCTTCTAGCAAAATGTATCTGTATGCTCTGTCGTCATACTTAAAAGTGGCTCTTGAAAAAACGGCTGTAATAAAAAATATAATGGAAGGATGCTCCATATTTTGATACCGCAAAATATACTTGGAAATATCAAAAACATGTGCACGATTATCTAGTAAACTGAGCGCGTGTGTCGAAGGATTGTAATGATACAGCCCTTTTTTTAAATTTTCGTAATCATTAAAGACAATGCCATATATCTCTAACGGGTATAACGCGCCCGCTGACGGTACGACCCGCTTATTTTGACTATTTTGTCCATAAGCCGCCCAAAACAAATCTGAAATGACATTTAAATCAATAAACGCATCTTTATCTGGGTTAAGTACTTGTGATCGTCTCTTATCTAAGTATTCCGTTAACAAACAGGTCGAATGTGCATTCAATCTGAACCGTTGTTGTGTTGGAAAATAGCGTTCTGGTTTTTGAGTGGCTTTAAGAAAATTAGGACTATTTAACAACACTCTAGATTGATACATATTTCGCATCAAATACTGATGACTATGCTTCGTGTTTTGATGATACGTCTGACTCAATACACATTTTGAACTTAATCGATGCGCATATTCATTACTCATCATCATAGATTTAAAATTTTCCATGGCATACTCCTTATAATTTTTATGGGAATGGATGTGGGACAACCGGTTGACTATTTTGCAGCTCATGGGGCTGTCTCTTTTTCATTTGAATCAGATGTGCATCCGCTTCATCGAGACGTTGACTTTTCAAATGTTTAATAAAATGCGGCTCGATATCCAGCATGCCAGGTATAATCGTTTTACCTACTTTCCAATCCGTATTTTTTATCTCTTCAGACGTCACATCGACAAAGTAGACTTCCTTACCGATAGATTGTATTTTTTCTATAAATAACGCCATCGCCTCATCGTCATTGGGTTGTGTCTCGTTTTCAGGAATTCTGAAAATCTGCTGATAACCATCAAGAAATGACAAATGTTGCACCATATTATCATTGAAATACAACAGAGAATGGTCCTGATATTCTTTCACATCATCATAACTATCAATCTCAATGTTTTCTGATTCATTAAAAATAATGGCAGCATATCCGACAATACTTTGGGCAAGTTCCAACAAAGTTTTTTTACAAGCCTCAATCCATGTCGGTCTCACACTTGCTGCGACGACACATCCTTGATTCTGGAAAATAGCAACGCCAAAAACAGCCGGCACATCCCAATCCATATCCAATTTATAGAGCTTAAACTGAATATTTTCAGACTGGATATAACGTTCAAAATAACGGCTTAATTCGCTATGATCATGGATACCGATTTCCTCACAGGCCAGTTGTCTTCTCCAAACATATTGGAAGGCATCTCTTTCAAAAATTTCTGCAACACCTTTCCAGAAACATGCTTTTAAGTTCGGACCACATGCCGCACCAGTCGCTGTCGTCATCCAACTTTGCGTCCCATTACTTCTATAAGTGAGGTACACCGCATCTAATGGGAGCGCAACCGTTCTTTTTTGAATCAAGTCATAGCCGTGAATCCACTGATAATCATCCAGGTATGCACTGGCAGACGGATTGATGGTTTGTGGGTCGATTTTTTCTATCTCTTCACTGACTGACGTGACACGATTCGGGTGCAAGCAAGAATAGCGCTCGATATACTCACCTACTGCCGAATTTTCAGCCTGCGCTTCTGTGATTCCAGCACCACTTGCATTAAAACCTGCCGTATTATACTGACCCCCAAAGGCCATTTTCACATAAACTCTAGGCAGCCCGTAATACGTCGGCAAGTCATATATGTTCTTGATAATGCCATATTTTTCGTCAACAAAAGCTTGTGCATTTAATTTCACTGTCATAGGCTCACCTCAAAAATCTGTCTGTTGACTGTTGGAGGGAAACACAACTCACATTGGGGGTGCTTGAATAAATTGTGTGTACGCCATCCATCATTTAATAGAGAATAGGCATACACAGTTTGAATCAGTTCATTTTCAACACTCAATCCATTCATTTGCATCGCTTCTTTTAACATGTGTACTTTCACAAAACTGTATGCCAATTGAATGGTTTCTTCTGGTACATATTCTTTACTTGTATGAGATGAGTCATTAAATAGTGAAAAAACATCGCCATAAACATTATTTTCAGTTTCTCGTAATCGCTTGCAATTCAAACAGCTTGTTTCTTTGGGGATGGTATAAGTGATCTCGAAAGAAACATTGTCAAACGTGATGCTATTGTAGGGAATTCCTTTGTGAAACATCATTTCATTATAGTGTTTGATACTTTTTCTGTTGAATTTTCTTACTACAATTAATCCAATATCGTAATCATCCGTCGCTTTTTCATTTAAATTCACTATATTTTGTGAAGGTATACTTTGAATATACTGTTCAACTAAATCAGCATCTCCGCAAATGCCAATGACATGTTTCTCCATCGGTTGTTGTTCCATTTTCAGTCCGATCATCGCTAAAAAGGATGCGGTGTCATGGACATTTTCAAATGCGTGAATCGTTTTGAGAAATTCTATTATTTTTTTCTTCACCACATCTTGTTCATCGCAATGGAGATAGCCTTCCTTGATCTCGTCCCATATTTTCATAAAGGTCTCTCGAGAGATGCCGCTCAATTCATAAATCTGTTCATCATTTTTGATGTATATCTTTTTATCTTTAAAAACGTAATCGATGTTCGTTCTCATGATGTGTTCCTCCCATTTTTAAAAAAAGGAATTGAAGTGATGATTAACTTCAATTCCTTTAAAACCTATACTTTAACAACAACAGCAACAAGGGCAACAACAAAGTGTTACTGTCCAGTTCATTTGTTCACTTGATAAAAAGTCTTCAGTATTCAATTTTTTGATTTGTAATTCGTTTGCTAACATTGTAACCACCCCTTTTCAAAATTTAAAAAACAAAAAGGAAACTGTATAACAATCCAACAATCAAGGCGCCTAAAATAATAAATGCTTTTTTATTTTCTTTGAATTTCATAAGATAACGCCTCATTTCATTATCTTTATATTTTTATAATACTCCTACTTTACTGAAAAAACAATGTATTATGCACCTTAAATTGCAATATTAATCATTTGTTAAGAATTGTGTAATGATTGATTAACTTTATTTAGAAACAAGACAACATCTCGTGTGCACTTTGGTCTTTTGGCACTATTGACGCATTATGTTGTTTAACTTGCCCTTTCGCTATGAATTGTGTTTTTGATTGCCTTCATGGCTTCGCGTTCCTAGAGGCTGGTCCTTCAACTAACTAACGCTTGATTAAACTGTTACATTTGTTGAGGCGTTAGTGGATTTTCCGGACCAGCTGATCTCTCAGGAGTCTCAGCCTTCTGGCAATCTTATATCAAATGCAGTCACTTAGGGCAAGTTTTTGTAATAAAAACAACCCATAACATCCAATTGAGATGTCCAATTCACCCTTATTTTTCGGCGATTTTATCATCAATAATGGATATAAGTCGGTCAATAAGGATATGGGTTGAGATGACTTAATGTCCCATTCCACAGTTAGCCTTGCGAGGGCAATATAACGAAATCTTTGTTGCACATGTTTCTGTATTGCTCTCGAAAATCCAATTCGACTTTCTTCACGTGAGCACCTCAACCAAACCAAATTAAGGTGAGTCTATGATAGCAATTGCGCGCATTTAAAAACCTTATCAATGGTTTGATTCCATTAAAAAAGCAGTGACGGTGTCTCAAAAAGAGTACACCACCACTGCTTTAATGGGTTTTCTATGATTCTGTTACTTCTGCTTCTTCTTCCGCTTCACGGTCATGAATGTCATATTGGAATGTTTCACCGTCATAATCAACAGTGACATTTTTACCTTCTAACTCTTTACCTTCCAAAATCAATTCACTCAAGTTATCTTCCACAGTTTTTTGGATCGCACGAATCAATGGACGTGCACCGTACTCTGGATCATAACCTTCTTCGGCAATTTTATCTTTCGCCGCTTCTGTCACACGGACATTAATGTTTTGTTCAGATAAACGACCTGTTAATTTACCGACCATCATTGTTACGATTTCTTTCAATTCATCTTTATTGAGTTTATGGAAGACAATCGTATCATCTACACGGTTCAAGAATTCAGGACGGAATGCATTTTTCAATTCTTTCATCATTGTTTTGCGAATTGTTTCGTAGTCTTGACCTTCTACGCTACCACCGAAACCAGCAAAACGTTGGTCTTGAAGTTCTTGTGCACCGACGTTTGATGTCATAATAATCACTGTATTTCTGAAATCAACACGACGGCCTTTTGTATCTGTTAAATGACCATCATCTAACACTTGTAAAAGAATGTTAAAGACATCTGGATGTGCTTTTTCAATCTCATCAAATAAGATGACAGAGTAAGGTTTACGACGTACTTTTTCAGTCAATTGACCGCCATCATCGTGACCTACATATCCAGGAGGCGCCCCAACAAGACGGCTCACTGCATGTTTCTCCATGAACTCACTCATGTCGACACGAATCATCGCATCTTCTTCACCGAACATCGCTTCTGCTAACGCACGGGCAAGTTCTGTTTTACCGACACCTGTTGGTCCTAAGAAGATGAAGCTACCGATTGGACGTTTCGGATTTTTCAAGCCTGCACGCGCACGACGCACGGCTTTAGAAATGGCTGTAACAGCATCATTTTGTCCGATGACACGTTCATGCAATGTGTCTTCTAAGTTGAGTAAACGCTCAGACTCAGTTTCATTCAAACGTGTTAACGGAATACCTGTCCAACCTGCAATGACTTCTGCAATGTCTTCAGCAACAAGCGTCGTATGTTGACCACCTTGATGATTTTTCCATTCATTTTTCGCTTCTTCATATTGCTTTTCAAGTTTTGTTTGTTTATCGCGTAAGTTGGCAGCATTTTCGAATTCTTGTGCATGAACCGCTGCATCTTTTTCTTTTTTCACTTGCTCGATTTGTTGTTCAATTTCTTTTAAGTTCGTTGGTGTTGTATGGCTCTTCAAACGCACTTTTGAACTTGCTTCATCAATCAAGTCAATCGCTTTATCCGGTAAGAAACGGTCTTGTACGTAACGGTCACTTAATTTTGCCGCTGCTTCTACTGCTTCATCAGAAATGTTAATTCTGTGGTGCGCTTCATAACGGTCACGTAAGCCTTTTAAGATTGCAATGGTATCTTCTACACTTGGCTCATCCACTTGAACAGGTTGGAAACGACGCTCAAGTGCCGCATCTTTTTCGATATGCTTACGGTATTCGTCTAACGTTGTCGCACCGATACATTGTAATTCGCCACGTGCAAGCGCGGGTTTTAAAATGTTAGACGCGTCAATCGCACCTTCTGCACCACCTGCACCAATGAGCGTATGCATTTCGTCGATGAACAGAATGACATTACCTGCCTGATGAATTTCTTCCATCACTTTTTTCAAACGTTCTTCAAATTCACCACGATATTTCGTACCAGCGACAACCGTACCCATATCTAATGACATGACACGTTTGCCTTTCAACGTTTCTGGTACTTCGTTGTTCACAATCGCTTGCGCTAAACCTTCAGCAATTGCCGTTTTACCGACACCTGGTTCACCGATTAATACCGGGTTGTTTTTCGTACGACGGCTCAACACTTCAATCACACGCGTAATTTCTTTGTTACGTCCAACAACTGGATCCAATGTGCCGTCTTTCGCAATCACTGTTAAATCACGCGCTAGCCCGTCTAATGTTGGCGTATGATTTGATTTTGCAGATTGTGCATTTTTGTTAGACATTTCTGGGCTACCTAACGCTTTCACCACTTGGGCACGTGCTTTTGTAATATTCAAGTCTAAATTCGCAAATACACGCGCTGCCACACCTTCATTTTCACGGATGAGGCCAAGTAAAATATGCTCTGTTCCAACGAAATTGTGTTGTAACTTACGCGCTTCGTCCATAGACAGTTCGATCACTTTTTTCGCACGTGGTGTGTAATGTAAAGCACCCATTTGCTCTTGACCGTGACCGATGAGTTTTTCAACTTCTTCAATCACTTTTTCTTCAGTAATGTCGAAGCTTTCTAATACTTTTGCTGCAATGCCTTCAGGTTCTTTCATTAACCCGAGTAATAAATGTTCCGTCCCAATATTCGAATGGTTTAAACGGATTGCTTCTTCTTGTGCATGCGCGAGTACACGTTGCGCGCGTTCTGTTAATCTTCCAAATAACATATGCCAACCTCCTATTTATATATATGTTCTTAAAATCTCTGCTCTTTTTGCTTCAATAGATTGTTCATCTGTATCATCTATTAAAAACGGTGATTGTATCGCAACCATTAATTCATTAAATCGAAAATCTTCCATTTCTAAAATACCTAAATCGACGCCCAACTTAATATCACTTAAACGATAGGACGCTTCTTCCACCGAAATTAAACGACTATACTTCAATATACCCAAAGAACGATAAATTCTATCTAATGTCTCAGTATGATTGTGTTGATTCAAACGATCGCGTAAAGCTAACTCTTCGTGAATAATTTGGTCCACTAATTCTGTTAAAGCATCAATAATTTCTTGCTCACTTTTTCCCAATGTCAATTGATTGGAAACTTGATAAATATGGCCGTACACTTGCGACCCTTCACCATAAATCCCGCGAATCGTAAAGCCAAAACGGTTAATCGTCTGCGCAATGCGATTCATCCGCTTCATAATCGATAAACCCGGCAAATGCAACATCACACTTGCACGCATCCCTGTACCGACATTCGTTGGACAAGTCGTCAAATAACCGAGTTGTTCATCATAACTGATTTGCAATGCGCGATCTAATACATCATCGATTTCTGATGCTTTTTGATAAAGTTCATTTAATGACAAATCATTTCCCATCGCTTGAATACGAATATGATCCTCTTCATTCACCATCACACTGACCGATTCATCTTCATTCAACAATACCGCAGAGGCTGGTTGTTTCGTGAGCTCAGGACTGATTAAGTGTTTGGCTACTAGCTTATACTTACTCAATTGGTCGAGTTCATCTAAGCGGAGTACTTTTAAATCTGTTAATACATCTTGCACTTCGTTAATCACGCGATGTCCCTCAGACTCGGATGGAAACATAAGCGGATGCACATAATTTTCAAGATTTCGTGCTAAACGAATACGCGATGACATGATCACCGGTTGTGCATTGACCTTTTTCATCCATTCACTCATATGTTGATCTAAATTATGCATCATCTTGTTGGGACACCTCGCTTTGTTGCTCAAGTGCTTGAATTTCATCACGGACAATGGCCGCTTCTTCAAAAGCTTGTTGCGCGACTAATAATTCAAGGCGGGCACGTTTTTCTTCCAGTTGCTTTTTCAGCGCGCGTTTATGCTGTGATGACTTCGGACATTTGCCTGAATGTTCGATATGACCACCTTGGACACGTCTCACAATGTCATACACGTCTTCTTTAAACGTTTGGTAACATTGCGCGCAGCCGAATTTACCGACATGTGCAATATCCTTCAACGTCATTTGACAGTTCGGACAGCGCTTTTGCTCTCGATAAACAACTTGATCCACATTCAGACCATGTTTTGCTGCCAAATGTTGCAAAATTTGTTGGATGACGAATGTGCCTTCAACATCATCACCTTCATGCCATTGTTCATCAGATTGGCCATAACCTGATTGATCGTAAGCTTGAACAGAATGAAGTTCAAGGTGCTTGTTTTGCTGTTTATCAAGTTCATGTTTATCGATTTTCATTGCACATCACCCTTCTAATAATAATTAATCACGGGAAGTAACCGTTTTAAAATATTCGCACGGATAATATCTCTCGACGCGACATCCATTTTTAATGTTTCCCGGTCCACGACTGCCGCAATCATTTTTGCTTCTCGGTCCGTAATTAATTGGTTTTCACGCAAGCCATCAATAATATACAAAGCTTGTTGTTGAGAAAGGGCCGGACCAATCAACTCCATTAAACGTTTAATGTAATTGTTTTGGTCTTTCGTTTCAACTTTTGTGATTCGAATATAACCACCACCGCCGCGTTTACTTTCTATTTCATAACCGTGTTCATTCGTAAAACGCGTCTTAATCACATAATTCAATTGAGATGGTACACAATCAAAACGTTGTGCAATATTGGCACGTTGAATTTCAACAACATCATCTTGTGCCTCTTCAAACAATTGCTTGATGTACTGTTCTATGATGTCAGACATATTATGCATGGTATCACCCCTTTTGACCATCTTTGACTATATTATAGAACCCACTTTGACCTTTTTCAACCAATTTGACTTTAATTTTCATAAATAGTTATGTTACTGCTTACATTTTTGTTGTATGATAGTCTTAGTAAAAAATTAATCAGAAAAATTGAGGTGGAACACGCATGCATATTTTAATTGGGGTTATTGGGATAGGTGTTTTCTTAGCCCTCGCTTTAATTGCAAGTTCTGACAAAAAGAATGTACGCTGGAAATACATTGGCATCATGTTAGCCATTCAAGTCATCTTAGCGTTCTTCTTACTTAAAACGAACATTGGGATTACGATTGTTGGCGGTATTGCCAATGGATTCGGCTACTTGCTCAAACAAGCGGGCGTTGGTGTGGATTTCGTATTCGGTGGTTTAGCGAATGAAGGTGCGATGTCATTCTTCTTAAACGTTTTATTACCTATCGTTTTCATTTCAGCGTTAATCGGTATTTTGCAATATACGAAAATTTTACCATTGATTATTAACGTGTTAGGTTTCCTAATTTCAAAAATTAATGGGATGGGTCGTTTAGAATCGTACAATGCCGTTGCAGCAGCGATTTTAGGCCAATCAGAAGTTTTCATTTCACTTAAAAAGCAATTACCTTACATTTCGAAACAACGCTTATACACATTGACAGCTTCAGCAATGTCAACAGTTTCAGCATCTATCATCGGGGCATACTTTACATTAGTAGAACCGAAATATGTTGTAACTGCCGTTGTTTTAAACTTATTTGGTGGTTTCATCATTGCTTCAATTATCAATCCATATAAAGTTAATGAAGAAGACGACAAGTTATTAATTGAAGAAGAAAAGAAACAACAATCCTTCTTTGAAATGTTAGGGGAATACATTTTAGACGGATTTAAAGTTGCAGTGATCGTAGGTGCGATGTTAATCGGTTATATCGCTTTAATTTCGTTACTTAACGGACTTGTGGGCGGTCTCGTGAGCCTCGTTTCTGGCGGTGCATTAGACTGGAACTTCCAAACATTAATCGGCTTTATCTTTGCACCACTCGCATTCTTAACAGGGATTCCTTGGAGTGATGCGGTTGATGCAGGTTCGATTATGGCAACAAAATTATTATCAAACGAATTCGTAGCCATGACGGAACTCGGCAAAGCATCTGGTTTATCACCACGTACATTAGGTATTGTGTCGGTATTCTTAGTCTCATTTGCTAACTTCAGCTCAATCGGTATCATCTCAGGTGCCATCAAATCATTAAATGATGAAAAAGGCGACATGGTTGCACGTTTCGGATTAAAATTATTATTTGGTGCAACACTTGTATCATTCGTTTCAGCAGCGATCGCAGGATTTTTCTTGTAAGCCGCATGATGCGCTTTAAAGATAAAAGTAGGCTAGGACCATTTGAAGTCCTAGCCTACTTTTATCTATTTCTACTGCTGCATCACATGTTCAATAAAGTATTGCGTCATGCGATAATCATCGGTTAATTCTGGGTGGAAAGATACACCTAAATATCGTCCTTGTTGTACAGCGATAATTTTGTCATCAATTGTCCCTAAGACATCTACTGCTGCTTCTGTGGATTGAATATGAGGTGCACGAATAAAGACCCCTTCAATCGGTTGATCAATGCCTTTAATGTGTAATTCAGATTCGAAACTATCCACTTGTCGTCCGAATGAGTTACGTTCAACTGTAATATCCAACTTTTGAAGATAGCCTTCTTCACCTGCAATATCTTTCGCAAGGACAATCAAGCCCGCGCACGTTCCGAACATCGGTAATTGCGATTCACGTAACGCTTCTTTAAAACCATATAAATTCATGAG
Source organism: Staphylococcus intermedius NCTC 11048 (assembly GCF_002902385.1). Taxonomy (GTDB): domain Bacteria; phylum Bacillota; class Bacilli; order Staphylococcales; family Staphylococcaceae; genus Staphylococcus; species Staphylococcus intermedius. Next base: position 4,912 of record NZ_PPQH01000043.1, on the reverse strand, counting down.
ACGGCGTAAAGTAGTCGACTCACCACCTGGGATAATTAAGCCGTCAATCTCTGCCAATTGCTCAACTTTTTTGATTGCGACACCTTCATGACCCGCAAGTTCGATATGGCGGATATGTTCACGCACCGCACCTTGCAAAGCTAATACACCGATTTTCATCTTACCAACCACGCTCTTGCATACGTTCTTCTAATGAAAGTTGATTAATGTCTAAACCTTTCATTGCTGTACCTAATTTCTTCGCTAACTCACCAATTAATTTATAGTCTTGGTAATGTGTTGTCGCTTGAACAATCGCTTTCGCAAACATTTCTGGGTCTTCAGATTTAAAAATACCTGAACCTACGAATACACCATCAGCACCTAATTCCATCATTAATGCCGCATCTTGAGGTGTTGCCACGCCGCCTGCCGCAAAGTTCACAACTGGTAAACGACCATGCTTTTTAATGTCTTTTAAGATTTCATATGGTGCACCTAAGTTTTTCGCTTCTGTCATTAACTCATCATCGCTCATCACAGTAATACGTTTGACTTCTTGATTCACTTGACGCATATGACGTACAGCTTCCACGATATTTCCTGTACCCGGCTCACCTTTCGTACGTAACATCGCTGCACCTTCACCGATACGACGCGCTGCTTCACCTAAGTTACGGCAACCACAGACGAATGGGACTGTATATTCATCTTTTTTCAAGTGGAAGACTTCATCTGCAGGCGTTAATACTTCAGACTCATCAATATAGTCCACACCCATTGCTTCTAATACTCTTGCTTCTGTAATATGACCGATACGACATTTTGCCATAACAGGAATTGATACGGCATTCATCACTTCTTCTACAATAGATGGGTTACATGCACGCGCAACGCCACCTGCTGCACGGATATCAGATGGGACACGTTCAAGTGCCATGACTGCAACCGCACCTGCTTCTTCCGCAATTTTCGCTTGTTCTGCATTCACAACGTCCATAATGACGCCGCCTTTTTGCATTTCTGCCATTCCTCGTTTAACACGTTCTGATCCGACTTGTTTCGACATAGGTGATGAAACCTCCTTTTAATATTTACACAAGTAGCTTATACTATAATCTGAACCGCTTAAAGTGTCAGAATTATAAAATATCAAAGGGTCAGATGGGGTGTTTTCATGGAAATGTTGATGTTTCATATTAATAAAAGAGATGGTCAGCCCATTTATATACAGTTATACGAAAATATTAAACAAAGTATTATTAACGGAAGTATGCATGAGGGTGAAAAGTTACCTTCTAAGCGACAACTCAGTCAATATTTATCCGTCAGTCAAACGACCGTCGAAAATGCTTATGCTCAACTGGTGGATGAAGGTTATATTTATAGTCAACCAAAGTCTGGCTTTTTTATCAGTGATATCGAAACACTACCATTGACGAAAAAGACGCCGTTAGAGTCCTTTCCCTCACAACATATCACGTCTCCTGAACCGGCATATGCTTTTAACTTAGGGATGATTGATCAGGCGCATTTCCCGTTCGAACAATTTCGTAAATATGCGAAAGAAGCGTTTGAAGAATTGCAGTTTCATCTCGTCGAACCAGGCCATAAACAAGGCGATTATGCCTTACGCGCGCAAATCAGTCGCTATTTATTCCATAGTCGCGGGGTACAATCCTCACCTGAACAAGTGATTGTCGCATCGTCCACTGAACAGTTGCTGTCTATTATTACCGATTTACTTCCCGAGCAAACTGGAATAATGTTGGAAGACCCGATTTATCCTCAAGTCCATCAAGTTTTAAAACGGAAGCATATCCCCTTTCATTTTGTGCCCGTTGAAAAAGATGGGATTGCGATCAATACAGTTGAAAATGGGCCTCATCACGTCGTTTACATTACACCGAGTCACCAATTCCCGACAGGTGTGACGATGAGTCTCAAAAAGCGGATGCGTTTACTGAAATGGGCAAGTGCACACCCGCATCGTTATATTATTGAAGACGACTATGATTCAGAATTTCGTTATGAAGGCAAACCGATTCCAGCCCTTCAAAGTTTAGATCAAACAGGCAGTGTCATTTACGTCAGCACCTTTTCAAAATCCATTTCACCAACGATTCGAATTGCTTACGCCGTTTTGCCTGAAGCGCTATTACGCCATTATCAGACGACAAAAAATATTGAAGGGGGTACCGTACCACGTCATACACAGTACATGGTGACAGCTTTTATGGAGACAAACCAATTTGAGCGACATCTTAATCGAATGAGAAAAATTTATCGCCAAAAGCGTGACATTATTTTACACCAACTGCAACAGTATCCTGCTATTTTTGACGTTTCGGGTGAAAAAACAGGCATGCATTTAATTATCACGATTAAAAACGGTTGGTCAGAGCAAACGTGTCTCAATCAATTACAACGTTTTGACATCGATATGAAACCTCTTTCTCAGTATGTCTACCATCAAGAACATCAAGCGCCACGTTTTGTTGTGGGATTCGGCGGGATTCCTATAGAAGATTTAGAAACACATATGGAGAGGCTCATTGCTTGTTTTAATGAAGAATAGTGAACACATAAAAAAGACATGTCAAACTGAACATTTCATTCAGTCGTACATGTCTTTTTTGTAATTAATCTTTTAATAAGTGCGGATTTCTCACATTTTGATAATCATACAACTCAATTTCTTGAAGTTGCATCAATGAACGGCGAAGTTGCGCATAATAATTCAGTTCGGGGAGTACCGTAACCTTTTCTGGACGTTGACCTTGTTCTAACAATTTAGCAATATTTTCAAATACGACCAAATATTGTCCCATCGCCTCTTCACTCATTAACATACGCTTTCGATCTTCCATCACTTGCATTAATTTAAAACTCATTTGTTCAAGAATAAACATTGCAGGATAGAAATATTGCGTTCTTTTCTTATTCGATAACAATTCACCATACGCATAACGATACATCACTTGCATATTCTCAATATTAATTTTCAGTCTCAATCGTTCCCTTTGACGAAAATGATCAACATTGTAATCTACATTCGAGAACAACGCATGGAAGAGTCGCGCTTCAATACGTGTCACTTCCGCTATAAATTCTGGCAAACGTTTAGAAGCAAGACGTCTACCAATCATCATCACGCCAATCACTGCAAGTCCCACACCCACTGTCGTATCTAATAAACGCGGAACAGCAATTGCGAGGGATAACGATCCTTGCGCTAAACCACTTAATAAAATGACTTGGACCGTAATGGATAACATCGCAAGCGCATAGTTGGCACCCACTAAAATTTCAGTAATCGCACCACTTAAGCTGAGCGCAATCACGACCATGACAATATTCGGATCTAAGAGTAAAAAACCAATGACAATGCCAATACCCACAAGTGTCCCAATCCATCTCGCACCTGCACGTTCGATACTCGCAATCGTCGTACCACCAAGTAGAACAGTGTGCGCACTTAACGGAATCCAATAAGCCCGTTCAAAGTTAAACATCAATGCAACAAAGATTGCAATCCCCATAATAAGAGAATATTTCGCAGTTGAAATGAAATGCATGGATTCAGGGGTTAAATGATAACGCAATCTTCTTAAATATTGTGGAGACTGTCTTTTTACATTCTTTCTAACTTGTTCATCAGGCGCATCTATCACTTCATCCACTTTGAAAATTAAGTCTACCAGTTCCTCAAATTCATTAGAAACAGTGACTTCTTTTCGCCAAATCTGATTTGACGTTTTTCCCTGTGTCATACGATGCACAATAGCTGTCATCATTTCATCAATAATAGGGGGGATTGGACGATGACCTTTCGCATTCAATTCGAGTAGCTCTGAATACAGCCCTTCAGCAGCACGATGAAGTAATGACAAACGTTGAACTTCTACAGATTTTCTTTTCACTACCGATCTTGAAGCTTGAAGAATTTCAGATGTTGAAATTAACGTTTGCACTGTCATTTTTGTCAGCGCATTAAACGTCACTTGATCATTAAAATGGTGTATGAGGTCTTGAATTTGCTTGAATTCCTTAGATACAGCAGTAAATTCAGGATGTTCTTTCCCCACTTTGATTTCGATGAGGACGAATATGATTGCAAGAAGACCGCCGATACCGACGATAGCACCTCTCCATAAGAAAGCATGTGGATCTAAAGGCATCACACTTGCCAAGCTATAGGCAATGATAAAAAACGTAGAAGATGGGCCAGGAATATTTAAAGTATTAAAAATATAAAAAGGCACAACAGCCACAATTAAAAGAAAGATGCCAAAAAGTAAGGGTGTACTAGAGGTTAATGTTCCGATCATCATTGTCACAACCAAACCAATCGCTGCGAAAGTGACAGAACGCAGACGTGAATTGAACGTCCCTTTAAAAACATAAATACTCGCAAAAGTACCAATCGTTGCTAATAAAGCACTTGAAAAATCATTAAAAATTAAACCATAGAGTAAGGGCAAAAACATCAATAACCCTTGACGAAAACCACGTTGTAAATCAATTTTATCCACATCGATATGTGCAACATTTTCAAAATAAGCCAACATGATACGCACCACCTTTGTTAAATAATCCTAGGTTCAAATAAAAAAAAAAGAGACCTAAGGGTCTCAATTCGGCTCATCGCATCCTATGCGTTTAATTTCTGTTTGGCAACGTCCTACTCTCGCGGAACGTAAGTCCGACTACCATCGGCGCTAAAGAGCTTAACTTCTGTGTTCGGCATGGGAACAGGTGTGACCTCTTTGCCATAGTCACCAAACAAAAATATAGTTGAATGTTATACATTCAAAACTAGATAGTAAGTATATTTATCACAAGCATTACCTTATGAACAATTATTTTGATTAAGTCTTCGATCGATTAGTATTCGTCAGCTCCACGTATCGCTACGCTTCCACCTCGAACC
>NZ_PPQH01000042.1 GCF_002902385.1 Staphylococcus intermedius NCTC 11048 | reverse complement strand
CTCGCTACACTTTCTGATTGCGCCGTTGATGTTGAAGCACTTGCTTTTGCTTCTGATTCTGACTCAGATACTGATTGTGACTTTTCAACTGATGTTGATGTGCTCGCTGAATCACGTTCTACACCTTCTGATTGCGCTGTTGACGCTGATGCACTCGCTGATGTTGATGCACTTGCTTTTGCTTCTGATTCTGATGCAGAGACTGATTGCGACTTTTCAACTGATGTTGATGTGCTTGCTGAATCGCTCGCTACACTTTCTGACGTGCTCGCTGATGTTGATGTTGAAGCACTTGCTTTTGCTTCTGATTCTGACTCAGATACTGATTGTGACTTTTCAACTGATGTTGATGTGCTTGCTGAATCGCTCGCTACACTTTCTGATTGAGCCGTTGATGCAGATGCACTCGCTGATGTTGATGTGCTTGTTGAAGCCATTGATTCTGACTTAACAGCTGATGTTGAAGCACTTGCTGAATTTGCTTCACTAATTGAAGTTGATTCTGCAAGTGACGTCGATGTGCTTTCTGAAGCTTCTTCACTATCTAAGCTTGCTGAATGCGTATTTGATGTTGATTCACTTGCTGATTCAGATGCAGATTCTGATTTTGCAACAGATTCTGAGTTTGAAACCGAAGTCGATTTCACGTCTGAGTCTGATTGTGAAGTTGAAGTACTTCTTGAATCTGATTCACTTGCTGCAGCTGACGTTGATGCGCTTTCTGAATTCGACACACTTGTTGATGCTGATGTGCTCAATGAAGCTCGAGTCGAATTAACTTCGCTAACTGACGCTGATTGTGAATCGTCTAATGAACCTTGCGCTGATTGTGATGCACTTGCAGATTTTTCGATTGATGTTGATTCACTCAGTGATGTTGATGTACTTGTCGATACTGATGTGCTCGCAGATTCTTTAGTTGATTGATCTGCACTTAATGAAGCTGATGTACTATCAGATTGAGAATCCGAAATAGACTTGCTCAATGATTGTGATTCAATCGCTGAAGCACTCTTAGACAAGCTTGTAGATTTTCTGTGACTTGCTGTTTTTGACTTTTTAGTACTTGCAGCCTTCGATTTTTTAGTACTTGTCGATGCTGACTTTTTAGTACTTTCCGCCATTGAAGTTGATTCGCTATCAGATGTTGATAATGATCCACTTACTGATGTTGAAGTTGAAGTACTTTCTGATTCGCTTGTTGACGTACTCTTCGCTGTTGATTCACGTGTTGATTTTGCTTCTGAAGCTGCTTGTGAATCTGAAGTTGATTTCGACGTACTTGTTGATTCGCTTGCCGCTTTAGCAGTTGAGATGCTTTCTGATTCACTTGTTGACGTACTCTCTGATGTTGATGTACTTGTTGATTTCGCTGCTGATGCTGCTTGTGAATCTGAAGTTGATTTCGATGTACTTGTTGATTCGCTTGCCACTTTAGCAGCTGAAATGCTTTCTGATTCGCTTGTCGACGTGCTCTCTGATGTTGAGATACTCATTGATTTCGCTTCAGATGCCGCTTTTGAATCTGAAGTTGATTTCGACGTACTTGTTGATTTATGCGTTGATTTCGCTTCTGACGCTACTTTTGAATCTGAAGTTGATTTCGACGTGCTTGTTGATTCACGCGTTGATTTCGCTGCCGATGCTACTTTTGAATCTGAAGTTGATTTCGACGTACTTGTTGATTCACGCATTGATTTCGCTGCTGATGCCGCTTCTGAATCTGAAGTTGATTTCGATGTACTTGTTGATTCGCTCGCTGCTTTAGCAATTGAAACGCTTTCTGATTCGCTTGTTGACGTACTCTCTGATGTTGAGATACTTGTCGATTTCGCTGCTGATGCTACTTCTGAATCTGAAGTTGATTTCGACGTGCTCGTTGAATCACTCGCTGCTTTAGCATTTGAAATGCTTTCTGATTCACTTATCGACATGCTCTCTGATGTAGAAATACTTGTCGATTTCGCTACTGATGCTGCTTCTGAATCTGAAATCGATTTTGCAGTAGATAAGCTCATTGACTTTTCAGTACTGATTGATTGTGATTTCTTTGTACTTGCTGCCTTAGACTTTTTAGTACTTGCTGCTTTTGATTTTTTAGTACTTGCTGCTTTCGAAGCTTTTGTACTTGCCGCTTTTGACTTCTTAGTACTTTCTGCTTTCGACTTTCTAATACTATCTGCTGTCGATTTTTCAACTTTTGCCAAACTTTGAGATTCGGCTACTGAAGTTGAAGCACTTGCACTTGCTTCTGCCTCTGATTGAGAAGTTGATGTTGATTGTGATTTTTCCGTTGAAATACTTTCACTCTTTTGTTTCAATCGGCTAATCGATTCAGAATCTGACACTGAAGTACTTGTCGATGTACTTTCTGATGTGCTTGTCGATGTACTTTCTGATGTGCTTACTGATGCTGAAGTCGACTCTGAAATACTTGTTGAAGTGCTTAAAGAAACACTCGTTGATGTACTTTTCGATTTCTTAATGGACGTTGAAGTACTCTTAGAAAGTGATTTCTTTGCCTCAGCCGATAAGCGTTTAGAAAGACTCTTCGATAATGACTCAGATCCTAAAGATGCAGCTTTAGACTTTTTAATCGATACTGATCTTGAACCTACAGATGCATTTCTAGAAACTGATTTAGAATTTGAAATCGAACCTTCAACACCTTGAGATACTTTAATCGATGTTGAACGTGAATTTGAATTTGATACAGCTGTACTTTTTTGTTCAGACTTAAGTGTTGACGTACTTGCCTCTTTTGAAGCTCTTGTACTTGCATCTTTCAACTTCTTAATACTATCTGCTGTCGATTTCTTCGCTTTTGCATCTTTATCCGCTTTTGCTAAACTTTGAGATTTCGCAGTTGATAATGATGCACTTGCTTCTGCTTCTGATAACGAAGTTGACGCTGATTGTGATTTTTTAGTTGAATCACTTGCGCTTTTTTGTTTCAATCTGCTAATCGATTCAGAATCTGACACTGAAGTACTTGTCGATGTACTTTCTGATGTGCTTGTCGATGCACTTATCGAAGTACTTGTTGATGTACTGAGTGATTTAGATAATGAAATTGACGTACTCGTTGATGCTGACGTACTCTTCGAAATTGATTGCGACTCTGATTTGCTTATTGCTTTTGATTTCTTTTTAGATAAGCTTTTTGATTTTGCGATTGACGCTGATTTCTTTTTAGAGATCGCTATTGAATTTGCAGATTTGATAGAATTAATACGTGAAACTTGAAGACTATGTCTTTTATTGATTGATTCGTTAAGAGACTTTTTCGAATTATATATCGAATCTGCAATACTTTTTGACTCTCTTAATGATTCATTCGTTGAAAGCGCACTGCTACGTCTTGCTGCTGCTAATTTTTCAGATTCAGCTAATGATTGATTCGTTGAAATCGCACTTTGTCGTTTCTTGTCTGCTAGGCTTTTGGCCACAGACACCGATTTATTCGTTGAAATGGCACTTTGTTGTCTCGAAACTTGCTCACTATGCTTTTTATGTGCAGCATCATTTTTTGACTTAATGGTTGATAGCGATTTCTTACCTTTGTTTCTCTTAGATTCTACTGTTGATAAACTCTTTGAAATAGATTTACTCTTCTTCACAGATTTAGCAACTGCTGTCGATTTCTTTTCTGAAAGGCTCTGTGATACTTTGATTGAGTTACTTTCTTCAATCGATATAGATGTTGAAATACTTCTCGATGCTTTTACAGATTCGTTATACTTCTTAATAGCTTCTACATACGGATCTTTTCCTGAATGTGTATAAGCTGAGAAGTAGTTAAAACCTTTAGTTCCACGTACTACGAACTCGGCACCGACTGGATGGAACTCCCAAGTACGTTCACCATTTAAGTTTGTAACTGGTGCTGAAAACTCTGCAGTATATCCTTTACCTTGTACCCCGGCATTATAACCTAAATTTCCTGCCGTCCAGTGATAACCCGCTAGTTTATTCCCTTGCATATTCGTTCGAGTTGTATTGCCTTCGAAACCACCGTAGCCAGCAGCAGTAATCCCTTGTGTAACATTCGACGGTGTACCGTATGCGCTACCAAGCTTAAGCATATTTAATGTATCGTTGAGTGTATTTTGAACAACTGCTTTATCTTTCTTAAGCTTCGGTTTCTCAATGCTTGCCGTTGCAGGGTTATCATACGAGATTGTGTACCTGAATTTTAAAGATGAACCGTCACCAGTAACATCAAGTTTGTAATAAATAGGCACGTTGTTCACTGTGTCTTTACCCGTACCAGTATATGTTTTCGTTACTGGTGCTACAGCAGCTGTAGCTCTAAATGCTGTATGACCAAGTTGAACTGTTGATCCTTGCAGTGGTAAATGAACGTTGTTTGGAGCTGTAGTATCTAAACTAACTAAAGATGACGTACTTAGTGATTGATTCACGTTAGCAGAAGTACTTGATGGTTCAATTGCATGACTTGTTTGTTTTTCTGTTGATGCGCTTGATTCAGTTTGTGTTGATGTACTTTCTTGGTGCTCAGCAGATGTTGAGGCTTTCGCTTCACTTTCTGATTCGTCAGATGCTGAAACCGAAGTTGAAAGTGATGTTGACTCTGAAGTTGATTCTGAAGTTGACGTGCTTAATGATTTAGATTCTGATTCAGATTCTGAAGTTGAAGTACTTGCTTGATCTTCATCAGATATTGCACTTTCTGACTCTTGTTCTGTTTCACTTTCTACAACACTTGTACTTTGACTTTCTGTTGACGTTGACTTTTCAATCGCTACAGACGTTTGATCCCCGATTGTTTGACTCTTAGTTGCCAATTCAGAAGTGATCGGTGCGTCTGATGCGGCAAATGCGTGTTGGTCATGTAACATGTTGACGGTAAACATACCCCCAGCAATTGCTGTTGTTCTTAATGCATTCTTTTTCAACTTGTCACCAAATTGTGTAGTGACTTCTCCGTTTTCATCTTTTACAATGTCACGGCTTAAAAAGGGTAAACCTAAAGCTTTTAATAATTGAAACTCTTTAATACCAGCTTTAACCCAGTTTTTACCAGACTTGTAAAGTTTCACTCTTGCTTTTTCTTCACTTAAACTCTTTTTTAATTCCCTAAATTTTCTTGTCATTGCAAAACTCCCATATCATAAATTTCCTTTAATTCCAAACATGTCACCACTGCATTATTAGATAATAATACGAATTTACATATTAAGCAACTTAATTTCACTCATTACTTTGTTTCATATATAACGTATTTCTTCATTTGATTTTTCTTTGATTAAATTTATGATTTATTTGGCTAGTTGGTTTTTTGTATAAATAAAAAATAAGGAATCTGTATAGGGGAAATCGCCTTAAATTAAGGTTCTATTGTTGGATACGTGCTATTGAAAACATTGATTACAACTTACATGTATCTAATTGATAAGTGATTTAATAAAATTTTCAGTCTTGAAGTTTTTGCAACTAAAATAAAAAATATTCAAGTTGTTCAATTCGAGGTAACAGTTAAAGGGGAATATCATGCGATTTTAAACAGATACGTTCGCAGTCATGAAGGTATATTTTGAGTTCAAATTGCCATGCTTTACTTCCTATTTATTTATTGCTTACTAATTTTCTTTTTATAAATTTGAAAAACTCTTCAATTATTTATAAAAACCATTGATTCACTCCTTTAATACGGGTTATTATTAGTGTAGTAACGCGTAATTATGATAATCGTTTGTATGTCAATCATTACAATGAGATAACATTCTTTTCTCATCAGACTGATTCATTTTTGTTAACGTCGAAAATGTATTATAATGACGTATGAAGTGATTGAAAGGACTCGATTCCTATCATATTCCGCAATATACAAAAAACGAAAGGTGATTATGTATGCCAACACAATCAGAACCAAAAGACATTGTCATTATTGGTGCCGGTGTGCTTAGTACGACTTTCGCTTCAATGATTAAAGATTTAGAACCAGAATGGAATCTTAAATTATATGAGCGTTTAGATAGTCCAGGTGTTGAGAGTTCAAACGAACGTCACAATGCCGGTACGGGTCACGCTGCACTTTGCGAATTGAACTATACTGTGAAACAACCAGATGGTTCAATCGACATCGAAAAAGCAAAAGAGATTAACGAAGAATTCGAAATCTCAAAACAATTTTGGAGCTATCTTGTTAAAAGTAAAAACATTGATACACCAAGAGATTTCATCAATCCTCTTCCACACATCAGTTTCGTACGTGGGAAAAATAACGTTCAATTCTTAAAAGACCGTTATAACAAAATGAAAGACTTCCCAATGTTCGACAATATCGAATACACAGAAGATATTGAAGTGATGAGAAAGTGGATGCCATTGATGATGCAAGGCCGTAGTGCAAGCGACATCATGGCTGCAAGTAAAATTGATGAAGGTACTGACGTTAACTTTGGTGAATTAACACGTAAGATGGCGAAAAGTATCGAAGCGCATAAGAACGCAGACGTACACTACAACCATGAAGTAAGAGACTTCAATCGTCGTAATGACGGTAAATGGGAAGTGACAGTGGTGAACCGTAATACAGGTGAATCACAAGTTCAACTTGCTGACTACATCTTCATCGGTGCTGGTGGCGGTGCGATTCCATTGTTACAAAAAACAGGTATCCCTGAAAGTAAACATTTAGGTGGTTTCCCTATTACAGGACAATTCTTAATGTGTACAAACCCAGATGTTATCGAAGAACACGGTGTGAAAGTATACGGTAAAGAGCCACCAGGTACACCTCCAATGACTGTACCTCACTTGGATACACGTTACATCAATGGCCGTAAAGCATTATTATTCGGACCTTTCGCAAGCATTGGCCCTAAATTCTTGAAAAATGGTTCAAACTTAGATTTATTCAAGTCTGTTAAACCATACAACATTACAACTTTACTTGCGGCAGCAGTGAAAAACTTACCATTAATTAAATACTCAATCGACCAAATCTTAATGACTAAAGAGGGTTGCATGAACCACTTACGTACATTCTACCCTGAAGCTAAAGATCAAGATTGGGAATTATACACTGCTGGTAAACGTGTTCAAGTCATCAAAGACACTAAAGAATACGGTAAAGGTTTCATTCAATTCGGTACAGAAGTGGTTAACTCACAAGACCATACTGTTATCGCGTTACTTGGTGAATCACCAGGGGCTTCTACATCAGTATCTGTTGCGCTTGAAGTATTAGAACGCAACTTTGCTGAATACGAGTCTGAATGGACACCAAAATTACAAAAAATGATTCCTTCATACGGTAAATCATTAATTGAAGATGCTGACTTAATGAGAAAAACACGTCAACAAACTTCTAAAGACTTAGAATTAAACTACTACGAGTAAAGGAGTTGCTAGTATGAAAAAATTATTAGTCGTTGCAACTGTACTCACTGCAGCTTTTGTTGCTTTAAAACGTTATCAAGAACACGTCAATAAAGCACCAAATATCGAATATTAAAGCATGCAAAAAGCCCGACATCTCTATCGAGAGATGCCGGGTTTTTCTTTGTCCTATACTGTTTCTTTGCGTACTAAATCTTCTACTAAGTCATGATAAAATTTTTGTAACTCTGCACCACTACGACGCCAATCTAATACATCTTGGCCTGTAAAGTCTGTATGGTCCCATCCCTTTAATGTAGGTGTGACTTGCCAGATGCCTTTCACAGCTGGTGTATCAAAATCGACATTTTCAAACGCTTCATCTTCTGGGTGTTGTGACGAAATGACTGACACGAGACCGTCATTTTCTCTCCATGCCGAATCATCTGTCATCCCAATTAAATCTCCTGTTAAGACGTGGGCAATATTCATATATGGATCTGCAATGTGTGTACCAAAGATCGTTTCATACGTCGCAGAACCTGTATAAGATTTATAATAAACGTCAGGATTCAAATCTACGCGCGCATTTAATTTTTTCGCACCTTCACGCGTCAAATCATAAAGTGCAGTATCTTTAGATGTGAACAATGGACTGTTACTTACACGTTTCGCGTATTCTGCATAAGTCTCCCCTTCACGTTGTTCTAATCCCCACTGTTTTAAACCATAATCAATTTTTTGACCTTTACGTCCAGCAAAGACATTGTACTCATATAATATGCGTTTAATCACTTCTGTATTACCTAAATCATCTGAAGCCACTGTGCCATCGTGTGGCGTCGCAATCGTTGTGATGGATGTCACCATATTGTCGTGATTACCTTGGAAAAGTTCACTCATCGTACCACCATGTTCTCTTTGATAAGCGATTTCGTCAGCATCACCGTGACGTAATAATTGTTCTAAGAGACGAATCGTTTGGCCTCCCATACTATGACCGACTAAATGAATGCGTTGACCAGGTTGCCAATTCGGTAAAATCCCTTCATATGTTCTCCCATAACGCTCATGACCGTACTTTTCAGCGTGGGCCGCACCGTAATCGACAATACCACCTTTTATGTAAGCATATAGTTCAGAAGCACGATCCCAGTTACTACCAAATGCACTGACACTTGCTTCAAATACGTTGTAACCTGCTTTGCGAAGCTCTTCAATCATTTTATATTTTGAACCACCCCAATAATTTGAACCTTTTGGCGCATTGTCACCAACAAGCCCAGAAAAACCATGTACAAAAACAATCGGATCTTGATTGATAAACTTATCTTTCCCAAGTTTTTGTGCTTTTTCTGAAAGAGATGGTGCGGTTGTCGGTTGTGTTTGGCCGTTTGATGTTGTGCGTGTAGGTTGGGCTGTTGCTTTTGAACGTGGCGCCTCGACTTTTTTGTTTTGATCTGTTGAAGTGGATTGGACATCTTGCTTTGGTGCTTCTGTCGCTTTTGGCTTCTGTTCCGTTTCTTTTTGTGTATTTTTGTCGGTATCTTGACGATCAACGACTGAGAACTCTGGATCTAATTCTGGTTTTGCTGCTGTTTCGGCTTGTTCCTCTGCCTTGTCATCTTTATCTTGACGGTCAACTACCGAGAATTCTGGGTCTAATTTTGGTTTTGCTGCTGGTTCGGCTTGTTCCTCTGCCTTGTCATCTTTATCTTGACGGTCAACTACCGAGAATTCTGGGTCTAATTTTGGTTGTTGTACCGATGTTGTATGTACGTCTCCTTTTTCTGATGGCGCTGCTTCACGATTCTGATTTTCACGCGTTTCTAATATTTGTGTATCCTTATCAGGTGTTTTCTCATGATCAACTTCAGCAGATGCAGCTAATGGTTGATCAGAAGGGGCAGATTCTGTTGATGATGGATTAACAATTGCTGCCTCGCTCGTTTCAGGATTATCTTTCAAAGAGTATGCATCACTTGGAAGAGTTGCTTCATTCGTTTCCTTGAGTTGCTGCGTGCTGTCTTGTTGCTGGACCTCTACGACTTGTGCATCATGATTTGAATCATTTTCAGCCGCTTGTCCATCTTGACTCCCTAGCATAAATAACCCCGATGCAATCATAATCGAAGAGACACCCATCGATAATTTTCTAAGTGCGAATGTATTACGTTCTTTAAATTTCTGCAATTGTATTCCTCCTTAAATATTATTTATCACACTATTAATATAGCAAATCAACATCTCAACCATTTTGATTTTTGCCTAACTGTTAATTTATATTATATTAAACAAATCTGTGATATAAAATCCTTTTAATATAGCAAAAATATTGTTAATTTCTATACATTTAATAATTAGTTAATAGCAATTGGAAATATCAAACTATAAAATATAGGAATGAATTGATTTTATTTAATTGGGAGGCACACCATGGCTTTTATTATTTTACTCATTTTCTTTATCATTCGTCTGTTTAGCCTTGCGATTTCAATCAAACATTCGAAACAACTCGTTCAACAAGGCGCACAAGCTTACGGTGAAAAAAATTCGAAATGGCTCGCGATCACACATATTTTAATTTATGTTGGTGCAGCGATTGAGACGTTATTAAACCATGACACATGGGGATGGATGAATACTATAGGTCTGATTATCCTTATTTTAGCGTATCTCGTTTTATTCCATGTTATTAAAACTTTAGGACCTATTTGGACATTGAAATTGTATATTTTACCAAACCACCCTATTATTCGTTCAGGATTATACCGTATTACAAAACATCCGAACTACTATTTGAATATCATCCCAGAATTAATTGGTGTACTGTTGCTGACACATGCAACTTATACATCTATCTTACTCATTCCATACGCTTACTTCTTGTTTGTTCGTATTCGCCAAGAAGAAAAGCTGATGTCACTCTAATTCAAAAACACATGTTGAAAGCTGAAACTTGCTATTTCGACATGTGTCTTTTTTTAGCTATTACACCATTGACTACTTTCTTCCCAACCTCGTGCACTTTGATGTCACCCCATACTTAATCGTGTTTTTATCACTGGACATCATCACATGTGAAACTACTTGATAACAACGATGTATCCAAGTCGATTTTTCTTTCAAAATGTAAAAAAGAGACCTAGAACTTGTAAGCTCTAAGCCTCTTAAATCAATATTTATTTCTTATTGTTCTTTTTGCTTTTTACGACGACCAACAAAGAATAGTCCGCCTAATGCTGCAAGTAAGCCACCTAATAATGGTGCTTGATTTGCTGGTGTTTCACCCGTTTCAGGTAATGATTTCATCTCTTGTTTAGGTGCTGGGTTATGTGATGAATTCATATGTGATCCTGTGCTCATAGGTGTTGTATGCATTGATGGACTTGGTTGTCCAGGTTGTCCAGGTTGTCCAGGTTGTTCCGGCATTTCCGGTGTTGGATTGCTTGGATTACCCGGTTGTTCCGGTGTTGGATTGCTTGGGTTACCTGGTTCGTCCGGTGTTGGATTACTTGGGTTACCTGGTTCGTCCGGTGTTGGATTACTTGGGTTACTTGGTTCGTCCGGTGTCGGATTACTTGGGTTACCTGGTTCATCCGGTGTTGGATTACTTGGGTTACCTGGTTCATCCGGTGTTGGATTACTTGGGTTACCTGGTTCGTCCGGTGTTGGATTACTTGGGTTACCTGGTTCATCCGGTGTCGGATTACTTGGGTTACCTGGTTCGTCCGGTGTTGGTTTATGGAATCCTGAGTCGATTGTCATGTCATCTTTGTTGTCGATTATCACTTTCACTGTTTGACCATCTGAATCTTTTGCGTCATCGCTTCCAGCATTTGGTGTTGTTGCTTCGTAACCATTTGGTGTTTCAAATGTTACTGTGTAGTTACCGTTTGGTAAGTCAGTAAATTTGTAGTTACCGTCTTTGTCTGTTGTTGTCGTTACTGTTGTTCCGTCTTCTTTCGTTAACGTCACTTTCACGTTTTCAATTCCTGGTTCATTCGCATCTTGGATACCGTCTTTATTCGTATCTTCCCATACTTTGTCACCAAGGTTGAATTTCGGTTCAGGTGCAACTTCAAAACCTCTATCGATAGATAAATCATCTTTACCTTGAATCGTCACATTAACGATTTGTGCATCAGAGTCGACTTCTTTATCGTTTCCTACGCGTTCGTTAACCGGAACATAGTCTTTACCTTCAACGCTTTTCGTTGGATCAGTAAATTCAACGATGTAGTCGCCATTTTTTAGGTTTTCGAATAAGTAGTAACCATCTTTATCCGTAGTTGTCGTTTGAAGAACTTTATTTGTGCCAGCTTCTTTCAACGTTACAGTTACGTTGGCAATACCTCTGTCGTTAATGTCTTGAACGTCATTGTTATTCATATCTTCCCAGACACGGTTACCCAGTTTGTATGTTGGTTCACCTTGTCCTGCAGCATCTGATTGTGTTGTTTCGATAAAGTTTTCAGAGTATAAATGTGAGAAATATTCACCATTTGCATCAGAAGTCTCACCATGTAATGTGACACTTTGAACTAATGGTGCATTTGAATTCATATCTTGTTGACCTTCAGTATAAACAACATAGCGTTTCGTGCTGTTTTTATCATTTAAAACAATTGTGGCCATATCATCGCCATATGATAATGTATAATCTTGGTCTACAGTCAACATCTTCAATTGTGTAAAATCTGGTTTTAGATTGCCCGGTAAAGCTACACCGTCTGGCACTTCATAGACTTGTAATATCCCTGCTGGAGATACAACGGCACTACTTGATCCTGGTGTTGCATTATCTGCGCCACTATAACCTTTTACTACAATTTTAGGATTGATTAACTGTTGTTGTTTAGGGTTGATATACGCTGTTTGTGAGTATTTACCCGTCACATTATCATATTCATTATAAAATGAATTTAAATTCAGCTGTTTGTTCTCACGAGGATCAAGATATTTCACATTCAATTGTGTAGATGTCGTTTGACCTGCAACCGTAGCATCAAAGTTGTATGTCCCATTGTCTTTGACAACATCTCTTTCCACGTATGCTGCTAAATCTAATGCAACCTTCACATCGTTATGCTGATCAACATAATCTGTAAACGTATACGTCATCGTTCTTGTATGAATATCATATGTGCCTGTTGCAATGAGGTCTCCGCCTGCATTATATATACTAGGTGGCGTTACACGATCTTCAAAATAGTCACTGATTTGGAGGTTGTCATTATATTTAATTTGGAACGTGTCGCCTGATTTTACTGAATCTGCGACGTCAAATGATGTTTGAATTTTAACATATCCAAAGTTTTGTGGATAAATCGTACCATCACCATTGGCATTATCTTTGTCTACATCTACCATCGTTGTTTTAATGTTAGAAATACCATTATCTTTTGTGATTAATTGCCCTGATGGTTGTGCTGCCACTGCTAAACGCATGAATGCACGTGGACTTCTTAATGAAACAGGTGTTGCTACAACTTTCTTCTTATCTTGTTCATTTGCATATTCAACTAGCAATTGCGCCAATACATCTTGTGCATTCACTTTTGAATAGTCAATGTTCATAGATTGTACTTTTTCAGTTGCTGCTTCAATACTTAAACCTGTATTTTTAGCATAAAAATCTACTAATGCTTCTGATTTTTCTTCGTCTGTGTCTAAAATATTGAAATTGTTTTCAGTAATTGGAACACCTATGAACGTACCTTCATCAATTTGTTCGTTGCTAGGAGCTTGTGCTACTTCAGGGGCTACTTCAGATGATGTTGCTGCCTCTTTCGGTGCTACGACTTCTTCCGACTCTACTGTTTTAGCTACTGGAGGATTGACTGCTTCAGTTTTCACATTTGATGTTGTGTCAACTTCATTTTGTTTTGTGGCAGGTGTTACGTCAGCTTTGTTTTCAACAGATGATTTCACTTCAGCATTTTCTTCTGTAGGGGGAGCTACTTCAGATGATGTTGCTACTTTTTCTTCTGTAGACGGAGTTACTTCTGCTTCTTTAACTGTGCTCGCATTCTCGGCTGTTGTTACTTCTGTCTTAGATGTTTCTTCAGTAGTAGGTGTTGCCTCGGCCTTATTTTCTTCAACAGTTGTATCAGGTTGTTCGTCTTTATTCACTTGACTATTATCAACAGTTGTCTCTTCGGCTGCATTTGCGTCTTCTGTATGTGAACCAAATAGCAATGTGGCACCGATTAGCAATGATGCTGTTCCTACTGTGTATTTTCTAATCGAGTACTTGTTTTGCTTATTAGGTAAAAATGCATTTGTTTTTTTGTTCATTATTATTAATCATCCTCATATTAAATTGTAAAACTTTTTTAAACTCTGATAATACTGTGTTTCTGGCCTTTCATGACCTGCAATATCATGACTTAAGAAGTACTAAATCTTTATTTGCAGGGTAATAATTATTTTTTCTACTACTATTAGTCACTTTTTTCATTTTGATAAAGCGAGTGAAGAAGTGTGATTTCATAAATGAGTTTTTCTTTAACGGTCTCAGGTTCTAACAATTTGATTTGACCTTTATATTCAAAACTCATTTTCAAAGCTTCTTCCTCTGTGACGTATACCGAGCCAATCACAACTTTTTCATTTGTCGAACATACTTGAGAAACGAATTTTCGACTAATGAGTTTCCAAATATTATTATTCACTTCAAATTTGACAAAAATTTTTTGTTTCTCAATTTTATTTAGTTTTAAGAAAGCAGAGTGATACTCATCTGTTTGTTTGGTATTTTGTTTCAAATAGTAGCTGTCATTGTCACTGTCATAAATTATTGGATTATCTAACACCAACCACTCACAATGTTCATACAAAAAATTTCGTATATGCGCAATGTCCCGTTGTATTGTTCTTTTACTTACTTCCCAATCTCTCGCAAGTTCTGTTTTATTCACTATCTTTCCTGCAATCAAATCGGTATAAATAGAAAGTAATCGATTATGTTGATTCATAGTTTCCTCCCAGTGACTATTTACATTATAATAAAAAGGGTGGACATATCATGTCATCTGTTTTAATCAATTTTTTAAAACTTTAAAAAAGTTTATTGATTACAACCACACCAATTTATTCTATTATTTATCACCTCACTTTATCTTTTCATTAATAGTTTAATAATTATTTTTTCACTTCTATTTTAAAGGCACCTATATGTTGTACCACATTTGAAGCTAATGAAATAAAGATATGCTCAAATAATTTATAAATTATCATAATCCATTTCAAATCACTTTGAAATATGATTCCTTTTACATGCATTTTGATGTTGACTTGTTATAATAGGTAAAAATCAATAATATATCTTGTTGCAACAAACAAAGGAGGATTTTTCATGGCAAAAGTAACGATTATTGCAGGTGGTCAAAAAGTAGCATCACGTTTGACAGGTGTCATCCATTATGCAGAACATTACCTCAATCAAGCAGGCATCGATACAGAAGTGATTCAAGTCCATCAACTCCATGCAAAAGCACTGATTACGGCTGACTTTACGAGTGAATCTATTAATGCCACACATCAAACTATTGAAGCATCAGACGGGATTATTATCGTTTCACCCGTTTTTAAAGCTGCCGATTCAGGTATTTTAAAAACATATCTTGATTTACTCCCTCGTAGCGCTTTCGCTAGCAAAACTGTATTGCCTTTAGCTGTCGGAGGATCATTCGCGCACGTGCTCGCACTTCAATACAGTTTAGATCCAGTCATTAAAGAGCTTGGTGCTGATACCATTCATAAAGGCCGCTTCATCTTAGACCAACACATTTCCTATAATGAAGATGGCACATATTCATTCGACCAAGAAGCTGACGAGGCATTAAATAAAACATTGAAAAAGTTTGTGAACGATAAATCACAAGTTTCAGATTAATCCATATGATAAAGAGACTCCGTGCAAAGAACCCCAAAAGTTAGATTTTAGGTCTAATTTTTGGGGTTCATTTCTCAATGACGAAGGTGGGGTCTTTTTTTATTAACTATAAAAAAGCATAGGACCTAGACACTTCATGTATGTCAGTCCTATGCTCTCATCTCAAAACAGCATGTCCTTTATACTATTTCAAGTAAATATTGAGTAACTTTTTTAAATACGCTTCTTTGGAATAACCTCGTGTAAATCGTTCAAACATATACATATCAGAAGAAAAAGCATTAAGTAGCATATCAATTTTCAACTCAATATCTACCAACTCTGGTTCTTTCTCCATCTCACGCTGAATATACTGATACAAATCATTATAAAAAGGGGCACCACTCATGGCATTCGTCTTTAAGCCATTTTTTTCAATAAAGTTCAATAAATTTAAGTTATTGTCCTTTAATGTGAGAAATATTTCGAGTATCCCATGCACTCTGTCATATAAAGGAGCGTTCTCGTGTTCTGATAAAAACGTTCTAATCTCTTTTAACATTGCATCTATTTGATTATCAATGACTCCTTGGCAAAGTATCGATTTATTTGCAAAATGTCGATACAATGTGCCGACACCGACTTCTGCACGTTTAGCAATTGTAGTCATCTTCATTGCCTCTACGTCATCATCTTCACGAATCATTTGCGCTACCGTTGATAAGATCTTATCTTTATTCCGTCGCGCATCTAATCGCTTTGTCTTTTCTTGATTTGCCATAGATTACATCCTCTTTTATTCGTTTTCTAATTTCTCTAAACGCGGTACTTTCAAATGGATCCCAAAGTATTTTTGCAATAATTGTTGATAATTATCTGGTGTCACAGGCGTTTTATGCTTACCGTCTTGATCAGTGATTGTTAAATAATCTTGTGACATGGTCACTCGCCCAGTTGCGGTTGGCATTGTAACAATTAAACTGCGGACGAATAGTGATTTGGGATTGTGTTGATTATACTCGAGTTTATCGTCAAAATAATCGAGTGTTTTGGGCTGTGCTTTTGCTTCAAATTTCGTTTGCCATTCACCCTCAACTTCATTTTGTACAGCAATCATACCATTTTCTCTCACAGCACGATACTTACCGCTCACATCCTGTACTGTATCATGACCATCATCCGTCACATGAATCGCTTTTACCGGCAAACTTCCAAAACCAACATCCGCAATATATGTTTCACCATCGATAACAACAGCAAGTGTCAAATGTGAATCTTCCAAACTGCGCCCGCCATTGGGTGTGTGAATAGTTGCAGGAAGGAAGTGTGTTTCGTACCCTTTAGACGCTAAATATGCAGCGAAAAATGTATTCACTTCATAGCAATATCCACCACGGCCTTGTTCAACAATTTTGTGATATAAATCATCTAAATCTGTAGAAATGGGTACGCCATTTTGGACATCCAAATTTTCAAATGGTACATGACGCATAAATTGTTGCGTATAGTAATCGAGTGCTTCTACACGACTTTGAAACTGCTTTTGTTCATCTATCTCTAATTTTCGATCAACTTGTTGTGTATCCATCATGGCCCTCCTTAAATTGTGTTTTATGGTCCTATCATATCCGGAATTCAGTTATTTGACAAATGGAATGCATTCCACTTAGAATAAACGATAGTCATTTCCGTTTAGAAAGGAGCGTCACTCAAATGTCAGGCAGTACTTATCATCATTCAATTCAACAGCATTTACCTGCTATTGTCATCATGATTTCTGGCGCCTTTATCGCTGTTCTTAATCAAACTTTATTTTCAACTGTATTACCTGAAATTATGGCCGACTTCCAATTAACAAGTTCAGAAGCGCAATGGGTGACCACAATTTTCATGCTCGTTAATGGGATTATGATTCCAGTGACAGCTTATTTATCTCAACGCTTTACTTTAAGACGGCTATTTTTCACAGCTTTAACACTATTTCTCATAGGTTCATTACTAGGGATGCTCGCACCAAATTATATTTTCGTTCTTGTTGGGCGCGCGATTCAAGCGATGGGGGCAGGAATTTTAATGCCTTTAACGCAAACATTTTTGTTCCTTGTCTTCCCTATTGAAAAACGTGGGATGGCAATGGGATTATTTGGACTAGTTATCGGATTTGCGCCTGCGATAGGGCCAACTGCATCCGGTTGGTTCGTCAACCTGTTCAATTGGCGTTACCTATTTTTAATCATTTTAGTCATTACGATGATCGTACTCATTTTAGGTATCTTTAAAATGACAAATGCAACTGAATTAAGCCATCCGTCACTCGATATTTTGTCCGTTATTCTATCTACATTAGGGTTTGGCGGTTTACTTTTCGGATTTAGTTTAGCAGGTCAATATGGTTGGGGCAATCCACTCAGCTACGTTACGATTATTGTCGCGCTCATCATTTTAACCTTATTCGTCTTTCGTCAACTCAGACTCGAATCCCCTATGCTCGAAATGCGTGTCTTTCTACATCGTTCGTTTACAGTGCCGATTGCTTTAGTCGTGCTCATGTTCTTAATTTTTATTGGGACAATGACAATGTTACCGATTTATATGCAATCTATGAGAGGTATGTCACCCTTGCAATCAGGTTTAGTATTATTGCCAGGAGGTCTTGTAATGGGCTTACTCGCACCGATGAATGGTAGACTTTACGACAACATTGGCGGTCGTATTTTAGCGGTAACAGGGATGTCCTTTATCTTTATTGGCACAGTGATGATTTCATTCTTAAATGAAACATCGCCGGTATGGTATATCATCTTGTCTTTTGTCATCCTTACATTTGGTAACTCTGGCATTATGGTGCCAATGACAACTGAAGCAATGAATGCCCTACCGAAATCACTCATACCTCACGGGACAGCTATGAATAATACATTACGTCAAATTTCTGCTGCGATTGGTACAGGTTTACTCGTTACAGTAATGTCTCAAATCGCGATGGCACACGGTGGCGACCAAGTGATGCGCAACATTTTTGGCTTACAATGGACATATCGTATTGTCGCGCTCATCGTGGTCTTTGGATTGCTTGTCGCTACACGCGTATCTAAAAAGCCAACTTAACCACTTTAACAAAATCACGCCACAGTCAACAAAACCTGGCGCATCAACTGACTTCGATTGCTATCCGAGCGGTGAATCGTTTCAAATTGTCAGATTGGGGCATAACAGTCTTACAGAGCTATCTCAAATACAAATTCTGAATGGAGTTGAATTACACTATGGTAAAAGCAATTGATACACATGCACATTTATGGAGTGAATCCTATCTCGAAAGATTAGGTAAATTAAGCAGCCAAGGGACAGAAGTCGCAAAAGGTATCAACCAATCGGACTCAGAAGAAGATTTAAAAAAGCGTTTTAAAATGATGGACGATGCGGGTGTCGGCAAACAAATCATCTCCGCGACACCACAATCACCGCAATGGGGTTCAAAAGAAGAAGCTAAAGAGTCTGCACGTATCATTAACGATTTATATGAATCACTCGTTAAAAAATATCCAGATCGTTTCTTGGCCTATGGTGCCGTATCATTACCATACCTTGATCAAGCGATTGAAGAAGCGCGCGAACTTTTAGCTAAAGATGAATTTGTCGGTATTGCCATTCCAACACTTGTGAAAGATAAAGTTTCTATTGCAGATTTACAATTTGAAGCATTTTTCGAAGCGATGAATGAACTGAACGCAACACTTTACATTCATCCCACAGGTTGCGGGGCTCAATCACCGATGATCAATGACTATCAATTACACTGGGTCATCGGGGCACCTTTAGAGTCCACATTTGTTGCATTGCACTTATTGAAAAATAGAATTCCCCAAAAATATCCAAATATTAAATTCCACATCTCACATTTAGGGGGTGCCTTACCATTCTTCATCCAACGCATTGAAGACAACTATGAAGATTGGAACGCATTTGATGACAGTCCTTGGGAAATTTTAAATCGTCAATTCTATTACGACACTACGAACTTCCATGGTCCATCACTCATCAATACGATGGATTCATTTGGTGCTGATCATCTCATGATGGGTAGTGACTTCCCATATTTCCAAGACGAGAAATATACACGTGCCGTTACTTATATTCAAGATTCAGGCATTGATCCAGAGAAAATTGATGGTATTTTGTATGGTAATGCGATAGAGTTCTTTGAGATTGAGCATGATCATTAATAACCACCATCATTTCGCTTTTTAACCATCAGCAAATCACTCAACGCTTTAATGATAAAAAAAATTCACCCCTATACACTATTTGTGTGGGGGTGATTTTGATTTAAGTACGTTTGATATACTGTTTTGGAGCTCTGAATTAACACATTTTAATGATATCTTTTTTGCACTTTTCTTACCATCTATTTTTAAGTCTAGCAATCCATGATGCATTTAAATAACACCTTATTTAATGATGTATAACTATTTATATATTATTCCAAAAACATATATATTTACCACATTTGTATTCATATACCATTAATGATAGAAAAATATTTCACCGTACATGGTATAATATTTCCGTCACTTATCCCTCAGCAGTCTGAATTTGACGTAGAGAGGAGGTGTTCTATATGCTAGACTTGATTGTCAGTATAGCGGCTCCTAGCATTAGTGGCTGCATCGTTGTGTATTTTACATATTGGTTAAGTAAACGCAATGATAAAACGAAAAAGTGACAAATAACCACACCATTAGAAATCCCCTCACTAACCGCATAGTGAGGGGATTGGTGTTTATATGCTAGACTTCTGCTTTTATTATAGCATCCGCAACCACAAAATGCAATGTAAAATTTATTGTATATAAAATCAATACTGTATTGCCATTCTAAGTTTAATTCTATATGAATATTCCCGAAAACCATCTATCTGTTCAACCTCATAGTGATTTAAGACTATGTATAAAGTCATTCATTCACTTATCAACGTTTAGAACCACTTTCCATTGATTACCAAAATCGCGCAAGACTCCTGGGTACGCAACACACCATCTTGCCTTATCTATCCCCATCCCGGTAGTGATTGAAACCACCTCTGTGTATGGTATCACTCACTTTTTTCATTCACCCACTTATCAACGTTTAGAACCACTTTTCTTTGATTGCCCAAATCGAATCCTCGTGTTGCTTACACTATGATTGCCCCTGGTCGAGACTCCTGAGGCATCAGCTGAAGTCGAAAATCCAATCCGGCTACCTTGACTTAATCAAGCCGGATTTAGTTGAGAATTCAGCGCCTCGGAAAGCGAGACCAAAAAGGCAATCTATATATAATGTAACTATAAGAAACGAGGATTCGTTAGGCAATCAAAGACTATGAACAATCATGTATCAATAATGCTGAAAAATGCTAAATAGCGAAAAAAGACACGCATCCATCACAGACACATGTCTCAATAACATCACTATACATTAAACAAATCGTTAAACGACTCAGCCATGGTTGGGTGTGTATAAATATTATCTCTCAACACCGCATACGGCAACTGCTGATCAATGGCCAACTTCACAATATTGATCAGCTCCTCAGATTGCTGACCATACAATGTCGCACCTAACACTTGGCCTGATTTGGCATCTACCACCGCTTTGAACAAGCCTCTCGTATCATTGTTAATTTTATGACGTGGCATTGTGTTCACTGGCACTTGATTTTCAAGCACGTCATAACCTTTCTCACGCGCTTCTGCAGCAGTCATACCTACGCGTGACATCGGTGGATCGATGAACATTGTGTATGGTACTGCGCCTCGTTGTTCTAATGTACGTTGACCATCACCGAATAACTGAGATTTCACAATTCTAAAGTCATCCAATGAAATATATGTGAATTGTAAGCCACCATTCACATCGCCGACTGCATAAATGTGCTCAACTGATGTTTGAAGTTTGTCATTCACAACGACTTCGCCACGTTCACCTAATTTTACGCCTGCCGCTTCTAAGTTCAACCCTTCTGTATTCGGCTTGCGACCTGTTGCCACAAGAACGGCATCTGCTTCAAATTCACCTTGGCTTGTCACGACTTTTGTCACATCTGCTTCATCTTGAATCGCTTCTGTTTCCGCATTGTAAACAAATTTAACGCCTTTTTGTGTTAAATCTTCTGTCACATGTTTCGCAATGGCTTCGTCTTCTTTTTTCAAAATTTGATTAGAACGCTCTAAAACTGTCACTTCTGTACCGAAATTTGCAAAAATTGATGCAAATTCAAGCGCAATATAGCCTGCACCAACGATGACTAAACGTTTCGGTTGTGTTGTTAAATCCATAATGCCTTTTGAGTCATACACACGTTGGGATGTCTCTACACCTTTAATGTTTGGGATGACTGATTTTGCACCTGTATTGATGACAATATGTGTGCCTTCAATCGTTTGAACTGACTTCCCTTCTGTATTGAACAACTCGATTTCATGTGCAGATTTAAACGCTGCTGTCATGTTGATGACGTCTACCGTTTCTTCATCCGCGAGATTGTGATAGTTTTTGTTGTTTAATGCACTGACTACATCGCGTTTACGTTGCATGGCGTCGTTAAAAGATGCCGCTTCAATACCATCATGCACTAACACTTTTGATGGGATACAGCCGATGTTAATACATGTGCCCCCATACATTTCAGCAGATTTTTCAACAACGGCTACTTTTTTTCCTTGTTGTGCTGCAAATTTTGCCAGTGTTTTCCCTGCTTTACCAAATCCGACAACAATTAAATCGTATTTTTCCATTTATGCTTCCACCTCTTTAATTTGGTTCAAAATATCACCTATCGTTTGATCTTGGTAATAATTTGCAATGATATCTTGTTCAGTTAAATAGTGGCCATACATGACTTGTTCGATTTTTTGTGAGATTTCACAGTGAATTGAAGGATGCCCTGTAAATAAGCGACCATGATTCTCTGGACGATTGAACAGACGAAAGAGTGCTTCCAACTTAATGGCTGGCCCATCTTCCGTAGCGAGGTAACCCCCTTTTTGACCACGCATCACTTTGACATAGCCTTCTTGTTGCAATTTTGACATGACACGTCTTAATTGCACAGGATTGACACAGACGTTCCCAGCAAGCGCTTGACTATTAAACACTTCTCCATGATGTTGATTTAAAAATGCGAGGACGTGCACGGCAATATTAAATTCAAGATTCATCATTGCACCTCTTTAATTGTAATTCTTATAGTTACATTAAATCACAACTTTCAGTAAATGGGAACTCTAATGCTTAACATTTATTCTTCTTTTTCAGCGAGCACGCCATCTTTCATTTCGAAAACTTTGTCGCAATATGCAGTTAGTCGTTCATCATGCGTGACAATCATACACATTTTGTTACGTCGTTTAGATTGGTTTTTCAAAATTTCCATGACGGCCATCGCATTGTCGGTATCGAGAGCGGCAGTCGGTTCATCTGCTAAAATGATATCTGGGTTCGTGTAAATCGCTTTGGCAATAGCGACACGTTGTTTTTGACCACCTGATATTTCACTTGGTAGTTGATTCATGATACTGTCCAATCCTAATTGTTGAATTAATGCATCAAAGTCTTCTTGTGCCAAAACATCCTTTTTCCGCTTTTTTAAGAGCTGAAATTGCTGTTTCACTGTTAAAAGCGGTACTAAATTTGACGTTTGTAATATAAACCCAATTTGTTGCATACGGACACGCGCCAATGCTTTTTGACTTAAATTTGTTATTTTTTGTGCACCAATCGTGATATCGCCTGATGTCGGTGTTTGTAATGCACCTGCCATCGTTAAAAATGTGCTTTTCCCCGAACCTGATGGCCCTACAATTGCGATGAGTTCCCCTTGCTCAAACTGTAATGTTGTAGGTTTTACCGCTTCAATGACTTGTTGACCATCTTGAAATGATTTCGTGACATTTTGAAATTTCAACATATTTCCTACCCCCTAACCGATTGCCTTCAGTGGATCAATTTTACGTATTGTGACGATTGAAAATAGACTTCCCAATAGTGACACTAAAATGAGGACAATACCAAAAATCATCAGTGTCAATATATCAAATTGAATCGGTACGGCAGAAGGTAAAAAATTGCCAGTAATTAATGTCAAAATTAAACCAATGACTGTACCAATGAGCGCTAATATAAATGTTTGAGATAATACGACTTTCACTAAATCACCATTTGTAAATCCTTGTGCTTTCAATACGCCAAACAATTGCGTCTTTTGCAACGTGATGACATATAAAAATACACCAATCACCGTGGCTGAAATAATAAATAAAAAGCTGATCATAAAGTTTAACGTTAAGTTTTGTGCTTGATAGCCTGGCAGATTTTCAATGAACGTATCGATATCAACCGCTTCAAGTGAGTCGTCTAATTTTTGATTTTGCCAGTCACTATCTTTCACAACGACGGCATTGGTTTTGTCCTCTGTTAAAAGCGGATTCACCTTTTCAATGGTTTGATCATTACCAAAGAGCACAGGAGAAGCATTGTACTTCGCTGATTCCGTAAAGCCTACAATTTTAAGTGATTCATCTGACTGAGATAACGACAACGTGTCTCCTAGCTTAAATCCCTTTTCTTTCAATGTACCATCCGCAATGACTTCATGATTTGCTTTAAATGTTCGTCCCTCTGTCAATTTAGGAACAATAAAGGCATCTTTTTGCGTCCCATACAGTAATGCATTTTCTTCAATTTTACCGTTAGAAACGATGACCCCTGTCTGCTTCAACGTCGCTTGCTTGTCAAATTTCCCCTTTACAAGCGAGGTGTCAAAGCTGGATTGTTGGACGGTTTGATTGGCATCTTTATTTAACACAATTGCATCTGCATGCCAACGATTAATGCCTTCCGTATTCATATTGATAAGCCCCTTCGCCAGTCCAGACAGTAAAAATAACAAGTAACTGATGAGGATCAGAACTCCGATAATGAGACTGAATTTAAGTTTGTTGCGCTTGATTTCATTCCATGCTAAAAACATAGGCACCTCCAGGGATTGTAATGGTTTTATTTTCCCTATTTTTGCAATATTTAAGCCTTATTTCGATATTTAAAAATTGAAAGAGGCCGAGAGACAATGAAGTTCTCCCAGCCCTCTGCGGTATCTCTTTTATAAAATGTATGTTTAAAGTCACACAAGCCATGTGATACTGCCTAATATAATAACGCACACAACTGAAGTGATCATTTGACGTCCAATCATTTTACCACCTTCACGCCACCCTAATTGCCGCATCACCATCGTCATTGTGACCGAACACGCGGTAAATGTTGAGCTGAAAAAGACGAGAATCAGCACTTGCCATGCCGACAAACTTTGAATTAAACTTCCGCCTCCCATGTTAAACAACAACATGCCATCTTTACGAATCATTG
Organism: Staphylococcus intermedius NCTC 11048; assembly: GCF_002902385.1. Classification (GTDB taxonomy): domain Bacteria; phylum Bacillota; class Bacilli; order Staphylococcales; family Staphylococcaceae; genus Staphylococcus; species Staphylococcus intermedius. The sequence goes on along the minus strand of NZ_PPQH01000042.1, from coordinate 19,420 downwards.
AAAACAATATTCCTGGTGATAATTCGTGTGGAATATGTAATAAACTGAGGACCGGAATAAACATTTTTGAGATGAGTTCAAGTATTGGAGTCAATGCAAATGCGCTTGCAATTAAACAAATCCCTATAAATATCGGTAATGCTTGAAACAAAAACATTTTGACACTGTCCCACATTTGCAAGCAAACACGTCCTAACGATGGCCATGTTAAAGGTTCGTGCAACGTCATTTGTGGAGACATCAACTGCTGTTCTGACGGGTACCATAGCCGGTTGTGCAGTAACCCACCTATTAAGACGAGTAATAAATACGGGATAAAGAGCCACGTTTGATGCGCGACATTAAATATAGAAAGTGTTGCACCAATTTGGTAACTGCATGACGTCCCAAAACTGATGAGACTCATGCAACGTGTCCGTGTACATAAGCGACATTGATGACCTGCTTGTACGATAGCCGCTGCGTTACAACCAAATCCTTCTAGTAGTGGAATAATATCTGTGCCATCGAGTCCAACTTTTCCTATCGTGGGTGCAATCGACCAAATGATATATTGCTTCAGGTGCGATTGATCAATAAATGCACTCGATAAGCTGAGCATTACAACGACAGGTAACGCCCAAACGAGTGAATACGTCCCGAGTGACAGTACGCCATAATCTCCAAAGAAAAATGCTTGTACGAGTGACGGTCGAAATAACGAATATTGTGCAAGTGTGTCAATCCAAGGTGCAACGTATTGATTTTGTAGCCAATCTGACAAATGGTACGCACCATAGACTGGTAATGCGAACATTAAAAAGACACATAACCATCCTAATAACGTATGCCAAGGACGTGGTCGCTGATGTTGATGTGCGCGCCAAAACGATTGTAATGCTTCTACATGACGTCGTGTCTCTTCAGTTGTGCAATGAACTGCATGTTGGAGTGATACTTCTAAACGTTGTTGAATAATGAAACGTTTTAATGCTTGTTGTTCATACGGTGTCAGTTGTTTGAGTCCTTGTAAACGAAACTGATGGGGTTCATTCGGAATGTTGGAGACACGTCCACGCACTAAATCATACGCTACTGTTAGCATGAGCAGTCCACTTCACAACAACGATAGTCATCCAAATACATTTGATTGTCACGATAACGATCAATGACTTTTTGATCCACAGCCAAGCCTTCACGTTGCATCATGGCACGTGCTAACACAGCAAATCGTGCTCTAAATTTATAAATATAGCAAAGGATTGCTTCGTCGTGACGTACTGTCGCTCCGATTAAAAAGACGTTCGGATAGCGTGTCGACTCATCTAAATCTGTTAATCGCACTTCTCCATCTCTCACCGTAAACAGTTGTTGAATGAGTGGATTTTTCGTGACATCAAAACCTGTCGCGATAATTGGTTCTGTCGGACTGTAGACGATGGCACCATTATCAAAATGGATTTCATATTGTCCATTACGAAAAAGAATAGACTCCGCACGATAGTGGACGTTCATTTCAATTTCCGCACCTTGACGGACCACTTCTCTTAAACGTTGATGTGTATATGGCGACAAGCGAATACTTGGGTCTGCATCATCTGCATCAAAGCCAGTTGAACTTGTATATATCGACACCTGTGCCCCTTGATGCGCGAGATGAATGGCAGCATCAAATGCACTTTCATTCCCCCCGATAATCGTAAACGTGTTGCCAGGTAACTCATTAAAATCATCCACTTCACTATAATGAATACCATGATCGAACGGCTGGTTTGGAAAGGCAAAGTCACCTGTCGCAACGTAAATATAATCCGCTGTAAATGTCCCTTTAGATGTATTTAATTCGTAAACACCATCAACAAATTGAACATCTTCCACTTTCGTTTCTGTGCGCACATCGATGTCATAGTGTTCAGCAACAACTGTTAAATATTCTGCATATGTATCACCCGATAAATGTTCTTCATTAAATGTAAATGCGGGTGATGTATCTTTGGCAATCGCGTTCATATCTGGCATACCAAAACCATTTGAAGTAAAGGACGGTGTAATCGTGCGGGTCGATTTCGGCCAATTTTTGAAGGATTGCCCGATTGAACCTCCCTCTATCACACAAACATCTTCAAAATGGAGCGTCTTCATCGTGACAGCCATACCAATCCCTGCAGCACCTGCACCAATAATTATGACTCGGTGATGTTGTTTCATTACAATCCCTCTTTCTAAATCGAAATAATTACGATTTAATAATTGTAGACTATCTCTTTCTCGATTGCAATACGAACAACTTGGCTTTGCACTTGTCATGATCATTAACAACTAAAAATGAAACGAATACATCTAAACACACATCTCCATTTTGCCAAAATATAAACGCGTATGAGATCGTCTGTTATCCCATACGCGCTTTGACACTTGCTATGCTTGATAATATGATAAGAAACGTTCCAACCTATTACACGCTTCTTCTATTGTTGGCATGTCACATGCAAAAGAGAGGCGCACGTAACCTTCCGCAAAATCGGAAAATGATTTGCCGGGTACGATGGCCAACTGTTCTCTTTCTAACAATTGGTTACAAAAACGGAATGAATCTTGATCGTACGCCGACACATCTGGAAAAATATAAAACGTCCCTTGTGGCAACGTCACTGGTAATCCCATAGCTGTTAAACGTTGGTAAATATAGTCACGACGTTCACGATAAGCAGCATTCATCTTTTCAATGTCTGCAGCCCCTTCTTTTAATGCACGAATGGCACCATATTGACTTGGTGTTGCCACACAAATCGAATTATACAAATGTACCGTCGTCACTTCTTCTATCAATTCAGGCGTCGAGAGCACATAGCCAACACGTGCACCTGTCATTGCATGTGATTTCGATAAGCCATTTACGACAAACAATTGCTTACGAATCTCTGGAAACTCCATAAAAGAATGATGGCGTCCTTCAAATACATTTTCACTATAAATTTCATCCGTAATAATGAAAATGTCTGTCTCTTTTAACACTTCGACAATTTCTGCAATATTTTCATAAGACAGTGTTGTCCCAGTAGGATTCGTCGGATAATTGAACATAATGGCTTTCGTTTGCGGTGTAATAGCCGCTTTAATCGCCTCAGCTGTCGGTACAAAGCCTGTATGTGATGTATCTACCCATTTTACTTCAGCACCTTGGAGTTTTACAATCGGCTCGTACCCTAAATACGTGGGCCCAGGCAAGATGACTTCTTCGCCTGGATTTAAAATCGTTCTTAAAATGTCGTCAATCCCTTCTGATGCGCCATTCGTCACGACAATTTCTGTTTCAGGATCATAGGTTACACCGAAACGTTCGGCCGTGTATTCTGAAATCGCTGTACGTAATTCCAACAATCCTTTATTGTGTGTATATTTCAATCGACCTTCTTGAATCGCTTGAATCATGGCGTCTTGTACATAAGAAGCAACTGGGAAGTCAGACTGCCCGAGCGTTAAGTCTAAACAGTTTGGGTATTGATCAACTTTATTCGCAAACTGGCGTGTCCCAGGTACTTCAATGTCTTTAATATGCTTGTTTAATAACTCCATTTCATAGATGCCCCCTTAAAAATCATCAACCTTAGATGGTCTATCGTACGATTTCGTTATATGCCACATTTTATGTTGCACTTTTACGCTGAAATCGCGACATAATCAATAATATTATAGCATTAACAAGGATGGCATAAAATATCGTCGCAGTTGATTGTGGCCCTGCAATAGCGATACCGATAAAAACAACAATCACACTTGCGATCATCGCGTAAAATGCCGCTTGTGGTGTAATCCGCTTTATGAATAATCCTAAAACAACTGGCATAAATATGCCCCCTGTCAATATCGCATAAGCTATATCTATCGCAACGAGGACTTCTTTTACCCAAATCGAAATGATAATCGCAATGATTGCGAGAATGAATGTCGTCAATCGTGTCATTCCTAAAAACTGATGATCTTCCATATTTTTGAAAACATAAGGCTTCAACAAGTCATTAGAAATAATCGTAGCGGATGCGAGCAATGTTCCTGACGCTGTCGACATAATCGCTGCAATTAAAGCTGCAAACACAATCCCCAACAATCCATTTGGCAATATTTCGAATGCCATATGTGCGAAAACATTTTGCGTATTCTGATTCTGGATATGTGGAAACAATACATACGCACACATACCGACAATCACCATCACAATAGAATAGAGTGCACTATAAAGTCCGACTAGCACCCCTGACGTCTTTGAAATTCGTTTCGTCTTCCCTGTAAAGAAACGTTGCCAAATATCTTGTCCAACCATCACACCTAACGTATATGTCACAAAATAATTCACAATTTCCCCAAAACCAATATTAAAAAAGCTTAAATGTGACGCTGGCATTTGTTCAAATAACGATGTCAGTCCGCCAACACTATGTAAACTCATCGGCAACATAATACAAAACATCCCAATGGTCATCACTAAAAATTGAATCACATCCGTAATCGAGAGCGTCCACATGCCTCCTAAAATCGTATACACAAAGACAATACTTCCACCAACGAGAATGGCCGTCATCATAGGCCAATGAAAAATTTGTGATATGACCGCCCCCATCGCAATCACTTGCGTCACACAAATCATGAGTGTATACATCGCTGTAACAACTGCCCCCATCACTCTTACGCGGTGACCAAATAAGCGATATAGTAATTCACTGATCGTAATCACTTGTAAATCCATAATACGATCAAGTAAAAACAAACCGAATATCGTAATACCCACACCCAGTGAAAATACAAACCAAAAACCAGACAGTCCTATTTCATAGCCCAACTGTGACGTCCCGATTGTAGAAGAGCCACCTAAAAACACAGCAGTTAAGCACCCAAATAACATAAATAGCCCTAGATTGCGGTCAGCCACCATATATTTTTCAGATGATTTCGCCTTTAATACACCGACAATGCCTATCGAAATCAGTGCTGCGAAGTAAATAATAAATACTAAAAAGTCTATTGTTTTCATTTTAATCAACTCGCTTTGTATTTTGTTGTTCACCCTTTTTCACATGGTGATTCATTATCGAAACTCAGAGCACGATTGAAACATCCCTTCGCGTGAGTGTCGTCTTAAGCTTGTTGATCATATATTTTAAGGATACGATTAAATCCCACATCCTCATCCCCCAAAAACTGTTCTTTTTCAATATCTCCACGTCACGTTTTCGCCTAACTGTCAGTAGATCTAAACACTTAAATAGCACCCATATCTCTTTGTGTTGCAACATCAAAATCTACCCCTTTGTCATATTTCTTTATTTTCTAAAAATTATAAACTTTATACATCTAATGTAAAGTATTAATCGTTTTCAATACAAGAAATCTATATATCATCAGCTAGACAAAAAAACGACTCATGTGCTAATTTATAAATAGAAAAGGCAACACACAACTTATGTATTGCCTTAGCGAGACCGTTAAAAAATAACCATTTAACTCGGCCAAAGTTAGGAATGGTTATTTTTTTGAACATTGATAGCAATAAATACGACTAAACTGATTAAAGCTACGATAAGGTTACCGAAAGCACACATCAGCATGAGTATGTCTATCACACGCATTATTCAAGGCCTCTCCTCTCTAAAGGTTTTGATAATACGTTCATACGCATCACCTCTCTTTATACAAAGATAGCCACCATCCATCTCACTTTCTCACAATACATTTTATAGCCCGTTTTAAATTTTGTTCACAATTATATTTGTTATAAAAAGGTGTGTTCAAGCTAGAAAATAAGATAAAATGCGCCTTATTTTTCCACTTTCTTATACTTGAATCTGAATTTCTTAAAGTAAAATTAAAAAAGACCCGAATCATCGAGGGTATAGCAACACTATCCCATGATGACCCGAGCCTTACATGACGTTGTCAATTAGCCAATATAAGCTTTCAACATCCAAATATTATGTTCTAATTCTGTCGCAATTTCGATAAACATATCCGCTGAACGATCATCGCCCGCTTCTTCTGCGTTACCTTGTGCTTGTTTTAATTCTTTAACCACTGTTTCGAAGTCTGCAGCTAATTGTGCAACCATTTGCTCAGCTGAAATATTTTTCTCAGCTTCATCAATGCTAGAAACTTCTAAAACTTCTCGCATCGTACCGACTGGCTTACCTTCTAAAGCAAGCGCACGCTCAGCAATTTCATCTACATAGACTGCCACTTTGTTATAAAGTTCTTCAAATTTTTCATGTAATGCGAAGAAATTGTGACCTTTTACGTACCAATGATAATTGTGAATTTTCGTCCATAATACTGTGAAGTTAGATAATTGTAAGTTTAAGTCTTCAACGACTAGTTCTTTACCTTGAGCCATTTATCATCTCACCTTTCTTGAATCTATTATTTTAATTTTATTTAATTATACATACATATTTTAACCGCTGTATGATGTGCTCAAACGTGACTCGTCAATTGTTCACGTGTTTTCCACATTTAGATTTTAGTGTGTAAGTAGTTCGACATCGCTTTAACTTTGTCAGCATCACTCTCTTCTAACGTAAACACGCCGTAATCAAATTTAATTTCTAACGCGGTATCTGTCGTTTTAATTGCTTTAATTTCGTTAAATTGGATATTACGGTAATAAAATTGACCGTCCATATCCACGTTTAAAATCAAGCGTTCATTTGTCGCAACATATGCTGCATCAAAACGTTTTGCCACGTCTTTCATTTGATAAGGCATCACACCTAATACAGACGTTACAATATGTTCTGTTGGAAATAAATCATCTGGGTTGATTCTATCTAATATCATCTTAAAAACCTCTCGAATTTTAAATTTAACAGTCGCGCATATGATTAACAGTGTATAAAACAGTGTCATTTTAATCATATACGGCGCATCAAAGGCGATTGTCTTCAAGATGCAGTATGTGCGCTATCAAATCAATCGCCTTTAATGATACCGTGTGTGAAACGGGAGCTGTAAAGGTAACACAGCTTTATTATTTAATTATTGATAAAATGGTCGATATTAGATTTCAGCAATAATACTTTCTAATTGATCTTCCATACCTAATGCTTTCGCAACACCTGTACCATAGTTTACATCTGCTTGATAACAATGTTTAATGTGACGACGTTTCACTTCATCCGTTGTCCCTTCCATTTCGTTCGCAGTTGTAATAAACATACGTTCTTGTTGTTCTGGTGATTGAAGACGGAACAATTTACCAGGTTGTTCGAAGTAGTTGCTGTCGTCTTCTCTGAAATCATACTCATACGCGCCACCTTCTAATTCTAATGGTGGACGTTTGTATTCTGGTTGACTTTGGTGTGCACCATAACTATTTGGATAGTAATGTGTTTTGCCACCTTGGTTACCATCTAAGAAGCGCATTGCACCGTCACGGCTGAATGGGCAAATGTTTTCAACACCGACACCTTTTGGTTGGTTAACTGGAATTTGCCAGTGGTTCACACCTAAACGGTAGCGTTGTGCATCACCATAAGAGAATAAACGACCTTGTAACATTTTGTCTGGTGAGAAATCTAAACCAGGAATAATGTTTGTCGGTGCGAATGCTGCTTGTTCAACATCCATGAAGTAGTTTTCAGGGTTACGGTTTAATTCGAATTCCCCTACTTCAATTAAAGGATAGTCCCCTTTGTACCATACTTTAGTTAAGTCAAATGGGTTATCTTTATGGTTTTTCGCTTGTTCTTCAGTCATCACTTGGATGTACATTTTCCATTTCGGGAAGTCGCCTTCTTCAATAGCATTGTACAAGTCGCGTTGTGAAGATTCACGGTCATTTGCGATAATTGCTGCCGCTTCATCAGGTTGTAAGTTTTCAATACCTTGTTGTGTTCTGAAGTGGAATTTCACCCAAACACGTTCATTATTTGCATTAATCATGCCATAAGTATGTGAACCGAAGCCGTGCATATGTCTGTAACCTTTTGGAATACCACGGTCAGTCATTAAAATTGTCACTTGGTGTAACGCTTCAGGTAATGACGTCCAGAAATCCCAGTTGTTTTGAGCACTTCTCATGTTTGTACGTGGGTCACGTTTAACAGCATGGTTTAAGCTTGCAAATAATTTTGGATCACGGAAGAAGAATACAGGCGTGTTGTTACCTACAAGATCCCAGTTTCCGTCTTCAGTGTAGAATTTCAATGCGAAACCACGAATGTCACGTTCTGCATCTGCAGCACCACGTTCCCCTGCTACTGTTGAGAAACGTGCGAACATTTCAGTTTGTTTTCCTACTTCTGAAAAGATTTTTGCGCTTGTATATTGCGTAATGTCATTCGTTACTGTGAAAGTACCGAACGCACCTGAACCTTTTGCGTGCATACGACGCTCAGGAATGACTTCGCGATCAAAGTGTGCCATTTGTTCTAAAAAGTACCAGTCTTGCATCAATAATGGACCACGTGGACCCGCAGTCATCGAATTTTCACGGTCACTGACAGGATGGCCAAATAAGCCCGTTAATTTTGATTCATCTCTGTTCATATATTCACACCTCTAGATTAGAATTATTTTAATTTAGTATACCATTGTTTAAAGTAATTACAAAGTGATTCTCATAAAAATTTGAAAAAAAATAATGTGTACGCTATGCTAAGTTATCCATAAACGCCGTTATGATCGCATCGAAACTGATGTTACAATGAATTTATCTCCATACATCATCGTCTCACTTAGAATATCAATTCCTTACATTTCATTTTCAACTATTACGCTCATAGTTACTTTAAAAACTTTCATTCGAAGCGCCGATGTCAAATTGTCCTAAAGCAATTTGAATATGCGCAAGGTGATGACGTTCATGCCATGACAACTTCGCTATCGTCTCACCTACCGTCGTTGCACCACTGTTTTCTAACACAAAGTCTCTTGTCAGTTCTGCTTCCGTTAATTGTTGACCAATTGCAACAACACGTTGATTAATTGCCTCTAACATTTGAATCGATACATCAATAGGCAAATCTGAGTCTGCCAATTTCACCCATTCATCTTGGACAAAGTTTGGCACTTGCGGATGCGTATCTGTTAAAGCAAGTTTTAGCCGTTGAAACATATTCATTTGTGAGTCTGCAATATGATGGACAAGTTGTTGTACTGTAAAACTACCTTCACGATATGTCGCTTGCAAATCATTTTGGTTCAAATTCGTCACTGTTTTCCTTAAATCCTGGACATATTGTGTAATATCTTCTAACCAAGAATCCACATACGTACGTGTCACCTTATCCGGCATTTCTAATCCTCCAATAGGATATCTTACATCCATAATGACCCCTCCTTCATCATTTTAGACAGTTTCATCATATCATTTCACACGATACATATAATTCCATACAGATAATGCAAAACTACATTTAACATTCTATTTCAACCTTTCATTGATACTTTTACCCGCTTATATGACTTCCTATGTTTATTTTTTTCATTAAATTTGAATGAATGGTTAGAAAGCTTACTCGATTCTTTGACCTTGACTATCTTTGACTATTGGAGTAAACTTTAAACATAAAGCAATCTACTTTGAGGTTATAACGTCAGAGTGATTGTAAAAATAATAAACGTTTGAGTTATATTCAAACAATTAGTCAATAAAGGAGAGATACATGATGGCTTTTGATATGAGACCTTTTAATCATTCATTTTTCAATATGGAACCTAGTGATTTCTTCAAAGATTTCGGACGTCATATGTTAGACGACGCATTCACAACTTCTCACATTAAAACAGACATTAAAGAACTGGACGATGCTTATGTCGTTGAAGCTGAATTACCAGGTATGGATAAAGAAAACATTCAATTAAAATTTGAAAATAACGTATTAACGATTACTGCACAACACAGTGTAGAAGATCGGAAAGAAGATGAAGAAGGACGCATGATTCGACAAGAACGTCATTTCAGTAATATGCAGCGTTCATTTACATTCAATAACGTAGACGAAAACAATATTAAAGCATCTTATCAAAACGGCATGTTAAACGTGACGCTAGGAAAACGCACACCAGGTCGTTCAACAAATTCTGACATTCCTATCGATTAAAACATCACATTTTGCTATGTGAATTTCATAACCTTTCCATTTTAAGCGTATCATGTTCCCTACATGATGCGCTTTTTACATCTCCTCACTTTCCTCGGCATAGGATGAACCTACACCATCACCATTTCACAATTCACTTTCTACTATAAAATTTAATTTGATTTTCATTAAAGGTATAAGTCATTTTTGTTTATGCTCTTTGCTGTGATTGCAAGAACAGTTCGAGACTCCCGAGAAGTAAAGTTAAAAACAAAATGACGTCATTTCACTTTGATAGTGGTTACTGTTTAACGCAGTAGCTGTCTGACTTCTCAATGCGTTCACTTTTGAGAAGTCTAGCCAGCCTTGCGGGGGCAGTACGACCATTGCCATCTCCCACATAAAAGTTACATTGAAGGTATTACGTTGATTTTTATTATGCTGCTGTTAACGTTTTTGTTTATGTCCCACTCAAGATTGCAGACCGGGGACGAGACTCCTGAGGCATTGAGCCGAAGCTGAAAATCCACCAACGCTTCAACAAATGTCTCATTATAAGAGCGTTGGTTAGTTGAAGCGAGGCGCCTAGGAACGCGTTGCATCTCCATTTCACAATCCAAATTACAATACAAAGCTTGAGTTGATGAAAGCGAGTTGATTTTTATTGATAGAACGTGTAATTTTTTTGTTAATTGCTTTCTCTGTGATTGCAAGAACAGTTCGAGACTCCCGAGGGATCAGACGCAGCCGAAAATCCAATTTGGCTTCCATCCAGTGTACACTTCAAATCAAGCCAAATTTAGTTGAGGCAAGTCCCCTGGGAACGCGAGAACTCGTTCAGCAATCTCAAATTGGTTGAATTAAAAAACCAACGACATACACCTATTTATAAAACAATTCAAATCATATGCTCAAATATTAAACAAATATTAACTATTATTAAATACACTTAATAATGCAATATTTTAAAAATTTACATGTTATATTAGTCTCATCAAAACAAAGGAGTTGTATAGTATGAAAAAAACATTAGTTGCAGGTTTAGCAGTAGCAGCATTATCGACAGGTGTATTCGCAACAAGTCACGAAGCAAATGCACAAGTGACATCACAAAACGGTATCATTTTACACGATGACTCAAGATTCCTTGAACATGAATTAGAATATGTAAAAGTACTTATCAATCCAAATACAGATCAACAAACAAAAGCACAACTTCAAGATTACTTTGCTAAACAAGGATTAAACTCAGTGAGCGAAATCGTTCAAAAAGCAAAGCAAGACGGTCTTAACGTATCAGAATTCAATCAATAATTTGACACTTAACATTTAAACGCTTTCTAACGCTTAATAGATAACGCCATCACCTTATCGCTACCAAGAAGGTGATGGCTTTTTCTAATCACTCACTTCATTTTATAACGTACAAGGTCATCTCAACTTTATAAAATAAGGTCTTAACTCCTGTCACTGTTACTCACTAACTTTTTCATATTCAAGCTAACTTTTCTTTAGAATGATAGCTTTTCGTTTCGTTACAATAGCAATATTGACTTAAAAAGCATATTATGGAGGCCGTCATATGAATATAGATATTAAAAATAAACAGATACAATTTAATCATTTAATCCATGATGAAGTCGCATATTTATTAAATAGAGAGATGAAAGATTTACCTGCAACACTTCAACCCACAGCACACATGATTGCTAAATATCAACATATGTCGATTCCAAAAGAAGGTCAAGCTGTGAATGAAGTGCTAGATTTACTCCATAATGAAATTTTAGCTTATAATTATCGCGCGAATCATCCACGTGCTTTTTCATTTATTCCCGGCCCAGCGTCTCAATTGTCGTGGTTGACTGACCTTTTAACGAGCGCCCATAATATTCATGCATCAAACTTTGCGAATGCACCGCTTCCTATTGCGATTGAGCATAGCCTCATTCGTTATTTAAGTGAAAAAATAGGCTTCGATCCCACATTATCAGGTGGTGTATTTGTATCGGGCGGTTCGATGGCGACATTAACTGCGATTACTGCTGGAAGAGATGCGATGATTCCACTTTCTCGAATATCAAAAGCAACTGTTTATTTAACAGATCAAGCACACTTTTCTGTCACAAAAGCACTCCACATCGCAGGTTTCGCGGAATCACAACTACGCTATATTCCAACTGATGATGTATTCGCGATGGATGTGAAGGCTCTCGAACATCAAATTAGATTCGACATTGCCCAAGGTTATCATCCGATTATGATTGTTGCGACGACAGGAACTACGAATACAGGGGCCATTGATGATTTAAATCACATTACACGTATCGCACAACAACATCGACTGTGGGTCCATGCAGATGGCGCTTATGGTTTATCACATATTTTCACAGAGGAAGGTAAACGATTATTGAAAGGCATCGATAAAGTGGACAGTGTGACGTGGGATGCCCATAAACTGTTATTTCAAACGTATAGTTGCGCAATGGTGATCGTAAAAAATAAAAATCACCTTCTTTCCACTTATGGTGTCGAAGCTGAATATTTAGATGACATTACTTCTACAAATGAAAATATTGACCCAGAAAAATTAGGAATTGAATTGACGCGCCCACCTCGAGGATTGAAATTATGGGTGACATTACAAGTGCTGGGTGAAAATGAAATCAGGCGTCGTATTGAACATGGACAAGAAATGGCACGCTATGCTGAACAACAAATTCAACACATGCGCGATTGGAAAATCGTTACAGCACCACAACTTTCCATTATAAACTTTCGCTATGAAGACCCTCAAAAATCACCGGAAGAGAATGATAAAGTGATGCAATACGCCGCTTCACGGATTGCTCAATCAGGTTATGCCATAGCGTACACGACAGAATTAAACCAACGCCGTGTCATTCGCTTTTGTACCATTCATCCAGAAACAACATATGCAGATATTGACGGCACTTTAGAACGTTTGGATACATACGTCCATGAGGCATCTGTATAAAATGAAGCATCGGGCTAGAGTACTGTCAGTCATGTCTTCTCTAGCCCTTAAATTTTGCGTACATCAAACATGATTGAAATAACGATGCATGAATGATCCCTCTATTTGTATGTAGAAAAACAACCCTATCTTGAAAAGTGATGTGAATTTTTCTTTTTCAATACTATGAAGTAACTCGAATTATAAATCTAGGCGAAATTCCTGCGTCACTTTGCAAAACATGCCCAAAGCGCACAGTCATTAATTTTAAAAACTGAAACGGAAACACACTTCCCCTATCTATAAATCATCCATTTTCATTGTCTTTAACACAATCGACGTGTTAAATTCTGCAATACGCTCCATCTTCATAATAACTTCATTCAGACTGACAATATCTTTCGTATGTCCTTTAATAATAAACTTTTCAGTTCCCGTCACCGAATAATACTCTTGAAAATCAGAAAACTGTTGGATTCGCTTTTCAAAATCTGAAAATGAGATTTTAATCTCTGTAATTTTCATGAAAAAATCAATCATATAACCTAACTTTTCATAATTTACATCTACATGAAAGCCATCAATGACACCAGACTCTTTCATTTTTGAAATTCGATTTTTCACACTTGGCTCCGATAACATGACTATAGAAGAAATTGTTTTCACTCTCATACGTGCGTTTGTCTTCAACAGTTTCAATATTTGTACATCGATTTCATCCATATCATCGCCTTCTTTCTCTATCCATACGAGCGCTCAACTTGAAAAAATACAGTTTCACATTTGCTCACCGTGTAATTTTCTATTGTCTTTATTATATAGGTAGAAAGGCGTCATTTTCAATTTTAACACCACCACAATCATGACGTATTAACGTGATAGAAGGATGAGTTTATTTCTTGAAACGGACACCCATCCCACTTATAATAATATCGTCATCTTAAAAGAAAGAAGTTGGGAACTGTGTCCAAACGTAGCGATGCGCTTAGAAACGAGCAACTCATTCTTACCACAGCACAGACATTGTTTAACCATACCTCTGTCGAAAAGGTAAGTATGAAAAAAATTGCAGAAACAGCTCAAATTGGAACTGGTACACTTTATCGCCATTTCTCCAATAAGTCTGATATTTGTTCGACATTGTTAGCTCATGAAGTGACACAAATGTTTGAACGTATTGATCGTCACAAGCAAAAGGTTGATGATCCGCACGAACAACTCCGCTTCATTTTTCTATCACTGATTAAACTGATGGAAGACAATGTCAACCTCTTAAAAGAAATTGAACGTACTGACAAGCAAAAACGTGTCATGATGCAAACACCCTTTTACGTTAAATTAAAAGAAGAAGTCATGGCGTGTGTCACAACATTAGACATTGTGAAAGATCCTGACTTTCTCAGTGACATGTTGCTCAATTCATTTTCAGCTGATGTATTTGAATATCAACACTATGTCAAAGGGATTCCATCAGAACAGTTTGTCGATCGTATTTTGAAGATTTTCATCCGCGGTGTGCAATCATAAACTAATGAAGTCATTAAATGGAAGGAAGATGTAACATGAATTTTGAAAACACAGCACTTGTATTAATTGATTTACAAAAAGGCATTGCCCATATGGGAGAGACTGCGCCACATAGCGTCTCGACTGTATTAGAAAATGCGAGCCAAATGGTGAAATTATTCAAAGAAAATAATGGTTTTATCGCTTTCGTACGCGTTAATTTTCATGACGGAAAGGATGCCTTAAAACCTAATGCAATGCGTCCATTACCTGGAGGTGCCCCTGGACCGGACTTTGCGGAACTTGCTGATGAACTCGGTGCAGAGCCTCATGATTATATTGTGAACAAACGTGGTTTTAGCGGCTTTTTCGGGACAGATCTCGACTTGCAACTTCGTCGTCGTGGCATTAAAAATATCGTTATTGGTGGGATTTCAACGCATGTCGGTGTCGATACGACTGCACGTGATGCGTACCAACATGCTTACGACCAATATTTCGTCTCTGATATGATGTCAGCACCTGAAGCATCATTACACAACTTTTCAATTGAGCATACTTTCCCACTGATGGGTCAAGTCTTAACAACAGCAGAAATGAAAGCACAACTTCAATCTGAAAAGTAAGTGTCCAATTCATGAAAAAGTTGCACGGAAGTCAATGGGGTGATTTCCGTGCTTTTTTTACCATTTCATATGGCATCTAATATAGAAAGAAAGGGATTGAGTTATGGAAAAGAAACGTACATCTCCATTATTTATTTTGATTATGGCAGGTCTCGCTGCATTCGGACCGCTTTCTATTGATATGTATTTGCCCGCTTTACCTGAAGTTAAAAATGATTTAGGAACGACTACAGCCCTCACGCAGCTTACCTTAACACTCTTCATGGTCGGCCTTGCAGTAGGGAATATCGTCGCTGGAACGGTATCAGATTCCACTGGACGTAAAAAACCGTTAATCGTCAGTCTCATTGCTTACATCATCGCTTCTATTGTGATTGCACTCGCGCCAAATATCATTGTGATGATTGCATTTCGCTTTATTCAAGGAATGGCTGGTGGTGCAGGTATTGTTTTATCGAGAGCGATTGCTACTGATTTATATAAAGGACGCGCGTTAACACAATTTTTAGCGCTGTTGATGCTCGTTAATGGGGCAGCACCGGTATTAGCACCGATGTTTGGTGGATTCATTTTGAGTTTGTCCAACTATCGTGTCCTATTCTGGATTTTAACCTTCTTATCTCTATTGATGTTAGTGGGTGCATACTTTAAAATTGATGAAACATTGCCGTCAGCTTCACGCCGTCCAGCACATGCAAAAGCGATTGCTGCTGATTTTAAAATGTTACTTACACGTCGTTCATTTATACTTCCCATTTTAATTCAAGGGTTCACTTTTGCGATGTTTTTCAGCTATATGGCGGCATCTCCATTCATTATGCAGAACTTATATGGCTTGACTGCTCAGCAATATAGTTACATTTTCGCGTTAACAGGCTTAGGGCTCATTATTACCGCACAATTTACAGGGCGCATCGTGAAATATGTGAATCAACACGTGCTGTTCCGCATATTTTCATTTGTACAATTGGTCGGTGCCATTTTAGCTATTTTTACGTTGATTAATCATGGGTCTCTATGGATTTTATTACCTGCCTTTTTACTTATCGTAGCTCCGGTCGCCGGCATCGCAACATTGGCGTTTTCCATTGCAGTTGAAGGCCAGAAAAAAGGGATTGGTAGTGCTTCGAGTTTAGTCGGCTTATTACAGTATTTCATCGGCGGAATTTCAACACCACTCGTTGGCTTGCAAGGTGAATACAGTTATGTACCTTACATTTTCGTCGTGATTGTCACAATGACTGTGATTATGTTTCTTCAGTTTTATCATTACTGGACAAATACACGACATGAATCACAAGTACATGCAGAGTAGAGCCATGTCCACAAAAAAGTGTGTATCTATAAGGCGTATAGTCAGCCTCGTAGATACACACTTTTTAATTAGGTCATTAATGCTTTTCACTCACGACAGTCATTTGTTGTTTAAGATGATCGCCACGTTCAACTTCATCTATGATTGCTAACGCCATATCTGCATAGCTCACATAACTTTCTCCATCAGTATTAAACAACATGATATCTCCGCCAATACGATAATTACCTGTACGCGGTCCGTCTACATCAAAAAATGCGGAAGGACTCACAAACGTCCAATTCAAATCCGTTGTTGCCTGTAAGTCTTCTAAATTTTTCGCTTGTCCTACTGCAATTTCATACGCAAAATCAGGAACACGACCGACATCAAAACTGTTTTTCGTTCTTTCTTCATCCATATAGAGACTGCCTGCACCACCTAGGACGATTAAACGTGTGTCGACACCTGATAGCGCGCGAATGAGTACACGTCCAGCATCAATATGTGGTTGTGTTTGACCAATCGGCGTTCCAAATGCATTAACTACCACATCAAAA
Source organism: Staphylococcus intermedius NCTC 11048 (assembly GCF_002902385.1). GTDB lineage: Bacteria > Bacillota > Bacilli > Staphylococcales > Staphylococcaceae > Staphylococcus > Staphylococcus intermedius. The sequence goes on along the minus strand of NZ_PPQH01000042.1, from coordinate 2,408 downwards.
CCACTCAAATCTTCAGTCGTTAAATCAAAAATATCTTTCTCTATCACTTTTAGACTTTGATTTGATACTTTAGACGCATCACGCACTATAGCCGTCACGTCCAACCCTCTATTCACCGCTTCCTCCGTAATTAAACGGCCAGCTTTACCTGTCGCACCAATAATACCTACTTTCATATTAGCGACCTCCCTCTCTTTATCTTATCTACGTTATATTATAAGCCAGCTGTAAAATGAAAGGAAAATTTGCGCTCGCCACAAATGTTTAACACACCTCATATTTGAGATACCGAATGCATGGTGCTTCCCATTGATTAAAGTGTGTCATCCAAGAACTTTCAATGCCTTTTATGATTTTAGGCTTTACAGTTAATCGCTCATAATCGCTTCAGCAATGTTGTTTCAGGCTCCTTTTACCTGTGTAAACATACCCTTTATCGTGTGACTCAAAAAAATTACGAATTCGAGATTTTTCTGTTGATATATTTTTTATACCTGTTATAATAAGACTATCAATTCTTGAAAAAAGGAAGGAATTATTAATTATGGCTAAATTACTTTATATTACAGCACACCCTCTAGATGAATTACTTTCAGCTTCAATGGCTGCAGGTAAAACTTTTAAAGAAAGTTACGAAAAAGCTCACCCAGAAGATGAAGTCGTACACATCGACTTATTCAAAGAAGATATTCCACAAATCGACGCAGATGTATTCTCTGGTTGGGGTAAATTACAAAACGGCGAAACTTTAACTGACGCTGAGCAAAAGAAAGTTAACCGTTTAGGCGAAATCGTTGAAGAATTCATTAATGCAGATAAATATGTATTCGTTTCACCAATGTGGAACTTATCATTCCCACCTGTACTTAAAGCATATATCGATGCTGTTGCAGTAGCAGGTAAAACATTCAAATATACTTCAGAAGGCCCAGTTGGTTTATTAACTGACAAAAAAGCTTTACACATCCAAGCTCGTGGTGGTTTCTACACTGAAGGTCCTGGCGCTGACTTAGAACACGGTGACCGTTACATCAAAACGATGATGGCATTCTTCGGAGTACCTTCATACGAAACAATCATTGTTGAAGGTCATCACGCTGCTCCAGAACGTAGCGAAGAAATCAAAGCACACTCACTTCGTCAAGCTGAAGAACTTGGTCAAAGCTTCTAATAACAACTTTGATATTCAAGACCCTTTCTGTGATATTCACGGAAAGGGTTTTTTTGTTATGTTGCTTTTCAGTCATTATCACATCACTGAACTGAACAATATAATAAAACGACTTACATGCTTAATTTAAAACAAATACCACGTCTGTCTTTCAATTTCATTATATTATTGTTGTGAACTTTCCAATAAAAAATCAATTAAGATTCCGCTTTTTATGACGTGCTATTTTTTTCCAAACTTTATTCCAAATATATATAAATCCGTTTCAAAATCCAAATCTTCACCTCTTTCATCATTGCTTAACGACCGCCATGATAGCATTTTTGTCTAAATTGTGAATATTATCACATTTGTATTGTGTCCTTTCTCATGATTATATATAATAGCTTCGTAGATATATAAATTATACTAATAGACGATTCAGTTTATTATACAGTTTAATTAGGAGGCGTATGTTTTTATGGTTAAATGGTTCCAGCAAAGTACCATTGCTAGTGTTATTTTATTGGTGATTCGTGTTTATCTCGGTTATGGCTGGCTCATGTCAGGTATTGCTAAAGTGACAAGTCCAAAAGGGTTTAATGCAGGAGGATTTTTACACCATGCTGTGCAACAACCTGTGATGGGAACAGATGGAAGTGTGCAATATCCTTTATTCACGTCATTTTTAGAACACGTTGTCATTCCAATGACACCTACGATCAATGTCATCATCCCTGCTTTTGAAATTATCGCAGGCTTATTATTGATTTTAGGTCTTTTCACTCCAGTCGGCGCATTGATCGGCTTAGTGCTTAACTTCTTGTTCTTATTTGCGGGCACAGTTTCAGTGAATCCACTTTACATTTTAATCGGATTCTTTATCTTTGTCGGTGGATACAACAGTGGTTTCTTCGGTGTAGACCGTTTCTTAAAATCATTGTTAAGCAAAAAGTTTTTCAGTATCTTTAACTATCATCCAGAAGCTAAAGATAAAAGCATTTAAACTTTTATTTTGACTATAAACCAATCAGGGGTACTTGTGGTGTTTAACACCATTATGTCACAAGTACACCCTGATTTTTTTATTCTCTAATAGTGTTATCCTTCTTCTACTATTCATTCTCAATCATTGATAAAAATATCAAAAACTTCATTAAATTGGTAACACTTCTTATCAATATTTTCTACTATATTGTATATCAATGCTAAATAAGTTAATATATTTTAATAGCATTTATATGATATGATACAACTT
>NZ_PPQH01000041.1 GCF_002902385.1 Staphylococcus intermedius NCTC 11048 | reverse complement strand
AATGTACACGAATTACCATCAAAATTTAGTTGATCAAAAAGTAGCTTATGCGGTAGGTAATCCTATTACATTCGGTACTGATGACGAGCAATCACTCAAGAAGATACAAGAGGTACTTAATCACAAATGGGATGACAAACTTGTCGATATATTGACTGCAGCAAGTAACAAAGGCATTGAGTGGTTACAACCTTATATCGATGAACAAGGCGAATTTAAAACATTTAGGGTGCCTGCAGAACAAGCAATACCAATTTGGACGAACAAAGAACGAGACGAGCTTAAAGCATTCATTCGTTTGTATGAGCTTGATGGTAGCGAACGAGTTGAATATTGGACGGACGCAGAAGTTACTTTTTACGAATTGCAACATGGTCAATTGATTCCCGATTATTATCACGGCGACGACAACATTCAAGCGCATTACTACATTGGTGACAAAAAGATGAGTTGGAACCGAGTGCCATTCATTCCGTTCAAGAATAATCCACAAGAAGTTAGCGACTTGTTTATGTACAAGACAATAATTGATGCAATGGATAAGCGATTGAGTGATACTCAAAACACATTTGAGGAATCGACTGAACTTATTTACATTTTGAAAGGTTACGAGGGTCAAGATTTAGATGAATTTATGCAGAACCTCAAATACTATAAAGCAATCAATGTAGACGGTGATGGTAGTGGTAGTGGTGTTGATACTATTCAAATTGAAGTGCCAGTACAGTCGTCGAAAGAATACCTAGACATGTTACGTGATTACATTATTGAGTTTGGTCAAGGTGTTGACTTCCAACAAGACAAATTCGGTAACAGTCCATCAGGTATCGCGCTCAAGTTTATGTATAGCAATCTAGACTTAAAAGCGAACAAACTGAAAAATAAGACGCTTACTGCGTTGCAAGAACTATTGCGTTACATCATCGATTTTTACAAATTGAATATCGATGTACATGACATTGAGATTAGCTTTAACTTTAATGTCATGGTTAATGAGTTAGAGCAATCACAAATTGGTGTACAATCGCAATACTTATCTAAAGAAACAGTTATTACTAATCACCCTTGGGTTACTGATCCTGTGGCTGAAATGGAACGTATTGAACAAGACAATATCGATTTTAACAACCAACTACCATCGTTAGAGGGTGACAGCAATGCCGGAACGCAAAATAACCAATCAGAATGACATAGATAAATATATTGAAAGATTGAGACAGCAGGCAGAAAAAGAACTTGAAGTGTTGTTCGCTGAAAGATTGAAAGTCATTAAGCGAGAATTAGCTGAGATGTATGCGAAGTACGAGTCAGACGACCCGCACGTCACCTGGACAGAATTCAACAAATACAATCGTCTCAACAAACAATTAGCGCGCATTGCGGATATGATGACTGGTGACTATCGAGAAGTTGCTAAAGCTATTAAAAAGACACAACAGAATGTCTATATCGAGCAATACATGATGAGTTTGTTTCTTTATGAAATGGCCAGTCAAACATCTATGCAATTTGATATACCAACCGCAGACATAATCAACAAAGCAATTGAACAGCCAATTGAGTTTATCAAGTTAGTACCTACATTACAAAAGCACAGAAACGACGTATTGAAGCGATTACGTGTGCACATTACACAAGGCATTTTGAGTGGCGAGGGTTACGCTAGGACTGCTAAAGCGATTAGTGACGACTTAGGTATGAGTAAAGCGCAGGCGTTACGTGTAGCACGTACAGAAACAGGTAGAGCATTGTCGCAAGCCAACTTAGACAGTGCTCATGTAGCACAAGACAATGGTTTTAGAATGATGAAACGTTGGTTTGCAACAAAGGATACACGGACACGTGACACACACAGACATTTAGATGGTGAAAGCATACCGCTTGATGAAAACTTCAAATCAAGTGGTTGCATAGGACAAGCACCTAAATTGTTTGTTGGTGTGAATAGTGCAAAAGAGAATATCAATTGTCGTTGTAAATTATTGCATTACATTGATGAGGATGATTTGCCTGGTGTAATGCGTGTGCGTAATGACGATGGAACAACAGAAGTAATCCCGCATATGACCTATCGTGAGTGGGAGAAGATGAAACGTAAAGGTGGT
>NZ_PPQH01000040.1:73471-241847 GCF_002902385.1 Staphylococcus intermedius NCTC 11048 | reverse complement strand
AGATGTGTATAAGAGACAGGAAATAGACTTGCTGAATTACTTTTCGAAAGAGACATAAAAATTGTTCGTATTTCTAAAGAAACAGGCATATCACGGAATACAATCACCAATACAGCTTCAAACAATAGTGAAATGTTACAAATGAATACAATTAACAAAATTTGTCGTTATTTAGATATAACTCCTTGCGAATTCTTTGATTATATCCCTATAGATATTGATGTAACATTCTATGAAGATGACAAGATAGACATAGTTGATGATTGGAGTCTTGATAGTGGTGAGTATAGGATAAAGTTTGATGTTGATTTATTATTAGACATTGATATTGAAGGGAGAAAACAAAAAATAGACTCAAAAATAATTGTAGAAAATACTGTAATTACGTCCTTTCCATTTCAGGACATAATGTTGTCCATTCAAACTAATGATACTCAAATGCAAGAATTAATTAGTATTTTCAACACAATTCCAAAAGAGTTTAAAAAGTTAATTTACAAAAATCTAATAGAAAGATATAAAGAATTTATTTTAGAACATATTGACCCTAATGATGCACTCGATTCGCTGACATATAAATACCATCTTATTGATGGAGCTACATTTGTTATTACAAACGATTTTCTAAAATACTATTAAATCTTTATAGAATCATCACGCCACGCGGTAGCCATTCCGTAACGGCGTGTCAATCCAATCTCACGCGTGCGGGCTGAAAGGATTGATATTCATGATTAAGAAGTACAAAAAAAGAGACGGTTCAACTGCCTACATGTTCGTGGCCTATTTAGGTACCGACCCCATTACAGGTAAACAGAAGCGGACAACTAGACGGGGCTTCAAGACTGAAAGAGACGCAAAGATTGCTGAGGCACGACTACAAACGGAAGTTGACAAAAGTGGCTTTTTAAATAACGATATAACAACGTTTAAACAGGTGTTTGATTTGTGGTTGGAGCAATACAAGAACACTGTAAGAGAAAGCACATATTTAAAAACTGTGAATGTGTTAAAATGCGGGGTATTACCGTATTTTGAGAATGTACCAGTTAAAAAAATTACTGTGTCATATTGTCAAAAAGTATTGAATGAATGGAATGAAAAATATAAGCAAGTACAACATTATAAAACGTATGCAAAAATGGTACTTGACTATGCTGTGACTTTAAAAGTGATTGCCGATAATCCATTTACACACACAAAGACGCCACGAAAAAAAGAGAATGCCAGCAACAACGAAACAGCTCTATACTACACAAGTGGTGAGTTAAAGAAGTTTCTTTCATTTACTGAATATAAGCCACTGTATCATGCTATTTTCAGAACATTAGCATTTACAGGAATGCGACGCGGGGAGTTGCTGGCGCTACAATGGCAAGATATAGACTTTAATAAGGCAACACTTTCAATTAACAAAACGTGGTCAAAAGTTGAAAACGGTTATATTATTCAACCGCCTAAAACTAAAAAATCAATACGAGAAATAAGTATTGATAGCACAACACTTGATATATTGAAGGGGTGGAAGAGGTACCAGCAAGAAGAATCTTTCAAATATGGTCACAATACTATGAATAAATCGCAATATGTATTTACTAACGTTAGCAATAATAAACCGCTTAATATTAAATTTATATTCGATACATTGAAACTCCTGTGTGAACGACATGATTTTAAACGTATAAAAGTACACGGCTTTAGACACACGCACTGCTCACTTTTGTTTGAAGCGGGTTTATCTGTACAAGAAGTTCAAAATCGTCTCGGTCATAGCGATATACAAACAACCATGAACATTTACGCTCACGTAACAGAAAAACAACGTGATAATGTAGCTGAGAAGTTCGCAAATTACATCAATTTTTAACGTAACGTATTCAAAACGTATTCAATAGCATTTTCAGGCAAAATAAAAAAGCGCATAACCCTTGATATTATGCGCTTTCAGCCATTTTTTTAATGTCCCCCCCTCACTGTAGCAGCGTGTAGATAACACCTTAGTTGATGATGTGTGAGATTCATGAATTAACGTGTCACAAGTCATCTGTTCAACTTATAGATCGCGATGATAAGTGATATAAAAAAGAGACTAAGCAACATGACATTGCCTAGCCTCACATATAGGTTTCACATATACAGCGTGAAACTTTAATATTATTTTGCAGCTTTGTAGAACTCGTCTACTTTTTCCCAGTTTACAACATTCCAGAATGAAGCAATGTAGTCTGGACGTTTGTTTTGGTATTTAAGATAATACGCATGTTCCCATACGTCTAATGCTAAGATTGGTGATAATCCGTCAGTTAATGGACTGTCTTGGTTTGCTGTTGTAACGATTTCTAATTTGCCGTTATTGACAACAAGCCAAGCCCAACCTGAACCGAAACGTGCTGCTGCTTTATCCGCAAATTCGTTTTTAAATTCATCTAAAGAACCCCATTGTTCTTTGATTTTATCTACAACTTCACCTTTTTCTTCTGAGTTAGGTGTTAAAAGTTGCCAGAAAATAGAGTGATTTAAGTGACCGCCACCATTATTACGTACCGCTGTACGAATGTTTTCAGGTACACTATTTAAGTTTGCAATTAAATCTTCTAATGATTTATTTTCAAATTCAGTACCTTCAACAGCAGCATTTAATTTCGTTACGTAAGTGTTATGATGCTTACTGTGATGGATTTCCATAGTTTCTTTATCAATGTGTGGTTCTAATGCATCATAAGAATAAGGTAATTTTGGTAGTTCAAAAGCCATAATTAATCATCCTCCTAAATTTGATTCCATATTTATTGTATCAACTTTGTGCCTTTAATCAATCAATTTGCTTAAAGGTAACTGTTGTGTAATCGTTTTAAGAATTACACTATATATTATAGCTCATTTCTCGGAATTTTAAACATTGTCATTCAAAATACTCCAAAAGTCTGAAACGTAATGACAACCCTGAAAAAATTAACGATATGGTGAATTTTTTTACGTCGTTTTAAACATATTGTTTTGAATAAACACACGCGCATATTGTATAATATGAAATAACGTTGATTAATGGTCTCTGAGAAGTGCATTTTCAAGTTAAAATTATTTATAAAGGAGTTCCTAACATGGCTGAAATAACACATCGTAAAAATACGCGACCAGTTAAAGTTGGTGATCTAACAATTGGTGGTGCAGACGAAGTTGTTATCCAAAGTATGACAACGACTAAAACTCACGATGTTGAGGCAACAGTAGCTGAAATTAAGCGATTAGAAGAAGCAGGTTGTCAAATTGTACGTGTTGCTTGTCCTAATGAGGAGGACGCACATGCAATTAAAGATATAAAAGCGCAAATTAATATTCCACTCGTTGTCGATATTCATTTTAATTATAAACTGGCGTTAATCGCGATCGAAAATGGTGCGGATAAAATTCGTATCAATCCAGGGAATATTGGTAGACGTGAAAAAGTTGAAGCTGTAGTTGAAGCATGTAAAGCTAAAGGTATTCCGATTCGTATTGGTGTCAATGCGGGCTCATTAGAAAAACACATCTTAAAAAAATATGGATACCCTACTGCAGATGGTATGGTAGAGAGTGCTTTACATCATATCAAAATTTTAGAAGAACTCGATTTCCACGACATTATCGTCTCTATGAAAGCGAGTGACGTTAATTTAGCTATTGAAGCCTATACTAAAGCAGCAAAAGCTTTCGACTATCCATTACATTTAGGGATTACAGAAAGTGGTACGTTGTTTAATGGTACAGTGAAATCTTCAGCAGGTTTAGGCGCGATTTTATCTTTAGGTATTGGAAACACAATGCGTATTTCATTATCAGCAGACCCTGTTGAAGAAGTGAAAGTAGCGAAATCATTGCTAAAATCATTTGGACTTGCAAGTAATGCAGCAACATTGATTGCGTGTCCGACTTGTGGACGTATTGAAATTGACCTCATTTCAATCGCAAATGAAGTTGAAGAATACATCGAAAAACTACAAATTCCATTAAAAGTGGCTGTTTTAGGCTGTGCTGTTAATGGACCAGGTGAAGCACGTGAAGCGGATATCGGTATTGCCGGCGCTCGTGGCGAGGGATTACTTTTCATGAAAGGTAAAACTGTACGAAAAGTACCTGAAGAGACTATGGTAGATGAATTGAAGATGGAAATTGATAAATTAGCAGCTGAATGGGAAGAGAACAAGAAACAAGAAGCGGCACAAAATTAATCGATCACTTATCACCATTTAAATTAAAATATTTCACAAAGAGCTTCCTACATTCGTGGGAGGCTTTTTTCATTCAACACATCATGATTGAATCAAAAGTCATGTTGTTCTGTAGTGATATGATCATTTTAAACGGCTCAACGCTTTCCTATTACTGTTACAAGTAGATAGATGTTCACGGTCAATTTATTTCTTAGTTTACTTAAGCAAGTGACCACGCATTGTAAGAGGAAATATCCTCAGTTAGTTAGTAACGTCATGAATACAAAAAAGGCACGCCATGTTCAATTTAAATCAACATGGTGTGCCTTTTACTTACTTACATTTTTCACACATACCGTATACTTCTAATTTATGCATTTCAATCTCTACATTAGGCAATGAGGCTCTAATTTCTGTCATTGGACAAAAATCAATCACTTTCGTATCACCACAAACGGTACAAATAAAATGATGATGGTGATGTGACGTACATGCCGCACGAAATTTCATTTCCCCATCTAACTCAGTTCCCTCGATAATACCCAAAGTTTTAAACAGATGGAGATTACGATAAATCGTATCAAATGAAATACCTGGATAATGATTGTTCATTTGTTGTTGGACAGTTTTGGCATTAATGTATTTATCCTCGTTGATAAACATCTCAATCATGTCTCGACGTTTATCTGTATATTTATGTCCATTATCTTTCAATATTTGAATGGCTTCTTCCATTTTCATTACGTTTCACTCCTTTTAGTTTCCCAGTAACAAAGGACTGATAGAAAAGTGTTAAACCTAACATGATGACTAAAATCACTACGATAATTCCACCAGGTGAGATATTTAAATAAAACGCTGTAACTAGCCCTAAAATAACTGAAAATTCTCCGATAATGATACTTATTAATATAAATTGTTTAAACCCTTTTGTCCAACGCATTGCAATCGCAACTGGGAGCGTGATGAGCGCACTCACTAACAACACACCGATGACACGCATTGATGCAGAAATCACAAGCGCCACGATAACAATAAACAAGAATTGTATCCATTTCGGAATCCCAATCACTTGGCTGTACTCTGTATCGAAAGACAGGATGAACAATTCTTTATAAAACAACATAATGAAAGCTAAGACTAAAACAGCAATCGTTACAATGGTAATTAAATCACTGATGGAAACTGCACTGATCGAACCAAATAATAAGCCTACGAGTTCTTGATTAAACCCTTTTGCCAATGAGATAAAAATGGCACTTAAACCAATCCCAGTGCTCATAATAATCGGAATCGCAATTTCTTGATAATTTTTATATGACGTTCTTAAATATTCAATTAATAATGCACCGATAATTGAAAATAGAATCCCCGTCCAAATCGGATTTACAAATGCAAAAAGTGGTGAAAGTGTCATCAAAAACATCCCGAATGATATGCCGCCTAACGTGACGTGACTCAATGCATCGGCAATCAAGGACAGACGCCTTACTACGATAAATGTCCCAATGAGTGGCGCAATCAACCCGATGAGTATACCGCTAATAAATGAGTATCTGATAAATTCAAAATTTAATATTGCATCAATCATACACAACAATCCCTATCATGTTTATGGTCTACAAATTTAATGGGATGACCATAGATTTTTGATATTTCAACTTCATCTAATGATTTAAATTCACTGACTGCACCATGGAAATGAAGATGCTTATTTAAACAAGCCACATCAGTAGCTGTATCTGCAACAACACCGATATCATGTGTCACTAGAATAATCGTCACACCTTCTTGTTTGAGGTGGCTTAATGTTTCGTAAAATTCACCCACATGTTTGGCATCGATACCATTTGTAGGTTCATCTAACACGAGTACAGCTGGATCAGACACTAATGCACGTGCGATGAGTACACGCTGCTGTTGTCCACCAGAAAGCTGTGCGATATTTTTATGTTTTAATGCTGAGATGTTCAATCGTTCTAATACTTGGTCCACTTTCTGATCGTCTTCTTTATTAAACCACTTAAACAATTTCTTCTTACGTGTCAGGCCGCTCAAGACCACCTCTTTGACAGTTGCTGGGAAGCCTGCAGTGACAGAAGAGGCTTTTTGTGACACATAACTAATTTTATCAGTTGTTAATTTTTTATTGTAAGATTCTCCGTCGATATAAATCTCACCTTTTTGAATGGGTAAAATACCCAATATCAATTTAAGCAATGTTGATTTACCTGCGCCATTTGGACCGACAATTGCTAAAAATTGACCATTATGAATGCGAATATTAATATTTTCTAGCACTTTTTTATGTTCGTAAAAGAAATCAATATTTTTAAGTTCAAATACAGGTTGTGACATTTTTTCACCTCAATCTATAAATATAACGCGCCACTATAGAAATGTAAATAGTAATCTTTACGATAAGACTTTCTAATTATAACACAAAATCGTTGGGTTTAAAGTGAGAAAGTAAGTGACACAGCGTAATATAAATAAAAACAACCCTATCTGAGTACAGATACAGCTGTTTTAAAGATTTTATTAAACTTGTGATAAAATTTTAGTTTTCATTTCTGGGTCAAACGTTTCATTTTTAAAGGCTTCAATTTCAAAACGATAGGGTGGCTTCTTGTTTTTCTTATCTTCACCCACATAAGGTGTTTCTAAAATTTTAGGGATGTCTTTAAATTGATCGTGATGTACAACGTAATTTAACGCATCAAAACCGATATGACCAAAACCGATATTTTCATGACGGTCTTTATGTGCTGAAATTGGGTTTTTACTATCGTTGACGTGTACCACTTTGATGCGGTCCACACCAATAATGCGGTCAAATTCATTTAAAACCCCATCAAAATCGTTCACAACGTCATATCCAGCATCGTGAATATGACATGTATCGAGACAGACAGATAAGCGTTCATTATGTGTGACACCATCGATAATTTGTGCGATTTCTTCAAAAGTTCTACCAATTTCTGAACCTTTACCTGCCATCGTTTCTAAAGCAATTCGAACATCGTTTTGATTCGTAAGTACTTCATTCAAACCTTCGATAATACGTTTAATACCTACTTCAGCTCCTGCGCCGACATGTGCGCCTGGATGTAACACAATATCTTTTGCACCGAGCGCTTCAGTACGTTCAATTTCATTTTGTAAAAAGTTAACACCTAACTCAAATACTTCAGGTTTTTGTGTATTTGCAATATTAATTATATAAGGCGCGTGCACAACAATATTTGAAAGATTGTAACGTTCCATTGCTTTACGGCCTGCTTCAATATTTAATTCTTCTATCGGTTTACGACGTGTATTTTGAGGTGCCCCTGTGTAAATCATAAATGTTGAAGCACCATATTGATGCGCTTCTTCAGCTGAGGCTTCTAACATTTTCTTACCGCTCATAGACACATGTGATCCTAATAACATATTTATCCTATCCTTTATGATGAACTATTTTTTCGAGATTGACGCTTTTTTGTACGACTAAATTGACGTTTCTCTTGGCGTTTCAATTGCTCGAGTTCTTGTTTGTATTTCTTTTTATAGCCCGGTTTCACTTTCTTTTTCGTATTACGCTTCACTTTATGCTTTACTTTTTGAGTAATATGATCATCTTGTTTTTGACGTAATTGTCGTGTGTTATGGGCTTTAATTGGCTTTAATTCGCCATCTTTAATATCCACATTTTCAAAATGATAACCTTTATTTTCAATAGCCGCAATTAAATGATCTTCTTCAGGTGTATAAAGTGTAATCGCCACACCTTTATAATTCCCTCTACCTGTACGGCCGACACGGTGGGTAAAGAAATCAATATCTTTAGGGACGTCAAAGTTAATGACATGACTAACGCCTTCGATATCAATTCCCCGTGAAGCAAGGTCACTCGCAATAACATATTGGAACTCAAGATTACGAATACGCTTCATTTGCTGTTTACGTTCACGTGGCGATAAACCACCATGAATCATCCCTACTTGAATGCCTTGAAGTTCAAGTTCCTTGGCAAGCTGATTCGCATTATCTCTACTATTACAGAAGATAATCGCTAAATATGGATTCAACATATCAAATAGCGCTACAGCTTTTTCGATTTTTTGTGCACCTTTTGTAGGTATGAGGTAAAATTCGATGCTTTTCTTATTTTTTGTCTCGCTTTTCACTTCGACAAATTCTGGGTGTTCTAAATATTTATTTAAGAACGGATGTAGTGATTTGGGAATGGTTGCACTAAATACAGCCATTTTTGCGTCATCGTCTAATTTTGCAGCAATTTGATCGACTTCTTCAATTAAGCCTAAATCGATCATTAAATCTGCCTCGTCAATAACTAAATACTGTGCAAGATGTACGTGGAGTGCACCAATTTTAGCCAAATCGTTAATACGCGTTGGTGTCCCAATAATCAGTTGAGGTTGGACTGTTGTTTTTTGTTTATCCTTTTCAAAGTCCGTACCACCGATAAATAGACTCACTTTAATTCCTGTTTTATATTCACTTAATTGTATAGCTGCTTGGTATAATTGTGTTGCAAGTTCACGTGTTGGTGCTACAACGATAGATTGTGGCTCGTGAATGTCTGGATCGATTTGTTGGAAGAGTGGTAAAAGAAACGCATGTGATTTACCTGTTCCCGTTTGTGATTGACCAATCAGATTGACTTGTTTCATAATTTTTGGGATAACACGTTGTTGTATTTCTGTCGGTTGTTTAAAATTTAATGCCGTTATTGCTTCAATTAAAGTTGAATCAAAACGAAATTGGTCAAATGGATGCTTTGCCATGGTTTGGCCTCCTTAAAGATTCGTCTCTATATTATAAAGGAATTTATGATTAATGAAAACATGCAAGTGAATGTTTTTGATTTTTAATGTACTTGACTTTACAAATTGGCTGTTGTGTATTAATTTTAAAAATGCTGTGCAATTGTTATAATAAGTTATTAAAGGAGGTTCGCTTTCAGAATGGAAATCATTAAAATTACCCCCCGTGGATATTGTTATGGTGTGGTGGATGCGATGGTGATTGCGCGAAATGCGTCACTTGATCCTAACTTACCTCGTCCGATATATATATTAGGAATGATTGTGCATAATAAACACGTGACAGATGCTTTTGAATCAGATGGAATTATTACATTAGACGGACCGAATCGTTTAGAAATATTAGAACAAATTAATGAAGGAACAGTGATCTTTACTGCTCACGGTGTGTCACCAGAAGTTAAAAAGCGCGCTAGAGATAAAGGATTAACATGCATTGATGCAACGTGTCCTGATGTTGAAAATACACATCAACTTATTCGAGATAAAAAAGCACAGGGCTATCATGTTGTCTATATTGGTAAAAAAGGACATCCGGAGCCAGAGGGAGCTGTGGGTGTCGCACCTGATATCGTTTATTTGGTTGAAACGAAAGAAGATGTTGAAGCATTGCCAGATACACTGAATGACTATCCTTTAATCGTGACGAATCAAACGACGATGTCACAATGGGATGTCTCACATCTAATGGATGATTTACAAGAGCGATTCCCTCATGTTGAACAGCATAAAGAGATTTGTCAAGCCACTCAAGTGCGTCAAGAAGCCGTTGCCGATCAAGCGGGTGCAGCAGATTTACTTATCGTTGTTGGCGACCCTAAGAGTAACAATTCAAATCGCCTTGCTCAAGTGTCTAAGGATATTGCACATACGAATTCTTATCGTATTGCTGACTTATCACAACTTGACTTGAACTGGTTGAATGGTGTGGAAACTGTAGCCGTCACTGCAGGCGCATCTACCCCTACACCTATTGTTAAAGAAGTGATTAATTTCTTAAAAGATTATGATCCAATGAACCCTGAAACACATGTGACTGAATCTCATGTACCGGTTGAAAAAATCTTGCCTAAAATCAAAAAAGCAAAGCCTGTTAAAATTATGGAGTAAGAATGCTCAATCAACGAAAAGGGCTAAACACAAAAAATTGACGCTATCGATACATTATTTTATTTAACTTGCCCTTTCGCTATGAATTGTGTTTCTAATTGCCCTCAAGGCTTCGCTTTCTTAGAGGCTGGTCTTTCTAGCAACCTTACATCAAGTGCAGTCACTTAGGGCAAGTTTATGAAATGAAAACACCCCATATCATCCAATGTTTTTATGTCCAATTCATCCCAATTTTTCGACGATATTATCATCATTAACTAATATAAGTCCATAAATAGAAAAGGGATTGGGAAAACTTAATATCCCAATCCCTTTCTCGTTTTTAAAATTGTTTCATCAAAAATTTGTTATTCATCACATTTCATCACTTTTTTAAATAGTAAATCAATTGTGACTGTATATTCTGATGAACACAGTTTACATATAATCATAAGGATCGGTGTGTACACTTGAAGCTTTCATCGGTATTGTCGCACCTGCTTCTGCCAACCAATCTTCCAATAATGTGATTAATCCCTCTTTCATCACATATTCACTATAATGATTAATATCCAATAAATTAATTCCCGCCGTTTTCGCATCTAACGCTTCGTGATGTTTAATATCTCCAGTGATAAAAAGGTCTGCGCCACGTTGGTGTGCAAGATTTTCAAAACCGATACCTGCCCCACCTATGATTGCGACACGTTGAATGGTTGCTTTAGGATCGCCGATATAACGCACACTAGGCATGTGAAGTGCTTGTTTGACGGACTGTACAAAGCTCTCAACTGATTGCGTTTCTGGCAATTCACCTATCATGCCAAGGCCATACTGGCTCATTTTTTTCATTGGTATGAAATCATAGACAGGTGTTTCATAAGGATGATTGTCTTCGATGAGTTGTTGGACGAATGTCATTTGACCACTGTGAATCATAAATTCAATTTTCAACTCATTGACCGTTTCAATATCGCCAATTTGCCCAATATGTGGGTTTGCTTTTTCTACTGGTTTGAATTGACCCTCTCCATCAGTATTGAAGAAGCAATACTCATAATTGCCTTCAGTCGCCAAACCATGTTCAGCTAAAGTATCTTTGAAAGTCTTTGCATTGGCTTTTGGAATGAATACTTGTACTTTAAGATAAGATGTTGCTTGCCTATCTAACACTTCGTAATGTTTTAAACCGATCTTATCAGCCAACATCGCATTAACACCTTTAGGATGTACATCTAGGTTCGTATGTAATGCAATGAGATTCATCTTATTTTGAATGAGTCGATATAAAATCGATCCGTACCCACCATCTTCTGTGATGCTTTTGACACCTTTAAAAATTAATGGATGATGCGCAATAATCGTGTTAATATTTTGGTTAATCGCTTCTTCTACAACCTCTAAAGTACAATCTAATGTTGTTAAAATACCGTTAACTTCACTTTGCTTGTCCCCGATTAATAAACCTACATTATCCCAAGATTCAGCAGTATGAAACGGCACTTCTTGATTTAATATCGATAACAATTCATGTAATTTCACTGTGATAACACCTCTTTAATGTCGTTTTCTTGAGTTTCAATTTCACGATAACGATGATGATGTTTTTCAGGATCTAGTTGTTGTTTAATATCTGCTAATGCTTCTAATTCACGTTCCCATTTTTCTACAAATAATGTATTCGGTTTTGGGTGTAAAAACGGGCCAAATTTAAAATCTCTGTCAGATAATTCCATATTGCCAGGATCAGCCACGATAATTTCATAAATATGTGCGCGTTCTTTCACTAACGCTTCAGTTGTTATGCAATAGCCGTGTTGTTGTAAAAAGCGACGAATCGGTTCACTTTGAATATTCGATTGAAGAACTAATCTCGGCTGATTTGGAATATGTGTGATACCCTCAGTCAAAATGCGTGTAATAAGCGGACCACCCATACCACAAATTGTGACAGTATCCACACTGTCTGTCGGTTGTAATATCGTCAAGCCATTACCTAAGCGGACATCGATTTGTTGTTGAAAGCCATGTGTCGTGACATTCTTGAGTGCAGACTCATAGGGCCCTTTAATGACTTCACCAGCAATGGCACGTTGAATGGTCCCATTTTGAATACAATAAATGGGCAAAAACGCATGGTCAGAACCGATGTCTGCAAGCACCTCACCTTGGATATATTCGCTTACTTTATCCAATCGTTTATTAATAGGAATCATCATGTTTCTCCTTCATTTATTAAAATCAAAATAAAAAGGAATGGGACATCCTCTGTCGCCATCCCTTTCTTTTGTATTAGTCCATAAAGTCTTTTAAGCGTTTGCTTCGACTTGGATGTCTTAACTTACGTAATGCTTTTGCTTCGATTTGACGAATACGTTCACGTGTTACGCCGAATACTTTCCCTACTTCTTCAAGCGTACGTGTACGACCATCATCTAAACCAAAACGTAAACGTAAAACATTTTCTTCACGGTCAGTTAAAGTATCGAGTACATCTTCCAACTGCTCTTTTAATAATTCATAAGCCGCATGGTCAGATGGGCTTTGTGCTTCTTGGTCTTCAATAAAGTCTCCAAGATGGCTATCGTCTTCTTCGCCAATTGGTGTTTCTAATGAGACAGGTTCTTGCGCAATTTTAAGAATTTCTCTTACTTTTTCTGGTGGTAAATCCATTTCTTCACCAATTTCTTCAGGTGCAGGATCACGACCTAAATCTTGTAGTAATTGACGTTGAACACGAATCAGTTTGTTAATCGTTTCAACCATATGCACTGGAATACGAATTGTACGTGCTTGGTCTGCAATCGCACGTGTAATCGCTTGTCGAATCCACCAAGTCGCGTAAGTAGAAAACTTGAACCCTTTACTAAAGTCGAATTTTTCTACTGCTTTGATGAGGCCCATATTACCTTCTTGAATTAAATCTAAAAATAGCATGCCACGACCGACATAACGTTTGGCAATGCTGACTACAAGACGTAAGTTTGCTTCAGCTAAACGTGCTTTAGCCACTTCGTCACCTTGTTCAATTCGTTTTGCAAGTTCGATTTCTTCTTGCGCACTTAACAAGTCTACACGACCAATTTCTTTTAAATACATACGAACAGGGTCATTAATCTTAACGCCTGGAGGTGCACTTAAATCATTAGGATTCAATTTATCGTCAGTATCAGAACTGTCTTTTTCATTAACGAGTTGAATGTCATTATCGTTAATCATGTCGAAAAATTCATCCATCTGGTCAGAATCCATATCAAAATTCTGTAATTTATCTGCTACCTCTTCATGACTTAGATGACCTTCTTTTTTACCTTTTTCAATAAGTTGTTTTTTTACATCTTCTAATGTGAGTGTCGGATCGATGGTTTCTTTTTTAATTACTTTTACCTGGTTATCTGACATAAAAAGGCCTCCCAAAATTATTCTTGACTCTTCAATCTAGCTCTATTTTTATTTACAATCATCTCTAAATAGTACTTTTGAGATACGATATCTCCAACACGTGTCGCTTCACGTAATTTTTCGTGGAGTTCTTCAATTGATTCAGAATAGCGATGTTCTGTCATCACTTGAATATAATCAGCGATTTCATTTTCAAACGGTTCTCGGTTAAGTGGATAATCCCATAAATATATCAACACTTCTTTTAACATATCGTGATCTATATACGTGATAAATTCGCTCATCGTAAACGAATCAAATTTTGAATAAAATTCTCGTAAGATAATAAATATACGTTTAAAATATTCATTTGTAAAGTCTGTTTCGTCAATATCTTGATAAAAACTTAGAAATACTTCTTTATCCATGATGAAATGTTTTAAAATAGCACGTTCAGCCTTTTCATATTTGTTATGTTGCATCCACTGCGTTGTTTGTATCGGAGCAGGTCCAACTTGTTCAAAATGCTGTTGTGGGTGAACTCGTTCTACTTCCTTATTTAGACTATCTGCACTGACTTTAAACACGTCTGAAGCATTTTGTACGACTTTATTTCTTAAAATATGAGAAGAAATTAAAGATGCATCTTCAATAAACGAATGATAATACTTTTCATAAGCCAAATCATTATTTTGAATTTCATGTTGATGTTGCTGGAGTTTAAAGCTGACAAATGCTTTTTTCTCAGAGTTTACAAATGTATGAAACTTCTCAGCACCGTATTTCATTATATATTCATCTGGGTCCATTTTTGAGGGCAATTGAACAACATAGACGTTAAACTGTTGTTGTAACAGCTGTTGACCTATTTTCATTGTTGCTTCTATGCCGGCGAAGTCACCATCAAACATCAATGTCACATTGCTACAGAGCTTCTTTAGAAATGTGATATGTTCATTTGACAACTGTGTACCCATACTTGCTACCACATTTTTTAGACCTGCATCATCGGCTTTAATGACATCCATAAAACCTTCAAGTAGCACCACTTCATCTTGTTGTCTAATGCTTTTACGTGCTTCAGATAAGTTGTAAAGTAATTTTCTTTTTTGGAAAATTGGTGATTCTGGACTATTCAAATATTTAGGTTCTTGGCCAGTATACGTACGTCCAGAATAGCCAACAATGCGCCCTTGTGCATTAGCAAGTGGAAAAATGATACGATTGCGAAAACGGTCGTAATAATTGAAGTCATTGTCATTTCGAGACAAAATACCAGCTTCATAGCCAAGCTGTAAATCATAGCCTTTCTTTTCCATAAAGTCCGTGGCAAAATGTGATGAGTCCGGTGCAAAGCCAATTTTACGTGCATCAATCATATCATCTGTAAAACCACGTTCATATAAATAATTTAAAGCCTGTTCACCTTCAACCGTTTTTTTCAACAAATAATGATAATATGACAATATCTCTTCATGCATTTGAATCATTTTCAAATCATCAGAAGCGATATGCATATCATCATTCGTTTCACCAATATCAACCTTAATATTAACGCGTTCACCGAGATGTTGTACAGCTTCAGTAAAAGATATGTTTTCTATTTCTTGTATAAACTGAAAGACATTGCCGCCCTTTTTGCAGCCGAAGCAATGACAAATTTGTTTATCTTCAGAAACAGTAAACGAAGGCGTCTTCTCATCATGAAAAGGACACAAACCGATATAATTGCGCCCTCTTTTTTCAAGCTTTACATATTCACTCACAATGTCGAGTATGTCTGATTGTTGCTTAATTTCTTCAATCGTGTTTTGTGGTATTCTCATGTCATCACCTTGTATTACCATTCATCTCTTTGTTATAGATACAATTTATACAGTTGTAACATTATACAATTTATTCACTCGTAAAGGAATGATTATGCTCAATGATTTGAATGATATTATTCGCTGTTTCCTCAATCGCTTTGTTGGAAACATCTAACACTGGACAACCAATACGTTCAACAATTTGATTGAAATACGTTAACTCTTCAGCAATCCGTTGATCAGTTGCATAACGTGCGGAATCAGATAAACCGAGCTGCTTTAATCGCTCTTTTCGAATTGCGTTTAATTTATCTGAATTAATTTTAAGTGCCACACACTTTTTCGGATCCACTTCAAATAATGCCTCTGGTGGCGTCACTTCGGGTACAATTGGCACATTCATTACTTTATAACGTTTATGCGCTAAATATTGAGAGATAGGTGTTTTTGATGTACGGGAGATACCGATAAGTACGATATCCGCTTTGGGTAAACCTTTTGGATCTTTACAGTCATCATATTTTACTGCAAATTCCATTGCTTCAATCTTTTTAAAGTAATCTTCGTCTAATTTATGAACGACACCCGGCTCATTCAGTGGCTTTTTATGGAATGTATCTTCCATAACATTCAGCATTGGTCCCATGACGTCAACAGACTTGAGGCCATAGTTGTCAATGTTTTCTTGGATATACGCTCTAATATCTGGTCGTACAAGTGTATAGATAATAATAGAGTCTACTTCTCTAGCTACCGCTATGACTTCATCTATATTTTCTTTGGTTTCAATATAAGGATAGCGAAGAATATGATTTGAACAATCGCTATAATTAAATTGAGACATACACGCTTTTGCGACTAATTCAGCAGTTTCCCCGACTGAATCAGAAGCAATAATGATTTTTACATTCGTCATAGATTATCCTCCTACTAATCGAACAACGATACAAATAATTTTGTAATCGTCGTTTTGGAGATACGGCCAGTGACTTCAAATTTGCCGTTATCTTTTTCTCTTACAATAGGTATTGAGTCGATTTCTTTAAGAATCATTTGCCTTGCAGCATAAAGCACAAGATCGTTCTCTCTAAGTAAAACAATATTGGGCATACGCGTCATAATAATATTGACGGGCATCGTATGAATATCTTGACCTGCCATCGACGCTCTGAGCAAATCTTTTCTAGAGCATACGCCAACGAGTTCATTTTCTTCATTTACGATAAACAATGTACCTACATCTTCAATAAAAATAGAGCAGATTGCTTCATAAACGGTTACATTACTTCTTAAAATGACGGGCTGAGATTGGTAGTCTTTAACAATATATTTTTTGAATTTTTCGGTCAAAAGTTGCGAACTTGATTTACCGGAATAAAAATAACCGACGCGCGGTCTTGCCTCTAGAAATCCTGCCATCGTTAAAATAGCAAGATCTGGTCGTAATGTTGCACGTGTTAAATTCAATTGTTCAGCAATTTTTTCTCCGGTAATGGGTCCATCAGATTTGACTATTTCAACAATATGTTCTTGTCTTGGATTGAGTTCTATCAGAGTCTCTGTCTATTTAAAACCAACTTATTAAAGTGGTTATGCTAATTAAATAGCAGAAGTGCCCCCTTTTTCATATTAGCACTATATTTTTTACATCTCGTATTATGATTTGTTACTCGAACTGACTGCATTTTAATTTCAATCCTTTCGCATAACGATTTAACACGATAGCTATTGAAAATCAACATTCATCGTCAGGCGTCAATCAAATGCATCTATTTATTGAATACA
The DNA here is from genome assembly GCF_002902385.1 of Staphylococcus intermedius NCTC 11048. Taxonomy (GTDB): domain Bacteria; phylum Bacillota; class Bacilli; order Staphylococcales; family Staphylococcaceae; genus Staphylococcus; species Staphylococcus intermedius. The sequence continues at coordinate 224,762 of NZ_PPQH01000040.1, read as the reverse complement.
TTTTCCATTATAACTTGTTATGGATTATCAGACAATTATGTTTTTCCTTGCCTTTCTTTTTCGTATAATTTAAAATTAAAATTAAAGCGAGTTAAGGACGGTGAAAGCTTAACACTTTGAATTGGCGAAACAATTAATTTAAATAAAAGTGAGTGGCTACACTAATTTGGGTGGAACCGCGGATTATTCTAATAATTCGTCCCAAGGCAAAGTTTATTCTTTGGCTTGGGATTTTTTTAATTTTTAAGGAGTGTAAAATATGGAAAAGAAAAACATGGATACGATTGTACAACTGGCTAAGCACAGAGGGTTTGTATTTCCTGGCAGTGAAATTTATGGTGGTTTAGCAAACACATGGGATTACGGTCCACTAGGTGTTGAACTTAAAAACAATGTAAAAAAAGCATGGTGGAAAAAATTCATCACACAATCTCCATATAACGTGGGATTAGATGCTGCTATTTTAATGAATCCTAAAACTTGGGAAGCATCTGGTCATTTAGGTAACTTCAACGATCCAATGATTGATAACAAAGACAGTAAAATTCGTTATCGTGCGGACAAGTTGATTGAAGATTATATGGCGAACGTGAAAGGTGACGAAAACTTTATCGCGGATGGTTTAAGTTTTGATGAAATGAAACGTATTATTGACGAAGAAGGCATTACTTGTCCTGTCAGTGGTACTGCAAATTGGACAGACATCCGTCAGTTCAACTTAATGTTCAAAACATTCCAAGGTGTTACTGAAGATTCTACTAACGAAATCTTTTTACGTCCAGAAACAGCGCAAGGTATTTTCGTGAACTACAAAAATGTTCAACGTTCTATGCGTAAAAAATTACCATTTGGTATCGGTCAAATTGGTAAATCATTCCGTAACGAAATCACACCAGGTAACTTCATTTTCCGTACACGTGAATTCGAACAAATGGAACTTGAATTCTTCTGTAAACCAGGTACAGAAATTGAATGGCAAAACTACTGGAAAGACTTTGCGGCAAATTGGCTTGAAAGTTTAGGTCTTAACAAAGAAAATACGCGTTTACGTGATCATGATGAAGATGAATTGTCTCACTACTCCAATGCAACAACAGATATCGAATATCGCTTCCCATTCGGTTGGGGTGAACTATGGGGTATCGCGAGTCGTACAGACTTTGACTTGAAAAAACATAGTGAGCATTCTGGAGAAGATTTCAGCTATCATGATCCTGAAACGAATGAAAAGTATATTCCGTATTGTATCGAGCCATCATTAGGGGCAGACCGTGTAACATTAGCATTTTTATGTGATGCCTATGATGAAGAAGGTGTTGAAGGAAGCAAAGATGCACGTACGGTGCTTCACTTCCACCCTGCCATTGCACCTTATAAAGCAGCTGTATTACCATTAAGTAAAAAATTATCAGCGGATGCAATTAAAGTATACGAACAGCTCAGTGAAGATTTTGTAGTCGATTTTGACGAATCACAATCTATTGGTAAACGTTACCGCCGTCAAGACGAAATCGGTACACCATACTGTATTACATTTGACTTTGATTCATTAGAAGATCAACAAGTCACTGTACGTGACCGTGACTCAATGGAACAAGTCCGTATGCCTATTAGCGAACTCAATGCATTTTTAGCAGAAAAAGTGAAATTCTAATCAACTTTATAAAAACCCTCGTCCGATATATGAGTTGTATCATCGGACGAGGGTTTTTTATAGTGATCGTTGGAACATTTCAATCTTCCGCTAAATCGGTCACTTGTAACCGGTTCAACTGATTAATCAAGCGTTGGCTTTTAAAATACATACCTGCATATTCTTTGTACAACAGCAAAATGAACTTCGACATTTCCTCTACAATTCCATCTTGAATTCGTAACGATTTGATTTTTCCTAATGGCAAATCTTTTAATACATAGGTTAAATAAATCGTTTTATTCGATAAAGGCAATGCATGAGGATCACGATATGTGACTTCCGATGCGATAATACCGTCATATTTAAAACTAAAATGTGTCAGCTGTGCTGGATTGGTAGTGTCAGTCAGCACACATTTTGATAAATCAATATCAAAACCAAAGCGTGGCATACATTTTAACATGACAATATTTGCAATAAGTTGAGGTGAAACACCCTCTTGAAGACGCTCAAAAGAAAAATTCAATAACTGATACATACCTGGATTGATTTCATCTGCTTCCATCGCACGATCAACTGTTTCCAAACACAAACTCGCATAACTATGTGCAAAAATGTCTTGGCGGAGTTCATAATTGAGATTGAGGACGTCGACAGAAGTGAGCGTCCCCATCCCTTTCCATTGATTATAAATAAACAAACCTTGGACAAAGATTTGCGTTGTTGCTTGCAAGCCGGATTTGACCTTTTTAGCGCGACGTACCATTAATGGCACCTTGGCCCCGTGCTCATTTAAGATGGTAATGATTTTGTCAGACTCACCATAATCAACTGCTTTTATAATGATGCCTTTTTGTTTCACAAGCACTTCATCACCACCTCTAATTAACGATTATTCATCTTCTACATAGCCCATTTGCTTAATAAAGCTCGATTTATTGCGCCAATCTTTTTGAACTTTCACCCATAAATCTAAATAAACTTTAGAACCTAATAAATGTTCAATGTCCATGCGCGCACGTTTGCCGACTTCTTTGAGCTTTTTACCGCCTTTACCTATGACGATACCTTTTTGTGAATCACGCTCTACGTATATGACTGCTTCAATATGCACACGATCTTCGGATTCTTGGGTCATACGTTCAACATTTACACCGATAGCATGTGGGATTTCTTCACTTGTTGTTTGTAAAATCTTTTCGCGAATCAATTCACTCACTACAAATTGCTCAGGATGATCTGAAATTTGACCATCTGGATAATATTGCGGACCCTCAGGTAAATACGATTTTAAAACATTAATGAAATGATCCACATTATGGCCTTCTAAAGCAGAGATTGGAATAATTTCTGCAAAATCCATATAACTTTGGTATTGCTCAATTCTTGGCATCAAAGCATCCGGATGCACTAGATCAATTTTGTTCAGTACTAAAAAGACAGGTGTTTTAACCGTTTTTAACATTTCCATAATGTATTCATCACCGCGACCAATCTCCTCGTTGACATTGACCATAAACATCACCGCATCGATTTCAGAAAGCGTATTTTTAGCAACTTTCATCATATAATCGCCTAACTTATGTTTTGGTTTATGAATACCTGGTGTATCTAAAAAGACAATCTGTGCATCTGATTGCGTCATCACACCTTGTATTTTATTTCGAGTCGTTTGCGCTTTATCAGACATAATCGCGATTTTGTGACCAATGACACGATTAACAAATGTCGATTTTCCTACGTTTGGTCGTCCGATAATTGTCACAAATCCTGACTTATATTCACTCATAAATCTAAATCCTTTCCTGAAAATCCATATGGTAAGAGTTCGGCTACAGTCGCTTCACGCATTTCACCAGTTTGATTCGTCATATAAACAGGCATATCGTCATCACATAGTTCTTTAATCACCTGGCGACATGGACCGCATGGTGATGCAAGCTCAGGACTATCCACTGTAATTGTGATGGATTCAAAATCACCTGGACGATACCCTTGTGAAATTGCAGCCACTAATGCGGAACGTTCTGCACAAATAGATGATGGATAAGCTGCGTTTTCGACATTAGCGCCATGAAATGTTTGACCATCTTTCGTGATTAGGTATGCGCCAACTTTGAATTGACTGTATGGTGCATAAGCTTTTTGTTGTGCTTTTCTAACTTCTGTGTAGTGTTTTTCTGTATAGCCCATATTAATCTTCTCCTCTTATAAAATTGAAACGCATTTCGGTATAAAAATGATACATCCAACAATAAACGCAAAGAGCGATGCAAGTAAAACACTCAATGCTGCCACATCTTTAGCATGCTTCGCTAATACGTGAAAATCTTGAGTTGCTAAATCCACAGCATATTCGATTGCAGTATTAATCGCTTCCGTTATGATAACAAGAAATATTGCTAAAATGATGAAGAGCCATTCTATTGCACTTAATGAGAACACCCATCCTAAAATGAAAACCACGAGTGCAGTCATCAGATGATATAAAAAGTTTCGATCCTTTGTTAAGATCGTACGACCGCCTTGAAGGGCATATTTAAAACGATCTAACATTAATCTCTCGTCAATCCATATCGATTTAAAATGTCTTTTTGACGCCCAAACATGACTTTTTCATCTTCTTCTGTCATATGATCATAACCTAACAAATGTAGAAAGCCATGAAGTGCCAAAAAGCCGAGTTCGCGTTCAAAAGAATGGCCGTATTGTTCTGCCTGCTCTGCTGCAACATCAGTACAAATAATAATGTCCCCTAACACACGTGGCACATCCATGCCTTCAAAAATATCTTCGTCTTCTTCAAAAGCAAATGAAATCACATCTGTGACTTTATCTTTTTGACGGTAATCACGATTGATCTCTTGTATCTCAGCTTTATCAACAAATGTGACAGAAAGTTCGGCGTCTTCTTCAATGCCTTCTTCAGTTTTAGCAAATTCTAATACCTCTCGAATCTGTGTGTACCAGTCGTCTTTCACTTGATCGGTATGATCACTAAAATCAATTGTAAACATCAACTAGTCCTCCTCATATCTACTGATGATTTGACCTACTAATGGATGACGCACCACATCAGCTTGGTCTAAATGTTGAATAGCGAGCCCTTTGATATTTTTCAAGCGTTGTTCGGCTTCAATGAGTCCGCTTTTAACCCCACGAGGTAAATCGATTTGTGTTTTATCTCCTGTGACGACCATTTTAGAACCGAAACCGAGGCGCGTTAAAAACATCTTCATCTGTGCATGTGTTGTATTTTGCGCTTCGTCTAAAATCACAAAGGCATCATCTAAAGTTCTCCCACGCATATAGGCAAGCGGTGCGATTTCAATGACACCACGTTCAATAAGTCGTGCCGTTTGTTCAGCACCTAAAACTGTATTCAAACCGTCGTAAAGTGGTCGTAAATAAGGATCTACCTTTTCTTTTAAGTCCCCTGGTAAGAAACCTAGCGATTCTCCTGCTTCTACAGCTGGACGTGTTAAGACAAGGCGTTTCACCTGTCCTGCACGTAAAGCTTTTGCAGCAAAAACAACTGCTAAAAATGTTTTGCCTGTACCCGCAGGCCCGATACCGAACACTAAATCGTTATTTTTCATCGCATGGATATACATGCGTTGTCCCATTGTTTTAGCTCGGATCGTTTTACCAAATGCGTCTTTTGTAATTTCTTCTTCATATAAATCAATGAGATGCTCAATTTGTCCATTTTTTGCCATTTTAATTGCAGCTTGTACATCTTTAGCTGTAATCGACGCACCTTGCTCGATTACTTTTAATAAGTTTATAAGCACAGATTCAGCTTCTGTCACAGCCTTGACGCTTTCGCCCTTGACTGCAACTTCTTGTCCTCTGGCATGAATGACAACATCAAAAGCTTCTTCTACAAGGTGAATATGTTCATCGTTATTCCCTAGTAATGCTTGTGCTTGGTTGATGTCGTCGATCTGAATCAATTCAGGCATAAAGTAACTCCTTTGCTCATATTGTTTATGATTGATCAATGTATCAAAATGTAACGTGTGATACGTTTCAAATTTTGTGAATCCTACATACATATTATACCACGTTTAAGCCGTTTAATACTTATCATTCACATTCAAATACTGTGTTAGAAAATAACATTTTAATCATTTAATAGAACATCTATTTTAACATTTTAAAGTGAGAATGGCTATTTACATTTTGCCATAATGTCATACTGCTCAGCACAAAATTTGGTTACACTTTAACAGCAAAAGATAAAATAAATGAGACAAGCGACAATCTCAGCTGATCTGCTGAAATCATCTCCTGTCTCAAATAAAGAGAGTTTTATAATTGCTTTGGTCGGTTTAACACTTCTGACCAAATCAGACCATTCACGACCTCATTATTGGAAAATGTTAAATCACCTTGTTGGATGGTCGTTGCATTGTTTTCTTCCAACAATTGTTTTAACTTAAATTGCTTTGTACGATTCGATAAATAGCTATCTTGAATGATATTTTTGGCACGTCTTTCAATGCGTGCAATTCGCTTTTGTCTTTCTTTGTCAAGTTGTTGATCAAGTTCACGCATGTGTTGATCTAACATCTGTTGCATTTCTGTAGACTGATCTTGCTTTTCTTTTACTTTCGGCTTTGTCGGTTCAGCTTGTTTTTCGTATTGAGTAGGTTGAGGTCTTACCGTCTTTTCACGGTTTGGTTTTTGTGTTGGTTGTGGTTCAGACGGTTCGGTTGGTTCATCAAAATCTGCAAATTCTTTTTCAAACTCTTCAAGTTTTTGTTGCATTTTTTCAAGAAAGCCGCCACCTTTTTGAGGTTCGACCTTTTCTTTTGTATTTTGAGGCTTATTTTGTTTTTGGCGTTTCTCATGACTTTTATCACTAACTGCACTAAATAAAGAAATGGCAATGGTGATAATAAATATAATCGTTCCAATGCTCATCTAATCACCTCAATTACTGTTCAGGTGTTGAGTTGTTGTTTTGAGTGCTTTTATTAATGGCTTCTCTCATCCCTGTATCTGCTTCAATATTTTTTAGATTATAATAATCTTTTACTCCGATATTACCAGAACGTAATGCTTCTGCTAAAGCGAGTGGGACTTGTGCTTCCGCTTCGACAACTTTCGCATGCATTTCTTGTACGCGCGCTTTCATTTCTTGTTCTTGCGCAACGGCCATCGCACGACGTTCTTCAGCTTTCGCTTGTGCAATGTTTTTATCTGCAATCGCTTGTTCTGTTTGTAAATCAGCACCAATATTCTTGCTAATATCAACGTCAGCAATATCAATAGATAAAATCTCAAATGCTGTCCCTGAGTCTAATCCTTTACTTAGAACCGTTTTAGAAATATTATCAGGATTTTCTAAAACTTGCGTGTGATGTTCACTCGAACCAATTGTTGAGACAATCCCTTCACCTACACGGGCAATAATGGTATCTTCACCTGCACCACCGACTAAACGTGAAATGTTAGCACGTACAGTGATTCGTGCTTTTGCTTTTACTTCAATCCCGTTCATTGCAACACCTGCAATAAAAGGTGTTTCGATCACTTTAGGATTTACAGACATTTGTACGGCTTCTAATACGTCACGGCCAGCTAAATCAATCGCAGCTCCACGTTCAAATGGTAAATTAATGTCGGCACGTTGCGCAGCGATATTCGCATCAACAACACGATCAACATTCCCACCTGCTAAATAGTGAGACTCCAATTGATTAGTCGTTAACTGTAAGCCCGCTTTATGTGCCTTAATGAGTGGTCCAATGACTTTACGCGGTGAAACACGACGTAAGCGCATCCCTACTAATGTACCAATACCTACTTTTACACCAGCAGCTAATGCAGAAATCCATAATCCAACTGGCACAAATGAAAATAGAATCAATAAAGCAACAACAATTAATACTGCAATAACGATAAATGTAATTAATCCACCTGTTAACATTGCGTTCGCTCCTTATATTTAATTTTCTCTTACGACGACACGAGTGCCCTCAACTTCGATAATCTTAACTTCAGTGTCTTTACTAATGTATGAACCTTCAGAAACAGCATCAATACGCTCATTATTTAAAATGATAATGCCTGAAGGGCGCAAATCAGTGTAAGTGACTGCAGTTTGATCAACGAGATGAGAGCGATCATTATGAGAGGTATATCCAGACTCTTTACTCGTTGAATCTTTTAATACCACTTTATCAAATAATGAGATACTCTTTTTAAAAAATTTCACTAAAATCACCCACTCGATTAATGTCAAAATTAATGCGAATACGACATTGAATAGCATCATTGGTAAGTCGTTGCCAAGTGTTATAAAGCTTAGGATGATTAAAATCATACCAATAATGCCCAACACTGCACCAAACACGAACAATTCAATAATAACTAAAATCACACCAATGATGAAAATCATGATTGTAACGACTGTTAAGCTACCTTGAATGACAAAACCTAAAAAGATCATTAGTAAAGCGAAAAATGCAAAGATACCGCCAAAATTAATCTTTCGAGAATAGAGTTGATATAAAAAACCAAGAAAGACAATACATGTTAAAATTAGCGAAATCGTTTGGGAAGTGATCCATTCTCCAAGGTGACTGAAAACATTTGATCCAATTATTTCCCCAATGACTGGGTTCATATGTATGAAATCATTAATAGGTCACACACCTCACTCTCTTCCTTGTAGTATACATGAAAAACATAGAATCATGTAGTGTTATCAAGAAAGTTGTTAAATCATTTTAGTTAAATTTGTTTTTGTTAAAATTCGAATCAACTATTATCGCGGAAAATGATTAGGGATTATATCAGTACATACTGAAAATACGGAAAGGGAAATTGATATTGAGGAAAGGGTTAGCGTTTTATGGATTAATAAATGAACAAAAGGGTTGGTATAAGTGTGTCAAATTTAGAAAGAACGCTTACTCATCATCGAGTAAGCGTTCTTATATATCATCATTTGAATGTTGAGGGAGTTCAACACAATGAATGATTATCTGAACTTACGTTTACGCGCAGCTTCAGATTTCTTTTTACGTTTTACGCTTGGTTTTTCATAGAATTCGCGTTTACGAACTTCTTGAATTGTACCGCTTTTTGAAACTGAGCGTTTAAAACGACGTAAAGCATCTTCTAATGATTCGTTTTTGCGGACTACTGTTTTAGACATCTGTATTTCCCTCCCTCCAAATATCAAAAAAACTTTTATTCATCATTACACGGTAAGTAACCATGTAATGAATAGTATAAATTAAATCTTTTTCACGGTCAATCTTCAAATTTACATTTTTTTAGAGATTATGAATCTTTTTGACGTGATAATAAAAAATGTAAAGAAAAGCAGACAATTTACTCAATGTATTGCACTGAAAATACGCTTAACTTAGTACTTTTTCATTTTCTGAAGCGTTTGTCGCATGTTCAACTACACGTAACAAAGTACCTTGGTTGATTGGATAACCTGCTTGTGTCACTTTGACCTTACAAATTTGTCCGATTAACGATTCATCTCCTGCAAACTCTATCTTCATATAATTATCTGCATAACCGACTAACACGCCATCTTTAGAGCCTTTTTCTTCAGGAATCACCTCTAATACATCATTTTCAAATTTTGATGCATACGATTTCGCAAGTTGATTACTGAGTTCAATCAATTTATGAACACGTTCATTTTTGATTTCTTCATCAATTTGATCATCCATTCGTGCTGCTGGTGTACCAATTCGCGGAGAATATGGAAAGACGTGTAATTCAGAGAAATGATGATTAACGATAAAATCATTCGTTTCTTGAAATTCTGCTTCTGTCTCTCCTGGAAAACCAACGATAACGTCACTCGTTACTGCCAATCCTGGTAAAGCGGCATGTAACTTTTGAATACGCTCAGAAAAATGTGCCATTGAATATTTACGGCGCATACGTTTGAGTACACTGTCTGAACCTGATTGAAGTGGAATATGCAAATGACGTACAACTTTTGTTGATTGTTGTAATACTTCAATCACTTCATCTGTTAATTGACTCGCTTCAATTGAAGAAATACGAATACGCTCTAAACCGTCCACAGTTTCTAAATCTCTTAACAACTGCGCTAAATTGTAATCTTTCAAATCCTGACCGTATCCTCCAGTATGAATACCTGTTAATACGATTTCTTTGTAGCCTGAGTTGACAAGTTGCGTTGCTTGTTCAATGACTTTTTGTGGGTCTCTTGAACGCATTAAGCCACGTGCCCAAGGAATAATACAAAACGTACAAAAGTTGTTACAACCTTCTTGGATTTTAAGAGATGCACGTGTGCGGTCTGTAAAATAAGGCACATCTAACTCTTCGTATGTACGATTTTTCATAATATTACTTACGCCATTAATCGGTTGACGTTCATCTTGATACGTATCAATATAATCCAATAATTTATGACGATCTTGCGTACCTACAACAATGTCGACGCCAGGAATTTCCATGATTTCAGCTGAAGATGTTTGTGCATAACAGCCTGTGACACAAATGACCGCGTCAGGATTTTGTCGAATCGCACGACGAATGATTTGGCGACTCTTTTTATCACCCGTATTTGTTACTGTACATGTATTAATGACAAATACATCCGCATTTTGTTCGAAATCTACGCGGTTATATTCTGCATCTTTAAATAACTGCCAAATTGCTTCTGTTTCATAATGGTTTACTTTACAACCTAATGTATGAAAGGCAACTGTAGACATAGATTCACCCCATTAATTCTATTTCGTAGCTTATGGCACTTAATGCATAAAGAGGCGCCGTTTCAGCTCGTAAAATACGAGGTCCTAGCCCTACGCTGTTTGCTACATTTTCAAAAAGTGCAATTTCGTCATCTGAAAAGCCACCTTCTGGACCAAATAATAACAACACTTGAGCCCCGTGGTTGAGTTGACGTAATTGTTGTTTAAACATAGCGCGTTCATTTTCTTTAGCCGCCGCTTCATATGCCATAAGTACACAATCATATTGACCTATCATATCATATATTTCTTGTAAATTCGAGACAAATTTCACTTGGGGAATGACTTGGCGATAGCTCTGTTCAGCGGCTTCTTTCACTATTTTTTGCCAACGTTCAACTTTTTTGGACGCTTTTTGTTGATTCAATTTAACGACAGAGCGATCCATCTGCGTTGTGATAAACGATGTCGCTCCGAGTTCAGTTGCTTTTTGTAGCAGCCACTCGTATTTATCCCCTTTAATTAACCCACTACAAATAGTGATTTTAACAGGAAGTTCCGTTTGTAATTCTAATCGTTCAACGGTCTCTATCGTTATTTGTTGTGCTTCTATAGCAATGATTTTACAGCGGTAAGTTTGTTCATCTAAAAAGTTAATAATCAGTTCATCACCGACTGCTTGTCTCATAACACTTTTAATATGATGGATGTCATTACTATCAGTGATAAAAAAACGCTGAGCAGTATCAGCGTTCTCATTTAAAAAGTATCTTTGCATGTTAGTTCACCTTCTGACCAATGATACAGATCCAACCTTCTTCATTTTTAACTTCTTTAATCGTGAAGCCTGTATCCTCCATTAATGTTTGAATCGATTCACGCTTTTCTTCAATAATACCAGAAGTGATAAAGTAACCGTCAGGATTTAAGTGATCGTATGCATCTTGCACCATTTTTTCGATAATATGGGCTAAAATGTTCGCAATGACGACATCATATTGCCCTTGCTCTTCAGTCAGTAAGTTTCCTGTTGCGGTTTCAATGGCATCTAAACAATGATTTTTTTCAAAGTTTTCTTTAGCCGCTTGGACAGCCATCTCATCTAAGTCCGTTGCTTTAATCGATTGCGCGCCTAATAAGTATGATGCGACACTTAAAATACCTGAACCTGTACCGACATCAATAACATGATGTTGAGGTTGGACAATCTGCTCAAGCGCTTTGAGGCACATACTTGTTGTCGGATGGTCACCAGTTCCGAAAGCCATGCCTGGATCCAACTCGATATAAAGATGTGTGTCATCACGCTCGACAGATTCCCAACTTGGTACAATGAAAAAGCGTTCAGATGCTTGAAATGGATGAAAGTAATTTTTCCATTCGTTTTCCCAATCCGACTCTTGGACGAACTTTTCCTCTATCGCCAATACATTGGGGTCGATCAAAGGTGAGTCCTGTAGTTGTGCAGTAATACTATTTTTCAAAGTTTCATCATATTGTAAATCATTAAAATAGGCTTTAACAATCATATGCTGCTCAGGATAGTCAGCTGGGTTAAGTTCAAAAATTTCGCCAAATCGATCTTCTCGAATTTTAGAAACTTCATTTGAATCTTCAATCGCAACACCGTTAGAACCTGCTTCCTGTAGGATTTCAGTAGCGATAGATTCTGCTGCTTGGTTAACAGTTACTGAAAGTTCAATCCAATTCATGGGTTATTCTCCTTTAAAAAAACGACGTGCTTTATCTTTAAAATTTGAAGGCTGTTCGTTCACTGTTTCTCCTGATACTTCAGCAAATTCCTTTAACAATTCACGTTGGCGCTCATTAAGATTTGTTGGTGTTTGAACACGAATATTAACGAATAAATCTCCATAGCCATAGCCGTGAACATTTTTAATCCCTTTACCTTTCAGTCTAAATTGCTTACCTGTTTGTGTGCCCTCAGGAACTGTCAGCATCACATGACCTTTTAAAGTTGGGATTTTTACTTCGTCACCTAATGCCGCTTGTGCAAAGCTAATATTGTGATTGTATAATATGTCATCGCCTTCACGTGTGAATTTGTCAGATGGTTGCACGCGGAAAATAACAAATAAATCACCAGCCGGCCCACCGTTTTCACCTGGTCCACCTTGTCCTGCCAAACGAATTTGTTGATCATTATCGACACCTTCAGGCACAGTCACTTCAAGTTTAACATTTTTTAATTCTGTTCCTTTACCGTGACAAGTTGGACATGGTTCTTCAAATTCTTCACCTGTTCCATTACATTCCGGACAAACTTTTTCAGTTCTGACGCGACCTAAAATCGTATTTTGTTCGACAGAGACATGACCTGCACCGTGGCAATATGAACATGTTTTCTTTTTAGTTCCTGGTTTTGCACCTTCACCGTCACATGTATGACATGTCACTTCTTTTCGAATAGAAATTTCTTTCTTAGTACCGAAAACAGCTTCATCAAAAGTGACAGTCATTGTGTATTGAAGATCGTCACCTCGACGTGGCGCATTTGGATCGCGTTGACGTTGTGCACCGCCGAAAAATTGACTAAAGATGTCTTCAAAGCCACCGCCACCGAATCCAGAAAAGTCTTGACCACCAAAACCTTGGCCAAAGCCGCCTTGAGGTCCACTATGTCCAAATTGATCGTATTGCGCACGTTTATTTTCGTCACTTAATACTTCATAAGCTTCAGAGATTTCTTTAAACTTTTCGTCCGAACCTTCTTCTTTATTAATATCTGGATGGTATTTTTTCGATAATTTACGATAGGCTTTTTTGATTTCATCTTTGCTCGCACTTTTAGACACGCCAAGGACTTCGTAATAATCTCGTTTTGCCAATGCTCTCTCTCCTTTTGAATTGATTTTTTGAATAAAAAGAGGCTGGGACGATTGATTGTCCTAGCCCCTTTGAGCGACTTTTTACAGTCAATTTATTTGATCGAATGACCTATTTTTGTTGGTTGTCGTCATCGTTAACTTCTTTAAATTCAGCATCTTCAACAGTACTATCATTTTGAGAAGCGTCTGCGCCACCTTGTTGTTGTGCAGCTTGTTGTGCTTGCTCATAAACTTTCATAGATAATTGTTGAACGACTTGTTCTAAGGCTTCTTTTTTCGCTTTAATATCTTCAATGTCGCTGCCTTCTAATGCTGTTTTTAATTCGTCTTTTTTCGCTTCTGCTTCTTTTTTATCTTCTTCACTTACATTGTCGCCTAAGTCTTTCAATGTTTTGTCGACTTGGAATACAAGTTGGTCTGCGTCGTTTCTTAAGTCTACTTCTTCACGACGTTTTTTGTCAGCTTCAGCGTTTTGTTCGGCATCTTTCACCATGCGATCGATTTCTTCATCAGATAATGCAGAAGATGATTCGATTGTAATATTTTGTTCTTTATTCGTACCTAAATCTTTTGCAGTTACATTTACGATACCGTTTTTATCGATATCAAAAGTCACTTCAATTTGTGGTACGCCACGTGGTGCTGGTGGAATATCAGTTAATTGGAAACGACCTAATGTTTTGTTATCAGATGCCATTGGACGTTCACCTTGTAATACGTGAATATCTACTGCTGGTTGGTTATCTGCTGCAGTTGAGTAAACTTGAGATTTAGATGTTGGAATTGTCGTATTTCTTTCGATTAACGTATTCATACGACCACCCATAATTTCAATACCTAATGAAAGTGGTGTTACGTCTAATAATACAACGTCTTTAACATCACCAGTGATCACGCCACCTTGAATTGCAGCACCCATTGCAACAACTTCGTCAGGGTTTACACCTTTGTTTGGTTCTTTACCAATTTCTTTTTTGATAGCTTCTTGTACAGCAGGGATACGTGTTGAACCACCGACTAAGATGACTTCATCGATATCAGCGTTAGATAGACCAGCATCTTTCATTGCTTGACGTGTAGGTCCCATTGTTTTTTGTACAAGATCATATGCTAATTCTTCAAATTTCGCACGGCTTAAAGTTGTTTCAAGGTGTAATGGACCCGCTTCACCAGCTGAGATGAATGGTAATGAAATTTGTGTTGATGATACACCTGATAAATCTTTTTTTGCTTTTTCAGCAGCATCTTTTAAACGTTGTAATGCCATTTTATCTTGTGATAAGTCAACACCGTTTTCAGATTTGAATTGTTGTACTAAGTAGTCGATAATCACTTGGTCAAAGTCGTCACCACCAAGTTTATTGTCACCTGCTGTTGCTAATACTTCAAATACACCGTCACCTAATTCAAGGATAGAGACGTCGAAAGTACCACCACCAAGGTCGAATACAAGTACTTTTTCATCTTTATCAGTTTTGTCTAAACCGTATGCTAAAGCAGCAGCTGTTGGTTCGTTGATGATACGTTCAACTTCAAGACCAGCAATTTTACCAGCATCTTTAGTCGCTTGACGTTCTGCATCATTGAAGTAAGCTGGAACTGTAATGACCGCTTTTTCAACTTTTTCACCTAAGTAGCTTTCTGCAGTGCTTTTTAAGTTTTGTAAAATCATCGCAGAAATTTCTTGTGGTGTGTAAGATTTACCTTCAATATTTTCTTTATGGTCTGTACCCATATAACGTTTAATAGATTGGATTGTATTAGGGTTTGTGATTGCTTGACGTTTCGCAACTTCACCCACTTGTGTTTCACCATTTTTAAATGCAACGACAGATGGTGTTGTTCTAGCACCTTCAGGATTTTGAATAACTTTAGGTTCGTCACCTTCTAATACTGATACGCAAGAGTTTGTAGTACCTAAGTCAATTCCAATTACTTTACTCATAGTCAAATTCCTCCTAATTTTCAAACATAATTATTTTTACATAAATGGTTTTCTTCGTCAAAATTATTGATTTACTTTTACCATTGAAGCACGTAAGACTCTATCTTTCAATTGATAGCCAGCCTGAAGCTCTTCAGTAATTTGTCCAGATTCAAAATCCGGGTTTTCATCTTGCATGACTGCTTGATGGAAGTTCGGATCAAACTGTTCACCTTCAGTTTTGATTTTTTCTAATCCGTTATCTTCAAGTGCTTTTAAAAGACTGTCGTAAACCATTTCTACACCTTTTTTTAGTGAATTGAATGATTCATCGTCGCCTTCGATTTTTAAAGCACGTTCAAAATTATCAAGTGCTGGTAACACATCTGTGAGTACTTTTTGTGCTTGATATTTCTTTTGAGTTTGGGCTTCATTTTGAATACGTCTTTTATAATTTTCAAATTCTGCATATAAACGCAAATATTGTTCTTCTTTTGCATCAACTTCAGCTTTTAAAGAAGCGATCTCTTCATCTTTTGGATCTTGCGCTTCATCATTTTCATTATTTTCAGAGTCTTGTTCTACTGCAACTTCTTCAGTATCCACTTCTGGCTCTGAAGTTTCTGTTGTTTCTTGTGACTCAGTTTCTTTGATTTCTTCGTCCTTACGCATGTCTTTTTCCTCTGACATTTTCAAACCTCCATTACGTTTAAACATTTCGTATCACTTCGTTATGAAATCCGACTTAACAATTGTATCACATTATGATAATGCATCGCAGTAGGACCGATAACAGCAATATGACCTGTTAAATCTTTGTCTATTTGATAAGAACGGCTAAGTATTGCAATGCCGTGTAAATTTTGTTCAATCTCAGTCCCAATACGTACATTAATCAATTGGTCAGACATATCATGAATCACATCAGCAATACGATCGGACTCAATATATTTTAATATAGGTTGAATGGACGCCACAGTTGACTCGTTTAATCCTTCGATGAGTTGATGTTTACCACCTAAATAAACACGTGTAGATTGATTGTTACGATATTGTTGTAGTAAATGAACAATGCGAATGATCAACTCTGTTTCTTGCAAATTAAATCCTAACATCCGATACATTTCTATAGTTTGTGCTTTGTCGTCGTCAATAAACTGACTGACATGCTCTGACAGATAGTTAGAGACTTTAATGATTGAATCATCTTTATACGCTTGATCACTTGTCACATGCAAATGTTTCACATGTCCTATTTCATCAATCATCACTACGATTAAATGGTATGGATTTAACTTCATCAAATGCACATCCAGTATAGAGGCCTTTGAATGATCAGGTCCTATTACAAGAGTGGTATAATGTGCTTGATTTGAAAACACTTTCGCAAAGGTGTCTAATGTCGATGATAAATCATAATGGTGATTCACTAACATTTGATGTAAATCAAGACCACCTTGCATTTCAAAATTGTAGGGTTGTTCTAACAAATGATTGGCGTACAGTCTAAATCCTGCTTCTGATGGGATTCTACCAGAAGAAAAATGTGTTTTAGTAATCAGTAATTTTTCTTCTAATGTCTTCATATCATTACGAATCGTCGCAGGACTGACATCAACATTGTGCCTTTGAATTAATGTGTTAGAACCAATAGGTTGTCCTAAGTCAACATAATCTTCAACAATTGCAGTTAAAATCTTCAATTGCCTTGGCGTAATCATGTTTTTCACCTCATTAGCACTCTTTCTATCCAAGTGCTAATTATAATTTATCAAATTGGTCAAAGTAAGTCAACGTTAAAGCATCAATTATCAAAAAAAGTTTTTATACTTGAATAAATGCCTCAAATACAGTGTTTCCGACTATCCTTCCTTGGTCAGTTAATGCGATATGCGTGTCTGTTTGTGTGATGAGATGTTGACTTTCCAAAGAGATGATTTCCTTTGCATATATATCTTCTATCGTTTGCTCATATTTCTTTTTAAACTGTACTTTATCAACACCAGCATTCATTCTTAACCCTAGGAACATTTCTTCTTCAATTTGTTCTTTAATAGTTGGTGTTGTTTCACTTAAACGTGGAAGTTCATGCTGTTGGATCTTTTTAATGTAATGATTGACCGGATTAACGTTTGTATAACGAACGCCATCAATATAACCACTCGCACCTGCACCAAAGCCGTAATAATTTTCATTTTTCCAATATACTTGATTATGAATGGATTCGTGTCCCTTTTTAGCAAAGTTAGAAATTTCATATTGCTGTAACGGACTATTTCTCATACGGTTCATTAAAAATTGATACATTTCTGCACCAACATCTTCGTTAGGCATCTTCAGCTTTCCTTTACGGTACTGATTATAAAATTGGGTTTGCGGCTCCAAAATCAAACCATAGCTAGATAAATGATCGATATCAAGACGGAGCGCTTCTTCTAAACTGTCTTGAAATTGAGCCATGGTTTGACCTGGTAAATGATACATTAAATCTAAACTAATCGACGGAATACCATGACGACGTGCGTTTTCAATAGCGCGATAAATATCAGCTTTTTGATGACTTCGACCTAATGTTTGAAGTAGGTTATCGTCAAAAGTTTGTACACCTAGTGAAAGTCGATTGACACCATATTGTTTTAATAAGGCAACTTTTGCTTCGGTTAACTCATCTGGATTGGCTTCAAATGTATATTCACCTTTAATATCGAATTGGTCATTAATGGCTTGTAATAAGTATTCTAATTGTGATTCAGATAATGCTGTAGGAGTACCTCCACCAACAAATAACGTTTCTAATTGAGATGCTTTTGATTGCTTCATCTCTTCCACTAAACATTTCAAATATTGATCAACCGGCTGATTTTGAATGAAATATTTATTGAAATCACAATACGTGCATATTTTTACACAAAACGGAATATGAATATACGCACTTTTTGCCTTCATTAGTCTTCACCTCATAAAATATGCCCCCTCGACACCTCAAGATGCGCGGGAGCATGTATTTTTCACTTTATTCGTCGTCCATTTTCAGTACAGCTAAGAAAGCATCTTGTGGAATTTCAACGCTACCGACTGCTTTCATTTTGGCTTTACCAGCTTTTTGCTTTTCTAACAATTTACGTTTACGGCTGATGTCACCGCCATAACATTTCGAAAGTACGTTTTTACCCATTGATTTAATGTTCGTTCTCGCTACAATCTTATGTCCCACTGCAGCTTGAACAGGTACTTCGAATTGTTGTCTCGGGATTAAAGTTTTCAATTTTTCTACGAGCGTTTTGCCACGTTCATATGCAAAGTCACGATGCACGATAAAACTTAATGCATCGACTTTATCTCCGTTAAGTAAAATATCCATTTTCACGAGGTTACTTTCTTTGTTCTCAATAAATTCATAATCAAAAGATGCGTAACCTTTCGTGTTCGATTTCAATTGGTCAAAGAAATCAAAAACAACTTCCGACAACGGTAATTCATAAACGATACTCACTCGAATGTCATCCAAATAATCCATATTAACAAATTGACCACGTTTACGTTGACACAGTTCCATGACTGCACCGACATAATCATTCGGTACCATCATTGTTGCACGGACATAAGGCTCAAACACTTTGTCAATCTGATCTCTGTCGGGCATTTGTGCAGGGTTATCGACTTGAATTTCATCACCATTTCTTAAGATAACTGTGTAAATCACAGATGGTGCTGTTGCGATCAGTTCAATGCCAAATTCACGTTCAATACGTTCTTGAATAATCTCCATATGCAACATACCGAGGAACCCAGTACGATAACCAAATCCAAGTGCTTTTGAGGATTCTGGTTCGAATTCTAATGAAGCATCGTTTAACTGTAATTTTTCTAACGCTTCACGTAAATCGTTGTAGTCTTTATTGTCGATTG
This sequence comes from Staphylococcus intermedius NCTC 11048, assembly GCF_002902385.1. GTDB lineage: Bacteria > Bacillota > Bacilli > Staphylococcales > Staphylococcaceae > Staphylococcus > Staphylococcus intermedius. Next base: position 205,736 of record NZ_PPQH01000040.1, on the reverse strand, counting down.
GGAAAAGACCACAATACACCATTGGATTCATCTTCTTATACCCTTTTAAAGGTGTTTCAGCGGGTCTATGGGCATGGGTAATTGTATCCCCGACACGTGAATCATCGACATTTTTAATACTTGCGATGATATAGCCTACGTCACCGACTGTTAATTCTTCAACTGGTAATTCTTTTGGCGTGTTAATACCAACTTCAGTCACTTCAAATGTTTTGCCAGTCGCCATCATTTGAATACGGTCTCCTGCTTTGACCACGCCGTCAACAACACGAATAGAAGAAATGACACCGCGATATGGGTCATATTCAGAGTCGAAAATTAACGCCTTTAATGGGGCTGCCGGATCCCCATCAGGTGGTGGAATCATTTCAACAATCTTTTCTAAAATTTCATCAATGCCGATATTGGCTTTCGCACTCGCTAGAACCGCATCATCTTTATCTAAACCAATGACATCTTCAACTTCTTGTTTAACACGTTCTGGCTCAGCAGCTGGTAAATCGATTTTATTTATGACAGGAATTAGCTCTAAATCATTGTCGAGTGCCAAATAGACATTCGCTAATGTTTGTGCTTCGATACCTTGTGCTGCATCGACGACAAGAATTGCCCCTTCACATGCAGCTAACGAACGTGACACCTCGTATGTAAAATCGACGTGTCCTGGTGTATCTATCAAATGGAACGTATATGTTTGTCCATCTTTAGCATCATATTTTAATCGAACTGCATTTAATTTAATTGTAATACCACGTTCACGCTCTAAATCCATAGAATCTAACAATTGTGCCTGCATTTCTCGAGATTCAACAGACTTTGTATTTTCTAAAATTCGATCAGCTAATGTTGATTTTCCGTGATCGATATGCGCTATGATCGAAAAATTCCTGATATTTTCACGTCTATTCAAACGTTCTTGGTTATCCATATCATCATACTCACTTTCATAAGTTTACCCGTAAATTAACGATTACATCTTTGCTATAATAACGTTTTTAAGCGTTAATTGCAACTCTATGATGACGCATAACAATAGGTGAAATGCGTCAGTACCATGCTTTATGTAGAATTCATTTTTTGTTAATTTCAATCTTCCGTCAACGAGCTAATATTAACACATTGCTTCATCACGCCGAAAAAAATAATTCTACGGTTCAATTAATTATTGCACAATGAATAGAGTTTTGATAGAATGAATCTTGTTGTAATCAAATTATTTTGATACGAAGACGATTATAGGAGGTGTCTTTCATGCCAAATATCAAATCTGCAATTAAACGTGTGAGAACAACTCATACAGCAGAAAGCAAAAACATTTCACAAAAAAATGACATGCGTTCTGCAGTGAAAAGCGCGAAAAAAGCAATTGAAACTAATGCTGATAATAAACAAGAATTAGTAAGCAAAGCAGTGAAACGTATTGATAAAGCTGCTCAAAAGAATTTAATTCATTCTAACAAAGCTGATAGAATGAAATCAAAATTAATGTCAGCAAAATAATGAAAAAGAGCTGTGCCCATTGAGGTATAGCTCTTTTTTATTTGTTTTAAACCGGCTCCCCCACGCGACAATATAAGAGGCACTTGCATATCCTATTAGCGTAGGACTGGGACATAAAAATTTTTGATGGTATTGATGCAATATTTGGTTTAACTTGCCCTTCTGCTATGAATTGTATTTTTGATTACCCATATGGCTTCGCGTTCCCAGGGGTTGACCTTTCAACTAAATTCGGCTTGATCTAAACATACATAAGATAGAAGCCGAATTGGATTTTGGGAGTAGTACAGAAATCTTATGTGTAACAAAGATTTCGTCGTACTGCCCCCGCAAGGCTGGCTAGACTTCTCAAAAGCATGTGCATTGAGAAGTCAGACAGCTACTGCGTTAAACAGTAGCCACTATTAAACAGCAGTAATCATAATTAGATGTTTATTTTATCCCTCAGGAGTCTCAGCCTTCGGGCAATCCTACTCCAGATGCAGAAATCGACGAGCAAGTTTCTGAAATGAAAACTATCCATACTATCAACTTTTTAAGTACAAGTCTCCCTTATTTCATCTTTATGATCATCAACAGTGGACATAGCACCGCAATAAATTGGGATGGGATAACTTAATGTCCCGGCTCCTTCAGCATCACATTTTTATCATCAAATTTGTGGTAGCCATCATTTACAACTTCATAATAAACAGTTCTAAAATGAGCACCTTATCCATATAAGAGGATTTTAATTGGTAATCTGTTTCTGCACAAACATCCATAATCGTTAATAACGTCTCTAGATCATATTTTCTTGCTTGATTCAATGCAAGCTTTACACGATAAGGATGCACACCTACCGTCTTTGCGATTTGTTGGCCAGAGTACCCTTTTTGATTGAGAATTTTACTTTGATAATAAAGACGGTAGTTACTCGTAATTAGCGCTAACAATTTAATCGGCTCTTCTTTTAATTGTATTAAATCTTTAACAAGTGAAATCGCTTGTGCCTTTTGCCCTTTTTGAATATAATCCGTCAATAAAAAAACGTTTTGCTCCAAACTCCTATTTACAATTGTCTGAACATCGTCTTTATTTATAGTCGGACGCTCACCAACAAATAATAACAACTTGTCTAATTCTTGTTTAATCATGCGATATTGTATACCTGTTAACTGAATGAGCGCTTCTAAGGCATCTTGTTTAATTTCTTTAAATGACTGATTCAAATACTGATGAATCCATTTTTGCATTTCTTGCTCAGTCATTTGTTCAATTTTCTTAATGTTTGCCACTTTTTTTAATGCTTTTACAACCTTTTTTCTTTCGTCTAACTTTGCTGCTTGAGCTTGAAAGATAATCAAAGAAGCGCCATCATATTTTTCAATAAATTCTAACAAGCTGTCTGTGTTTGCCTGTGCTTCTTTAGGTGGCTTTTCACCTGTAAAAATATAGCTATTTTGTACAACGACAATCTTTTTATCAGAAAAAAATGGTAATGTCATTGCCTCTTCTATAATTGTGTTTAAGGTCGTTTCATATAAGTTATATTTAACATAATTAAAGTCATCTTTAGGTTCATTGCCCAAATACTTTTTAGTAAGTTGCTCTGTTTCACGCTCAATTAATTCTGGGACTTCACCGTGAATGACATGAATATTTGACATGATGTGATTCCTCTCTATCTCATTGCTTTAGCTGTATTATAACATGAATAATGAGCTGACTTCATTATCATTTCAACGGTTCATTTCGCAACGAATAACCTGTAGGATTAGAGGGGTCAAACATGACATGAATATGATGATTATCAGCAGTATTGTATATTTGTGCACCAATGTCATGTAATTTTTGTATTGTTGAAGGATGCGGTAAATGATACATATTATGCTTACCCGCAGAAACGAGTGCGATCTCAGGTTGAATGAGGTTAAGAAAGGTTTTAGAAGAACTTGTTTGGCTTCCATGATGGCCTACTTTTAAAATCTGAATGTGTGGTAGCATATATTGTTTTAATAACGCATCTTCATTTTTTGTTGTAGCGTCTCCCATCAATAAAATATGCTTATCATGAATAGTAGCTAATGTCACAATTGAATGTTCATTAGGATCATCACTTTCAGGAATATCTGTGTTGTAAAATTGAAATTGAAAATCACCTAATTTAATGCGAGAGATGTCCTGATATGAATACAGTTGGGCGTGCTCTCTTTCAATCACATGCTGCACCTTTTGAAACTTTGCTTCATCAAAGTGCGACGGATTGATAACCACACGTTTAATAGATACATATTGCGATAAGTGTTCAATTTCACCCATATGATCTTGATGTGCATGCGTAATGATAAGGTAATCGATTCGTCGTATACCCATCTTCTTAAATAGTGGATATATATTTCTCTTTGCAATATTTACATTCGATTGATAGAATTGATGATTTTCGTATGCACCACCTGTATCTATCATCAGTGTTTCACCTGTTTGACTTTGAAATAGTATAGCGTCACCTTGACCTACATCAATCATTGTCATCTGGTTGCTATAACGTGGATGAAGTTGCCAAAGCAGTATACACAAGCAACAAACCAGACATATAGAGAGGAAGTATCGCCTACGAGAAAGTAAATAAAGTAGTAAAAATGTTACTATCGTACAACAAAGGAACCCAAATTCTCCAAAATCGGGAATCGGTAACGTGAATTTTTCTAATACCGTAAGCCGTTTTAATAAAAAAGATTGTAAATCAAATATAATTTGTGTGATATGCGTGAATACAGTTAAGGTGTTTGGTGCAATGATTGCAGTGATGGCAACTGCAAATGAAAGTGGGATGACGATGATACTGTAGAGAGGAATGAAGCATAGGTTCGAGATTAAACCTTGCCATTGAATCTCATTGAGTTGTACATAATTTAAAGGAATGGATGCGATAACAGCAATATAAGAACCTAAAAAGAGTGATTGATAATAAGGTCGCTGCCTAAAAATGTCTTTCATCAAAATCAATATACCAGAAATTAAAAATGAATATAAAAAACCTAAATGATAATGATAGTCTGCATTCAAAAAACTCATACCGATATAAACGAGTAGAAGTGATTGAAGTGAAGTCATTCGACAATACTTTGAAACAACAAGTAAGATCAACGTCATCACAACAGCACGTGTTGCACTTGGACTCGCACCTACAAAAATTAAGAACATAGGTAAAAAGAGAATCAGTCCCACCTCGGTGACAAACAATGGTAACGGAAGGCGTTTGCCTATCGCATAAAAAAGAAAAATGAGTATACTCACATGAGTCCCACTTACTGCAAATAAGTGAGAAATACCAAGTTGTTGCGCTAATGATTTCATTTTCGCATCTAAATAATTCGAGTTGCCTGTTGCGATCGCTATCATTTCTCCTTTTCCAAAAAGTGGAGATTTTAACAACCGCTCAGTGACAACATTCCTTAAATACGCAATACGTTGTTTTAGCGTAGGTTGCACAACATAACATTGATCAAATTCAATTTTTTTAACCATAAAGCGTGGAGATTGATGACGATATAGTGGCGGTTGAAATGTACCTGTCAATGGACATTGATGAGTCAGAAAAAAATGTGCATTAGGGATAAATTGTTGTGGCTCTATACGTCCTTTTATTAATATGGTTTCTTGATTCAACGTTGCCTGAACGGATAAAAGAGGATCTGTTACAATAGGCAACGTGGTCAAATGGACGCTTATCGTTTTGGGGGATGATTGCATTGTTACTGTAGAAACGGTGCTTTCATGACGTTGTTGTATCGTCTCGACTGTATAACCTATGAGCACCATAATTAAGGTCGAAACAATGAATAACCATGACTTTCTTTTTATACATAAACTGCATGCAATCGCACTATAAATGAAGCATGCAGTTAATATATGATGATATGCAATGTGTCCAATTACATATGTAAGTAACAAATAAGTCATTATGCTTTTAATAAATATTCCGCAATGTGTTGAGGATTAAAACTAATTTTTTCATAATGCACACCAGCTCGATTTAACAATTTAATTGCATAGTCATGGTTATGGTAATCCTCAGCATAGTAAATGGTTTTAATACCCGCTTGAATAATGGATTTTGTACAGTTTAGACAAGGAAAATGCGTCACATAAATCGTTGCATTTTCAGTAGAAACACCCTGTTTAGCACATTGTAGTAACGCATTCATTTCAGCGTGTATCGTTCTAATACAATGTCCATCCTCCATTAAACATCCTTCATCAATACAATGGACTTCACCTGAAACTGACCCGTTATAACCACCTGCAATAATTCGATTATCTTTCGTAATTGTTGCACCCACAGAAAGACGTGTACAAGTGGATCTCAATGCTAATAAATGAGACTGCGCCATAAAGTAATCATGCCATTGAATACGTTTCATGTTTTTTGTCACCTCGTAACATTGTTCATTTTACCCCTATTATATAGGATTCGATTCACTTCGACTAGTAGCACCCTAATCAGTCTTAAACAGTTAAATAATCCTTTAGTTTTTCAAATGATTTTTCTCCGATGCCTTTAACATCTTTCAAATTTTCAATACTTTGAAATGGTCCGTTTTCTTCACGATGTTTAATAATAGTTTGTGCTTTTGATGGACCTATGCCCGGAATTTGTGTCAGTTCTTTTTCGTCTGCTGTATTTAAATTGACCGTGATATTCTGTGTTGCAGACGGCGTTGATGAATGATCTTGTTGCACTGAATGATGCGCGTTAGAAGGTGATACTTCCCCTTGACTCGGGATGTAAACCATTTTTTGATCGGTTAACTTTTCTGCTAAATTGACATGACTTAAATCAGCAGTTTTTAATGGTTCTGCCTTATCTAACAACTGTTTCATCCGATCATCTCCCTGCATTTCATACGTATCCGGTTTTTTCACTGCCCCTTTAATATCAACAATAATTTTTTGAGTACTTTGGTCTTTTTTATCCTTACTTGTTGATTTTTCTTGATGCATTTCAATCCGATGTGCTTGTTGCATCGCTAGAGCATCCTTAGACGTATCTTCTTTACCTGATTGAAAGATGAACCATCCTCCAATAACTAGAATAAAAGCAATGATGGCTGCTGTTTGGATTTTGTACTGTTTAAGTATAGCGATGAATTGATCTACAGAAAACATAAATAAAACCTCCTATCATACGGATTACACGTATGAAGGAGGTTTTTTACTTGTTATTTTTTCACAATAAAGAATAAGCGGTCACTTTCTGGATCTTGTATATCTCGATTAAAATCATAAAATGTGTCGATTTGCGTAAATCCAACTTGTTTCAACATATCAATATACTGATTTTTTTCGAAAGTACGCTGATATTGTGATTCGTCTTGTCTGACGTAAGTTTGTGCTTCGTTTAATATAAAGAATGTTAAATCATGCCAAACACTGTATGGTGCTTCAGCAGGCTCAGTTTGCCATACTAACGTTAAATCTTCTCGGTCATCAAGATAAACTTGTCCGTTAAACTGATGTGTCATTTTATGCGTTGTATGAACATCAAAAATCAAATAGCCGTCTGAATTCAAATGTTGGTACACGTGTTCAAACGTCGCCATCACTGCCATTTCATCAGGTAAATAGTTCAAGCTATCACAAAGAATTGTAATTAAATCAAAGTCGACATGAAGGTTAAAATCTGACATATCTCCTTCAATCCATTGCACTTCACTTGATTTTTGCTTGGCTAAAGCTAACATTTCAACACTTAAGTCCATACCCATGACTTCATCAGCAAATTGTGTAAAATGCTGTGTCATCGTCCCTGTGCCACAACCAATGTCGAGTACACGAGAAACCTTTTGTTGTTGAAGAGTTTCTTGTATCAACTCGAGCCACAGTTCATAGGGTTGATCATCTGTGAGCCGGTCATAAAATGCACTTAAATTTTCATATTGCATTATGCGTTAATAACCTCTTTATAGCCTAACATTTCAACATCTTGATACAGTTTTTCAAGGTTATAATAGCTACGTTCATCTTTGTGGAAGACATGTACGACCACGTCAGTTAAATCTACAAGAATCCAACGCGCCTCATTAAAGCCTTCCATACGTTTCACTTCAACTTGGTGTGACTCAGCACTTTCTTTAACAGCACGCGCAATTGCTTGAACTTGTCTTTCGTTATTCCCATGACATACAACAAAATAGTCTGTGAGATCAGAAACACCGCTCATATTTAGCGAAATAATTTCTTCTGCTTTTTTTGCATCGGCTGCTTCAACTGTTAACATTAATAAATCTTTTGCGTTCATTTAATCATCCTTTATTTTAGAGTCATTAAAATTATAGTAATTCAGACAATCAATTGTGGCTTGGTATACACTGACATCCTTTTTGACGAGGTACAAGACAGTTCTTTTAGATATTTCATAAATTGTTTTATCTAACCCACCGCCATTGTATACCATATCTCGAATTTCTTCCACTTTTGGCGTATTTCTACCAGGTTCAATATAGTCAGCAATAAAAACCAATTTTTCAGTTTTGGTCATATGCTTACGCCCTGTCGTATGATTATATATCGCCAATAAAATTTCTTCATCTTGGACACCATAATGATGCTTCATGATTGCTGCACATACAGGTCCGTGCAAAATTTCCGAGCCATAACTTAATAAATCGTGGTTGAGATCGTATTGTGTCACTTGTTGGTATAAAAAGCTTAAATCGTCATATTTACAAAAGTCATGTAATATCCCTGCAAGTTCTGCTTTTTCCTTATCTCCCTCATAAATTTCTGCCAGTTTGACTGCCGTTTCCGCTACACGTAAAGAATGTTCAAATCTCTTTTTGGGTAGCTTTTGTTCGACGAGTTCAATCGCGAATGTTCGATCCATATAACCCCTCCTTCAATATGTAGTGCTCGACGTTCAGTGGCACCCACATATGAATTGTTTGCTCTTGAGACCTTCTCTGTCGAATTTCAGTAGAACTAATAGCCATCTCTGGTATGTTCACACATATGATCGTATTATCATCGGTTTGAATCACATCACCACGATTCACGACAACAAATGTCACGAAAGTTTTCAATGCGTCAATTTGATACCAGCGATCCAGTTGCTCATATTGATCCGTCCCAATTACAAAATACAGCTTTGCATCAGGAGATTCATGATGTATATTCAACAAAGTATCATAAGTGTAGCTTTGACCTTTACGTTCAATTTCGTCTAAACGTAGTGTCCCAAAACCTAAATTTTCAATGACCATTTCAACCATTTTGATACGATGTTCAACTTCAATTAAAGCATCATGTTTTTTCAATGGTGACATAAAACTCGGCATAAAATAAAAATGATCTGGTTGAATGGCTGCATTCACTTCACTTGCAACCATTTCATGTCCACTATGAATCGGATTGAATTGTCCACCATAAACAACAATTGTTTTCATATTTAAGGTAACTCGATTTGTTTGTTTTCTCGAGATTCTTTATAGAGGACGATCATTGAACCGATAAGTTGGACTAATTCGCTTCCTGTTGCTTGAGAAATATTTTGAGCCAGTTCACTTTTATCATCCATATTGTTTTGTAAAATATGAATTTTAATCAGTTCACGATTTTCGAGCGTTTCTTTTAATTGTTCAACCATGTTTTCATTGATTCCAGACTTACCGATTTGAAAAGTTGGATCAACGTGATGAGCTTTACTTCTTAAAAATCTTTTTTGTTTACCTGTTAATGCCATAATGGCCTCCTTAAGTTGTAGTTGGATTTAATTTTTTTATTACTGCGTTACGCATCGTCATAATGTCACTATCTAATCCCGTCCATATTTTAAAACTCTCAGCACCTTGATAAATAAACATATCTAATCCATTATATGTCGCACATTCTTTTTCAGCAGCTTCTTTTAAAAATGCCGTCTGAAATGGAATGTAAATAATGTCACAGACAAGTACATCCGGTTTCAATTGCTCAAATGACATGACGCTTTCTTGAGATTGATGCATGCCAACAGGTGTCGTGTTAATGATAATATCGAATTGGTGGGCAATGGACGCCACATCTTGTAGTGAATAAGATTGAATGTCTAACTGCCAATCTTTAAAACGAGACATAGAGCGATTGGCCACTGATATTGGTTTGTCGGTCACTTGAGATAACGCATACGCAATCCCTTTACTTGCGCCCCCTGCTCCAAGAATCAAAATGTGCGCATCAGTTAAATCGCCATACTTTGCCTGCAATCCTTTAACAAATCCAGTCCCATCAGTGTTATAGCCGATCCATTTGCCGTTTTCAATTTTAACTGTATTCACTGCACCAATGGCACGTGCTTCATCCGACATCTCATCTAGGTACTCGATAATACGCTCTTTATGCGGAATTGTTACATTAAAGCCGTCTAGCGCTTTGTCACTAATAATATCTCGAATATGTTCGAAATGGGCAGGTGGAATATTCAATGCTTCATAGCCATAATCTAGGTTCAAACTTTTGAAGTTCGCATGGTGCATATGTGGTGATAAAGAATGGTCAATTGGATGACCGATCACTGCAAATTTCATAAATGCGCACCCTCCTTACATGATTGAAGGTCTAAGTGTGACTTCTACATTTTGAGGTACAATCACAGCGATTTCTGCACCTGCATCCACAGTGACAAATCCTAAACCTGAAATCATGATATCTTTTTTCTCATTTCCCGTTGTTAATTGGACTGTTTTTAACTGATCAAAATCAAATGGCTCTTTCGGTGACGGCGGTGATAATAATGTTCCGATTTGTTTACGCCATAAGTCATCCGCTTTTTCTAATTTCGTACGATGGATATTCAACTCATTCGAAAAATAACAAACGAGTGGGCGCTTACCACCCTTTAAGTAGTCGACGCGCGCCAATCCACCAATAAATAACGATTGTGCTTCATTTAATTGGTAGACACGCTGCTTAATTTCTTTTTTAGGCATAATCGTATTTAATGCCTTTGTCGATACATAATGCGTCATCTGATGTTCTTGAATAATACCAGGTGTATCGTACATGTAATGATCTTCGTCGATTGGAATATCAATCATATCCAGAGTTGTACCTGGAATACGAGAAGTTGTTACGACATTTTTTTCGCCTACTGTTTGTTCAATCAATTTGTTAATTAACGTTGATTTTCCGACGTTAGTGGTACCCACAATGTACACATCTTGCCCTTCACGATGCTTTTCAATCGTTTGCAATAAATCATCAATACCTATCCCTTTATATGCAGAAATTAAACAAACATCTTCAGGATATAAACCGTATTCCTTAGCTAAACGTCTTAGCCATTCCGTAACACGGCGCTTATTGATTTGTTTAGGCAATAAGTCAATTTTATTCGCGACTAAAATAATCTTTTTATTACCGACAATGCGTTTGACAGCATGAATAAAAGACCCCTCAAAGTCAAATACGTCAACTAAATTCACAACGATTCCCGGTTTGTCTGATAAACCGTTCAATAACTTTAAGAAATCGTCACTTTCCATGCCAACATCTTGAACTTCATTGTAATTTTTCAATCTAAAACAACGACGACAAATGACATCTTCTTTATCTAAACTTGCTTTTGGAACGTAACCTGGTTTTTGAGGGTCTTCAGACTGCAATGTAGCCCCACAACCAATACATTTTAGAGTTTCAGTCAATTACGATTCCTCCCATTTAATATAGCCTTTTCTTTTAAAATGCTTTAATAAGCGTCGTTCAACTAAACGATTAAACTTTGTAATAAAGCCATCTGAATTTTTCACTGGCACAACCATAATCGTATAAAGTCCGTGACGATTACCGCCAAATACATCAGTTAGCATTTGGTCTCCAATGACAACCACTTCATCTTTTTGAATACCCATTTGTTCTGTTGCGCGACGTAATGCTTTTCCTCTAGGTTTTTGTGCTTTAAAAATATAATCCACTTTTAGATTTTGACAAAATGATTTTACTCGCTGTTCGTTATTATTAGAAACAACAGTTACTTTAAATCCTTGCTCATCTAAAGTTTTAAACCAATTTTCAACTTTCGGTGTCGGTTGTGCTTCATCCCAGCCGACTAATGTATTATCCAAATCTGTAATAATGCCTTTGATGTTCAATTGTTGAAGTTTATCAAAATCAATTTCATAAATCGAATTTACATATTGATTTGGTAAAAATAATTGCTTGATGATACCCATGTTCATCCTCCACTTTAAAAGACTTCATTCGTTATATTATAGCATATTTATGAGCAATATTTGTGTGATATATTAGAGTACTTTCACAAGTTCATTGACCATTTGACTTGATGACTTTGCTGCGACCTTAAGGAATGCTTCAAAAGTCATGCCCGCTTCACCGTCCGCTAAATCAGAAATCGCACGTGTTACGATAAATGGAACGTGAAACTGGTGACATGTATGGGCAATGGCTGCTGCTTCCATTTCAACTGCTAAAGCTTCAGGAAAATGTTTTAAAATGACTTGACGCTGTTCGTTTGTACCGATAAAACTATCTCCTGAAACAATCAACCCTTCTCTACCGTTTTGATTTAAAGATTTTAAGACGTCATCTACCTTTTCAAATAATGACGTGTCTGCTTCAAAATAAGTCGGCATTCCTGGAATTTGTCCCATATCATAACCGAACGCACGTGCATCAGCATCATGATAAGCCACTTGTCTGCTAATCACAACATCGCCAAGTGCTAATCCAGGTTGTAAGCCACCCGCTGACCCTGTATTAATAATACATTGGGGTTGGAAGCGATCAATCAATAAACTTGTAGAAATAGCGACATTCACTTTACCGATGCCACTTTGTGTTAAAATAATATCTTTATCATTTAATTTCCCATTATAAAAAATAGCATGCGCGATCTTAATTTCTTCTACCGCATCCATTTGAGATTTTAAAATTGCGACTTCTTCTTCCATTGCACCGATGATTCCAATCATTCAAATGCCTCCTCAAAAAATAGTATTTCCAATTTTATATTTACCGTAGTCATTTTATCATATTTACACAAGTGAATTCAGTTTTATCAGAGTGATATCATTGTTGATTTTTAAAAAACAAATTTAACTGTTGTGCTCTGGGAATGGGACAATGCGTTTCCCACCACCTATCAGTATTCAAAAGTAAATCTTATAATAAAATGAGGGCTAAGACAACTGAATGTCCTAGCCCTTCAAAGTTAATCATATTTAATTTTTTATTGACTCCATAGTGCTGCTAATCCTTGTAATGAGAAGAAACCTGTAAAAATTGTGACGATCACTGCAACGATACCAAAAAGCAACATCCAAGTTGGGTGTTGATAATCTCCTACGATACGTTTGTTTTTAGAGGCAATCAATACAGTACCTAAAATAATTGGTAGAATCAAACTGTTTAATGCCCCAGCAATGATTAATAATTTTACTGGGCGACCAATAAATAAGAAAATCAAAGTGGATAACACAATAAATGTTACGACAACAAAATGATCATAAGTTTTTAATTTATTGTGCATCGTTTTAATAAAGGTCGTACTCGTATACGCTGAACCAATCACTGAAGACATGGCTGCTGCAAATAAAACGATACCAAAAATATTTTTACCAATAGGTCCTATGGCATGTTCAAAAACAGATGCTGGTGGATTTTCAGGGTTTAATGTGACACCTGTCACAACGACGCCAAGTACAGCTAAAAATAGTAAACCACGCATCACGCCTGTTGTTAAAATCGCTGAAATTGCTGAACGATTGACAAATGGTAAGTAGTCTTTCCCTTTAATGCCTGCATCCAAAATACGGTGTGCACCTGCAAATGTAATATAACCGCCTACAGTACCACCCACTAATGTAATTATAGGCAATACAAGTGCTGAAGGATTTTCAGGTAACACCATGCGCTGTACTGCTTCACCATAAGGCGGATTGGACTGTATCATCACATAAGCAACAATTAAAATCATGAGTACACCGAGTATCATTGTCACGACATCCATGATTTTCTGGCCATTTTTAGAAATGAAGACTAAGATGGCAATTACAGCTGTCATTGCGGCACCAGTACGAACATCCAATCCAAAAATAGCATTCAAACCGAGCCCAGCACCAGCAATATTTCCGATATTAAACGCTAATCCTCCTAATGCGATAAGTAAAGAGATAAAAGTGCCTAGCCCTTTGACAACTTCATTTGCAATTTCTTGTCCACGATAACCTGTCACGACAAGTACGCGCCATATATTCATTTGTGCACCAATATCAATAATAATAGACAATAAAATTGCAAAAGCAAAACTTGCCAAAAATTGTTCGGTAAATACAGCAGTTTGAGTTAAAAATGCTGGCCCGATTGCAGATGTAGCCATTAAAAATACAGAGCCAAGCAACAACCTTTTATGTGTTTTCGTGAAGACAAATTCACCTGATTTTTCAATTTGATTGGATTCTTTTTTCATCGATTAACCCCCTAATGTTACGATATCCACATTCACCTCGGCTAAACGCGAACGAATTTCTTGAACAAATTCAAGTGCATGTGCGCCGTCACCGTGAATGCAAATTGTATCTGCTTCAATATTGATTACTTCACCTGAAATTGTTTCGACCGTGCCCTCTGTTACCATTTGAATTACTTGTGAAATGGCTTCTTCAGTGCCCTCAATAATCGCACCTTCTTTTTTACGGCTCACTAATTGACCATCACTTTCATAACGACGGTCTGCAAATACTTCTGATGCGACTTTAAGGCCCTGTGCTTTGCCTGCATCAATAAGTAAAGATTTTGATAAACCGACTAAATACAATTGCGGATCAATATCATAAACTGCAGAGGCAATCGTTCGAGCAATGTCTTCATCTCTTACGGCCATTTGATAAAGTGCGCCATGCGGTTTAACATGATTAAGCGCAACACCGTTAATATCACAAAACATCTTTAAAGCCCCCACTTGATAGACAACCATATTATAAATTTCAGTTAATGACATATCCATATTGCGACGACCAAAACCTTGTAAGTCAGGAAATCCAGGATGTGCACCAACACTCACACCATTTTCTTTAGCAAGGCGCACAGTTTCGGCCATCACATTTTCATCACCCGCGTGAAAACCACACGCGACATTGGCAGAAGTTATCAGTGGCAAAACTGCTCGATCATTGCCGATTTGATAATTACCAAAGCTTTCCCCTAAATCACAGTTTAAATCAACTTTCATCTTCATTCTCCTCCTTAAAAATACGATGACGATCTAAGAATTTAATGTCAACGTCACGTGCATCGCCTTCATAGTAGGGCGGATAAGATAATACGGCATACAAGAAATCAGCCGTCGTCATAAAACCGTCAATGACGAGTTCGTCTAATGTGACCTTTAATTTATCAATCGCATGCGCACGATTTTCACCTTTTACAATCACTTTAGCAACGAGCGAATCATAATATGAAGAAACAGTATAACCACTATAAAGTAGTGAGTCAACACGTATATTAAATCCTTGTGGTAAATGCAATCTTTGCACTGTACCAGGTGTTGGACGAAATGCATTTTGTGGGTCTTCCGCATTGATTCGTGCTTCAATGACATGCCCAGAAAAGTGAATATCCTCTTGTGTTAGTGAAAGCGTGCCCTCTTGCATAATGCGTAATTGTTCACGCACCAAGTCAACATTTGTACGCATTTCTGTCACTGTATGCTCAACTTGAATACGTGCATTCATTTCAATAAAATAATATGCATCTTCAGTCACTAGAAATTCAATAGTACCGGCACTTCGATATTGTGCTGCCTTTGCGACTTTCACAGCATCATTGCAAATATTATCTCGCATTGCTTCACTTAGTGCACTACATGGTGATTCTTCAATCAGTTTTTGGTTTTTGCGCTGTACGGAACAATCTCGTTCCCCTAAGTGAATATAACGTGATTGACCATCTCCAAGGACTTGTACTTCGACATGTTTCGCTACCGGAATAAAAGCTTCTATATAAACTCGGTCGTCATTGAAGTATTTGTTGCCTTCACTTTTCGCCTCTTTAAAAGCACGTTCAAGTTGTGATTCTTCTTTAACGATACGAATTCCTTTTCCGCCACCACCACTCGCTGCTTTAATGACTAGGGGATAACCGATTTCTTCAGAGAGTGCTTTAATTTCGTCTACGGATTCAACTGACGATTTAGAACCAGGTATAATTGGTACCCCTGCTTCATCCACAGTTTGACGTGCAGTAATTTTATCCCCCATTCGTTGCATCGTTTCTTTCGTCGGTCCGATAAAATAAAGCCCTTCATTTTCAACCCTTTCAGCAAACACAGGACTTTCAGATAAAAAACCATAACCAGGGTGAATGGCATTCGCTTTTGTCATTTCTGCAGCTGCTAATATATTACGGATATTCAAATAACTGTCTAATGGGTTCGCTTGTCCGATACAAACCGCCTGATCAGCTAACTTAACGTGCAGACTGTTTTCATCACCAACAGCGTAAATGGCAACGGACTCCATATTTAGCTCTCTAAGCGTCCGAATAATACGTACTGCAATTTCACCTCTATTTGCAACTAAAACTCGAAACATGGAATCCCCCCTTACTTCAACGTTAAAATCACTTGATTAAATTCAATGTTTTCACCATGACCGACATGCACTTCTGTAACTTCGCCCGACACATCTGCTGTAACTTCATTCATCACTTTCATCGCTTCAATATAGCCAATAATATCCCCTTTATTGACTTTATCGCCAACTTTCACAGCTGGTTTTGTCAGTTCTTTTTCATCTTGTAAATAAAATGTACCTATCATTTGTGAACGAATCACTTTTGAAGCGTCTTCCGAAAGCTCTGTCGGTTGCTGCGCTTCCTCTCCATCATTGTTTGATGGTTGCGCAATTTGTTGATCATGTACAGGTATTCCTGTTTGTTGAATGGACGATAAATCTAATTCCAACTCCATCTCGTCATCACGATATTTAAAATGCTTTGCACCATATTGCTTGAGTAGATTCAATGTTTGCTCGATTTGCTTTAAGTCCATGGTATACGATCTCCTTTTAATACGGTTTTTATTTTTTGTTGCGTCGGTCGAATGTGATTTAAAATCCGCTGAGGTTGTTCCCGAATTTGGGCTTTTGCCTCTTCCAGCTTTCTATTTTTTCGCGCTAAAATTTCATTCGCCTCGGTAAATGTCATCCATTCGAATTTCACCTTATCACCAGGTTGTCTTTGAACAATATCAACAATGTCACAATCAATCACTGTGCCAATTTTTGTGTAACCTCCCACAGTTTGCCGATCATTGAGTAAAATAATAGGATGACCGTCTTTCGGAACTTGTACGGAACCTAATGCGACAGGTTCAGAAATAATGTCAGCATCTGCAAAAGGTTGTATCGAGGGACCTTTAAGGCGATAACCCATACGGTCTGAATTTTCTGAAATAGTAAACTCAAGTTGTTCAAGGTCTTTAATCGTTTGTCGTGTAAATGATTCTAATTGTGGACCGTCCATCAAGCCAATCGGTAGCTGTCTCGCTTTCGTAAAACTTGAAAAATCACTTGAGCGACCAATAAGTTGATGATCTATCCGTGTAGCCTTTGTAGGAATCACATCATTCACTTGCAATGCACGACCTTTGAAACCCCCGATGCCAGTCCGTGTATGTGTTGCATAACTTCCTTCAACAAGTGGAATTTCTAACGGTTTTGCAAATCCGATATACCCTCGCATCCCATCAATCACGCGTCCAATTTCTAAAATATCATTTTTTTCAACTTTGATTACCGATTGATGTGGAATAGGTCGGCCGTTTAAAGTGGCTGAAAACGGTGCACCGGTGATTGCAAATAGGTTGTGATCTAGAAATTTAATCGTCGGACCAATCATCGTAAATTCTAAAGCAGGTTGTGCCTCTGTTTCTAATAATGTATTTAAAATGTCATAGCTCGGTCGATCCATCACGCCAGCAGGTGAATAGCCTTCAAACTGATGACCTATACGTCCTTTGTCTTGAACTGTCGTAAACAATCCAGGTTTGATAATTTTAATGGACATTTTCTATCATCACCCATTCATCATAATCTAGTTGATTCTTACGCACATATTTTTGAATATGTAAAAATTGTTCTTCATTAATAGAATAAAATTTAATTCTGTCACCCGGTTGGTATAAAATTTTCGGCTCCCGACTAGGATTAAAAACATCTATCGGAGTCCGTCCAATAATCTGCCAGCCACCTGGTGAATCAGATGGATATATACCGGTTTGATTGTTGGCAATTCCTACCGAACCTGCATCAATTTTAATTCTTGGTTCTTCTTTTCTGGGTGTATAAAGGTGAGGACTTAAACCCCCTAAAAATGGAAATCCTGGCATAAAACCAATCATGTATACAAGATAGTGTTTTTCAGTATGATATTGAATCACTTCGTCAATCGATAAATTGTTGTGATGCGCTACAACCTCAATATCTGGTCCCCATTTCCCACCATAGCGTACAGGAATATTCACAATTCTTTTTCTTTCCGTACGCATCTTACTTTGTTGAGGATCGAATGTATCGAGTTGAAGTGCTTCGATTAAAGTTTCAACATCTGTTTTAATCCCATCGAAATATACCAAAATAGCGCGATAAGAAGGCACAATTTCTTGAATGTGCGGATGATTAATCCTTTCTATGTGAGCCATAACAGCATTAACATGTTGATATACTGTCTCACTAATTTCAGCTTTAAAGTAAATCATAAAAGATTGCTCGCTAATTTGACGAAAATGCATATACATTCCCCCTTTTGGAAAGCCCTTACAAATATATATTTTATCATTATAAAGTATGACTGACAATTTAGTATCGATAAATATAAGAGGTTAATACTCGGAATTACAGTTCATTCCCAAACTGTTCACGTTATCTTTAATCTGTACATATAAAAAAATAAGCTAGGATACAATGAAGTTATCCCAGCTTTTATTTATTTGTTGCGCATTCATCAATCGTTTAACCTTATAATGATATTCATTCGTACGCATTTCACCATGACGATATGGATTAATGAATATCTACAATTCTTACGTTCATTTCTCCACCATTTGGAAGTGGTACACGAACTTCGTCATCTACTTGTTTGCCGATGAGCGCTTGTGCCATTGGAGATTCGTTTGAAATCTTACCATTAAACGCATCCGATTCCGCTGAACCCACGATTTGGTATGACTCTTCATCGTCACCTGGAAGTTCAACGAATGTCACAGTTTTACCAATTTGGACAACATGGTTATCTCCTGTATCTTCAATGATTAACGCATGACGTAACATTGTTTCAATACGTTGAATGTCTTGCTCGATAAAACCTTGCTCATCTTTCGCTGCATCATACTCTGAGTTCTCAGATAAGTCACCAAAACTACGTGCAACTTTAATTTTTTCAACAACTTCAGGTCGTTTGACTGTTTTTAATTCTTCTAATTCTTTTTCTAATTTTTCGTATCCTTCTTGCGTCATTGGATATTGTTTTTGGTTTTCCATTGTTTGCATCTTCCTTTAACTATGATTTAATCTTTTTTACGTACAAGTGCTTGAATCTTAGTTGTCATGATGTCAATAGCAACTTTGTTAGAACCACCTTCAGGAATAATAATATCCGCGAATTTTTTAGTCGGTTCAATAAATTGGTTATGCATCGGCCTCACAACAGTCAGATACTGATCAATGACAGATTCCATTGTACGACCGCGCTCTTTAGTATCTCTCACAAGACGGCGCAAAATTCTTAAATCTGCATCAGTGTCTACGTAAATCTTAACATCCATCATATTGCGCAATTCTTCATTCTCTAGCGCAAATATACCTTCTACGATAATAACATCTTTAGGTTGAAATGCAATCGTTTTATCGCTACGAGTATGATTTGTGTAGTCATATGTAGGGACTTCTACACTTTGACCGGATTGCAATGCTTTAAGATTTTGAATTAACAAATCATTATCAAACGCAAAAGGATGATCATAATTTGTTTGAAGACGTTGTTCAAATGTCAGATGTGATTGATCTTTATAATAATAGTCTTGTTCAATAAGTGCGACACTATGGCCTTCTAAATTATTCATAATTTTATTTGTCACAGATGTCTTACCTGAACCAGAGCCTCCAGCAATACCAATGATCGTTGTTGCCATTCTTTAAACTTCCTTTCTCATCATGTTGTTTGGATAAATAGGCTGGTCAACTTTGATTTGCACGATTTGTAATGGGTGTCGTGCGGCATCAAGTTCATTTCCTTCTTCATCATAGATCTTATCGACGACTTGTTTAAAGGTTTGAATTTCAGGTCCGAAAAACTCAACTTCTTGACCTGGTTTAAAGTGATTTCTTTGTTGTATTGTCGCCATTTGACTGTCTTGGTCATAGTCTAATACTAAACCGATAAAGTCAAAAGGTGCTTTTTTACTTGATTCATTGCCAAACATTTGTTCTTCATACCCCGGAGTCCCTTTGAAAAATGCAGGTGCCGTGTCACGGTTTGCACATTTATCTAATTCATAGAGCCATTCCGGTTTAATTTTAAAGTTTTCTGGATCCTCAGCGTAAGCATCAATCACTTTTCGATATACTGAAACAACTGTTGCAATATAGTGAATCGATTTCATTCGGCCTTCGATTTTAAGTGAGTCAATACCTAAGTCCATCATATTCGGAATCGATTCAATGAGTTTTAAATCACGTGGGCTCATCGCAAATGGAACAGCATTGCCATCCTCATAATAGACATCGAGTTCGCCATCATTATCGACTGTTAATAAATCATAGTCCCAACGACAACTTTGACAACAACCCCCACGGTTAGAATCGCGTGCTGTCATATGGTTGCTGAGTGTACAACGACCAGAGTAAGCGATACACATGGCACCGTGAATGAAAGCTTCAATTTCAATATCCACTTTATCCTTGATTTCTTTCATTTCCATCGCACCTGTTTCACGCGCAAGAACGACACGGTCTAAGCCTTCTTCTTTCCAATATTCGACCGCTTTATAGTTGCTTAACGATTGTTGCGTAGACAAATGAATTTCAAGTTTCGGTGCAACACGTTTACACGTTTCAATAATTAATGGATCCGCTACGATAATGCCTGTTGCGCCAGTTGCTTCTAATTGTTGTAAATAGTCGTCGAGCCCTTCCATATTTTCATCATGGGCAATAATATTCGTTGTAATATAAATTTTAGCACCGTAACGATTGGCAAATTCTACACCTTCACGAATTTCGTCCATTGTAAAGTTGTCTGCATTTGAACGTAAACCGTATTCTTGACCCCCGATGAATACAGCATCAGCACCGTAATGAACTGCGATTTTTAATTTTTCTAAGTTACCAGCAGGTGCGAGTAATTCAGGCTTTTTCATTTTCGCTTTGGTTGCTGGTTTAACTTCTTCAAGTACCTTCATTCATACTCTCTCCTATCTTTAATATACTGTTTGTTTGTAATAGAATCCTTCATCAAACGGACGATGCTCTGGTTGTATCGCTTCAATTGGGTCTACAAGCATAAATTTTTCATCTTCATACGCTTCTGGATCTTCTTCGTACAAATCGATTGCTTCACGATATTGTGCTGTCGCTACATTAATATATTCTTCTGTTTGCAGTACCCCATCGATTTTCAAACTATCTACGCCAGCTTCAAACAATGGTTCTAACTCTTCAATTAAGCAAATATCGTTCGGTGACATAATATGCGTACCATTATAATCTTCAAATACTGGATATTTATTATCACGCTCTTCATCGTAAAGTAATAATTGACTGTCTGTTGCCGCTTCATTACGTTGAATTTTCATTTGACGATCTTGGAATGTATAGTAGTTGCCTAACAGCATCCGTTTCGATTGGAACATACACGTCATACCATGGACTTGCACTTCAATCTCAACATCGCTATTCGCTTTAATATTCAATATTTCTTCTAAACTTAATTCACGCGCAAGCACGGCTCGTTTTGCACCACGTCTACCCCAATAGTTACATTGGAAATGGTTCGTTACTAGTGTTTCAGCATTCCAGTTTAATGGAATAGGGTTTTCTTGCTGTTTAACGATCATTACTACTGCAGGGTCCCCAAAAATAATACGGTCCACTCTAATTTCATGTAAAAATGCGATATAATCTTCTAGCGCTGGAATATGGTAGTTATGGAAAATACCATTCACCGCAGCATATGCTTTTTTACCAGCATCATGAATCATTTCAACAGCCTTTTTCATGTCTTCTCGATTAAATTCCCCGGCCAATCGTAAGCCAAACTTTTCTTCACCGATGACAAATGCATCTGCACCTTTTTCAATTAAGGTTTCGATGTGACTTAAAGATTTCGGTGTCACTAATAACTCAGTCATGTTTACTCTCCTTTATAGATATCGCTAGTCCATCATCCATATGAATAAAATTCGTTGTGAAATCCTGTTGTTGACTTAGCCAATGATTGTATCTTTGTACTTTTTTCACCATTTGTTTGACATTGCGACTTCTAACGACATCAATGTCCGCAACGAAACCATGGTATAAAATGTTATCTGTAATCATAACACCTTTTTCGCGTAATAACGGACTATAAAGCTCAAAAAAGCGTTGTGATTGTGCTTTCGCAGCATCGATAAAAATCATATCATAAATTCTGTCGTTCACCTGTTCAAATGCATCTGTCGCATCCGCTTCAATTAAACGAATTTGATCCTCATAGCCATATTGACGGATATTCGCTTTCGCCTGTTGGATCATCGCTTCGTTGCGTTCTATTGTTGTCACTTTAATGGCTTTATCCACTGAAGCGAATTGCATCGCACTGTATCCAATTGCACTCCCTACCTCTAAAATTTCTTTCGGTTGATGGAGACGAATGATTTGTTGGATGAGATCTAAAGAAAGTTGATCCACAATAGGGACTTGATGTTTTTCTGCGTAGTTACGCAATTGGTCGATATCGCTGTCATATTGTTTTAAACTTAAGAGATATGACTGATTTTTATCTTCCATTTATATTGACTTCCTTTTTATGTTCTAAAAATCATCAAAAAATAAACCAGCCAATGCGGACTGATTTAACTTCGATGTCTGTATATGCATTACGGAATACGGTTCGTTTATCCGTACATTCATTGCACTTTAAAATGACTTCTATACATTTTATCACATAATTGCTTGACTGATAAGCATCAATCATCATTTTAATGAAACAATTCATCTCATTTTAATGCACGCCATTTCATCTGGACTATAACCTCTGTTCTTTTAAATAAACACATTATTTTCCAATTGACACATCAGTAATCGACGTTAAAATACAAAAAAGAGCAGGCAAATCTTTCAATGCCTACTCTTACATTCACATCAACCCTTAATGTTCATGATCGTGTTCATCATCCATATTCGTATTGACAACTTCTTCAATCATATCCCATTCTTCGTCCGTCTCAACAGGTAAAAAGCGTCCGCCTTCTCCTGATTCGTCTGGTTCATTAATCATAGGAATCAATTCAATTAAATCATCGTCATCCGCTTGTGCGCCTTCTTCTGCAAGAATCACATACTCTTTTTCAAAACCTGGGTGATAAAACTCTAATAATTTACGATATAAGACTTCATTACCTTCTTCATCAAACAAGGTTAATAAAGTTTCGTCATTTCTAATTTCAATTTCTTGATTATGGTTTTCGTTTGTCATATTCGCTCTCTCCTTAATTCAATCCATCTAAATAGCCTTGTAAAATGAATACCGCAGCCATTTTATCAATCACTTTTTTTCTTTTTGCTCTTGATACATCGGCTTCTATCAATGAACGTTCTGCAGCCATTGTACTTAAACGCTCATCCCACATCACAATTTCTAAATTTGGCATTCGGTCTTCAAGTGCTTCCTTATATTTTAACGATGCTTCACCACGAAAGCCAATTGAATTGTTCATGTTTTTTGGTAATCCAATGACAACTGTGCCTACATTTTCTTTTTGTATGATGTCAATTAAGGCATCGATGCCGAGCTCATTTGCTTCTTCGTTAATATGGAGTGTATCTAAACCTTGTGCTGTCCAACCCATCAAATCACTAATTGCAATACCAACTGTACGACTTCCAACATCTAACCCGATAATTTTATGTTTAAGCATGATCGTCCTTACTATGGTTTTGTAAGTAGTACGACACTAACTCTTCCATAATATCATCTCGATCGATGTGTCTGATTTGGTTACGTGCTTCGTTATGACGTGGAATATACGCAGGGTCACCTGACAGTAAATAACCTACAATCTGGTTGACAGCATTATATCCGCGTTCTTCTAGGGTATTGTAGACATTGTTTAAAACTGTTTCGACGTTGTCTTTTGGAAGTTCATCATAGTTGAATTTCATTGTTTTATCAAAATTAGCCATAGTTCAACACTCCTTAAACCATAATGAGATTACTCTTTCATTTTACATGAATTCAAGACGTTTTATAACGATTTAATATAGTCTTTAATAAATTGTAATGCTTCTGTTATCTTGTCGGGTTCAGTACCGCCACCTTGTGCCATATCAGGACGGCCGCCACCTTTTCCGCCAACAATTGGTGCCATATTTTTAATAATGTCCCCCGCTTTCACACGGTCAGTCAAAGTTTTCGGTACAGTTGCAATTAATGATACTTTACCATCTACATCACTCGCTAACACAATAATACTATCTTGTAGCTTAGATTTAAAGTCATCCATCGTCGTACGCATCGCCTTGGCATTGTCCACTTCAACTTGAGTAATCAACACAGGCATATCATTGATTGTTTCCACTTGATCTTGAATATTGCCCATTTTCAATTCATTTAATGCTTTGTTTTTATCTTCAATCGTTTGCTTTAATGTTTTTTCATTATATTGAAGTTGTTCGACTTTTTCAATCACTTGCGCATCCGATTTCGCTTTTACTTGTTGCTTAATCGCATTGAATTGGTCTAAATAGTGTTCTAAATAAAGGAATGCATTTTGGCCTGTCACCGCTTCGATACGGCGGACACCTGCACCTGTACCTGATTCACTTGTAATTTTGAACAAACCGATTTCCGATGTATTTTGGACATGTGTACCACCACAAAGTTCGATTGAGAATGGTTGCATGTCCACGACACGTACGATGTCTCCATATTTTTCACCAAATAATGCCATTGCACCTTTCGCTTTTGCATCAGCAATGTTCATTTCTTGGATATCAACTGGAATACTGTTCCAAATTTCTTCATTAACCATTTGTTCAACTTGCTTAATTTCTTCAGCAGTCATTGGTGCAATATGTGAAAAGTCAAAACGGAGACGGTCACTATCAACTAATGAACCTGCTTGGTTGACATGTTCCCCTAATACATTTTTCAATGCTGCATGTAATAAGTGAGTGGCACTATGATTTTTCATAATCGCTGTTCTTGCTTGACGATCGATTGTTGCAGTGACTTCACTCTTTTCTTTTACAACACCGAATTGCACGACACCTGTGTGAAGATGTTGACCATTTGGTGCTTTAATGACGTCTGTCACTTGAATTTCAAATTGATCATTACGGACAGTTCCTTTATCTGCAACTTGTCCACCACTCACTGCATAGAATGGTGTTTGGTCCATAATAAAATGAATCGTTTCGCCTGCATCCGCCGTTGCAACACGTTCGCCATCACGTACGATGTCAGTAATCGTCGCTTCCGCTTCAAATGCTTCATAACCTAAGAACTTGCTCTTTGTGTTAATCTCTTTTAACACTTCGCTTTGAACTTGCATGGATTGACTACTTTGTCGTGCTTTACGTGCACGTTCACGTTGTGCTTCCATATGGTCGTTAAATGCATCCATATCAATAGCCAAGCCTTCGTTCAATGTAATTTCTTCTGTGAGCTCGATTGGGAAACCGTATGTGTCATATAATTTGAACGCATCTTCACCTGCAATCGTTTGGTTTGAAGATTTGGCTTGTTGGATTAGGTCATTTAAAATTGCTAACCCTTCTTCTAATGTTTCATGGAAGCGTTCTTCTTCAGATTTAATCACCCGTGCAATAAAATCTGCTTTTTCTTTAACATTTGGATAGTAAGGTTCCATAATATCTGCAACAATATCCACCAATTGATACATAAATGGCTCGTTAATTTCTAACGTTTGGCTAAATCTAACCGCACGACGTAACAGGCGACGTAATACATAGCCGCGACCTTCATTCGCAGGTAACGCGCCATCTGAAATCGCAAAGGCAATTGTACGAATGTGATCCGCAATGACTTTAAATGCGACATCGTTATCTTTGTCCACTAAATATTTTTTGCCTGAAATCGCTTCAACTTGTCCGATAATCGGCATGAATAAATCTGTTTCGTAGTTTGTGCGTACGTCTTGGGATATCGAAGTCATACGTTCTAATCCCATGCCCGTATCAATGTTTTTACTTGGTAGTGGCGTATACGTATGATCTTTATTATGGTTAAATTCACTGAATACAAGGTTCCATACTTCTAAATAGCGTTCATTTTCGCCACCTGGATACATTTCTTCAGCAGGATCATCTTGTCCATAAGCTTCACCACGGTCATAGAAAATTTCAGTGTTTGGTCCTGATGGTCCTTCGCCAATATCCCAGAAATTCCCTTCAATACGAATGATACGGTCTTCAGTTAATCCAACTACATGGGTCCATAAGTCGTAAGCTTCCGTGTCTTCGGGATGAATCGTTACGTATAATTTTTCAGGATCCATTGCCATCCAACGTTCACTTGTTAAAAACTCCCACGCAAATTCAATTGCTTCACGTTTAAAGTAATCACCAATGGAGAAATTACCCAACATTTCAAAAAACGTATGGTGTCGTGCAGTAAAACCTACATTTTCAATATCGTTTGTACGGATTGACTTTTGTGCATTGACAATACGTGGTTTTTTCGGGATTTCACGACCATCGAAATATTTTTTTAATGTTGCTACCCCTGAGTTAATCCATAGTAATGAATCATCGTCAATCGGAACTAATGGGGCTGAAGGTTCAACCATATGGCCTTTCTCTACAAAAAAGTCAATATACATTTGACGAATATCACTTGCTTTTAAATTTTTCATTTTTACAACTCCTTGATTCAAATAGATACAAAAAAACACTCGTCTCTCAAAAAGGGACGAATGTTTCGCGGTACCACCCTAGTTATGGCTATTTTGCCATCACTCATTATCCTATACGTGCTCATACATAGTAGCGTTCAATGAATCACACTCGTACATTCTCAGCAAACTGTACGTCTCTGTGAAGTGGATACTCATTTACTCGGCTATGCACTTGAACTTAACTTTGATTATATAAAAAAGGTCTAAACTTTGTCAATTTCTAAAAAGTCATACGGTGTGACCTCACCCATATTAATCATCGGATGAATTTTAAACATCGTAGCTTCAGTTAAAATAAATTCAGCTGAATCTATGCTTTCCTCTGAACCCGTCGAACGCTCGTCTGGATTAAAGTATTGTGTTAAAAATGTTTGTAATTGCGTTAATCGTGTTTGGCCAGCAGTTGCTAAGCCAATATTAAAGGCATCCGCATCACCAAGAAAAACGAGCGACTGTTTCGCACGTGTTAATCCTGTATATAAGATTGGTTTTTGCAACATTCTAAAATACTGTTTCACGATAGGCATAATGACAATAGGAAACTCAGAACCTTGTGCTTTATGTATCGATGTACAATAGGCGTGTGTCAGTTCTGTCAAGTCAGACCGTAAGTAAGTAATTTCATTCCCATCATAATCGACGACAACGACATCTTTATTGAGTGCATTTTCTTTCGCCCAAAAGATGCCGACAATGACACCAATATCGCCGTTAAATACATTGTCATTCGGTCGATTAATGAGTTGAAGTACTTTGTCCCCTTTACGAAATAGCACATCACCAAATTCGATTTCACGCTGCGATTCGTCTGTTAACGGGTTTAAAATGCCTTGTAAAATTTGATTCAACTTTTTAATCCCTGCATTGCCGCGATACATTGGTGCAAGTACTTGTATATCCGCCATGGTATATCCTTTTTGTACAGCATTGTTCACAACTTTTTCTACCACTTGCGGAATTTGATCGGTTTGACACGGAATGAAAGAGCGATCGTGAAAACGTTGGGTAATATCGACTTTTTCACCTAATTTCATACGATGCGCCAAATCAATAATACTCGAGCCGTCCTGTTGACGATACACTTCGGTTAAATTAATGCGCGGTAACACATTGGCATCTATGAGATCTTTAAACACTTGTCCGGGACCCACTGATGGCAATTGGTCTTCATCACCAACTAACACGACTTGCGCATCCATAGGAACCGCATCCATAAATTGATGAAACAGCCATGTGTCGACCATTGACATTTCATCAATGATAATCAATTTCGCATGAATTTCATTATCTAATTTGTCTTGCGGTTTCGTGTCTTGATTCCAACCGATTAAACGGTGGATGGTCATCGCTTCTAACCCTGTTGCTTCATGTAAACGCTTAGACGCTCTGCCTGTCGGTGCTGCTAATACAACTGGATAGTCATCTTCGTCGGAATAGTCATCATAATCCAATGAGAGACCATGAATTTCAGCGTACAACTGGACAATCCCTTTAATGACGGTCGTTTTACCTGTGCCTGGTCCACCAGTCAAGAGCATCACTTTATGTTGAATCGCATATTCTAACGCTTCTTTTTGAGATGGGGCATAATGCACTTCATTCATTTCCTCAATTTCACCAATATGTAATTGAATATCAGATGCATCAAAAGTTGTTAAATGATCTCGATTGGCGAATATTCGATATAAATTTTGCGTGCTTTTAATTTCTGAATAATAAAGGCTTGGGATTGCCACCATTTCATCTTGATTCACTAAACGCTTTTCTTCTACTAATTCAGCTAAAATTTGCGTCATTGCCTCATGATCAAGTGTTGTTTCTTTTCCTTGAGATAATAATTGGATCGTTTCATTGATTAATGCTTCTTGAGGCAAATAGGTATGTCCTTGTTTAATACATGTCTCTTCAACTAAATAGAGCAGTCCCGCTTTTAAACGATCGGGATGTTCTGGATGGATCCCGAGCTGTTGCGCCAGTTGATCCGCTTTATTAAAACCGACCCCTTTAATATCATAAACCAATTGATATGGATTTTGGTCGAGGACAGTCAATGTTTCACTTTTATAAAATTTGTAGATGTCCATCGCCAGTTTTGAACCAAAGCCAAGTTCATTCAATCGAATCATCACTTGTTCACTTTCTTGGTTCGCATAAATTTGTTCTACGATTTGCTGTTGCTTTGCTTTTGAGAGTTTTGGCACTTGTGCGATGACAGATTCGTCTTTCAAAATGTCATGAATCGCATTTTCACCTAATGTATTCACAATCGATTCAGCTGTCTTTTTACCAATACCTTTAAACAAGTCACTAGATAAATACGCGATGACGGCATCTTTAGTATGGGGAATCTCTTTTTGAAACGTTTCTGCTTTTAATTGCTGTCCATATCTAGCGTGTTGCACGACATGCCCTTTAAAAGTATACGTCTCATCTTCCACCATATTTGGAAAGTAGCCAACAACTGTTGCCATATCGTCAAAGTCACCGTTTGTTTCTTCAATATCCACTTTAAGCACTGTGTAATGGTTATCTGCATTGTGAAACAAAATCATTTCTACGGTGCCTTTAATAAATGTATGGTCAAACAGTGTTGGATTTTCCATAGTTATGCCTCCTCTTCAGCTTTAATTAATCGGAATGTCTTCAGAGCGTGTTGACTGAGTAAATGCTGTTCGTCCATTTGTACTGCTCGTTCAAAGCCTTGAATGGCCGCATCGACATTTTCATTCAGCATATAAAGCGCTAATGTTAAGTTATATTGTGCGTCGGCATGTTGTGGATCGTGTTCTAATATTTGATTCAATATCGGAATAGCTTGATCAAACATTTCTAATTCACACATGAGTAACGCAAATTGAAATTGGACTTCGAGATCTTCAAATTTAGCGTCTAATTCCGCTGCACGCATCAAATAAGGCAGCGCTTGTTTCTTAGCATCCAGTTGAATAAACGCAAGGCCCAACATATAGTGTGTATCTTTATGATCGACATGATGTGACAAGGCTTCTTGATACAATTTGACTGCTTCTTGAAAACGCCCTTCATTAAAGTAAACGTTCGCTAAGTTGTAATAAATCACACCATTATCCGGTTTCAATGTCAGTGCACGTTGAAAAAAACGTTCAGCCTTTTCAATTTCGCCTGCTTCTGCCAATAACACACCTGAATTGATATAATTTTCGACTTCATCAGGATGTGCTTCTATATTGTTAAAACTTTCTTGTAATGCACGTTCGAATTGGCCTTGTTGAATCAGTTGATGAATTTGTTCAAGTTCCATTTGAATCACCTTTTCCTAAACGACATAATCAAGTTGTCCATCATTTTTATAGACGTCATCAATTGTTGCACCGCCTAAACATACATCCCCATCGTAAAATACAACGGCTTGGCCAGGTGTAATCGCACGAACTGGCTCGTCAAAAATCACTTTTACAGCATCGTCTCCATGTGCAGTCACCGTGACACCGATATCTTTTTGACGATATCTAAATTTAGCAGTACATTTCAACGGCTCTGTTAAGTCCGTTGGGTTCACAAATGATACATCTGAAGCAATTAAGTAGTCACTGTATAATGCATCATGATGGAATCCTTGCTCAACATATAACACATTGTCTTTTAAATTTTTACCGACGACAAACCAAGGGTCACCATCTCCGCCAATGCCTAAACCGTGTCTTTGGCCGATCGTATAGTACATGAGGCCTCCATGTTGTCCTTTTAATTCACCATTAAGTGTACGCATTTCACCTGGTTGTGCAGGCAAATACTGTGATAAAAATGTTTTGAAATTACGTTCTCCAATGAAGCAAATGCCTGTTGAATCTTTTTTCTTTGCAGTTGCTAAATCTTGTTCTAACGCAATTTCACGAACCTTTTTCTTATCAATATCACCAATTGGAAACATTACTTTACTTAATTGTGCTTCAGTTAATTGATTTAAAAAGTACGTCTGATCTTTATTATTATCCACGCCACGTAACATTTCTACAGTGCCATCTTCATGGTGACGTACACGTGCATAATGTCCAGTCGCCACATAGTCAGCACCGAGTTTTAGTGCATGGTCTAAAAAGGCTTTAAATTTAATTTCTTTATTACACATCACATCTGGATTCGGTGTACGCCCTTTTTTATATTCGTCTAAAAAGTACGTAAACACTTTGTCCCAATATTCTTTCTCGAAATTGACTGCATAATACGGGATACCGATTTGATTACATACAGCAATGACATCATTATAATCTTCTGTTGCTGTACATACACCGAATTCATCAGTATCATCCCAGTTTTTCATAAATATACCGATCACATCATAGCCTTGTTCTTTCAATAGATGGGCAGTTACCGAACTATCTACGCCACCCGACATGCCGACTACGACACGTGTATTTTTGTTGGTCACTATTGTTCCTCCTTAAATTTCAAATATATTTTCTGAATCTCTATTACAATTTCTTTAATATCTGCTTCTGTCACTTGTTCATTTAAACTAATCCGAATCGAATGATCGACACGTGGTGAGTGTTCGCCATACATTGCTAACAAAACGTGGGAAGGAATAGTCGATCCCGCCGTACAAGCAGATCCTGATGATACATAAATGCCTGCTAAATCAAGTAAAGTTAATAAAGTTTCGACATCGACAAATGGAAAATACAAATTAATAATATGGTTCGTCGTATCGATCATTGAACCATTGTATTCAAACGGAATTGCACGTTCTTGTAAACCGACGAGCAATTGTTCTTTAAGTTGCGTCAAATGTACATTATGATCGTCGCGTGAAGCTTCAGCTAAAGTTAAAGCGGTAGCAAGTCCTACAATTTGTGGCACATTTTCAGTCCCTGCACGACGTTTCGTTTCTTGCTCACCACCAAGTTGAGGGTAAGTGATTCGTGTTCCATTTTTCACATACAACACACCCACCCCTTTAGGACCACCAAATTTATGTGCAGTCATACTTAAAGCGTCAACAGCTAAATCTTGTACATCAATCGGCAAATGCCCTACTGCTTGAACGGCATCCATATGAAAATAGACATCATGGTCAGCTAACACATCTTGTATGTCATATACATGTTGCACTGTCCCGACTTCATTATTTACAAACATGATTGATACAAGCGTCGTATCGTCACGTATACTCTGTTTCAATTGCTCTAAGTCAATGATTCCCGCAGCATCAACATCTAAATATGTCACTTCAAACCCTTGTTGCTCGAGGTATTCGAACACGTGCAATACAGAGTGATGTTCAATTTTGGTTGTAATCAAGTGCTTCCCTTTTGATGCGTTCGCAAAGGCAATCCCTTTAATGACAGTGTTGTTTGACTCGGTTGCGCCACTTGTGAAAATGACTTCATTCGGTTTGGCATTCAAATAATTTGCGACTGTTCTTCTTGATTCGTCTAATAATCTTCTTGCATCTCGCCCCTGAGAATGAATCGAGGAAGGATTACCAAAATGTGTTTGATAAACAGCCATCATTTTTTCAGCAACTTCAGGTTTTACCGGCGTTGTTGCGGCATAATCTGCATAAACACCCATCATTACGTCAGCCCTTTCTCATAATCAATGTTCCTATTTTAGCACTTGCATACTAAAAATTCTAGTACGGTGATTGGTTGTTTTTTACGTTTATAGTCATTTCTATTGTAATCTTTAAAACTTTATAATTCAATGTGTGCCAAAAAGCAGTTTTTGTGAGTTGCCGATGCACTAATGTTATACTAGCGCTATGAAAAGGAGTGTTAAAACGATGCCGAATCCAATGAAATACTCAGCATTAAATCTTGTTCCAATTAGAAAAGGAAATAACGATAAGGAAGCGATTGATCAAATGGTGTCTCTTGCTCAGCATCTTGAACAACACCATTACGAACGGTTATGGATTGCAGAACATCATAATGCACCCAATCTCGTAAGTTCAGCAACTGCACTACTTATCCAACACGCATTGCACCATACGAACACAATGAGGATTGGTTCTGGAGGCATTATGTTACCGAATCATGCTCCACTTGTTGTCGCTGAACAGTTCGGTACATTAAATACATTGTACGGAGATCGTGTAGACCTTGGCTTAGGACGCGCACCAGGTACAGACATGGCAACCGCAAGTGCACTCCGTCGAGACCAACATCAAGGGGTTTATCAATTTCCTGACGAAGTACAACAATTGTTGCAATATTTTGGGCCTGAAACAAAACAAGGTTATGTTAAAGCCATTCCTGCAGTTGGCAAAAATGTACCGGTATATATTCTCGGTTCATCAACTGACTCTGCGCATTTAGCTGCGAGAGAAGGTTTACCATACGTTTTTGCAGGTCATTTTGCGCCACAACAAATGCAAGAAGCCATAGCTATATATAAGGAACTTTTTGAACCATCCGAATACTTAAAAGCACCTTATGTCATTGTCTGTTTAAATGTCATTATGGCTGATTCGGATGAAGAAGCCCATTACCTCTCAACGACACAATCACAAATCTTCGCAAGCATATTAAGGGGAAGAATGGCACAAATGCAACCTCCAACAGATGATTTAAGTCAGGTATTATCTCCGAGAGAAATCGCTATGGCTGAAGCGCGAATTCAAAACTCACTCATTGGCGATAAAGCATCAGTCAATCAGCAAATAAATGCCTTTTTACACAAATATGGCTGGGTAGACGAAATCATGGCAGTGAGCTACATTTATGACACAACATTACAACACCGTTCATATCGCTATTTTCAAGAGCTAATTGATGAACGAAATCAAAATCTATAGGTGTATGCTATTCATTATCATTTATTTAGCATTACAGTGTAGTTTGCCAACATATTGCATGTTATTTGAAGTGTTGGCAACTACATTGCTATCATTCGGATCAACATCGTACCTCATGATTCCTAAACGAGCTGAATACTAAAAATTGCTAAACATAAACTGAGTTAATCGTATCGAGAGAAGCAACTTCCCCCCTTCAATGATCGCCTCTAAAATATAAAAAACGGCTGTGGGAGCGAACCTACAACCGCTAGAACTTTTTCAATTATTTATTGTCGCCAGTCAATTTATCTAAAGCATCTTTTGCTTTATCAACTAAACTACCGCCATCTTTATTTTCTTTGTTGTCACCTTTTTGACTATCTTGATATTGATCATAAGCGTCTTTAGCTTTATTTAAATATTCTTCACCTTGTTTTTTATCCAATGCAATCATCCTTTCATCATTATTTTTAACCAAAAATTATTTTTTAAACTTGTCTATCATGTCATTTGCTTTATCTTTAACGTTTTCAACGGCTTCTTTCGCTTTACCAGAAGCTTTATCTTGTTTACCTTCATTTTCTAATGATTGGTTGTCTGTTACGTTACCCACTGTTTCTTTGATGTTACCTTTAGCTTGTTCGAATTTATTTTCTTGATCTGCCATAAATGAAGCCTCCTTAAGAATGTCTTAATATAAATATTCCACATTCTGCAGAGACTTAAACATCTATTTAAAATTCTTCATAAACAGCCGGGTCTTGATTTTTACGTCGTCCATCAGCACGTGTAAGTTGATTGATTGCTTGAAGATCCTCATCTGTAATATGAAAATCAAAAATATCAAAGTTTTCAAGTTGACGTTTGGATGATGTTGCTTTCGGTATAGGCATTACACCATTTTGAACATGCCATCTTAAGATCACTTGAGCGACAGTTTTGTCATATTTCGCTGACAGTTGTTTTAACACAGGTTCATCCATGACGCCATTGTCACGACCTAATGGACTCCACGCTTGAGTTAAAATGCCTTTCTCTTCATGATATGCAATCATTTCTTTTTGGTTAAAAAAAGGATGTAACTCGATTTGGTTAATCGCTGGCAAGACACCCGTTTCTTTTTCAAGTTTTTCAATATGTTCAGGTAAGAAATTACAAACACCAATATGTCTGACTAATCCAGACTTTTGTGCTGCAATCATCGCTTTCCATGCTTCTACATATTTACCTTGTTTTGGATTAGGCCAATGAATTAAATAAAAATCAAGATAGTCTAAACCAAGGCGATATAATGATTCTTGAATGGTTTCATAAACATTTGCCTCGCTTTGATAGCGCCCAGGCAATTTTGAAGTGACCCAAATCTCATCTCTATTCACATGACTATTTTGAATCGCTTTACCTACAGCACCTTCATTTTCATAGTTGTATGCTGTATCTAATAAACGATAACCCATATTCAAAGCATCCGTCATTGCATGGACACCTTTTGTACCGTTTAACTTATACGTTCCAAATCCTAATTGATCAATAAATTGTCCATCTTTTAAAGTAAACTGTTCCATAAGCGCCTCCTTAATATTTAACAAGATGCCTGATTAAATATAAAACATATAGCCTTCTAACGCATCTTTATCTTGATAGTCAGCTAAAGATTGTAGTGTCGTTTGGTCAAGTACTTCTTTAACCGCATTACGCATCCGTAACCATAACTGTTGTTGACCAGGTGGTTCAGATTCCATACGTTCTACAATCGTCAATGGACCTTCCAATAAGCGGATAATATCACCCGCCGTAATCTCAGTCGCTGGCATCTTTAATTCATACCCGCCTTTTGCACCTCTCACACTTCTAATCAGCCCAGCGTTTCTCAGTGGACCTACGAGTTGTTCTAAATAAAGATCACTTAAACCATTTTCTTCAGCAATCGTTTTTAATGATACACAGCCTGTTCCATGTCGTTTAGCTAAAGCAATCATTAATGTTAAACCATATCTTCCTTTAGTGGATATTTTCATTTTTTCCTCACCTTACATCATCCGATTTATTTTTATTTTAGCATTTTTTATATTAATATAATACCATTGTATATAAGTGTACAAAACTAATAACAATGGAGGGATAACGATGTTGACTGAACCACTTGCTTCCAGAATGCGCCCACGAAACATTGATGAAGTCATTGGACAACAACATCTCGTTGGTGAAACGGGAATTATTCGGCGTATGGTCAATGCGAAAAGGTTGTCATCTATGATATTTTACGGTCCTCCAGGCATCGGAAAAACAAGTATTGCTCAAGCGATTGCGGGCAGTACAGCTTTCAAGTTCAGACAATTAAATGCTGTGACAAACACAAAAAAAGATATGCAAATGATTGTCGATGAAGCAAAAATGTCAGGACAAGTCATACTCTTATTAGATGAAATTCATAGATTAGATAAGGCGAAACAAGATTTTTTATTACCGCATCTAGAAAATGGGAAAATCGTATTAATCGGCGCAACGACTTCAAATCCTTATCACGCGATTAACCCTGCAATTCGTTCAAGAGCCCAAATTTTCGAATTATTTCCGCTCGATAAAAATGATATTAAAATCGCTTTGTCCAATGCGCTGAACGATGAAGAAAGAGGTTTAAAACAATTCGAGGCCACGATTGACGACGATGCTTTCGAATATTTTGCCACACAAAGTCAAGGTGATGTGCGCAGTGCTTTAAATGCTTTAGAATTAGCAGTATTAAGTGCAAATGATCAACCCCCGCATATCACCTTGCAAGATGCAGAAGATTGTTTGCAACGTGGCGCCTTCTTAAGTGATAAAGATGGGGATATGCATTATGATGTGATGAGTGCGTTTCAAAAATCTATTCGAGGCAGTGATGTCGATGCTGCACTGCACTATTTAGGACGATTGATACAAGCAGGTGATCTTCCGACGATAGCGAGAAGATTGCTCGTCATTAGTTATGAAGATATTGGTTTAGCTTCTCCAGGTGCGGGTCAACGGACTTTGGCTGCTATCGAATCTGCAGAAAGACTCGGTTTTCCAGAAGCACGGATCCCGCTCAGCCAAGCTGTTATCGAATTGTGTCTTTCACCAAAATCGAATTCAGCGATCCGTTCTATTGACGCTGCGTTAAGTGATATTCGTCAAGGGCATGTGGGGCAAGTGCCAGATTATTTAAAAGATGGCCATTATCAAGGGGCAAAAGAATTGGGACGCGCAATAGGTTATCAATATCCACACAATTATCCGAACGGTTTTGTTGCTCAACAATATTTACCGGATTTATTAAAGCGCAGACAATATTATGAACCTAAAGATACATCGAAGGCAGAACAACAATTCAAACAGATTTATGATAATATTAAACAGCAACAAAGTGAATTATCGTAACTTAAAAACAGATGAATGACGATAAAAGATTAGGAAACATACTAGGACATAAAAATTTTTGATGCTGTGGATGCAACATTTTGTTAAACTTGCCCTCGCTGTGATTTGTGACTTCTGATTGCCCTTATGGCTTCGCTTTCTTAGGGGCTGGCCCTTCAACTAACTAACGCTTGATTAAACTGTTACAATTGTTGAAGCGTTAGTGGATTTTGGGAGCAGTACAGAAATCTCATGTGTAACGAAGATTTCGTCGTACTGCCCCCGCAAGGCTGACTAGACTTCTCAAAAGCAAACGCATTGAGAAGTCAGACAGCTACTGCGTTAAACAGTAGCCACTATCAAAGTTAATTGACGTTATTTTGTTTTTAACTTCATCCCTCAAGAGTCTCAGCCTTCTGGGCAACCTTACATCAAATGTAGTCACTGAGGGCAAGTTTATGAAATGGAGACAACCCCATAACATCCAATGGTGACGTTCCATTCATCCTCATTTTTGCCTGTTTTATCATCATTAATCGATATATGTCCATAAAAAGGAAGGGGACTAGAAAATTAAGTTTTCCCAGTCCCTTTCCTACTATTAGCTTAATGACACATTTACAAGAATAAACCAATTGACAAATACGTATACAATTAATTCAATTCAAATCTCTTAAATTGTACATTTGAATCAAACTAAATTGATAGTGCCGCACCTTTAAATTTCAACACTATTTATCTTTAATGCGTTGTACTGTAATGTCTTTCAAAATGTTATTACATACATAACTTGCACAAATTAAACCAACCACACTTGGCACATATGCATTTGACGATGGTGGCATTTGCGCTTTACGGTTTTTACCTTGCGCGTCACCGACTACCGCTTTTACATCTTCACGAATGACGATTGGACTTTCACTAGAAAATACAACAGGCACTCCTTTTTTAATTCCTTTTTGCTTTAATTTATTTCGAATAATACGTGCCATTGGATCCGTATGTGTTTTCGAAATATCCGCAATTTCAAATTGTGTTGGATCCGTTTTGTTCGCTGCACCCATACTAGAAATGATTTGAATACCACGTGTTAAACATTGTTCCATTAAATGCACTTTATAAATAATCGTATCACTTGCGTCAATAACATAATCGATATCATAATCCGTAAAAAGTTGTTCGTACGTTTCTTCCGTGTAGAACATATGTAATGGCGTCACTTTACAGTCCGGGTTAATGAGGCGAATACGTTCTTCCATCAAACTCACTTTACTTTGTCCCACTGTCGTCGTTAATGCATGTAATTGACGGTTCACATTTGTAATATCTACATCATCTTTATCTATTAAAATAATATGGCCGATATTCGTACGCGCTAAAGCTTCTGCAGCAAAAGAACCTACCCCACCGACACCTAATACAGCGACTGTTGTTTGTTTTAATTTGTCGAGCCCTTCTTGTCCGATAGCCAGTTCGTTACGAGAAAATTGATGTTTCATATTAATCTCCTTTAAATACAAATTCATATACCATTTTAAATGAATACATAAAAAATACGCAAGACACGAAGCCTTGCGTACCGATAGATCCGTTATGCCGTAGTTGTAAAGTGCTTGATCATTTTGGCCTGCTATATACAGGTGGGTGCCCTGTTTCTTGTTTTGCACGTCCTCCTGTAGAGGCGTGTGCGCTGCAAGAAAACCCATTGGGCTCCCTGATCAAAGAGTGTTAGGTCAAAATACATAAAGCGAACTTACGAACACTACAGATGACTATCTTATGAATTAATCATATCATACTTTATTGATTATTCAAGAAAAATGTTTTGCGCATGCTGTATTTAAATTAATGTTTAATGCGTAAAGATAATTCGTCTAATTGTCTTTCAGATACTGGGCTTGGTGCATCTGTCATTAAATCTGTCGCAGATGCTGTTTTAGGGAAAGCAATTGTGTCACGTAAGTTCGTACGGCCACTTAAGATCATGACGAAGCGGTCTAAACCTAAAGCGATACCGCCATGTGGTGGTGCCCCGTATTTAAACGCATCTAATAAGAAACCAAACTGTTCTTGTGCGGCTTCGTCTGAGAATCCTAATGCTTTAAACATACGTTGTTGCAATTCACCATCATGGATACGAATTGATCCGCCACCTAATTCGAAACCATTTAATACAAGGTCGTAAGCTTGTGCTTGTGCTTGTTCAGGCGCAGTTTCTAATAAATCAATATCTTCTACTTTAGGTGATGTAAATGGATGGTGTGCTGCAACGTAACGACGCGCTTCTTCATCATATTCAAGTAACGGCCAATCTGTCACCCATAGGAAGTTATATTGTTCTGGATCGATAAGTCCACGTTCTTTTCCAAGCTTGTTACGAAGTGCACCTAAACTTTGTGCCACAACATCTTTAGAATCAGCGACAAATAAGACGAGATCTCCCGGTTTAGCACCTGTTAATGCTTGTAATTGAGCGACGTGATCTTCTTCAAAGAAACGTGCAATTGGACCATTCAAGCCGTCTTCTACCACTTTGACCCAAGCTAAACCTTTCGCCCCATAAATGTTCACAAATTCAGTTAAACCATCAATATCTTTACGTGTATAATCTGATGCTGCCCCTTCAACAACAAGTGCCTTCACTTGACCGCCATTTTCTACTGCGCCCTTGAATACTTTGAAGTCCATGATTTGACCGAGTTCAGATACATCTAACAATTCCATACCAAAACGTGTATCCGGTTTATCCGTACCATAACGTGACATCGCTTCAGCATATGTCATACGTGGAAATGCAGCTGTCATTTCGATACCTTTGACATCCGCAAGTACTTTTTTGACCATCGCTTCACCTAATTGGATGACATCTTCTTGTTCTACAAAGCTCATCTCAATATCGATTTGTGTAAATTCAGGTTGACGGTCAGCACGTAAGTCTTCGTCACGGAAACATTTGACAATTTGGTAATATTTATCAAAACCACTGATCATTAAAAGTTGTTTAAACAATTGAGGTGATTGTGGTAATGCATAAAATTCCCCGTCATGTACACGTGAAGGCACAAGGTAATCACGTGCACCCTCTGGCGTAGATTTCGTTAAAACAGGCGTTTCAACATCATAGAAACCGTCTCCATCTAAAAATTGACGAATTGAACGTGTAATCTGGTGACGCATTTTAAATGTTTGCGCTAATTTTTCACGACGTAAATCGAGGTAACGATATTTCAATCGAATATTTTCATCCACATTTAAGTTTTCTTCATTAATTGAAAACGGTGGTGTTTCAGATTGATTAATAATTTCAATAGATTTCGCTTGGACTTCTACTTGCCCAGTTTTAATTTTAGGGTTGATTGTTTCATCATCTCTTTTAGTTACTGTACCTGTAATTTCAACGACATATTCAGAGCGAATACGTTCAGCTACTTCAAGCGCTTCTTTTGAAAAGTCAGGATTGAAAACGACTTGTACATAACCTTCTCTATCTCTGACGTCTACAAAGATTAGGCCACCTAAATCACGGCGATTGTGTACCCATCCTTTAAGTGTAATTTCTTGTCCTAATAATGCTTCTGTCACTAAACCACAGTAAGTCGTTCGCTTTGCCATTATTCTTTACCTCCATGAATATAACTTTCTATTTCTTCAAATTTCATTGTTTGAGTTTCACCCGTCGCCATATGCTTCACAGCCACTTCTCCAGCTTCAAGTTCTTGATCTCCAATGACAATAGTATAAGTTGAATTAAGTCGATCAGCTTGTTTCATTTGACCTTTTAACTTGCGAGATAGGTAATCTTTGTCCACCGAAACGCCAGCATGTCTGAGTTGATTCAGGAGTGTCACTGCAAAGTCATCCGCTTTTTCTCCCATCGTTGCTACAAACAAATCAATATGCTCGGTTTGTGGGAATTCAATACCTTCTTCTTCTAAAGCGAGTAATAATCTTTCAATGCTTAATGCAAACCCAATACCTGTTTCACTCGGACCATCTAATAATTCTAAGAGACCATTATATCGTCCCCCACCACATAACGTTGTAATGGCGCCATCATATGCTTCATTATCCATCATTAATTCAAACGCCGTATGTGTGTAGTAATCTAAACCTCTTACTAAGTTTGGATCCACCTCATATGGAATGCCAAGTCGATCTAAATGCGACTTCACCGCTTCAAAATATGCTTTTGAGTAGTCATTTAAAAAGTCTGTAATCGACGGTGCTGTTTTAATTTCTGGCTGATGACGGTCCACTTTACAATCTAAAATACGCATTGGATTCGTTTTAATACGTTGTTGACAGTCTTTACAGTAGTTATGAATGACTGGTTGGAAGTGTTCACGTAATGCATTTTGATAGTCTACACGTGACTCAGCATCACCCACACTATTGATGACTAATTTCAATTTTTTCAACCCGAATGATTGGTAAATGTGCATCACCATTGCAAGCACTTCAGCGTCCATACTCGGATTTTCTGCACCGATCGCTTCTACACCGAATTGATTAAATTGACGATAGCGCCCTTTTTGTTTTCTTTCATAACGAAACATTGGTCCGTTATAATACAATTTTACAGGTTGATTCGGTAAACCTTGCATTTTGTTTTCAATATAACTACGGACTACCGCAGCTGTCCCCTCAGGACGTAATGTAATACTACGGTCACCTTTATCTTTAAACGTGTACATTTCTTTTTGCACAACATCTGTAGAATCACCTACACCGCGTGCAAATAAATCCGTACTTTCAAAAATTGGGGTTCTAATTTCTTGATAATTATAAACTTCCATCAATTTGTGCAATTTCGCTTCAATATAACGCCATTTCGATGTTTCTTCAGGTAAAATATCTTGCGTGCCA
Source organism: Staphylococcus intermedius NCTC 11048 (assembly GCF_002902385.1). GTDB lineage: Bacteria > Bacillota > Bacilli > Staphylococcales > Staphylococcaceae > Staphylococcus > Staphylococcus intermedius. The sequence goes on along the minus strand of NZ_PPQH01000040.1, from coordinate 164,082 downwards.
CGTGGAATGTGAATCATCTTTATCGCTCCTTTTCTTCTCTATGCTTAACTTCAGCCATTTGTTTGGATAAAAAAAGACCCCTGTATGCATTAAACATACAAGGGACGTACTTTATTTTGCCGTGTTGCCACCCTAATTAAGAACAATCCTATACAGATAGTTCTTCACTCTAGGCTCTTAACGCGAGCGACACGACTTTACTCTCATAAAGTACCTTTCCTTGTGTTCATTTCACTAAGCGCGAAGGTCTATCTTTCAGCCGGTGGATAAACTCTCTTCATACATCGATTAATGCTTAGTTCATTCAAGAATACAAACGGTGTTAAATATAAAATTCATCATTAATCATAACTGTTTTTTAAATCAGTTTCAAGACATTAACTTAAAAAATAACTTTCTAATCCGTCGACAATCGCTTGTTCAACGATTTGACGATGGTTTTCATCCTTCATCATGACAGTGTCAGTCGGATTACTAATGTAGCCTAATTCAAGCAATACAGCAGGCATTTCCGTCTGCCGTAAAACTTGATAATTCTCTTGTCTCGTGCCTCTATTCGATAACATCGCTTTCTTTTGTATGCTAGCATTTAACGTTTGAGCGAGTCCTTCTTGTTGTTCATGAAACCAATAGACAGTTGCACCATTGGCATTCGGCGTTTCCAAAGCATCGTTATGAATACTGATAAAAGCATCGCCTTTGAGATTACGGTCTTTTAATTTGACATATTCATCGGTTGAACGCGTCATTTTCACGTTCGCACCCTTTTTCTCAAGTAATGTCTTTAATTCTAATCCTGTTTTCAAAGTGATATCTTTTTCTAAAATTTTATCACCTTGTCGACTTGAAGCCCCTTGATCGCCACCACCATGACCAGGATCGAGGACAATCGTTTTATTTTTCAAAGGATTTGCATGTGGATTCACATCTTCAGGGATATCGAGATTCGTATGCCAGCCAGCAATCCATCCCTTTTGCTTGCCATTCGCCGATCGCACCTGTATCCATTTACCTTGTTTGCCAATTTGTTGAAATTCATCACCTTTATGCACCTGATAAAGTACAGGATAACCCGCATTCGGACCAGTTCGAATTTCCGCGTCCTCAATTAAATTGATATGATCATCATCACTATGTCTTAACACAAAATACGACACGACAAGAATACCAATGATTGCGATCACTAAGCATGTGCCATAAAAGCGTTGTGGGTGGATGCGCTTTTGTTTTAACCATTGATCACCCTTTTTCATACGACTTTGCCATCTACACTCTCATAAATCATCGTCACAGGTCCATCATTTTGAATATTGACAAGCATATCGGTTCCAAATTCACCTGTTTCAACTGGAATTTGGAATGCACGTAACTGATCATTAAAATATTCATACAGTTCATTTGCTTGATCAGGTGCCATCGCTTTCGTAAAGCCTGGGCGATTGCCTTTTCTCACATCCGCATACAATGTAAATTGCGAAATAGATAAAATCTCGCCTTTCATTTGTTGAATATTTAAGTTAAGTTTTTCGTTTTCATCTTCAAAAATTCTTGCGTTTGCGATTTTTTTCGCTAACACTTCTGCGTCTGCTTGTGTGTCTCCTTCACCAATACCAACGAGTAGACAAAATCCTTGTTGTATTGTGCGCTCTATTTGATGATTCTTAACACTTGCAGATCGAACTCTTTGTACAACGATTTTCATCTTTATGCACTCCTAATTCCAAACTCGTGTCACTGTATAAATGTCCCCGAGTTGTTTGATTTTATCTGCAACTTTATAAACTTCATGTACATTTTTTACCATAATACTTAAATTAATGACAGCATTTCTATCAACGTCTGATTTGCCAGCGACTTTAATCAATTGACTTGAAGTACTATTCACAGCTTGAAGTACTTCATTGAGTAAACCGTTGCGATCGTATGCCGTCACTTCTAAATCAACTTGATATTTTTGTGACGCATCTTTAGATTTCACCCATTCGACATCGATTAAACGTTCATTTTCATTTTTAATATTCGGGCAATCTGTACGGTGAACTTTAATACCATGCCCTTTTGTAATATAACCGACAATACGGTCACCAGGAATCGGGTTACAACATTTAGACAATTTAATGAGTACATTGTCTAGTCCCGCCACATAAACACCTGAATCTGTTGTAATCGAATCTTTAATTGGTGCTGCTTTTGTCACTTCTTGTGCTTGATTCAATGCTTTTTGTTTATTTTCAATACGTAATCGCTCAGACAATTTATTGACAATTTGTAGTGCTGTAACACCACCAAATCCAACTGAAGCATATAAATCATCTTCATTCGCAAAATTGTATTTATCATTCACGATTTTTATATTTTTTTCAGTCAATAATTCTTCTGGTCTGAAACCTTGTTCTTTCAATTCTGCTTCGACCATAAACTTACCTTTTTCTATATTAGATGAACGATCTTGCTTTTTGAAGAAGCTTTTAATTTTACTTTTCGCACTCGAAGAACGAACAATTTTCAACCAATCACGGCTTGGACCATATGAATGTTTACTCGTTCGAATTTCGACAATATCTCCCGTTTGCAACACATAATCAATCGGTACAATTTTGCCATTGACTTTTGCACCAATCATTTTATTACCGACTTCACTATGAATGGCATACGCAAAATCAATTGGCACTGCGCCATACGGTAACTCAATGACATCACTCGCCGGGGTGAATGCATACACTTTATCACTTTGTAAGTCGAACTTCATTGACTCGATAAATTCTTGTGCATCTGAAGACGTGTGATCCGTTTCTGCGATATCTTTTAGCCAGTTTAGCTTTTTATTATAGTTTTCATTATCTTTATCAACTTGTTTGCCTTCTTTGTATGCCCAGTGTGCAGCGACACCATGTTCAGCAATTTCATGCATCTCAAATGTACGAATTTGAATCTCAAGGGGATCACCATTTGGACCTACTACTGACGTATGTAGTGATTGATACATGTTTTGCTTTGGCATCGCAATATAATCTTTAAAACGACCTGGCATCGGTTTCCATAAAGTATGCACTAACCCTAAGACGGCATAGCAATCTTTAATCGAATGAACAATAACCCTCACAGCAAGTAAATCAAAAATTTGATCGAATTGCTTTTTTTGTTTCATCATTTTACGGTAAATACTGTAAATATGTTTCGGTCGACCATTGATTTCGCCTTCAATATCCATAATATCCATTTCTTTACGAATATTTTCAATTGCATTCTCAATATAGGCCTCACGTTCACTTCGCTTTTTCTTCATGAGATTAACGATTCTGAAATATTGTACATTGTCGATATATCTTAAAGCAATATCTTCAAGCTCCCATTTAATCGTATTAATCCCTAGACGATGTGCTAATGGTGCATAAATTTCTAATGTTTCTTTAGAAATGCGAATTTGCTTTTCACGAGGCATCGCACGCAATGTTCGCATATTATGTAAACGGTCTGCCAATTTCACTAAAATAACACGGACATCTTTAGCGATGGCAATAAATAATTTTCTATGATTTTCAGCTTGTTGCTCTTCTTTAGAACGGTATTTCACCTTTTTCAATTTGGTTACACCATCTACAATCGTTGCAATTTCTACGTTAAACATTTCTGCGACGTCATCAAATGTATAAGGTGTATCTTCAATCACATCATGTAAAAAACCAGCAACAATCGTAGGCCCATCAAGATGCATTTCTGTTAGGATACCTGCGACTTGGATGGGGTGCATAATATATGGTAAACCGTTTTTACGAAATTGTCCTTCGTGTGCCTTATAAGCGATATGATAACTTTTAAGCACGTATTCATACTGCTCTTTATCTAAATATTGTTTCGCTTTATGTAAAACTTCGTCAACACTATATGGATATTCGTTATTCATATGGTCACCCCCACGTTATCAATAATAATACTATCATACTACATGAATTGAAATAATTGAACCGAATCATAACGCATAATTCAGAGAAACGGCGTAATTTATTAAATATACTTCATTTTTGACATAGAAAGTGATTAAAAAGGCTCATTGATACCTTTATGATCATAAAAAACAACCTCACACATGATTGTATGAAGTTGTTTCCTCATATTAGAATAAACACTGACTATTCTTCATATTTAATTAAGCACATCACGTCATAATCTTTAATTTTATCCATACCATTTAAATATGCAAGCTCAATAATAAATGCAATCCCAGCTACAATCCCCCCCTGTTTTTCAACAAGATGGATCGCCGCTTCAATTGTGCCGCCTGTAGCTAATAAATCATCAGTAATTAATACACGTTGGCCAGGCTTAATCGCATCTGCATGCATCGTTAAAACATTGCTGCCATATTCTAAATCATATTCATAACGGATGACTTCGCGTGGTAATTTACCTTCTTTACGCACTGGTGCAAATCCAATCCCCATCGCATACGCAACAGGGCAACCGATAATAAAACCACGTGCTTCTGGTCCAACGATGATATCTACATTTTTCTCTTTCGCAAACTTAACGATTTGATCTGTTGCGTAACCGTAAGCTTCACCATTATCCATAATTGTTGTAATATCTTTAAAATTAACCCCTGCTTTTGGCCAATCTTTCACTTCTGATACATATTGTTTTAAATCCATTAAAATCCTCCTCATTCATTCCGTGCCAATTCATTTTCTATCCAAGACTTAATGGTACCAAATTCTTCATAAAGTAACTGTTTTTCTACCTCAATCCGCTGCAAACGTGCTTGATAAACTCGGCTAGAGGTAATCGGTTGTTTATCTGTAGAATGCACAATCTCGATTATACCATCTTTTTGACGAATGATTCCAAGGTCAAGAAAAACTTTTAAAATAAATTTGAGCATTGTTGGCTTAACATTAATATACTGACTTAATGCAACCCCATCTTTTTGTAAATCGGTTTGTCCTTTTTGATACAATGCTTTATAACAATTTTTAAAATCTGCGGGCTGTGGTAACCCTTCAAAATATATCGAGTGTTGATGCTGAAATACGAGATATATTTGAGAAGTATTTAAATAATGACAAGATAGCTTGATATCATCCATCGTTAATGGTAAATCACGCATCACACATTTGTCATATTGTTGTGGAATATACTCTCCGTAATAATATTCATGTGGTGACGTCTTATCTTGGTTCGGATGAATTAAGTAACAGACTTGTTGATTATCTTCAAATACAGGCAAACGTTTATTTTTACTACGATAATCTAAAATTTGAAGCTCATTACTCTTCATATCGGTTAAAACCATTTGAGCCGTCCGATTACCGTTCCATTCATTGATCTGAAGTTCCCCCGTCACATCGACATGTTGATTTGGCATAAGTTCACTTGACAGCGCACCTTGATTCCAAAATAATGCTTGTAAATTTTGTTCGACAAAGGTCATCTTCAAATGCGCTTGTTGTTGACCAATGCCTTTACTTTGTTGAACTGTCAAACCATTCACTTGAATAATCGGTCGCTTAAAGTCTGTACCAAACGGTCGAAGTCGCTCAATAGATTGAATCTGTTCTACCGTAATATGGCCAACATCGACTGTGACATCTACTTTTTGAATCGGTTGCAATTGAGTCGTATCATTATGTGTCGCCATCCACTCGTTTAACCCATCACGTAAGGCAGTCACCTGATCAATCGGTAAAGTTAAGCCTGCTGCCATGTGATGTCCACCGAATTTAGAAATAATCGATTGTTGTGAAGATAACGCTTCAAACATGGACACTTGGGTAATACTTCGTGAAGACCCTTTCGCATGTTGCTGTTCGTGATCAATATTTAATATCATTGTCGGCAAATGGAACGTTTCGACAATTCTTGATGCGACGATACCGAGGACACCTTCATGCCAGTCTTCTTTTGCAAGAACTAGAAAATGTTCTCCCGCTTCAACTGCAGCTTCTGCCATGATCATCGCTTCTTCAACAATGGTTTGGACAATTTCTTTTCGTTCTACATTAAAATGCTCAACTTGTTCGGCTAAAAAGAGCGCTTCATCTTCATCATCTGTCATGAGTAACTCTGCTGCAAGCGAGGCATCGTCTAAACGGCCTACTGCATTTAGTCTTGGTCCAATAATAAAACCGATCGTCTCTTCCGTAACTGTATCATTGAATTGCGCTTGATTCAGAATGGCTGAAATTGAAACAGGAGGACTTTCATTTAACAATTTCAGACCCTGTTTAACAATGTATCGATTTTCATCTGTTAAAGAAACAAGATCCGCAATTGTACCAATCATCGCATAAATCCAAAATACGTTTGGCACATCGCCGAGCAAACTTTGTGCTAATTTAAGGGCAACCCCAGCACCGCACAGATTCGGAAATGGGTATTCAAAATCTGTGTGCATCGGATGGACAATCGCATAAGCCGGTGGTAATGTGTCGCCAATCTCATGGTGATCCGTCACAATGACATCCACACCTAAGTTTTGAACCATTTCAATTTCTGCATGACCTTGTATGCCATTATCTACCGTAATAATAAGGGCAACCCCTTCATCATACGCATTTCTAAACGCAGGCGCGCTCGGACCATAGCCTTCAGTGAAACGATTAGGAATGTACCACCCTACCATCGCACCGAGTTGTTGTAGTGTTTTAACCATAATCGTTGTAGATGTTACACCATCCGCATCATAATCCCCGTACACTAATATTTTTTCTTGATTTTGAATTGCTGTATGTATACGTTCGATGGCTTTATCCATATCGCTCATCAAACTTGGGTCATGCATACTTTCTTTTGATGCTGCTAATATTTGTGCGAGCTGTGCTGATTCCGTATAACCTTTACTTTCCAAAATTGTGCGCATCAAAGGCGTCAAATTATATTGTTCAACCAATGTATCATCCATCGATTGTCGCTTTGCTTCGGTTTGCCATTGAAATTTAGATTTTATCATATCATTCACCGCCACTTTCTCCACACAGTATTATATCGAAATTTCGCTTAAATAAAAAGAACGAGAGACTAAGACGTTTCACAGGTCCTAGTCTCCCTTTAAAGTTGCAAGCATTGAATTAAACTAATACTTTTTCTTCATTCGAACGTTTACGCTTATAAACCACAAGTTTGTGATGCGGAGATTTACGTAATTCACGTTTTTTCAACATGCCCCATAATGGCACGGCAATAATAATGGATGAATACACACCCGATACAAGACCGATAAGTAGCGCAAGTGAGAAGTTGAATATGCTTGATGCACCCAAAATGAGCAATGCAACAACAACAATCACAACTGTCAACACCGTATTAATCGAGCGGGTCAATGTTTGGCGAATGGAACTATTCACAATGTAGTCAATTTGTTCTTCTTTCGTAATCACTTTGATTTTAGTTAACATTTCACGTACTCGGTCAAACGTAACAATTGTATCATTGATCGAATAACCAATAATCGTCAGAACCGCTGCAATGAATGTAATGTCAACTTCTAATCTAAATAAACTAAACACCGCAATAATCATAAAGGCGTCGTGCAACAGTGAAATGATGGAGGATATACCCATACGCCATTCGAAGCGTAAAGAAATATAAATAATCATACCGATTGATGCAATCAGCACTGCTAACATCGCATTTTTCGCTAATTCTTGTCCGATGACTGGCGATACAGTGTTGACAGATGGTTCTTTACCATATTTTTCTTTTAGGGTTTCCGTCACTTTTGCAATTTCATCTTTATTCAAGTCACGCTTAAATTGCATTGATGCATTTTCATTGTTTGTACCACCAATTGACAATTGATTTGGTTTAAGGTCAATGGATTCCATCGTTTTTTCGACTTGTGCTTGAGTTAATTTTTGATTACTTTGTATATCAACACGTGTACCTGCTGTGAAATCAATTCCTAAATTCAATTTGAAAATAGCTAGAATAATAACACCCGCTAAAATGACTATACCACTCAACGCAAACAACGGTTTCGCCCATTTCATGAAGTCTACTTTGTCATATGGTGTACTTAAATCATGGACGTCTAAACCTTCATTAATATCATGAATTTGTGATTTTTTAACACCAAACCACCATAATTTTTTCTTGAACACGTTTGAATGTACGACTAATGATAATAAAATACGTGTTAAGAAGACAGCAGTTACGAAACTCATGAGAATCGCAAGTAATAACATCGTTGCGAAACCTTTGACTGAACTTTCACCGAAGAAGAACAGTACAGCTGCTGCTAACACAGTGGTTAAGTTGGCATCGAGAATAGTAATAAATGAACTCTTATTCGCTTTTTTATAGGCTTGTTTTAACGTTCGCCCAATACGTATTTCATCTTTGATACGTTCATACATAATGATGTTTGCATCGACGGCCATACCGACCCCAAGAACGAGTGCAGCTAAACCTGGTAATGTCAGCACACCTGAAATGAAGTTAAATGCAACAATTGTTAAATAGATGTACGTCGTTAATGTAATGACAGCAATAACGCCTGGTAAACGATAGAATAACAGCATAAATAAGAAAATAATGCCGATACCAATCATAGACGCAAAAATGGTTTTATCTAAAGCGTCTTGACCAAATTGCGCACCAACTGATGTTGAATAAATTTCTTTTAATTCTACAGGAAGTGACCCTGAATTTAATAAATCTGCAATTTGTTTAGCTTCAGAAATTCCTTTTTCACCTTGGAAACCACCTGAAATTTCAACATTAGTAGAATTAATCGGTTGGTTTACAGAAGCGGCAGAAATATATTTTGGATCTTCTTTTGTTTTTTCTTTTTCATAACTGTCGCCTTTTTCGAAGTCCAACCAAACAACCATGACATTTTCTTGTTTTTTAGAAATTTCTTCTGTTACTTTTTTAAACTTATCGCTGTCTTTTAATTTAAACGTCACAGCGGGTTGATTCGTATTTTGCTTAAATTCTTGTTTGGCTGAACCTTGTACAAGGTCTTTACCTGTTAATAACACTTTGTCATCTGCATCACGAATGGTTAAGTTCGCTTGTGAAGACAAAATTTTACGCGCTTGATTTTGGTCTTGAACCCCTGCAAGCTGAACGCGGATACGATTTTGATCTTCAACTTGGATTTTAGGCTCTGATACCCCCAGAACATTGACACGACGCTCTAGTGTCTTAGCGGTCGATTGTACTGCGGTGTTATCAATTTTGTCACCTTCTTCAAGTGGATTAACTTGATATAAAACTTCAAATCCGCCTTGAAGGTCAAGTCCTAACTTAACATTGTTGACTACACTTTTATATGTCGTACCCATGCCCGCAAACAAGAGTACTACGAGTAATAAAAAGGTAATCATTCTACTTACTTTTTTCACATGAACACCTCATTTAATCTTATGTCAAAAGCATACTTGAATTATTCCGTAAAGCGCAAGTCATTTTGAGCATACAATAAAAAAGACATGGTGTTAAGCCATGTCCTTTATTGTATGCAAACTTACGGATACAATCAATGATTATGAAGGGTCAACTTGCTTAATGGCTTGCTTTTCAAAAGTCAATTCTGTCCCTTTACCATTTACAGTAATCACAGCTGATGTTTCATCTACTGCACGAACTGTCCCTTTGATGCCGCCGATCGTAGTCACACGTTGACCTGCTTGTAATTGTTCAACCATTTGGCGATGCTCTTTCGCACGCTTTTGTTGCGGACGGATCATAAAGAACCACATCACTACAAACAGTAATACTAATGGTAATAAACTAATAAGTGAAGACATAAATCATAACTCCTATCTAGAAATTTTTCGGATTATCAACATTCAGACCATATTGTTCGAAAAATTCCTCTTTAAAATCTAAAAGACGGTCTTCTCGAATAGCCTGTCTAATGTTCTCCATTAATTTTAACAGAAAATGCAGATTATGGTAAGTAGTAAGACGAATACCAAATGTTTCATCTGCTTTAATCAAGTGGCGCAAGTATGCACGTGTATAATTTTGACATGTATAACAATCACAATTTTCATCTAAAGGACGGAAATCATCTTTAAATTGTGCATTTTTTACGACTAATCGTCCCGTTGATGTCATACACGTACCATTACGCGCAATTCGTGTCGGAAGTACACAGTCAAACATATCCATACCGCGGATACTACATTCAATTAAAGCGTCTGGAGAACCCACGCCCATTAAATAGCGTGGCTTATCTTTTGGCATAAATTGCTCTGTATGTTCGACCATTTCGTACATCACAGGTTTTGGCTCTCCAACAGACAATCCGCCAATCGCATAACCAGGAAAATCGAGTTTCACAAGTTCCTCTGCAGACTGTTGACGTAAATCTTTATACTCGCCACCTTGAATAATGCCAAATAACGCTTGATCTTCAGGACGTTGGTGCGCTGCTAAACAACGCTCTGCCCATCGAGTCGTACGCTCTAATGAATTTTTCACATAGTCATATTCAGCGGGCATCGGTGGACATTCATCAAACGCCATAATAATGTCAGAACCTAAATCATTTTGAATTTTAATAGAATCTTCAGGTGATAAAAATAACTTCGAACCATTCGTATGATGGCGGAATTCTACACCTTCTTCTGTTATTTTACGCAAGTTACTTAAACTGAATACTTGGAAGCCGCCAGAATCAGTTAAAATCGGGCCATCCCAGTTCATGAATTTGTGTAATCCACCAGCTTTTTTAACGATTTCATTCCCAGGTTGTAACCATAAATGATACGTATTTCCAAGCAAAATTTTAGTATTCATTTGTTTTAATTCTTCAGGGCTCATTGTTTTCACCGTTGCTTTAGTCCCAACTGGCATAAACATTGGTGTTTCAAACGAACCATGAGGCGTGTGCACAATCCCTAATCGTGCACCCGACTGTTTACATGTTTTAATATGCTCATATGTTACTGCAGGCATCATATTCTCCTCTCAAACTAAATAATAATCATTGCGTCACCGAAACTAAAAAATCGGTATTTTTCATTCACAGCATGTCGATAAGCAGATAACACAAATTGACGCGAACTAAACGCCGAAACAAGCATAACCAACGTTGATTTCGGCAAGTGGAAGTTGGTAATTAAACCATCTATCGCTTTAAATTCGTATCCAGGATAAATAAAAATATCTGTCCAGCCACTCGTCGCTTTGAATGAATCAAATTGCGTTCGAATCGTCTCAAGCGTTCGTGTAGACGTCGTTCCAACTGAAATGATACGATGCCCTGCCGCTTTCGTTTGATTTAAAATATCGGCAGTTTCTTGTGACATTTGATAATATTCACTATGCATTTCGTGGTCGTCAATATTGTCGACACTCACAGGTCTGAATGTGCCTAATCCGACATGTAATGTTACAAATGCAATATGAACGCCTTGCTTTCGAATGTCTTCTAATAATTCGTCAGTAAAGTGTAATCCAGCTGTTGGTGCGGCTGCTGAACCTGCTGCTTTAGCATACACCGTTTGATAGCGTTCCTTTTCATCTAAACGTTCCTTAATATATGGAGGCAATGGCATCTCACCCAGTTCGTCCAAGCGCTCTTGTAAAATCCCATCATAACTTAAACGCATCACACGTCCACCTTGATTAAGTTCTTTTATACAAGTCGCTTTAATTTTACCTTCCCCAAAACTCAACGTTTGTCCTACTTTAATACGTTTCGCTGGTTTTAAAAGGACCTCCCAATCATCACCTTCAATTTGCGTCAACATTAACATTTCTACTTTGGCATTTGTTTCTTCTTTAACCCCAAATAAACGTGCTGGCATCACACGTGTATCATTGAGAACTAACGTATCGCCAGGTCTGAAAAAACGTGTAATATCCTTGAAATGTAAATCCTCAGTCTCACCTGTATCCCGATTCAAATATAATAAACGGCTTTGATCGCGTTGTTTAAGCGGGGTTTGAGCGATGAGTGATTCAGGTAATACATAATCAAATTCTTCTATATTCAAAATAATGACTCCTTCACTTATTGGCTCGTATATTTAAAGTGTTCGTAGGCATAAGGTGTCGCTTTTCGACCTCGAGGTGTGCGTTCCAAGAAACCTTTTTGAATCAGGAACGGTTCATAAACATCTTCAATCGTAACTCTTTCCTCACCTATTGAAACAGCAATCGTATCTAATCCAACCGGGCCACCGCGATATTGTTCAATAATACAAGCCATCATTTTGTGATCGATATAATCCAAGCCTTCATCGTCCACTTGAAGTAATTTGAGCGCATGTTTTGTCGTCTCAATATAAATCATATCGTCCTGTTTCACTTGTTGGAAATCACGTATGCGTTTCAGCAAACGATTTGCGATACGTGGTGTCCCTCGACTTCTTTTCGCAATTTCAATCGCACTTTCTTCGTCAATGGCTGTCCCTAACACTTCAGCTGTTCTGATAATGATCTGTGTTAGTTCCTCTTCGGTATAGTATTCAAGTCTTAGATGCACACCAAAACGGTCGCGCAAAGGACTTGTTAAGCTCCCCGCGCGCGTCGTTGCACCAACTAACGTAAACGGCGGCAGATCAATACGAATACTTCTTGCTTCGTCCCCTTTACCTACAATGATATCCAAGAAGAAGTCCTCCATCGCTGGATAAAGCACTTCTTCTACAACACTACTTAAACGATGAATTTCATCTATAAAAAGAACATCCCCGGGCTGCAAACCCGTTAATATCGCAGCTAAATCACCTGGTCGTTCAATCGACGGACCGGAAACAGTTCGCAAATTGACATTCATTTCATTAGCAATAATGTGTGACAAAGTGGTTTTACCTAAGCCAGGTGGGCCAAAGAGTAAGACATGATCTAATGGTTCCTCACGAATTTTAGCGGCTTGTATAAACACATCAAGGTTGGACTTGATTGCAGACTGACCTATGTATTGTCTTAAACGCTCAGGTCTTAATGACAATTCAAATGTGTGTTCATCCAATTGCTCATGTCCATCCATCATTCGATCTCGATCCATTTACCTCACCTCTTTATGAAATCAATTGTTTTAAACCATATTTTACTGCTTCATCGACATCATTAAATGTTTGTTGTTGCATCGCTTTTTCTACTTTTTTCAATTCGCGTTTAGAATAGCCCAACGCTTCTAATGCAAGTAAAGCTTCTTGTACATAATGATCGTCCTGCGACGTCGTTATATTGAGTAACCCTTCGCTAATCTCCTCCGTGACAACCACTTTACCTTTTAAGTCGAGAACAATTTGGCGTGCAGTCTTCTTACCAATACCTGGAAATTGCGTTAAATAGGCATCATTTTCATTTTCAATGGCTCGTTTTACTTCATTTGGAGAACTCGCTGCTAAAATCGCTAATGCTGACTTTGGTCCAATGCCTGTCACTTTAATCAGACTTAAAAACATATCCTTTTCTTCTTGATCAATAAAACCATAGAGTAATTGCGCATCCTCACGTACAATGAGAGACGTATACACTTTTACTGTGTGATCTAAATGTTTTTGAAACCGATATGAGTTTGGTGTTTGAATTTCATAACCGACTCCAGATGATGTTTCAACGACGATATGTGTCGGATGTAGTGCTGTTAATTTTCCTGAAATATATGCATACATTCAATAGCGCTCCTTACATGTTCATTCCAATAATGTCTACATTATATACGTTTTCCATTTGGCGTAGTTCATTAATGATTTGATATGGTCCCCACTTTGCGTTTCGACCATCTAATGATAATGTAATCGATGCTTTTTGATCAGTGGGAACACTTTGATGAATCGTCAATACAGAAAGGTTTAATTCAGAAAGTTTCTCAAGTATTTGTGCTAAAATACCAACTTTATCTGTCACAAATAAAATAATCGTAAAAACTTCGGTCTGTTGCTGAACATCTTCTAGCGGAAATATCGTGTCTCTATATTTATAAAACGCACTACGGGAACAATCATGCATATCTACAGCTTCTTGAATTGTTAGTGATTGGTCTTCTTTTAATGATGCCTTCACTTCTAGGACACGCTTAACAACATAGGGCAACACATCTTCACGAATAATATAAAATTGATGTTTCATACTTCTTCAGAACCTCCACTCTCAATATTATTCGACAAATTCAAATTCTCCACCAAGAATACGTACAATATCTCCATTTTCAGCACCACGTTCTCGCAATGCATCATCAATACCCATTGAGCGCATTTGTCTCGCAAAACGACGAATCGCTGGTTCACTGTTAAAGTCCGTCATTTTAAACATACGCTCGATTGCATTACCACTTACTACATAAGCGCCGTCATCATCACGTGTAATTGTAAATTTATCTTGAGACGGTGTATGTTTATAAAGTACACGGTTAACGCCGACCTCTTCCTCTTGTGCAGAGAAATCAACATCTTTTACTTTTTCAAGTGTATTGGCAATTTCATAAAGCAATTGATCAATATTTTCTCGCGTATAAGACGAAATCGGTACAATCGTTACTGTCTCATCATTGAGTTGCGCTTTAAACATTTCGAGTTGTGTTTCAGCATCAGGCATATCCATTTTATTCGCAACGACAATTTGTGGACGATCCTCTAAGCGTTGCGCGTATGCTTTAAGCTCATGATTAATGATTTGATAGTCTTCATAGGGATCGCGCCCTTCCATACCACTCATATCAATAACATGAACAATGACCTTCGTACGTTCCACGTGTCTTAAAAATTGATGGCCCAATCCGACCCCTTCAGAAGCACCTTCAATTAAACCTGGCAAGTCAGCCATGACGAAGCTACGTTGGTCTTTCGTTTCCACTACACCTAGGTTCGGTTGAATTGTCGTAAAATGATACGTACCAATTTTAGGTTTTGCTTTAGAGACAATGGATAATAAAGTAGATTTACCCACACTTGGAAAACCGACTAACCCGACATCTGCCAACAATTTAAGTTCTAAAGTTACTTCTATTTCTTCACCTGGCTCACCGTTCTCACTAAAATCAGGGGCAGGGTTTTTAGGGGTCGCGAAACGAGAATTTCCTCGTCCCCCACGTCCACCTTTAGCAACAACCGCACTTTGACCATGTTCAACAAGGTCCGCTAACGTTTGCCCTGTTTCAACATCTTTAACGATCGTACCTGGCGGCACTTTTAAAATAAGGTCCTCTGCATTTTTACCATGCATATTACTGCTTTGTCCGTTTTCGCCTTTTTTAGCTTTAAAATGACGTTGATATCTAAAGTCCATTAATGTACGTAAGCCTTCATCCACTTCAAACACGACTGAAGCCCCACGTCCACCATCACCGCCTGCTGGGCCACCAAATGGTACATATTTTTCACGACGGTAGGCAGTGATACCATTACCGCCATCACCAGCTTTCAATGATATTTTTACTTGATCGACAAACATGTTTTCACCTCTTTTGCTTTAATTTCATGCATCACATATGAATTCGCACATCATATGAAATAATAAGCATTCGTTTAATATAAAAAATAAACACCAGAAGTTACCTTCTGGTGTCAAAGATTGACAAATTATTCAGCAACTGCATAAACAGAAACTTGTTTTTTGTCTCGACCTTTACGTTCGAATTTAACAACGCCGTCGATTTTAGCGAATAATGTATCATCGCCACCACGACCTACGTTTTCACCTGGGTAAATCTTAGTTCCACGTTGACGGAATAAGATAGAACCACCTGTAACGAATTGACCATCAGCACGTTTAGCACCTAAACGTTTAGATTCAGAGTCACGACCGTTTTTAGTAGAACTTACCCCTTTTTTCGATGCGAAAAATTGTAAGTTTAATTTTAGCATGAGTTACACCTCACTTCAGATTTAATTTAATATACTCATTATATTCTTCTTCAATTGTTTGTAAAGAAATAAGTAACGATTGGAGTATCAACTGAGCCTGCTCGTTATTCGTATCCACAGCTCTCACATGAAAATACCCACCATCTTCAGAATAATCAATATCTGGACGTTCAGAAGTTAAGCCGATAATGGCATTCACACTACCAAAAACCACTGCTGATGCACCTGCACAAACAATATCTTGACCGTGTTCACCATAATCTGCATGACCATCCATAATGACATCTGTGATTTGACCTTCGTCGTTTACTTTAATATCAACATTAATCATAATTATGCATTAATCTTGTCGATTGTTAATTTAGTGTAAGGTTGACGATGACCTTTTTTACGTTTAGAGTCTTTACGACGACGGTAAGTGAAAACAGTAATTTTCTTACCACGACCTTGTTTGTTAACAGTTGCAGTAACTGTCGCACCTTCAACTGTAGGCGCGCCAACTTTAACGTTGTCTCCACCAACAAATAAAACTTTATCAAAAGTGAAAGTGTCACCTTCGTTTACGTTTAATTTCTCAACGAAAATCTCTTGACCTTCTTGAACTTTGATTTGTTTTCCACCTGTTTCAATAATAGCAAACATACTTTGCACCTCCTATATTATAAGTCACGCCATACATAGGTGACAAAATGTACTTAAACCTATGTTTGAGCGGTTGTATGTAGCTATGAACTACTCAACTATTGCATCATACCATTCGTTTTACTTCGTGTCAATAGAACGATTAGGATTTAAAAAATAGTTTGCAGCGAAGTAAAGGAATATCAGTAAAAGTCCATTGAGCAATAACGTAGGCAATATGCGAAATACTATAAATTGACCGAAATTGAAATCAACGAATCCAACAATCATATATAGCATGACGACAAAAATTTCTAGAAAAACAACACCGATTAACGTCATAACAAAGACCATCACATGATCACGGAAAAACACTTTTAAAAATTTATCAGCAAATAATATAGAAACAATATAACCAAATAGGTAAACGCCATATATTTGTCCGAAAAACAAATCATGAACTGTTCCTAATAACACACCGAGTATTAAAGCAATACTTGTATTTTTATATACTGTGACCAAAACCAAAAATAAGAACACCAGATGAGGCACTAATATAAAACGTTGTCCCCCTATCATGATGGGTGATAGGAAAGTTAAAACGGTATCTAGATAAAACATAAGTATCGCAACGAGAATATAGTAAATGGATTTCATTATGATTCGTCACCCTCATCGCTAACAATCGTTTTAGGATCTCTCTTTGCAATATAGACGTGATCAAAATGGTTGATGTTAGCGCCTGTTTCAACCGCTACTTGTTTTGATAAGCCGTATTGATCATTCTGCACTTTTTTAACTTCACCTATGTAAAGCCCTTTAGGTAACTGGTCGCCTAAGCCACTCGTCACAACTTTGTCTCCCGCTTTGATGTCTTCATTATTATCGATATCACTAATAATGAGGTGATTCGTTTTCTCATCAAAATGATCAATCAAACCAAAAACTTCATGACCATCATGTTGTACATTGACAGATAACCGGTTTGTGCGTCCTTTTGTCGAGATTAAATGAATTTGAGATGAAAACTGATTCACTTTAGCAACTCGACCGACTAAACCATCTGCTGTCATCACTGCCATATTTTCTTTGATGCCAGATTTTTTACCTTTATCAATGACAATCGTATTTAACCATTGGTCCGGTTGTCGCGCAATGACAGCTGCAGTCACAGGTTCATATTCAGAAATATCACTCATATTTAATTCTTTTTTGAGATTTTTATTTTCTGATTTAAGACGTTCATTTTCAGCTTCTAATTGTTTTTCTTTATTCGTCGGCTTTTCAGTCTTATGAAAAATGTCTGTAATGGTACCAGCCACAAAATGAATGGGATAAGAGAAAACCCTTTGTCCAAAAGAAGTGGTATCACTGACATACTGTTCTGGAACTGATTGTGAGTGCGAACGAATTGATAATCCAATTAAAGCGATAAATAATATTAATGCACAAAACAACACAACGAGTTTGTTGTTTTTAAAAAAATTGGACAACCTCAACACCTCAAATTTTATTTCATTGTATGTACTGTTATTATTTTATATTACTCGGGAATGTAAATAAAGTCCCATGCTGTCATTATTCACAAATATCTATCAGAACTTAGGCTTTCACCTCATAGCGATGATTCGTACAGTATGATGAAAATAAAAAAAACGAAGTAGAAATGGATACGCCACCTTAAGATTTCTACCCCGCTTCTATTTACGCTTATGATGATGATTGTTTCGATTGTTGTTGATGCGATTTTTCTTCGTCTTCTTTATACAGCGTTTCATCTTTACGCCATTTCGCAAATAAGTTTTGAGCTTTTAACTGCTCATTACTTTGTTGCGGTTGATGGTTGTCAGACATCGTAAAATCACCTCTCATTAATCAGTCTCATCTATAGCCTAACTTATCCAAAGTGTTATCTCAAGGGTAAAACTTTATCATACATTAATCATCATCGTCTTGTTGATATTCACTTATAGGCTTCATTTGAATTGACGTCCCGAGTTGGTTGAGGTCATAATAAAGGTCGTGTTCTGTTGTATAGACACGCATTGAGTCGTCACCAAAACGATACAAAATAAACTGTGTTCCTCGCTGTGCAATTAAAAATTCTTGATCATATCCCATACGCGTCATTTCATTGACTTGCATGAATTCATATTTATCAATCCAGTTAAATACATTTCTCATCTGACTTTTAGGCATATTTCTAAAAATGTCATTTTCACTTTGAATATAACGCCTTCCATTTAATGGCACAAGATACCCTTCATCATCAGTCACTTGGTAAACTTCTTTATCTCCAACAGGATTCCATGGTTCATTTTTAAAATTGGGAACGAACTTTAATACTGCAAAAACGAGGGCGATGAGTAATACCATTATCATCAACAATTTAATAAGACTTTTGATTATTCGCATGAATGCCCTCCTATATTCTTTATCATCAACACTACTCTTTTACATTATACGTTATATTATAATGAATAAGATATTTAAAGGCATCCATCCAAAGCATGATAAATATAACTTTAGAACGATGTGGATATTTCGTAAATTTACTACAATATTAATAAAGGAGTGACACAAATGAATATAATCGCATTATTTATCATCATTTTACTGGCCGTAGTACTATTTAGAATTAGCATTTCAATTATTGGCTTTTTAATTAGACTCGGCTTAATGATATTAGTTGTCTATCTTGGGTATCAATTATTTTTATGGATTGCAACCTATTTCTAATCACATGAAGATAGCGGCGCACAAACGAGAATGGGCATGAATATTTAAGCCCATTTCCTCGTATCAAAAGTTTATCTTTTCTAATTAACAATTTTTGAGATCAATTGGATAAATGGGAGATTTCTGAAATATTGTTATAAGTAAACAACCATTCTTTCATGATTTTAATAATGGTTCCTGATTATCATATCCAATTCGCCATTCATCAAACGTATTCAACACCCCAGATCATTTGAGTTGAAGTCCCCCACATATACGAAACTCTGGTGACAATTGTATCACAATCTTTAATAAGGACGATTTAAGGAGTATGGATTCTATTAGATAACCGAACATTTTTTATCCCCCATCCTCCTCCCATGTTACGTTTCGTTAATCGTGCTCACAATTGATACATAAGATGTTTCTCCAATCACAATATGATCTAATAGCTCTATCCCCATTGCATCTCCACACGCAATCAAGCGTTTTGTCGTTTCAATATCTGCTTCTGAAGGTGTCGCATCACCTGATGGATGGTTATGAATAACAATAATGGCGTTAGCTGACCACTTCAAAGCTGTTTTAAACACCTCTCTAGGATGTATGATGGCACTATTTAATGTTCCTATAAACAGTGTTTGTTCATGTACAATTTGGTTTTTCGTATTTAAAATGAGTAAAATAAAGTGTTCTTGATCATAATCCTTAAATTTCGTATAGTAACGTTCTGCAATTTGGCTAGGAGAATGAATGGGTTCAGATAAATACTGCTTTTTATCCTCTCCTAAGCGACGTGATAGTTCAAATACAGCGAGTAATGTTATTGCTTTATTGTGTCCAATGCCAACAAACCTTTCTAATTCAACTAAAGACATATTTCGAAGTGTTGTTAACGATTGACATTGCGCTAAAATATTCGAAGCAACTTGTATACTTGAACAACCTTTGCTACCCGTGTTAATAATAATCGCAAGTAGTTCAGTATTTGATAGCGCTTGACTCCCAAATTGAACAAGACGCTCTTTCGGTTTTTCATTGGATGATAAGTCTTGAATACGTGTCATAAAAATCCTCCATAAAACGAAATCAATCGCGGATATAGCGTAGAAACAATAAAAAAAGCGATGAAAATTGCAGGCGCAAGTGGTACACGCCTTTGTTGTATCCATTTGAACACGAATGAAATCGGTAATAATAATAAACCTATTGGAAAAATGAGTTCTAAAAACAAAAGTAAAAACGACATTGGAAAAAAGAAAATGACGACGAGGAACAGTTTAATATCTCCCATACCAATATAATTTTGTTGAATGCACCCTAGAAGAAAAACGGTCAACCAAAGTAACATGTGAGGTACGTCTAAATAAAATGATGGGTGTAATGTCACTAACAAAATGCAGATTAAAGCAAGATATCTGTGAGGAATCATTTGTGTTTGGACATCTATAATTGCAATAGCAAGTAGGAGTATGGTCATCGTGTAAAATGTACAAAGCGGAATGTATACAGGCATTAATAAGGGATAAACCATCAAAAGTCCACCTAAAACTTCACCTACAAGTAGCGATAAAGGAATCTGATGTTGGCAATGACGACACCTTCCTTTTAACCGACAAAAACTAAAAATAGGTATTAAATCGATTAAGTTTAACTCTTGATGACACGTTTCACACTTTGATCTTTGAAAGCAATATTTTAGTTTTAATGAAGGATGGTCAGCAAATTGCAGTAAGAAGCTCATTAAAATACTGCCACCAAATAATAAAGCGACAATCATTCACACACCTCCACAACGCCGTCGAATCTTGTCACAACACCGGCATTTCATTGAATGCATTTATTATATGCACAACGATGTAAAGCGTCAAATCGCCAGAAATCATTATTTGCTGCGCTAAAAATGAATAGAATGAAAAACCACCTTAAATATATCTCGATTTTTCGAAATACATTTAAGGTGGTTCAATTTTTATGAATTAAAGTCAACTTTAGATTTAACTTCACTGATGAAATAAAGACTTCCTGTAATCAGTAATACATCACCATCATAGTCTTTGATAAATGAAACATAATCATCCACCATCGTTTTTTGTCCAAATTCAACTTCATCATATAACGTCTGTTTAGGGAGTGCTTTCGGAAAGTCAAATCCCGTAACATATATATGCTGTGCAATACTTTGGAAAGCGTCTAACATATGGTGTATCGGCTTTCCTTCAATGGCTGCAAATAAGATGTCAACTTTGGGTGCATCATAATATTTTTCAATTGTATCCACTAACGCGTCAACACTTTCTTTATTATGTGCGCCATCAATAATAATCAGCGGTTCATTCGAGACACGTTCAATTCGACCAGTCCAGTATGCATGTTCAATCCCTTCAATCATTTTGTTGAAGTCCAATTGAATTTTTTCTTGCTCATACAACTCAATTAAAGCAGTAATGGCGAGTGATGCATTTTCCTTTTGGTGCTCGCCAACCATGTCTAACGCTAAGTTTTCTAATTCATAATCTTTATAACGATAAGTGAATTCGTCCTCTTCTGATTTAATTAAAATATCGCGATCGAATTCTAAAGCTTTTGCATCTAATCGTTCAGCAGTATCTCTAAAATACTTCAGTGCTTCTTCGTTTTTAATGGCATAAACAATTGGCGTTTTCGGTTTAATAATTGCTGCTTTATCTTTAGCAATGTCTAGGTATGTTTGCCCAAGGATGTCCGTATGATCTAAACCAATACTCGTTAAAATACTCATCAAGGGCTGAATCACATTTGTAGAATCGTTTTTGACACCTAGCCCGGCTTCAACAATAACAAAATCAACTGGATGAAGCTCGCCGAAATAGAGATACATCATCGTTGTGATAATCTCAAATTCGGTCGCAACGCCTAACTCAGTTTGTTCCTCCATCATTTCACTCACCGGTTTCACACGAGCCACTAGCGCTACTATATCTTCGTTTGTAATTGGTAAACCATTTAAACTGATTCGTTCATTAAATGTTTCGATATATGGAGACGTAAAAGTACCTACTTGGTAATCATTTTTGAGTAAAGCTTCACGTAAATATGCAACGGTAGAACCTTTCCCGTTTGTTCCACCTACATGAATAGCTCGGATGTACTGTTGTGGATTACCAAGTTGATCAAGCATCCATTCCATACGTTTTACACCTGGTTTAATGCCGAATTTTGTTCTTTCATGTATCCAATATAAACTGTCTAGATAATTCATAACTAAGACTCCTACGCTTTTAATTGTTCGATTCTCGCCTTAACACCATCATACTTCTCTTGATATTTTACTTGTTTCTCTTTTTCTTCATTAATGACGTGCTCAGGTGCTTTATTCACAAAGTTGTCGTTTGATAATTTTTTATTAACGCGATCTAACTCTTTTTGCCATTTTTGTAAATCTTTCTCTAGACGTTCTAATTCCTTGTCCATATCAATGAGACCTTCAATAGGTAAAATAACTTCACCTGCAGCAACGACAGTCGTCATTGCTTTATCCGGAATATCAATTTGTGTTTCAATTTCAAGGATACTTGGGTTACAGAAGCGTTCCAAGTAATGTTGGTTTGTCTTTAATAATTGTTGAACTGTATCATTTTTAGCTTGAATTTTAATTGGAATCTCTTTAGATAAAGGAGTATTCACTTCTAAACGTGATTGACGGACAGATTTAATAATTTCCACTAATTGTTCCATCACATCTTTACTTTCTTCAAACATCAATGATTGATCCACTGTTGGCCATGCACTTGTCACAATAGATTCACCTTCGTGCGGTAAGTTTTGCCAAATGTGTTCAGTGACAAACGGCATAAATGGATGTAATAAACGCATCATTCGATCTAAAGTATAGCTTAATACAGAACGCGTCACATTTTTCTGATCTTCATCGTCACCGTTCATTGGAATTTTACTCATTTCAATGTACCAGTCACAGAACTCGTCCCAAATAAAATTATACAATACGCGACCCACTTCGCCAAATTCGTACTTGTCGCTTAGCTGTGTGACCGTTTCAATCGTTTCATTCAAGCGCGTCAATATCCATTGATCTGCAACTGATAAATTGCCTGATAAATCAATATCTTCAAATTTGAATGTGTCACCAATATTCATCAAACTAAAACGTGCAGCATTCCAAATTTTATTTATGAAGTTCCATACTGATTCAACTTTTTCTGTTGAATAACGTAAGTCATGACCTGGTGAAGAACCTGTTGCCAAGAAATAACGAAGACTGTCAGCACCATATTGATCAATGACGTCCATTGGGTCCACACCGTTACCTAATGACTTACTCATTTTGCGCCCATCTTCAGCACGGACTAAACCATGTAATAAAACGTCATTAAATGGCTTTTGTCCTGTGAACTCTAAACCTTGGAAAATCATACGTGCAACCCAGAAGAAAATAATGTCGTATCCCGTTACTAATACATTCGTTGGATAGAAACGTTTAAAGTCTTCTGCCTCTTCATTCGGCCAACCGAGTGTTGAAAATGGCCATAACGCACTAGAGAACCACGTATCAAGGACATCTTCATCTTGTGTCCAATTTTCAATATCGTCTGGTGCTTCTTCGCCAACAAAAATTTCACCTGTTTCATTATGGTACCATGCAGGAATTTGATGTCCCCACCATAATTGTCTTGAGATTGTCCAGTCACGAATTTCTTCCATCCATCGATTGAATGTTTTTTCGAAACGTGGTGGTACAAAATCAATACGTCCATCTGTTTTTTGATTGTTTAATGCTTGTTCAGCAAGTGGCGCCATTTTAACGAACCATTGCGTCGATAAATAAGGCTCAACAACAGCACCTGAACGTTCAGAATGACCTACTGAATGTACATGGTCATCGATTTTAATGACTAAACCTTCTTCTAACAAGTCTTTAACAAGTTGTTTACGACACTCAAAACGGTCCATGCCTTCATATTTGCCGGCTTCAGCGTTCATGCGACCCGCTTCATCCATTACAACAATACGTTCTAAATCGTGGCGATTCCCAATTTCAAAGTCATTCGGGTCATGTGCAGGTGTTACTTTCATCGCACCACTACCGAACTCTTTGTCTACATAATCATCTGCAATAATTGGCAATTCGCGACCAACGATAGGTAAAATGACTTTTTTGCCGATCACATCTTGGTAACGTTCGTCATCAGGATTAACGACAATCGCTGTATCACCTAGCATCGTTTCAGGACGTGTCGTTGCAATTTCCATATAACCTTCACCATCAGCAAATGGATATTTGAAGTGATAAAACTTACCATTTACGTCTTCATGAACAACTTCAATATCAGACAATGCTGTTCTCGCAGCTGGATCCCAGTTAATGATACGCTCACCACGATAAATCAATCCTTTATTGTACATATCAACGAACACTTTACGCACAGCTTTGCTTAGGCCAGCGTCCAACGTAAAACGCTCTCTAGAATAATCTAAACCAAGACCTAACTTCGCCCATTGTTGACGGATAAATGATGCGTATTCTTCTTTCCATTCCCAAGCTTTTTCAAGAAACTTTTCACGTCCAATATCGTGACGAGAAATGCCTTCTTCTCTCATTTTCGCTTCTACTTTCGCTTGAGTTGCAATACCAGCATGGTCCATACCAGGTAAATAAAGTGTTTCATAGCCTTGCATACGTTTCATACGCGTTAAAATATCTTGCAATGTTGTATCCCATGCATGCCCTAAATGCAACTTTCCAGTTACGTTCGGCGGTGGAATCACAATTGTATATGTAGGTTGATCTGACTTTTCATTTGGTTTAAATAATTCTTGATCTAACCATTTTTGATATCGACCCGCTTCAACTTCTTGCGGATTATATTTCGGTTTCATTTCCATTAAAAATCCCTCCAATAAAATAAAAAAACACCTGTCCAAAATAGGACGGATGTTCCGCGGTACCACCTATATTCAATAATGTGGACATAACAAACCCACACTACTGCTCTCTTATGATTAACGCTCATGACACGCTTTAACCTACTCTGAGTTCAATTAAAGTTCGAAACGGGCTACCTTCAGTTAAAACTTTTATGCATTTTCAGCAACCATGCACTCTCTAAAAAAAGTGAATAACTTACTCTTCCCTCACACTATTTTTAATTTCATTCTTATAGTATACTGAAACGACAATGAAGTCAATACAAGGAGGAACGAAAACATGAACCCATGTGCATTTGGTACAAAAGATCCACTTTATCTCGATTATCACGATCACTTCTGGGGCAAGCCACTGTATGATTCACTCGCTTTATTTGAGTTGTTAGCTCTAGAATCACAACATGCGGGTCTTTCGTGGTTAACTATTTTAAAAAAGAAAGAAGCCTATCAACAGGCGTTTCACAATTTCGACCCATATCAAATTGCACAAATGCGCGATGAAGATATTGATGCTTTAATGTCATTCCCCAATATCATACACCATCGTCCTAAGTTAGAAGCAATCGTTGCACAAGCAAAAGGCTATATTCAAATTGAGAAAGATTACGATAGCTTCAGCGCATTTCTTTGGTCATTTGTCGACGGTCAACCGGTTGATTTTAAATATCAGTCCGTTGAAGAACGTATTACTGTAGATGACACTGCAAAAGCATTATCGAAAGCATTAAAAAAATATGGATTTAAGTTTATCGGTCCTGTCACAGCATTTTCGTTTATGGAAGCTGCTGGTATGTATAACAGTCATTTAGTATCATGTCCGAATCGTTAGACGAGGATAGTAAAACCTTTCAATGTCACCATCAATCATTCCATCAAAAAAGGGAATGGGAGATTAAGTTTTCCCACCCCCTTCCTTTTTTATGTCCGATCTCCTTCATTTTTATAATCACTATTTTTACGCTCCAAATATTTCAAATACCAGCTTACAAGTGGCGCAATTAAAAATAAAATAAAGAATATACGAAAAATATGATAACTTGATATCATCGCAACGTCCGCACCGATATCTAACGCAACCAAGACAATTTGACTCATTCCACCAGGTGCTGCACCTAAGAACAACTCATCAATAGAAGCATGATTAATAAATTGAACGAGATAAACCATTACTAAGGCACCCAAAATAAGCATGACATTTTGATAAGCGATCGCGACTGCAATTCGCCCTCTTAATTGATCCGTTAAATGTGCGATTTGAATACCAACACGAATCATATATATAATTTGTGCACCTGCAATGATTGGCGCATCAAGCGTAAAAGTGAGATTCGTTACAAAATTCCAAATAATGAGCACGATAATAGGTGCCATTAACATTTTAGTAGGAAAATGAATCCACTTCATGAGCATATATACGACTGCAATGCCTATTGCGATAAACATGACGTGTTGAATGGTTAAAACATCTGTTAAATATTGCACATTCATTTGCGAGCCACGATTCGAGTGATCGGTTTTAAAGAAAAATGAGATTAATGGCACTAACAATACGACGAAAATGACACGTGATGTTTGTGTTAAACTCACAACAAGAATGTCCGCTTTTTTATTTTCTTCAGCCATGACAATCATCTGACTTAACGCCCCAGGAATCACACTTAAAATAGCCGTTTCACGATTAACCTGTGCGATTTTTCTAAAACCAATAGAGACGACAAGTGCTAACAGTAATATGAGTACACTCACCACAACAATTGCGAGCCAGTCATCTTTAATATCACTTGTCACACTTCTAGTAAATGACGTCCCAATCTGAACACCAAGCATAATTAACCCCAGTTCACTTAACCAAAACGGCCACTGAACATCTCGTTTCAAAACTTTAACGACAAAAATACTCGCCAATATTGGGCCAAACATCCATGGCAACATGATATGCAATGCAAACAATATCCAACCAAATAAAACCGCAATAACTAAAACAAGTATATTATTGAACAATTTATTTTGTGCCATGGCCTCGCCTCCTATCATTTTTAACACAGTGAATCGCGTCGTTGAAATCGCTGTGAATCGACTTCAATGTGTTCATAGCAATCATATATTATACGCTTTTCTATTGAACTTGCAATTCGTAAAACTTATAGCGAATGCTTGTGATCCCCCATGTTCCGTGACTATAAAATCAAAGCGTTCATGCTTTCATCCATTTTACATCATCACAAAAATAAAGGTCGGGAAAACATGTCCCCAACCTCATTCGAATTCGTTATACAATTATTTACCGATACGCTCTAACGCCACGTCAAAAGCGTGCAATGTTTTTTCAATGTCTTCTTTTGTATGTGCAGTCGATAGAAACATGCCTTCAAATTGTGATGGCGGCAGAAAGATGCCTTGTTCGGCAAGTTCACGATACAGTTGACTAAACAATGCTAAATCAGATTGGTTCGCCTCTTTAAAGTTTGTTACTGGTCCTTCATTTAAGAAGAAACCAATCATCGAACCGGCTCTATTCACTGTTAATGGCACTTGATGTTTACCAAAAATTTCAGTTAATCCTTGTTCTAACATATCACCCAGTTCATTAAAATAGTCATAACTTTCTGGTGTGAGTTGGCTTAATGTCATATAACCACTTGTCATTGCTAACGGATTACCTGACAATGTACCCGCTTGATAAATGTCGCCACTCGGTGCAATGTGATCCATAATTTCTTTACGTCCGCCGAAAGCACCTACTGGCAAACCGCCACCAATCACTTTACCTAGGCACGTTAAATCTGGAATAACGTTAAAGTAACCTTGTGCACAGTTGTAACCTACGCGAAATCCTGTCATGACCTCATCAAAAATAAGTAAAGCATCATTTTCTTTCGTAATATCACGTAAGCCTTGCAAGAAATCATTAATAGGTGGTACTACACCCATATTTCCTGAAACCGGCTCTACAATCACTGCTGCAATATCGTCACCAAATTCTTCAAAAGCATATTTAACAGCTTCTAAATCATTATAAGGGACAGTAATCGTATTTTTAGCCGTACCTTCTGGAACACCTGGTGAATCTGGTAAGCCTAAAGTTGCTACACCAGAACCCGCTTTAATTAGCAACGAATCACTATGACCGTGATAGTTTCCTTCAAATTTAATGATTTTGTTTTTACCAGTGTAACCACGCGCTAAACGTAATGTGTCCAATGTTGCTTCAGTCCCAGAAGACACCATTCTCACTTTTTCAATAGAAGGAACACGCTCAATCACTAATTCAGCTAAACGATTTTCTTCTAAAGTAGATGCTCCAAAGCTTGTGCCGCGTTCTACCACATCATGAATCGCTTCAATTACCTTAGGATCACGATGACCTAAAATCAGTGGCCCCCAACTGAGCACATAGTCGATATATTCATTGCCATCAATATCATAAATTCGGCTGCCTTCACCACGCGCCATGAAAATCGCTGGTGTATCTACTGATTTAAATGCTCGTACGGGGCTGTTAACGCCACCTGGCATAAGTTGTTCTGCTTTTTCAAACGCTTTAATTGATTGATTATAACGCAAAATTGTCGCCTCCTATTATTGTTGATCTAAATATTGACAAATATCTTTCGCAAAGTAAGTGATGATCATGTCTGCACCTGCACGCTTCATAGAGACCATTTGTTCCATAACGACTTTCTCTTCGTCAATCCAACCATTTAATGCTGCTGCTTTTGTCATACTGTACTCACCGCTCACATTGTAGGCAATAATGGGTATATTGCTATTGTTGCGTACATCACGAATAATATCAAGGTAGCTTAATGCTGGTTTGACAATCATCATATCCGCACCCTCGTTTAAATCCGATTCCAATTCACGTAATGCTTCAAGACGATTTGCTGGGTCCATTTGATACGTTTTACGATCGCCAAATGACGGTGCAGATTCTGCGGCATCACGGAATGGACCGAAAAAGCTTGAGGCATATTTGATTCCATAACTCATAATTGGAATGTGATAGTAACCTGCTTCATCTAAACCTTCGCGAATCGCTGCCACAAAGCCATCCATCATATTACTTGGTGCGATAATATCTGCGCCCGCCTTCACTTGAGAAATGGCCGTTTGAACGAGAAACGGTAATGTTTGATCATTATCGACATCATGTGTATGTGGGTCAATGACTCCACAATGACCATGATCCGTATATTCACATAAACATGTATCGGCAAGAATTAATAAATCATCATACATTGACTTCGCTAAACGTGTCGCTTTTTGAATAATACCATCATCAATAAAAGCGCCTGTACCACATGCATCTTTTTCATTCGGAATACCAAAGAACATAATCGCACGAATGCCTAAATCATATGCTGCTTTCAATTCTTCATGGAGCAAGTTTAAGCTGATTTGATATACACCAGGTAAAGATTTAATCTCTGTTTTAACATCATCTTTTTCTACTACAAAAATAGGGTAAATCAAATCTTCTTTTCTTACATGTGTTTCTCTCACCATATCGCGCATCACTTTTGATGAACGTAATCGTCTATGTCTATCAAATTTCATTATTGAACCCTCTCTTCTAATATTTTAGTCACCATTGCTTCTAATGTTTGTATGTCAGCCATAGAACATGAAAAGCCATAATCTTGAATTTGTCGTGCTGTTTGTTGACCGATTGCATAATAACGATTGAAGTTTTGTGGTGGATCGTTTTCAAAAAATGCTTTCACAGCTGAAGCACTGGCAAAAGTCAATGCATGCACTTGTCCCGCTTCAATAAGTACTTGCACCTGTCTAACATTTTCTATTAATGTGCGCGGTCTATACAAGTCAATTTTTTCGACATCGCATCCACGTGTTCGCAAAGTCTCATGGAGTAACGGCCGCGCATGCTGACTTGATGGAATCAATATTCGCTGTCCTTTTTGAGTTGGAAATGCATTAAGAAAGCCTTCTTGTGAATAATCTGTTGGATAGAAATCAACTTGCAACCCTTGTTCCTCACAATATGCTTTCGTTTTAGCGCCGATCACTGCTAATTTCTTAAAGTCTATCCTCTTTAAATAAGGTTGAAAATGTGTAACGGCATTTTTAGATGTAAAAACAAGCCAATCATAGTGAAGACTTAGCACTGCTTGATCAAAAGGAAGCGGTTCAGTCGTCACAAATGGAAGATGAACGATACGAGCGCGTTGATCAATATAACGTTGTGTTTGGGTCATCACTACAATAGGCTTCAACATTTACACCTCTTTCTCATTTAAAGCTTGAATAATTTTATCCGCACCTTGAGATTTAAGGACACGACTCACTTCACTACCCACTTCAACTGGATTTTGACCTGAAAATGTGTATTCAAATCTTTGTTTACCATCTGGAGACATGATCAAACCGGTAAATTGAATCTCTGAATCATTTTTACGCGTTGCATAGCCCCCTATTGGCACTTGACAACTCCCATTCATTTCTTTTAAAAACGTTCGCTCAGCTGTCACACATGCAGCAACATCTTCATTATGTACTTTTGCGAGTAATGCTAATAATTCTTCATCATCAGCACGGCATTCAATACCGAGCGCACCTTGACCAATAGCAGGTACGAGTAACGCTTCATCTAAATAAGTCGTCACTATATCATCAGACCAACCCATGCGTTTCAATCCAGCTGCTGCCAAAATAATCGCATCATAATCTTCTGTTTCTAACTTTTTCAATCGTGTATCTATATTTCCTCTAATCCATTTGATTTCGAGATTAGGATATTTCGCTAAAATTTGAGCACCTCGTCTTAAGGAACTTGTCCCAATAATACTGCCATCTGGAAGTTCTTCCAACGGGATATGATTTTTTGAAATGAAAGCATCATATGGATTTTCACGATCGGGAATACACCCCAAAGTAAGGCCATCAGGCAATTCACTCGGAACATCTTTTAACGAATGAATCGCCAAATCAATGTCTCCACTAAATAATTCATTTTGTATCTCTTTGACGAATAACCCTTTGCCACCCACTTTAGATAATTGGCGATCTACAATTTGATCCCCTTTTGTTACAATTTCCTTAATTTCGATATCTAAAGTAGGATCGACTTCTTTTAAACGATCTATGAATTGTTGGCTTTGAGTCAATGCGAGCTGACTTCTTCTTGAGCCGACGATAAGTTTACGCATAGCGCTTTCCTCCAATTAAAATAAGTTAAACTCCGGTCCATTGGTGAAATGTTGATAATTGTGTCACCACGACTAAATTCATCATACAGCATAAAAATAACACAATATTGAGATTCATTAAAAACGACTGCTTAAATCGACGCGTCAATCTTAATGCAATAAAAATAGAATACGCGAAAAAAATGATAATTGACGATATCACTTTTAAGTCTAAAAAGATGCCATAACCAATGGATACCATGCCCCATTGAATGCCTAAAACGAGACTAATAAACATAAATATGACACCCATTAAAGAACTATAAAACACTAATTTTTCAAGTGTTGCAATACTACTCATTCTAAAGAAATTTTGTGTAAACCGCTTCTCTTTTAAATTTCGATACTGTATTAAATAAATAATCGCATTCACAAATGCAACTGCGAAAATCACATAACTCAACAATGCAAGTGAAATGTGGAAAAATAGTAATTCATTCAAAGCTGTGAGACGCGCGCCATCAAGTTTAAATTGTCTCGGATGGAACGTATGGATCGTCATAAATACAAAACCTATCACATTTAAAAAGGCGATCATAAATTCAGAATGTCGCAACACAGACAGCACAAAGGTAATTGTCAAAATCAACCACGTTAATACATAAAAACTTTCTATTAAAGAGGTTAAAGGGAGTTGCTTTTGCCATATAATAAACATAGTTAAAGAGATTGTTTGACAAAACCAAACAATCCCTAAAGCATAGAACCCTATATTTTGTAGACGATAATTCTTTTGAAACACATCTATTATCAAACACACCATACTGATTAAATAAATCAATAAAATGATTTCATGAAAACGTATGAAAAACGCTTCTTCCATAGCATCACCGTTCTTTAAGTTTCTATACTGAGTAATCTTTCTTTTAACACAGATTTTTTCTTTTCAATCGCTTGTGCTTTATAATCTGCTTCAACTTCTAAATCAAAAATTTCTTGGAAAAGTGCCAACTTCGCATCCGCATGCTTGTCATCACTAATCTCTTTGGCTTGTTTGATTGGATCTTTTAACATTTGATTAATGATGCTCTTCGTATGCTTTGAAATCACTTTGCGTTCACGCTCTGACATGTTGGGTAATTTACGACAAATGCTATCCATCGTATCTTGTTGAATTTGCATTGCTTTTTCTCGTAACGCACGAATGACCGGAACGACACCGAGCATACGTACCCATTCATTATGCTTGTCAATTTCATTTGGAATACGTGCTGCAATTTGTTCTGCTGCCAGTTGACGTTCACGTAAGTTCGCATCAACAAGACCTTTTAAATCATCGACATCATAAATAAACAACTCTGAATGCGACACATCTTCAGGTTCAATATCTCTTGGTACAGCAATATCAATCATGACTTTTTGAGATGATTTTGAAACGCTTTGGCACATTTCTAACATCTCTTTTGTAATAATAAATTGTTCTGCACTCGTTGAACTGATTACGATATCCGCCGAAACGATAGCTTCTCCTAATGCCGCCCAGTTACCGACCTGAACGCCATGCTTGTCTGCTAAAGCTTGTGCACGGGATAATGTACGGTTAATGACTGTAATATGATTCACGCCTGCACCTTTTAAGTTTAATACAGCTAATTCAGCCATTTCACCCGCACCAATGACTAAAGCATGTGTTTTATTCATTTTGCCGAACATTTTTTTCGCCAGTTCAACTGCACCATATGACACACTAATTGTATTATCAGCAATATCGGTTTCATGATGTGCCTTTTTACTAAATGTAATGGCTTGTTTAAACAATTCATTAAAAATCGCACCTGTTGTCCCCGCTTCTTGTGCTGTGAAAAATGCATCTCTCATTTGACCTAAAATTTGCGTTTCACCTAATACAATCGAGTCTAAGCCAGCAGTGACTCTGAACAGATGTTCAATCGCTTCATCTTCAGTCTTCACTTCAGAGATTGTTTTAATGTCATCTACTTCAAAATTAAATTGTCGTGCTAGAAATCTTTGAATATAGTAACGACCCGTATGAATTTGATCAACGACCGCATACACTTCAGTACGGTTACACGTTGATAAAATCACGTTTTCTAAAATGGATTTCGTCTCGAACAATGCTTCGTGTACGTGTGTCATATTCTCTTCTTGAAATGAAAGTTTTTCACGACATGCCACATCAGCTGTTCGATGATTCACACTAACTGCTATTAAGTACATGCTTATGCCCCCATATATTCTACAATGACTACATTATAACATAGATTAGAGTCATTCTAATTAAAAATGCATAATCATGATGAGAATTTTAAACGACTTTCCAAATTTTTGACATAATTAGCATCGTGCATGATTTTCATCTAGTGAAATGGGTTAATCTTGCTCAATAAATGCACTAATAGCTGCCCAAATTTGATCTTGTTTCTTTTTCTCAATTGATGAGTAACTAATAATTTGATCGCCTGGGTCTAATTCTAGTTTCTCTTTAATGACTTTTATATGTTTTTGCACTTTACCTTTAGGGATTTTGTCTTCTTTCGTTGCAATAATGAGCGTAGGTATATCATAGTATTTCAAAAAGTCATACATTAACACATCATCTTCCGTCGGTGGATGACGTAAATCGACTAATTGAATTACAAGTTTTAATGCTTCTCGTGAAGTGATATACGTTTCGATCATTTTACCGAAAGCTTCACGTTGCTTTTTACTTACTTTTGCATAACCGTAGCCCGGAACATCGACAAAAATCAATTGGTTATCAATGTTAAAAAAGTTTAAAGTTTGTGTTTTACCAGGTTGTTGAGACGTTCTCGCCATATTTTTTCGACCAATCATACTATTAATGAATGTCGACTTGCCAACATTTGAACGGCCACTTAATGCAACTTCAGGCAAACCTAATTCTGGATATTGCTCTGGTTTAACAGCACTTATTAAAATGTCTACTTCATTTGGGTTGATTTTCATCAATTTTGCACCTCTTTTATGTATCATCATACTCTTTTTAGATTACCTTAAATGCTCGAAGTTTTTCAACAAATGTTCGGTTATACGCGCTTAAAATAATGATGATTTAATTTTTTTCACATTTGTTATTTTATCGTCATAAAAAATAAAAAGGCTGAGTCATAATCCGACCTGATTACGTAACTCAGCCTTTTTTAATTAATCACGCTCAATCGTTCGATGACTGAACCGTGATTTTATGCAGATGTTTTAGTTGTATTCACAAGATTACCTTCAGCGTCGTAGAGTTCAGGTTCTGTTTCATTTACAATAGTATCTTTTGTAATGACAACTTTAGCGACGTTTTCTGTAGAAGGAATGTCATACATAATATCAATTAAAGCTTCTTCAATAATTGAACGCAATCCACGTGCACCCGTTTTTCTTTCGATAGCTTTTTCGCTAATTGCTTCTAATGCTTCGTCAGTGAATTCTAGTGCAACATCGTCTAACTCAAGCATCTTAGTGTACTGTTTAACTAATGCATTTTTAGGTTGCGTTAAAATATTTTTCAAGGCCTCAACATCGAGTGTTTCAAGGTTTGCAACGATTGGTACACGTCCAATAAACTCAGGGATTAAGCCATAAGTTTGTAAATCTTCTGGACGGATTTGCTCTAATAAACTTGCTTCGTCATAATTAGACGCTTCATTACTAGCAAAACCAATCACTTTTTCACCGAGACGACGTTTAATGACTTCATTAATACCATCAAACGCACCACCAAGAATAAATAAGATATTTGTCGTATCGATTTGAATAAACTCTTGGTTCGGATGTTTACGTCCACCTTGTGGCGGCACACTTGCTGTTGTACCTTCTAAAATTTTAAGCAGCGCTTGTTGTACACCTTCACCTGAAACGTCACGTGTAATTGACGTGTTTTCTGACTTGCGGGCAATTTTATCAATTTCATCGACATAGATAATGCCTTTTTCTGCTTTATCAATGTCAAAATCAGCAGCTTGGATTAAACGCAGTAAGATGTTTTCAACGTCTTCACCCACGTAGCCTGCCTCTGTAAGACTTGTTGCATCCGCAATAGCGAAAGGCACATTTAACGTACGTGCTAGCGTTTGTGCGAGCAATGTCTTACCACTACCTGTTGGTCCAATTAAAGCGACGTTACTTTTTTGTAGTTCAACATCATCGTCTTTAGGCCCAAGTTGTTGCACACGTTTGTAGTGATTATAAACCGCTACTGCCAATGATTTTTTCGCTTTTTCTTGACCAATGACATAACTATTTAATTGGTCCATAATTTCTTTTGGTGTTGGTAATTCAGTGAGTTCTTCTGCTTGTTGTTGATTTAATTCTTCTTCAACGATTTCTGCACATAGCTCAATACATTCATTACAAATATAAACACCGCTACCTGCTACCAATTTTTTAACTTGGTCTTGATCTTTACCACAGAAAGAACATTTTAAGTTTTCTTCATCATCATTGAATTTAAACATACTTTATTACACCCCTGTTCTTTTACGACTATACTAGAAAGCATTCTATTACGCAAATAGAGACTATTTCAAGTTTTTTGCATTTTACACAATTCAACACAAAAAATGTGAGTTTTGTTCGCTCCAGTAAAAGTCATCCTCAACTTCTGTATCTCATCTATTTTAATTTGTAGTGTCTTCATAAAGTTTCATACCAACGCTTCATCCAACAAAAGATACACTCAAACTTGTTGAATGAACTTCCCCAAGCTTGCCGTTAATATACTAAGTGCTAGAGAGATAAAAATCAAATCATATGCAAAGATACATTAGCACAGCCGTTTGATAAGATGTTGTCATAAATACTAAGCGGAGTGCGGTTGTTATCAAACGACTAACATTTGACTTCAACAACCCACCCCGGTTGAGTTCACATCATATTAAAATACATCATGACGAAACGGTTCATTGAGCGTTGTGTAGCAGAACCACACATCACTTTCGATTGATGTGCGGTCCCACTGCAAAACTTTCATTAAATTTTATCATTCAAAATTAATATGAAAGTTTACAATATGACGCATTATCATCATATGCGTGCTTAAGCTTCTTCTTTGTTGTCTTCTGAAGTACTTTCAACTAATTTCGCTTCGTTTACTAATAAGTCAATCACTTTTTTCACGCGAACATCGTTTTTAACAATGTCAGTGTTACCAAGTGTTTGTTTAATATCTTCTACAGAGATGTTAAATTGTTCGCTCATTGTTTCTAGCTCTTTATCAACATCTTCATCAGTTACTTCAATATTTTCTGCATCTGCAATTGCAGCTAAAGTTAAGTTTGTTTTCACACGTAACTCAGCATCTTCTTTCATTTGTTCACGTAAATCATCTTCTGATTGACCTGAAATTTGGAAGTAAGTGTTTAAATCTAAACCTTGTTGTTGGATACGTTGTGCAAATTCGCTCATCATACGATCTTGTTCTGTACGTACCATAGCTTCTGGAATATCGATTGTCGCATTGTCAGTTGCTAAAGTAATTGCTTCCTCTTTTTGTGCATTTTCAGCATCTGTTTTCTTTTGTTCTTCAAGTTGTTGACGTAAGTTTGCTTTGAATTCTTCTACATTGTTTGCATTAGAATCTAATTCACTTGCAAGCTCATCATCTAATTCTGGTACTTCTTTAGCTTTAATTTCGTTAATTTTTGTTTTAAATACTGCAGGTTTACCAGCTAATTCTTCTGCATGGTATTCTTCTGGGAATGTCACTTCGACATCTTTTTCTTCTCCAACTTTTAAGCCTACAAGTTGTGCTTCGAAACCAGGAATGAACATACCTGAACCGATTTCTAAGTCGTATCCTTCAGCTTGACCGCCTTCGAATTGTTCACCATCAACATAACCATCGAAGTCTAAGTTCACTGTGTCGCCTTCTTCAACTTGACCGTCTTCTTTAACAACCATATCAGTCATTGCGTCAAGACGTTGTTCTACTGCATTGTTGAATTCTTCTTCAGTTACTTCAGTGTCTTGTTTTTCGATTTCTAAACCTTTGTAGTCACCTAATTGTACTTCAGGTTCAACGATGACAGTTGCATCAAATGTAAATGGTTGACCTTTTTCAATTTGTGTCACTTCAATTTCAGGTTGATCTACTGGATTAATACCCGCTTCTAGAACAGCCTCACTGTAAGCTTTTGGTAATAAGATGTCTACTGCATCTTGATACAAAGCTTCTACGCCAAAACGTTGTTCAAAAATTTGACGCGGTACTTTCCCTTTACGGAAACCAGGTACATTAAGTTGTTTTACCACTTTTTTGAAAGCTTGATCTAAAGCTTTATCTACTTCTTCTGCAGGTACGGATACTTGTAATAATCCTTCGTTACCTTCTTTTTTTTCCCAAGTTGCTGTCATGTATAAAAACCTCCATGATTTATCATTTTTAAAATTTTTCAACTTCTTTATTATAACATAGGTTGACTTTGTTTGAAATAATGAGACCTATGTATTTAACGATTTTATGAGTTTAAATATCTCTATGTGTGATGAATCTACACTGACTTCGTTACCCATGAGCTGATGGAAATATGCAATATAAGCTTCACGCCACATCTCTACAGTCCCATAGTCTAAAATATTGACTGGATAAAGCATCACGTTATTTGTATTGAGTAAAATATAGGCTTCTTGTGCAAGAGCGGGTATCTCGACTTCTAATGCATCAATTACTGTTGGCAACAATTGACTTCTAAAGACTGTTTCTTCAATACCCGGTAGCGTTGCTGGTATCACTTGTATTTGACGGAAGTTTTTATCTACTGTAATACGCTGATTGTATTCAGCAAAACGCAAATATTCTAGCATTAAACTTTGAACACTTGATACGATAGGCTCATGAACTAACAAGTAGGCCATTGTTTCACCAAATTGATAGGCACGATCATCAATTAATGTCAGCACT
Organism: Staphylococcus intermedius NCTC 11048; assembly: GCF_002902385.1. Taxonomy (GTDB): domain Bacteria; phylum Bacillota; class Bacilli; order Staphylococcales; family Staphylococcaceae; genus Staphylococcus; species Staphylococcus intermedius. The sequence goes on along the minus strand of NZ_PPQH01000040.1, from coordinate 125,974 downwards.
AATTGCGTTTGATCATAATGACTTAGCTCAGTAAAACGCTGTAATCGGTGCAGCATATAATCTTGTCGTTCATCCAATTTAGATTGCGCTTGATTTTTAAAAGGCAACAATATCATTCGTGTTTCATGCGCATCAACTTCATCGAGCACTTGTTCCACCATTTCAACCGTTGCTTTATATTGCTCTAAGGCATATAAGCTTTTAATGTAATACACGATAAAAGTATCATACGGCGGAAAACCTTGCATCATTAAAATGTTAGCTTCTTCTTTTAGTTCAAGATAAGCACCGAGTTGCCATAATACATCGCATTTTAATACTGCCAGTTCAGAAGTTAATTCAAAATGGCGTTCGTACGCATTGAAATGGTCATAGACATGTTCGTATTGTTCTTTGTCGAATGCTTCTGTAATATCCTGTATTAATTTTTCTTTGAGCTTAGGAAACGGAATGATATCAGTCATCAAACTCACCTATTTCAACTGTTCTAATATTAACGCGCTCCATGATTCGAATACGCTGGTATCATTGATTTGGCTTATTGGCTGCCATTGAATCTTTAGCGTATCTGTTTCACGTACTTCGACATCTTGTTGTTGAACTTTCACTTTAAAAACAACACCGATATGGACTTGACCTACTTCATTATGATCATCATTAATAAAGCCAATAAATTCAAGCGGTGTTTCATCGTCAATTTTAATACCAATTTCTTCTTCAAGTTCTCGACTTGCATTCGTTTTAATTACTTCATCAATATTGCGCGCTTCAGGTACATCATTCATATGGCCGCCAACACCGATAGATGCGTTGCCATGAAGTCGTGCCTCTCCGCCACCGGATAATCGTTCATAGACAAGTAATTCATCATGCTCGTTTTCAATCAAGCAATAACTAATCAATTGTTTAAAACTCGGATCTTCTTCCATATCACCGCGTCTTTTCACTTCATATTGAGAGAGCTTTTCATATATTTTTTGACCGTTCTCTTCGGATTGATCTAAAAACCCATTAAATGCGAGCGCCTCTTCTTCAAATAATAGACGACGTGGGACTACAGTAATTTGTTCATCAAATTTTGACATTGTGAGCTCCTTTTATTCGTTTTTTATATCGTAACAAAAGAAACGAATGATGGTAAAGTCATAATGAAAAAGAGTTGGCGCGTCACAATAGACCCCAACTCTTTCTCTACTATTTTAAAGCTGCTTTAGCTTGGTTTACTAATTCAGCAAATGCTTTCTCATCTGAGATAGCGATTTCTGATAACATTTTACGGTTGATGTCGATACCCGCTTGTTTTAAACCGTTCATTAAACGAGAATAACTCATGTCATGTTGACGTGCAGCCGCATTGATACGTGTAATCCATAATTTACGGAAATCACGTTTTCTTTGACGACGGTCACGGAATGCATATTGACCTGATTTCATAACTTGTTGTTTTGCAACTTTATATAATGTGCTTTTCGCACCGAAGTAACCTTTAGCTAATTTGATTGTCTTTTTACGACGCGCTCTTGTTACTGTTCCACCTTTAACACGTGGCATAATAAATTCCTCCTTTTATCTCTACGGTATGCGTTTCTGTCATACCTCTCACATATTTTCGTACTTTAGAATGATTATTTAACGTATGTTAATAATTGTTTTACGCGTTTTGCATCACTTTTTGATACTAATGAAGCTTTACGTAATTGACGCTTTTGCTTTGTTGATTTGTTAGCGAATAAGTGTGAAGTGTAAGCTCTAGAACGTTTAAGTTGACCAGATCCAGTTCTTTTTACACGTTTCGCAGCTCCGCGGTGGGTTTTCATTTTAGGCATGATGTTTTCCTCCTATTATCACTTTTTTATTTTTCATTGATTGGGGCTAACATAAGGAACATTTGACGACCTTCCATTTTCGGCTTTTGCTCGATTGTTGCAAGATCTTGACACGCTTCAGTATATCGCTCTAACACGCGTTGTCCAATTTCTTTATGCGTAATCGCACGCCCTCTAAAACGAATTGAAACTTTAACTTTGTCACCTTTCGTTAAGAACTTGCGTCCGTTTTTCAGCTTCGTATTGAAGTCGTGTTCTTCAATAGTTGGGCTTAAACGAATTTCTTTAACGTTGATGATTTTTTGTTTCTTCTTCATTTCTTTTTCTTTTTTCTGTTGCTCGAATTTGTATTTGCCGTAATCCATAATACGAGCAACGGGTGGTTTAGCATTTGGCGCGACAACGACTACATCCAAACCAAGTCGATCTGCCATTTCCAATGCTTCATTTTTAGATTTCAATCCCAATTGGTCACCATTTTGTCCGATGACACGTAATTCTTTTGCGCGAATCTTTTCGTTAACTTGCGTTTGATCTTTAGCTATGGTTGACACCTCCAAAAAGTTTACGAATGGTCCAAGTACGAAAAAAAGCGAGGGTTTTTAACCCCCGCTTCTCACGTCAACATGAACATACACTACATGTTTAATCGTTAACCTGCCAACAGCTTGCTGCGTCGCTACAGGTGAGAAGCGGGTAGCTTCTACTTGGTCCGTTTCGTATTCAACAGATACAATCATACCAACTTAGTGTATATTAGTCAATGCTTTTTTGAAAGTTTTTTTCAACTGTTTCCACATTTGGATCTAAGTTGACCTCTTTTAATGGAATTAATTTCGTTTTATAGCGGACTTTATGATAGATGAAGAACGCTAAAAATACTGGGATACCCATATACGTAATTAAGAAACGATTGAGTTCAAAATCGCCACCCTGAATCAAGTCGACATCCTGACCGATAATAACAATAATACAAAGTACAGCAGCAAGAATTGGACCGAATGGGAACCACTTTGCTTGATATTTTAACTTATGCACATCGTAATCCTGCGCGGCAAAAGCTTTACGGAAACGATAATGGCTCACCGCAATACCAACCCAAGCAATAAAGCCTGTTAAACCACTTGCTGCAACGATATATTCATATGCATCGCCACTGACATGTTGCAATACGAAAATCAATACAACGACTAATGCTGTAGATAGCATAGATAATATCGGTGTACCATTTTTGTTCGTACGGCTAAATACGTTAGATGCAAGACCATCTTTCCCCATTGAATACAACATACGTGTACTAGCATACATACCAGAGTTACCAGCTGATAGTACAGATGTTAAAATCACAGCATTCATAAATGAGGCAGCAAACGCGAGTCCTGCATTTTTAAAGACAAGTGTAAATGGGGAAGTCGCAATATCATCGCCGCCACCCATTAAAGCAGAAGAATTGTATGGAATGAGCATCCCAATAATAAAAATCGCTAAAATGTAAAAGAGTAAAATTCTCCAAAACACTTGCTTAATCGCTTTCGGTACGGCACGCTGAGGATTTTCAGACTCACCTGCTGTAATCCCTACTAACTCTGTACCTTGGAAAGAGAATCCAGCCACTAAGAATACGCCGAATACGACGAGTAAGCTACCACCAAAGCCGTCACCTAAAATCGGTGCATCTCCAGTTGTAAATGTGTCAAAGCCCACTGCTTGACCACCCATAATACCTAAAATAGTGAGTAAACCGACAATAATAAAGACAATCACAGTTGCTACCTTAATAAATGCAAACCAATACTCACTTTCACCATACACTTTCACAGATAGTGCATTAAGGCTAAAAATGATTACCATGAAGATACAACTCCATGCCCAAGCCGGTAAAAATTGGAGTGGTGCCCAGTATTGAATCACTTGAGCAGCAATTGTTACGTCAGCCGCTACTGTAATCACCCAGTTAAACCAATAATTCCATCCTAAAGCGAATCCCAAAGATGGATCGACAAAGCGTGTGGCATATGTACTAAATGACCCTGTAACTGGGAGGTATGTTGCCATTTCTCCGAGTGATGTCATTAAGAAGAATACCATCAAACCGATAATCGCATAACCTAATAGTGCACCTAATGGCCCTGCATCGTGAATGGCGCCTCCTGATGTCATAAACAGTCCAGTTCCAATGGCACCACCTATCGCAATCATTGAAATATGGCGGTCTTTAAGATGACGTTGAACTGCATGTTGATTTTCCGTTTTTTCATTACTCATGTTCTTAATCCTTTCCTAATTGCTTAGAGGTTAAGACAAATTGTGTGAAGCTAAACAAATTTTCAATCATTGAACCTATTAAAAAATAAAAGCAGTGATGACACCTCAGTTGATGTCACCCCTGCTCATACTTTATGAATCGGTAGCACATCACATTTGTGACAGTCTAACGCCTTTCGAACGCTAGCCCAACGAAAAATGGCGATGGTCCATTTTCGTTTCGGCAACTTTACCTTTCACATATTGGGGCTTTGTACCATCCTACAACCCAACTGCTACTCATCAAAGTTGCGCCTCTAACTCAATCAAATCGTATTATAAATTGTTTCAATTATTACTATACATGATAGCTATGGACCTATCAACATTATCTTTGCTTTTTCAAACGAATTTCGTCAACTAAGTCCCAAATGAATGTATCTTTTTCAACTGTTTTTTGATCTTTTGAACCGTATTGACGAACATTAACTTCATTATTTTCAAGTTCTTTGTCCCCGACAACCAGTTGATATGGAATTTTTTTCATTTGTGCTTCACGGATTTTATAACCCATTTTTTCATTTCGATCATCAATATGCACACGCACACCTTGAGATTTTAATTCGTCATGGATTTGTCGCGCATAATCGTAATGCAGATCGTTATTAACTGGAATAATCTCAACTTGTTGCGGTGCTAACCAAGTTGGGAATGCGCCTTTTGTTTCTTCAGTTAAAAAGGCCACAAAACGTTCCATTGTTGACACGACACCGCGGTGGATAACTACAGGTTGATGGTGTTCTCCATCTTTACCAATGTAAGTAAGTTCAAATTTTTTCGGTAATAAGAAGTCGAGTTGTGCTGTTGACAATGTTTCTTCTTTGCCCATCGCCGTTTTCACTTGAACATCCAATTTAGGACCGTAGAATGCCGCTTCACCAATCGCTTCTTCATATGGTAAGCCGAGTTCATCGACAGCTTCTTTTAACATCGCTTCAGCAGTGTTCCACATATCATCGTCGTCATAATATTTTTCTTTATCCTCTTTGTCACGATAGCTTAAACGGAATTTATAGTCTTCAAAGCCAAAGTCTTCATATACATCTAAAATCATTTCAACAACGCGTTTGAACTCTTCTTTAATTTGATCTGGTCGCACGAAAATATGTGCATCATTTAAAGTCATCCCACGAACACGCTGCAAACCAGATACAGCACCACTCGCTTCATAACGGTGCATTGTACCAAGCTCTGCAATACGAATTGGCAACTCACGATAAGAGTGTGGTTTGTTTGCATAAATCATCATATGGTGTGGACAGTTCATTGGTCTGAGTACCATTGCTTCATCTGCATCCATTTCCATTGTAGGGAACATATCTTCTTGGTAATGATCCCAGTGACCTGATGTTTTATACAAATCTACATTAGCCAATACAGGAGTGTATACATGGTCATAACCAAGGCTAATTTCTTTATCGACAATATAACGTTCGATTTCACGGCGAATTGTCGCACCATTAGGCAACCATAAAGGTAAACCTGCCCCGACAAGTTGGTTATTTGTAAACAATTCCATTTCCTTACCGATACGACGGTGGTCGCGCTCTTTTCGCTCTTCTAATAATTGAAGATGTGCTTTTAAGTCTTTTTTGTCAAAGAAGGCAGTACCGTATATACGTTGCAACATTTTATTATTGCTGTCGCCACGCCAATAAGCACCGGCAGTTGATAATAATTTAAACGCCTTAATTTTAGAAGTGCTCGGCACGTGTACACCACGACATAAATCAGTAAACTCACCTTGGCTGTACAATGTCACTTGTTCATCTTCAGGAATCGCATCAATCAATTCCATTTTATATGGATCATTTGCAAAAATAGATTTTGCTTCATCTCTTGATACGACTTGACGTTCAATTTTATGGTTTTCTTCAATGATCTGTTTCATTGTTTTTTCAATTTTTTCAAAGTCATCACTTGAAACCTTTTCGTCCATATCAAAGTCATAATAGAAACCGCCATCAATGACTGGACCGACACCAAATTTCACATCGCCGTACAAACGTTTCAACGCTTGTGCCATTAAATGTGCTGTTGAATGACGTAATACTTCTAACGCTTCATCACTACCAGGTGTAATAATTTCTAGTGCACCATCTTCTTCTAACGGACGTGTTAAGTCAACCATTTGTTGATTAAATTTACCCGCAACAGCTTTTTTTCGTAATCCCGGACTAATCGATTGCGCAATTTCTTCTGTTGTTGTACCCTTTTCAAACGCCTTTTCATTACCATCTGGGAACTTCACATTAATTTCTGCCATAATAATCCTCCATTTCACATCATTTTTGCTTAAAATTGAAGAAAATAAAAAACCCCATCCCAACAAAAGGGACGAGGTTTTCGTGTTACCACCCTAATTCGTCACATACCTATCCTGTGACATCTCTACATAAGATAACGGTCTTGAGCCGGGTGTTCATTACAAACACCATTTATCTATAGAGGGAGTAACATCGATGACTATGCACTACATTCTCATTCACAGTAGTTCCCTGTACCATAGCGATACCGATATCATATCCTCAAACTTTAGCATCATTATTGATTTATATACATATTATAACGCTAATTTTAAATTTTTCAATGCTTACGATAATTTTCTCCTTCAAGTAAATAAGGCGTACTCAAAGTTTTCACACGTTCCATAATACGTTTCGCTTTCATACGATCCACACCATTTTTCGTATCCGCTAAATGGGCTTCCAACTCTTCTAAATTCATATTTGAGCTGAAAAATGTTGGCAGTTCTTGAATCATACGATAATGTAAAATCGGACCGAGCACTTCATCACGCACCCACGGCGTCATATCTTCAGCACCCAAATCATCTAAAAATAATACGCGCGCTTCACGAACTTGCTCAATCCGTTTTGCAGTCGTACCATCTTTAAAACCATTTTTTAATGTCCGAATAAACTCTGGCACATAAATAATCATGGAAGGAACACGATTATTTTTTAATTCATTTGCAATCGCACCTAGAATAAACGATTTCCCTGTACCAAACTCACCATATAAATAAAAGCCTTTGACCGGACGCTTCTCAATCATTGCATCAATTAAATCATCTAATTGCATGGCTAAGTCTAAACGATTGCGTCGTGTCATATAAATATCTTTAATTTTGGCATTTAACGTATCTGGATGCATGTGGAATGAGGTAATCATACTTTTCGCGTTCTGTTCCTCGTCGTGTCGAATTTTACATGGGCAAGGTTTGTAACGTATTTTAATATGCTGTTGATCGATATAAAGTTCTGGAATGTGGCCTTTCACGAAATTAGGACAATTTTCATACGTATGTGTCCCATCGTAACGCTTTTGTTGATCTTTATATTCCTGCAAAATATTCAGATCTTCCTCAATCATGCGATTCGTGACTTCGGATTGATGTGCCTCTAAAAATGCTTTGACATCTGGATCTGCTAACACTTGTTTTTTGATTTGTTCTATTTTTTGTTCAAAAGCATGATTGCTACCTACGATACTATTAAAACTTTTCATTAATCTTCACCCGCCCTTCTCTTTTGTTCTAATCTTTTTAAGAAAGCTGCACGATCTTTTTCTAACGCTTCTTGATCTTCTTCCTTCTGCGCATATTCTTCTGGGTGCGTCACCCAACGTGGTACTTTTTCTTTTTTGTTATAATAGCTACCATTTGTATTTTGAGAATAGCCTTCTAATCGTTTTTGCTTCGATTTCTCTTGATTTTTTTGAATTTCCATCGCTTTTTCATAGGCAGTACGTGCGTCTGTCACACCACTTTTTTTCCATGTTGAAGCAACAGAATAGACATATTTTTCTGGTAAGTTATTATCCGTTTTTTGCATCACATATTGCAATAATATATTAATGACACCAAAATTAAAGCCTTCACGTTGCACCAATTCTTCCACCATGTCTTTTTGGTAACGTGGCGGCTCAGAACCTCCATATTCCGTAAGCATGACGATGGGACTCGTTTGATCCATTAAAGCAAACCACTCATCCCAATTCGACACTGTTTCTTCATGTGCCTGAGTTGATTGTTCTGAAGTGGTCGCCGTCACTTGTGGTTGCAAAGATGGTAATTGTTGTTGATGTTCCATTAAATAGTAACTCTGTGCTTGTTTACGTAAATCTTTAACCGATAAAGATTGGTCTGCATTGAGCGATTTCAATATGATGGTTTTCATAACATCCGGCGATAAACGATAGAGTGTGGCCAATTGAACGATAAGAGATTTTGTCGGCTCTGATAAGATGGCCTGGCTTACATAATGCGTTTGCAACATATCTGCCAACAATTCAAAATCAAATGTCACATCAGTTAAATCAACGCCATGATATTGTGAAGTTTTGAGTGTTTCATCTGAGGTCACCTTATGTTGCTTAGGTACTTTAAAAACATCCGTAAACTTTTTCGTCACATTAGAAAATCCTGCCAAATCTTGTTGAACGGGCATAAAATAGTTTTTCAATGTATGATACCGTTCTTGTCCGACAACTTCATAAAAATAAATCGACAACATCGGATCATTAAAAAAGCGTTCTGGTGTAGGTGGTGGTATAAGCTCATACACAAATTGCGTCGTATTTTCGGATTGACGAACGAACGTTTTGAGTAACCCGATACCTTCCAACAAATCTAAAAACTCTCTAAAACGAGCGAGACTCAATTTTAATTCCGACATAATTGTATAATGTGTAAACCCTTGATCGAATGTAGCTGACTCAAACTGGTTCAAAAATTGGTACACACCGATCGCTTCAGCACCAATGAGCGGCGTAAATAACCGATTCAAAATATCATAATGTACTGCATGATATTGAAATGGACGCATGACGATAAATCCGTCGTGCGGACTCAACTGATTCTGATACATAAATTGATTCATTCGTTATTCACTCCGCTTGTTTTCTTTCAATATCCCTTGCATGGATTGTAATAATTGATCGACATCTTTAAACTCTCGATATACAGATGCAAAACGAACATAAGATACTTGATCGACATGCATCAATAAATCCATCACATATTCTCCGATATCTCTCGAAGACACTTCCGCAATGCCTTCTTCTCGCAACTTCCATTCGACTTGATTCGTAATTTCTTCTAATTGTTGGAAACGAACCGGTCGCTTTTCACATGAACGCACTAAGCCATTTAATATTTTTTCTCGATTGAACTGTTCGCGGGTCCCATCTTTTTTAACGACAATGAGCGGACTCATTTCTATATGTTCAAAAGTAGTGAAACGTGTACCACAATTGTCACATTCACGCCTTCTTCTAATTGCATTCATATCATCTGCATGTCTCGAATCCACAACTCGAGATTGCGTATGATTGCATTTTGGACATTTCACGACTTTGTCACCTTCTTAGTCATAGTTTTTGTTCCATTATACTATGAAACGACACGATTTCAAAAGTTAGCATGCATAAGTCCAACTATCAATATGTATACCAATCAGTTCTTGAACCTAAAAAACTTTTATAAAGAACACGCCTATTACACTTATTGAATGATAGGCGAAAAGATTTCAAGACAACTAAAAAAGTCGATGATTCATTGTTCATCGACTTCTTTATTAACGATTTATTGTGTTACTGTACTTGGGATTTGAGCAGCGATTTGTTGTAACACATCGACGACTCTTGTTGAATAACCCCATTCATTGTCGTACCAAGCAAGCACTTTGACTTTGCGGTCTCCCATAACAATTGTAGAAGGTGTATCGACAATTGCTGAATGTGCATCGGTTGTAAAATCATCAGACACTAACGGTTCATCTGATACAGCGACAACACCATTTAAATCATTGTCTTTAAATAATTGATTCACTTCTTCTTTCGTTACAGATTGTTTTAAATCTACAACCAAGTCAACGAGTGAAACGTTTTTTGTCGGCACACGTAATGCCATTCCGTGCATTTTGCCTTCAAGTTCAGGTAACACAAGTGCGAGTGCTTTTGCTGCGCCTGTAGATGTTGGAATGATGCTTTCAAAAGCTGCACGTGCACGACGTAAATCTTTATGTGGATTATCTAAATTATTTTGATCATTTGTGACCGCATGTACAGTTGTCATTAAGCCATTTTCGATTCCAAAACGATCATTTAATAACTTTGCAATAGGTGCTAAACAGTTTGTTGTACAAGAGGCATTACTAAAGATGTCATAACGTTCTGTATCGATGTCTTGATCATTTACACCTTTCACAATTGTTTGTACGTCTCCACCTTTTGAAGGTCCTGTTAAAATCACTTTTTTTGCACCTGCTCGAATATGTGCATCCGCTTTATCTCCATGGTTGAATTTACCTGTTGCCTCTACCACAATATCGATATCTAATGCTGCCCAAGGTAAATTTTCGGGATTACGATCTGACACAAGTTTGATTTTTTTACCATTTACTTGTATACCGTCTTCAACCGGTTCAACTGTCTGATCAAAGCGCCCGTGTGTTGTGTCATATTTAATGAGATGTGCAATTGTTTCGGGTGGATAGCTTGCATTTATTGCTACAACCTCTACATCTTCTCTATTTAATGCCACTCTCAAAACCATACGGCCAATACGCCCTAGACCGTTAATCGCAATCTTTGTCGTCATGTTTAAAGCACTCCTTATCAATGTGTTATACTTATATTTAACAGTATATCACATTTGCGTTAAAATGAAACCGTTTTCCACCATTAATTTTTGTTATTGCTTGCTATCAGTTAACACAATCATCAAACGAAAAAAATCAGGAGCCTAGACAAATGCATGTCCAAACTCCTGAATCTATTTTATTATGGATATCCGTTCTTCATTATTATGCTTCCGAGTCGCTCTGATAAGATTCTAAAAATCCTTTGTCCATCAAAATCTGTTCTAAATTTTGCTTTAATTCCAATTTAGTGCCTAAATTATCAATCACCACATCTGCCATTCGACTCTTTTTATCGATAGAAATTTGACTATAAATTCTTGCTTTTGCATCTTCAATAGATAAGTCATTACGCGCCATTAAACGATCGAGTTGAATCGGTTCAGATGCATAAACGAGCCAAACTTCATCTACTGTATCTTCAAGTTGATTTTCAAACAATAGTGGAATATCCATAATGACATGATGACCTTCTGCTAAATATTGGTCACGTTCTTGATTCATCATTTTTCCGACGATTGGGTGAACGATTGCATTGAGTTGCTTTCTTTTTTCATCATCATAAAACACTTGTTGACCTACGTAAGCACGATTCATTTCCCCGTCTTCATTGATAGCTTCATCGCCAAATAATTCCTGAACTTTTTTTAATCCTTCTGTCCCTTTGGCAACTGCTTTTCGTGCAGCAATATCCGCATCAACGATTTTAAAACCATGTATTGCGAGTAATTCTGCCACTGTTGATTTTCCAGTAGCAATTCCACCTGTTAATCCAATGACTTTGGGCATAATTTCACCTTTCCTCACTTTGGCAATTTGGACAAAAATGCGTATTTCGTCCTGAAATAATCATTGTTTCAATCGCTGTATCACAAATGGTACAGCGTTTTTGTTTGTATACTTTTAAATGATCTTGCATGGTACCTCTTTGACCATCCGCATGTACATAATCCGACACACTTGTCCCACCATTTAAAATACCCATTTCTAAAACTTTTACCACACTGTTAAATACCTTTGTCTTTTGCGCGACGGACAAATCTTTCACTTTTCTCTCGGGATGAATTTGTGCATCAAATAATGCTTCACAAGCGTAAATATTTCCACATCCCGAAATGATACGATGATCCAATATAAAGGGCTTAATCGCTTTATTTAAATATTTCTTTTCGTCACTTTTGGCTAAGAAATGGGCCAATGCTTCTTGTTCAAAAGGTTCAGGTGCAATATCTAAAATTGATGGATATGCCTCTAAACTTTCAACGTTACGAATTTCACCAAACCGGCGAATATCAGAATAGACTAATTTGACACCATTTTCTAAATGAAAAACAACTTGCCAATGCTTTCGGAAATTCGGTATCGAAATGTCGTCTAAAGATTGGACAACAAAAAATGCACCTGCCATTCCTAAATGAGAAATCAATGTACGTTCGGCATCCTCTTTTTGGATATGAAATAATATATATTTACTGCGACGTTGCACATCAGTGATTTCAAAACCAACCGTATGTTTCACGAAATCATCAAGGTCTATGCCTTTAATGATCGTTTCTTTCCCTTCTAACTTACCTCGTTTGACTGGTTCGGAAAACGTCACATCCGTAATTTTTTGTTGCATAATGTGAGGCGTAATGCCACGCTTGACATGTTCGACTTCTGGTAATTCTGGCATTGATTGTCATACCTACTTTCTATTTTGCATCATACCACGTTTTTCCATAATCAGACTCCACACTTAATGGGACATCTAATTGTAATGCATGTGCCATAATTTTCTCAACAAATTTGCTAAATGCTTCTACTTCATCTTTTGGCACTTCAAAAATCAATTCATCGTGTACTTGTAATAATAATTTCGCTTTAAACGATGTCTGCTGGACTTCACGATGAAAATGAACCATTGCCAATTTAATAATATCTGCAGCACTTCCTTGAATAGGTGAGTTCATCGCCGTTCGTTCAGCAAATCCGCGTAGGTTAAAATTACGACTCGTAATGTCTGGAATGTAACGACGACGTTTTAACAATGTCTCAACATAACCTTGTTGTTTGGCATCTTGCACAATATTATCCATATAATCTTTGACACCCGGAAAATGGTTCAAGTAGTCGTCAATGAACTGTTGCGCTTCTTTACGTGTAATACCTAAACTTTGGCTGAGTCCATAATCACTAATCCCATATACAATACCAAAGTTGACTGCTTTTGCTTGACGTCGCATTAAGGACGTTACTTCATCTGCCTCAACATTGAACACTTTCATTGCTGTAGTTGTATGGACATCTTCATTGTCATTAAACGCTTGTTGTAACGTAGGGTCCCCTGTAATATGCGCTAAAACACGTAATTCGATTTGCGAGTAATCCGCCGCAAGAATGACGTAATCATCGTGCGTAGATTTAAACGCTTTACGAATTTTACGCCCTTCCTCTAAACGGATTGGAATATTTTGTAAGTTCGGATCGACAGAAGACAAGCGTCCTGTTTGTGCAAGTGTTTGATTAAAGCGCGTATGAATACGGCCGTCATCCCAAATCACTTTTTGTAAACCTTCAACATAAGTTGATTGAAGTTTCGATAACGTACGATACGTTAAAATATAGTCGATAATCGGATGTTCGTTTTGTAATTTTTCAAGCACATCGACCGCTGTAGAATAACCTGTTTTCGTCTTTTTAATGACTGGCAATTCTAGTTTTTCAAATAAAATAACACCCAATTGTTTAGGTGAGTTAATATTAAACGTTTCACCAGCTTGTTCGTGTATTTGTTCTATTAATTGATCGAGCTCTGTTTGAATAACAGTTTCCATCTCTTTTAATGTATCGATATCGGTATGAATTCCAATATACTCCATTTCACTTAAAATTAAAGCCAATGGTAACTCGATTTCCGAAAGTAATGATGCCTGTTCATGGTTTTCTAAAATCGTCATCATTTGCGGTTGCACGACATGAATGGCATCTAAAATGGTAGCGATATGCTTGTCGAGCACGTCATCTTCAGGTATGTGAAAAGTCTTGCCTTTACCATAAATCGACACATCATCTTGTACGAATGTCTCATCAAAGTGTGTCATGACTGATTGTACATCATCAATTGTCCGTGATGGATCGATGATATAACTTGCTAACATCGTATCAAAAACAATATTTTGAATCGCAATGTCTGAACGTTTCATCGCAATATACGTTTTCTTTGCATCATGAACCCATTTTTGTGTCTGATCATCTTTCAGCCAAGCGACTAAATCTGGATGGTCAGTGACTTGATCAAATGGAATCACCACATAATGTTCACCGTCATACAAGCCGAATTTTAATAGATTATCTTTCAAATAGTTTGGACCTGCAACTTCAACGTGAATCGCCGCTTCTGACAATTGTTTAAAATCAACTTTTGACATGTCTGTAATCGGCGCAAAATCCCGACTCCCCGTTGAATGATCCGACTCAACATCAATGCCATCTAGCAATTGACGAAATTCTAGCGACTTAAACAGTTCAATTTTAGCACTTTCATCGATATTTTGAGGTATACGTGTATCTTTCAAAGACACTGTAATCGGACTATCGCAATTAATTGTCGCTAATGTTTTGCTCATTAACGCATCCTCACGACTATTTTCTAATTTTTCTTTCAGTTTTTTACCTGACACTTCGTCGATATGGTCATAAACACCTTCAACAGTTTCGAATTGATTCAACAATTTCATCGCTGTTTTTTCACCAACGCCGGCTACACCTGGAATATTATCTGAACTATCGCCCATTAAGCCCTTTAAATCAATAATTTGTGGCGGTGTCAGTCCATTATATTTTTCGGCAATAAACGCAGGCGTGTAATGATCAACATCTGTCACACCTTTTTTTGTATAATAAATTGTCACTTGCTCTGTCGCGAGTTGCGTTAAATCTCGATCCCCAGTAATAATGATCGTTTGCATACCCGCTTGATCCGCTTCACGACTGAGTGTTCCAATAATGTCATCTGCTTCATAGTTTTCCAGTTCATATCGTTGAATTTGATATACATCAATCAATTGGCGAATGTAAGGGAACTGCTCACTTAATTCAGGAGGCGTTTTTTGACGTCCCCCTTTATAATCTTGATACGTTTCATGTCTAAAAGTCGTTTTTCCTGCATCGAATGCCACAAGAAAATGTGTCGGTTGTTCTTCTTTGATAATCTTTTCTAACAAACGCGCAAAACCATAAACGGCATTTGTATGAATCCCTGCTTTATTTTTTAATAACGGCAATGCATAAAAAGCTCTAAAACTTAAACTATTACCATCAATTAATATCAGTTTGTCCACGTTATTCCCTCCATCGTGATTTGTATCTATTTTATCATAATCCGTATGTATCATGTCGATAAAGCGCGCATCACATTTCACTTCACAACAAGAAATGGAATGCTTATTGTACCATAGTTCATACGATATGACCTTTTCGGTATTTTAAAGCCACGAATAGATTTGCTTATAAAAAACGAGAATAGTATCTCACGTATGGGCTATACGTAATCACTGTTCCCGTTTTGTGAACGTCATATTATTCTGGTAACACCACTTTAAATTTTGAACCTTTTCCGAGTTCCGATTCTACTTCAATATTACCTTGATATGCTTCTATAATGTGTTTAGTAATGGACAATCCTAATCCAGTCCCTCCTGAGTCACGACTTCTCGCCTTGTCTACGCGATAAAATCTTTCAAAAATACGATACTTTTCCTCTTCGCTTATACCAATACCTTGATCGATCACCTCAATAATCGGATGCTGATTTTCTCGATATACTGCTAAAGTGACCGTGCGATTTTCAGGGGAATAGTTTACCGCGTTTGACATTAAATTCACTATAACTTGGGAGATTTTATTTTCGTCAGCCATCGCTATCACATTCGGTTCAATTTGATCAATCAATTGAATCGACTTTTCATTCGCAAGCGGTTGAATCACTGAAAATGAAGATTTGGCCACGTCTGATAAATCAATCATATGCTTTTCTAACGTTGTATTCTGCTCAATTTTCGATAAATCCAATAAATCTTCCACTAATGTTTGGATACGATTGGACTCTTTTAAAATGATATTTAAGAACATATCAAGAGAGGCTTCATCATTTTTCGCACCATCAATTAATGTTTCGGTAAAGCCTTTCATCGATGTAATCGGTGTTTTCAACTCGTGAGATACATTCGCTACAAATTCACTGCGCAAGTTTTCCAGTTTTTTCAATTGTGTAATATCGTGCAATACGATGACCATGCCTTGTAAAGACTTTTTCGTTCGCGATAAAATCGGTACGCATGATGTATCAAAAAATTTCTGATGAATATGGTTGATTGAAATTTCAACTTGCTTGTACATCGCCTTTTCTGTTCGAAACCCTTCAACGACAAGCTGTTTGATCGTTGGATGTAAATAGTGTTCATAGTTTTGATTTTCTACATTTGTTGATACATTGAAAATTTCATAAAACGTCTTATTTGCGATCACGATTTTACCATTTTTATCAATCATCAATATTGCACTTGGAATATTTTCAAGTGTAGTGACAAGACGATTACGTTGGATTTTTTGTTCACTTTTTAATTGCTCTAAACGTCTTGCGAGCACATTGATTGTGACATACAGTTCTCGAAGCTCTTTTACACTACTTTCAGGGAGCCTCACTCGGAAATTGCCTTCAGTAAGGAGAGAGGCTGCGTAGGATACTTCATTAATGGGCTGAATATAAGTTCGGTTAATATAACGTACTGTAAAGAAGATTAGCGCTAAAATAATCATTCCCACGAGTATTAAATATTTCCAAAATTGAAGTTGAAGTTCGTAAACCATATCAAAATGGCCCGTCATTAATATCGTCGTATCCCCTTGTTGATGACCGAACCAATAATAGCCATGTTTGCCATCTAATTGATAAACCGGGTCTGACAATTGAAGTTTACGTAACAAACTATCTTGACGTCCTGCGATAGAAAGATTTCTGTCACCTTTATATGTCGTTGTTTGATTGTTTTCAATAATTTTAATATTGCTTTGATAATGATTAGCAAGTTCTTGAATGTGTCGTTTGTTCCCTTCTTTATAAAAGGCAAGAATTTGTTCAGCATCTTTAAGAAGAGATTTCTTTTCGTATTCAACGGTTTTCGTATAAATACTATTATGTACAATGAAGCCTAATAAGAGAAAACTTACAACAGTAATTGTTGTAAGTATGATTAAAAGTTTGTGATAAAATTTAATCATTTATTTAGGGCGCTCCAATTTGTAACCGAGTCCACGAACGGTTTTAATAAATTGAGGTTGTTTTGGATTTTCTTCTAATTTGTCACGTAAATGACTAATATGTACATCGACAATTCGAGAATCACCCGCAAATTCATAGTTCCAAACTGAATTCAACATATGTTCACGTGTAATGACACGACCTTGGCGTTCTACTAAATACAGTAACAACTCAAATTCTTTCGGCGTTAACTCTAATAACTCATCATTTCTATATACTTCAAAAAAGTCAGGACGAATTCGAATACTGCCGATGACGATATCTTCATCCTCTTCTTCATGTCGCACTTGATCAACTAATGATGAGCGGCGAAGGATGGCTTTCACACGCGCTACGACTTCTCTAGGTGAAAATGGTTTCGTCATATAATCGTCTGCCCCCAACTCTAGACCAAGCACACGATCAAATTCGTCATCTTTTGCTGTTAACATTAAAATAGGTACTTGGTTTTTATCAGAGCGAATCGTTTTACATACTTCGATACCATCCTTTTTCGGTAACATTACATCCAATACAATCAAGTCTGGTTTCGTTTCTTTTTCTTTTTGTAAAGCTTCTTCTCCATCTTGGGCCACCTCAACGATATAACCCGATTGTTCGAGGTTGTATTTGAGCAAAGTGACAATGGATTGTTCGTCATCAACGACAAGTACTCTTTGAGCCATATATGTACCTCCTTATTATGATTAAGTTCATTATACCTTAAAATACGTTTAAAAATAATATATCATTTAGCATCTTTACAATAACTTAACTTTTGATTAATAAAATCAAAATTGAGGTTGTGGTAGGACATAAATTTTAATAGTCTTATTTCGATATATTTCCAACAAATTGGCCTTATGTATTAGTTGTTAAATTTCCACAATTGCTGTCAGTGCTCGTATTCCTAGGTGACTTGCATTAACTTATTTCAGCTTGATTATAGTCCTCACATAAAGGTTACCGAATTGAATTTTCAGGAGCCGTATAGATATCTCCTGTGTAACAAAGAGGTCATCGTACCGCTCCCGCAAGGTTGACTTGACTTCTCATATGCACAGGCATTGCAAATAAGAAACGAGGCCGGAACAATGATATGCCCAGCCTCGCGTGTTGAGTGATATGATTATAAGTTTTTGATTAATTCATCTGCAAATTCTGATGTTTTCACTTCAGTTGCACCGTCCATTAAACGTGCAAAGTCATAAGTGACCACTTTTGAAGCAATTGTTTTTTCTACAGAATTTGTAATTAAATCAGCAGCTTCTTGCCAACCGATGTGTTCTAATAACATTACACCTGAAAGTAATACTGATGATGGGTTAACTTTATCTAAGTCAGCATATTTCGGCGCTGTACCGTGTGTCGCTTCGAAAATTGCGTGACCTGTTTCAGAGTTGATGTTCGCACCTGGAGCAATACCGATACCGCCCACTTGTGCAGCCAATGCATCTGAAATATAGTCACCGTTCAGGTTCATTGTTGCTACCACATCATGATCAGCTGGACGTGTTAAAATTTGTTGTAAGAAGATATCAGCAATTGAATCTTTAATAATAATTTTACCGTCTTTTTCCGCTTGATCTTGAATTTTGTTCGCTTCGTCTTTACCCTTTTCTTCCACAAGACGATCATATTGTTGCCATGTGAATACTTGATCAGCAAATTCATTTTCAGCTAAATCGTAACCCCATTGTTTGAACGCACCTTCAGTAAACTTCATAATGTTACCTTTATGAACAAGTGTCACTGATTTGCGGTTGTTGTCGATAGCGTATTGAATTGCAGCACGGACTAAACGTTCTGTCCCTTCTTTAGAGACTGGCTTAATACCGATACCTGATGTTTCAGGGAAGCGAATGTTTTTAGCACCCATTTCATTTTGTAAGAAATCAATGACTTTTTTAACTTCTTCGCTACCTTCTTTAAATTCGATACCCGCGTAAATATCTTCAGTATTTTCACGGAAGATGACCATATCTGTTTGTTCCGGATGTTTTACTGGTGAAGGTACACCTTTAAACCAACGAACTGGACGTAAACAGTTAAACAAGTCTAACTCTTGACGTAACGCTACATTCAATGAACGAATCCCACCACCAATTGGCGTTGTTAATGGTCCTTTAATCGCAATTAAATATTCTTTAATTGTATCTAACGTTTCTTTTGGTAACCATTCACCTGTTTGGTCGAATGCTTTTTGACCCGCTAAAACTTCTTTCCAGTCAATTTTTTTCTCACCGTCATAAGCTTTTTCTACGGCAGCATCAATGACACGACTTGCTGCTTTCCAAATATCTGGTCCGATACCGTCACCGATAATAAATGGTACGATAGGTTGATTTGGCACTTGTAATCCGCTGTCCGTTTTTACGATCTTTTCACTCATGTTTAATACCTCCGAATTTTGAAACTTTAATGATTTATTAATGAGATTAGCGCTCTTCAATCGGCACATATTTACGATTAACATCACCGATATAAGTTGCACGTGGGCGCATAATTCTGTTATCTCTTAACTGTTCTAAGATGTGTGCAGTCCAGCCAGATGTACGACTTACTGCAAAAATTGGTGTAAAGAGATCATGTTCAATACCCATGCTGTGGTAAACCGTTGCACTATAGAAATCAACGTTAGGCAATAGACCTTTTTCTTCTTTCATGATTTCTGCAATTTTAACAGAAACATCGAACAATTCACTTTGTCCAGTTTCATTTGTAATTTTTTGGCTCATTTCTTTCAAGTATTTTGCACGTGGATCTCCATTTTTATAAACACGGTGTCCAAAGCCCATCACTTTATCTTTGTTTGCGAACGCTTTTTGTAGGTAGCTTTCAACGTTATCAACTGAACCAATTTCAGTTAACATTTTCATTACACGCTCGTTTGCGCCACCATGTAACGGCCCTTTTAATGATGAAACAGCAGCTGTTACACCTGAATACATATCTGATAATGAAGATACCGCACAACGCGCTGTAAATGCTGAAGCATTTAATTCGTGATCGGCATGTAAAATCAATGCTTTATTAAAACCTTCTACTTCGACATCAGATGGTTTTTCCCCTCTAAGCATATATAAGAAGTTCGCTGCATAGCTTAAAGAAGGATCAGGTTTAACCGGTTCTTTCCCTTCTCTTACTCTTGCAAACGAAGCGACGAGTGATGCGATTTTTGCTTGAATACGTATCGCACGTTCTTGTAATGCTTCTTCATCATTATCATCGGCATTTTCGTCGAAGTGTGCCAAATAAGAAACAGATGTACGTAAAGCCGTCATAGGATGAACTTTATCAGTTGTATATTCTTCAAAATGACTATACATTCTTGGATTTAAAGTCATATATCCAAATAATTTTTCTTTTAATTCAGATAATTCTTGCTTTGTCGGTAATCGATAATTCCACAATAAGAATACAATCTCTTCAAATTGTGCATTTTCAGTTAAGTCATCGATATCATAGCCCGCATATGTAAGTTGGCTATCGATAATTGAACTGATTTTTGTTTCAGCTGCGATTACCCCTTCTAAACCTCTCATTAATTCTGCCATATGAATTTCCCCTTTACTTTATATTCGTTCTTTGTAATGGCTTTCAATAACTATTATAGCCAATATGATACGTTTTGTGAACTTTTTAAGAACTGACATATGTCAGAATAATCTTATAATAATTGGGTTAAAATGATTTCCTTAATTTCTAAAACACTGATATAAAGCGTTTTCTGTTATGTTTTCATCACTAATTTTAGAAAAAACATTGAATCATTTGCATTCATTATCATTAATAATAAAAAGATTTGATGACAGAGTATAAATGTAGAAATATAAATTAAAGTGTAATTAAACTCTTTTATAGTCATTGTAGTGTATGAGAGGACATACATGAATAAACAGCAAATGTAAAAAAGGTCGGTAAGGTATATTGACCTTACCAACCTTTATTTTATTGCATTTCATCGATTTAAAAATTATAGTACGTTCGCATAACCTTCATAAACTTTACCTTGTGTCGCATCTACTGTCACTAATGCGTTGTCTGGAATTGTATCGACGACATTGTCAACTCCCACAACAGTTGGAATACCTTTTTCAAGTCCAATAATTGCACTTGAAGACGTTAATCCAGCTTCTTCAGTCACTAATGCAATAGCTTGATCTAAATACGGAATAATACTTTCGTCAATAGATGGTGTAACGATCACGGCTTGCTCTAAGTCGCGACCTTTTAATTCAGAAGCATTGTTCACAACTACTGTGCGACCTACTGCTGAGTTACGTCCAATACCTTGTCCACTTGCTAAATCTTCACCAACAAGATGTAATTTCATTAAGTTAGTTGTACCCGATTCACCTGTAGGTACACCTGCAATGATAATGAGTAAATCACCATTTTCAACACGTTCAGATTCAATCGCAGTGGCTACAGAATTGTTTAATAATTCATCTGTCGTAAAGTTACCTTCACGAACAACTGGATAAACACCCCATACAAGTGTACATTGACGTGCTGTTGTTTCAAATGGAGTCACCGCGATAATATCAGATTTTGGTCTGTATTTAGAAATCGTACGCGCAGTTTTACCACTTTCTGTTGCAGCGACGATTGCTTTAACACTTAAGTTTAAAGCCGTATGAGCTGCAGACACACCTATCGCGTTCACAAGTGATGTTTCAACAAGTTTTGTGCGATCTGATAACAGTTGCTTATAGTTTTGTGCTTGTTCAGCAGCAACTGCGATATCATGCATTGCTTTAACTGCTTCTTCAGGATAAGCCCCTGCAGCAGTTTCCCCTGAAAGCATGACTGCATCAGTACCATCGTAAATTGCATTGGCAACGTCTGATGCTTCTGCACGTGTCGCACGAGGATTACGTTGCATAGAGTCTAACATTTGTGTCGCAGTAATCACTGGTTTACCAAGTTTATTACATTTACGAATTAATTCTTTTTGAACAATCGGCACTGCTTCTGGTGGAATTTCAACACCCATATCCCCTCTGGCTACCATTAAGCCGTCAGAAACTTCAAGAATTTCATCAATATTATCAATACCTTCTTGGTTTTCAATTTTAGGGATAATGCTAATCGTGCGGTTGCCCACTTCTTCTAAAATTTTACGGATTTCTAAAACGTCACTTGCACGACGCACGAAACTTGCTGCAATAAAGTCAACGTCTTGTTCAATACCAAAACGAATATCTTGCGCGTCTTTATCAGTAATACCAGGTAAATTTACACGAACACCTGGTAAGTTTACACCTTTTTTATTTTTAAGTTCACCTGTATTTAATACCTTACAGTGTACTTCGCCTGCTGCGTGATCAATAGATTCCACTTCAAGTTCAATCAATCCATCATCTAAGAGAATAAATGAGCCTACTTCAACATCATTAATTAAATTTTCGTATGTGACAGAGAACTTTTCCGCTGTACCTTCAACTTCATGCATACTCACGATGACATGTGAACCTTTTTCAAGTGTAATAATACCATCTTTCATGTCATGTGTACGGATTTCAGGTCCTTTTGTATCAAGTAAGATACCAATATTTTTCTCTAACTTTTTCGCTATTTTACGAATTGAACGAATACGTGCTGCATGTTCATCATGTGAACCATGTGAAAAGTTTAATCGCGCAACGTTCATACCTGCTTTCATTAACTTTTCTAACATATCTTCTGATTCTGATGCTGGTCCAATCGTACAAACGATTTTAGTTTTTTTCATTGGAAATGCCTCCTAAAATTATATCGATAATTCTTCTGTTAAACCTAACATACGTTGGTTAATTTGACGTTCTGATGTTTTGAAAATATCATCAAAATTTGTCGCTACTAAGCGGTTATCTTTAATTCCGACACCTTTAGCCGTTTCGCCGTTAAGTAAAAGCTCAACAGCGTAGCCACCTAAACGTGATGCAAGTACACGGTCTGCACCAGTTGGGCTTCCACCACGTTGAATATGACCGAGAACAGATACACGTGCATCAACATTAATATATTTCGTTAGTTCTGATGCACACATATCACCAGTCATACATCCTTCTGCAACGATGATGATAGAATGTTTTTTACCTCTATCGATACCGTGTTGAATTTTTTCAGCGATATCTTTAATATCTGTCTCTGTTTCGGGTAAAATAATTGTTTCAGCGCCTACAGCTAAACCTGACCATAATGCTAAATCTCCGCAGTCACGACCCATCACTTCAATGATAAAAGTACGTGCGTGGCTTGAAGCAGTATCTCGGATTTTGTCCACAGATTCAATAATTGTATTGAGCGCCGTATCAAAACCAATTGTAAAATCAGTACCATTAATATCATTATCAATTGTACCTGGAATACCAATCGTTTGAATTTCTTTACATTCTTCACTAATGCGTTGTGCACCGCGGTAACTTCCGTCGCCACCAATAACGACTAAGCCTTCAATACCACGCTTTCTAAGGTTTTCAATCCCTTTTTGGCGCACTTCTTTTTCCTTAAATTCTGGGCAACGTGCTGAATATAAGAAAGTACCACCGCGTTGGATAATATCACCCACTGAACCTAACTCTAGTTTGCGAATATCATCATTGATTAACCCTAAATACCCTTGATACACACCATAGACTTCAATATTGTGATAAAGCGCTTTTCTTACAACTGCTCGAATTGCTGCATTCATCCCCGGAGAATCTCCGCCACTTGTTAAAACTGCAATTTTTTTCATGTAGACATACCCTTTCTTGCATAGTTGTTAAGTTAAAAATACCACAATTTCATTGCGCATTCCATCAAAAAAAGATACAAAAATGAATGAAAACGGTTTAATTAAATGAATTCATCAATCCGCCATATTTCATGTTTTCATAGCACTTTCATACCATTGAAAAAGCAATTTCAATCACACTTCGCTCTCTCATGGGTGTATATTTGTTATACCCAAAAATAAGCTTTTTAATATTTTTTGTCAATATTGAATTATGGATTACTCACAGGTCTTCCATAGTGATTTTCAACATACAACTTTGCTTTTTACTCCACTATTCATTATAGTTGCCACAATTGTTTTTGTATACAACTACAAAATA
This sequence comes from Staphylococcus intermedius NCTC 11048, assembly GCF_002902385.1. GTDB lineage: Bacteria > Bacillota > Bacilli > Staphylococcales > Staphylococcaceae > Staphylococcus > Staphylococcus intermedius. The sequence goes on along the minus strand of NZ_PPQH01000040.1, from coordinate 101,835 downwards.
ACACTATTGACAACAAATAATTTTGAATGAGATTATTTTTTAACGCAGTAATTGTCTAGTAATGGGACATAAAAATCTTTAATTGGCCTACCTTGATATATTTTCACAATTGCAATCTTGGACTCGCGTTTCTTTCGGGATCTGTTGAGAACACAAGGATGAGTTCTGCAATCTAAAAACGATGCAATAAAAAAGGTTTTGTACACATTAACTTAATTCTACAAATCAAAAAAGTATGGGTACCTCGATCATACCAAGGCACTCATACTTTTTTCACTCAAAACTATTCAACATACGAACCAATATTTCGGAATTTCTCAAAACGATCTTCTTTAATATCAGCAGGTGTCATATTTTCAAACGATGCTAAATGTTTGGTAAACTTTTGCTTAATACGTTTCGCCAACATTTCAACGTCGTGATGCGCACCTCCTAAAGGCTCTTTCACCACTTCATCAATAATGTTCAATTCTAATAAATCATAAGCTGTAATTTTCATTGTCTCTGCTGCAATTTTAGCGAGAGAACTATCTTTCCATAAAATACCTGCCGCGCCTTCAGGTGAAATAACAGAATATGTACTGTTTTCTAACATCAATAATCGATTGCTCACACCAAGACCAAGTGCGCCGCCGCTTCCACCTTCACCGATAACAATAGAAATTACAGGTACTGTTAGCCCAGCCATTGAAACGAGGTTACGTGCAATTGATTCACTTTGACCACGTTCTTCAGCAGCTTTACCAGGATATGCACCTTTTGTATCGATAAATGTAAAAATAGGACGGTTAAACTTTTCAGCTTCCTTCATCAATCTTAACGCTTTTCGATAACCTTCAGGATGTGCCATACCAAAGTTACGGTAAATATTATCTTTCGTATCTTTTCCACGTTGTTGACCAATAACTGTCACGGGTTTACCATTGAAATACGCTAACCCTCCTACAATGGCAGGATCATCTCTAAAGTTTCGATCACCATGCAATTCGATAAAATCATCAAAAATGTATGGAATGTAGTCTAATACAGTCGGTCTTTCTGGCAATCTTGCAATTTGAACACGATCCCACGGTTTTAAGGACGTATAAATCTTTTCTTTTTCTGTTTGCAATGCGGCTTCAAGTATTTCGATTTCGTCTGATAAATCGACATCATTTTTGGCTTGTGTTTCTTTCAATGATTCAATTTTAGTTTTTATATCTTGGATTGGCTTTTCAAAATCAAGCATTACTTTTCCACCTCACGATGCATATCAAATAACGTCGCTAATGTTTTTTTCATTTCGCTTCGATGCACAACTTTATCGAGCTGCCCATGTTCTAATAAAAATTCAGCTGTTTGGAAATCATCTGGTAATTTTTCATTAATGGTTTGCTCAATCACACGTCGTCCTGCAAAACCTATTAATGCTTTCGGTTCTGCTAAGTTAATATCACCGACAGATGCAAAACTTGCAGACACACCGCCTGTTGTTGGATGCGTCATATAGGAAATGAATAATAAACCTGCATCAGAATGTCTTTCTAATGATACACTTGTTTTAGCCATTTGCATGAGTGAAATAATCCCTTCTTGCATACGCGCACCACCTGATGCAGTAAACAAGACGAATGGCAAGCGTTCCTCTGTACAATGGTCAACAATGCGACAAATTTTTTCACCCACAACGGATCCCATACTGCCCATTCTAAATCTTGGATCCATCACACCGATACCAAATTTAATGCCATTGAGTTCTGCAGTTCCTGTGATGATGGCTTCATTTAATCCTGTTTTCTCTTGGTCTTTTTCAACCTTCTCTTCATAGCCAGGAAAGTTTAATGGATTTGCAGAGGTCATCCCTTTATCAAATTCTTCAAAAGTTCCATTATCGGCAATGGCTTCAATACGACCATAAGCTGATAATTGAATATGATGATCACAATTAAAACATACATTCAAATTTTCAGTGAGCTCTTTTGTGTACATAATTTTTTTACAGTTTGGACATTTGGTCATTATGCCTTCAGGAACATCATTTTGTTTCGAATCTTGAACCGTAACATATTTTTTCTTTTTAGAATTACGGTTAAAAAAGTCTTTAAACATCTTTATTACCTCCACTTTTCCATCGGCTATCAATCAAGTTTGTGTTATTTCTTCAAGTCAGTGAGTGATAACGTCTTCTCGTATACATCATCTGGATCGACTTCTATACGTGCGACACCTGATTCCATCGCAGCACGTGCCACTTCTCTTGCAACAGACGGCGCGACACGGTAATCAAATGGACCAGGAATGACATAATCTGGGTTACGCTCTTCATCTGTAATTAAGTTAGCAATTGCTTCAACTGCTGCACGTTTCATCTCTTCGTTAATATGTGTCGCACGCACATCTAATGCACCACGGAAAATACCTGGGAATGCTAAAACATTATTAATTTGGTTTGGAAAGTCAGAACGCCCTGTTCCGATCACTTTAGCACCAGCATGTTTCGCCTTATCTGGTGTAATTTCAGGATTTGGATTTGCCATTGCAAAAATAATAGCGTCATCATTCATAGATTTCACCATTTCTTCAGAGAGTGCGTCTGCAACAGAAACACCAATGAAAACATCTGCACCTTCAATGACATCGACCAATTTCCCTTCGACTTTATCTTTATTCGTCCATTTTGCTACAGTATCTTTCGTTTCATTCATACCATATGGACGACCTTCATAAATCGCACCTTTCGAATCGCACATAATCATATGACGGACGCCATATGAATACAGTAATTTCACAATCGCAATACCAGCAGCACCTGCACCGTTAAGGACGACTTTAATGTCTGCTAAGTCTTTATCAACGATACGTAACGCATTGACCAAACCTGCCACAGTTACAATCGCAGTCCCGTGTTGATCATCATGAAAAACAGGAATTTTTGTTTCTTTTTTCAAACGCTCTTCAATTTCAAAACAGCGCGGTGCAGAAATGTCCTCTAAATTAACGCCACCAAAGTTAGGTTCCACGAGTTTCACAGTACGAATAATTTCTTCTGTGTCATTTGTTGCGAGTGACAATGGAAATGCATCGACGCCTGCAAAACTTTTAAAAAGTACCGCTTTCCCCTCCATTACTGGGATACTCGCTTCAGCACCGATATTTCCAAGCCCTAAAACGGCAGTACCATCAGAAATAACAGCAACCATATTACTTTTCATTGTATAATCGTATACACGACTCGGTCTTTCATGTATGTCCTTACAAGGTTCCGCTACACCTGGAGAATAGGCTAAGCTTAGTTCCTCTTTATTCGTTACCTTAACTTTTGGACTAACGGCTAATTTGCCATGATTTTCTTTATGCATTTGCAGTGCATCATCTCTTAAGGACATTGATAATCATCTCCCATATTCAAATTCCAACTTTATGTTAAGTCCTCTTTTAATCGCCATTATACTATAGCACATTATATACGCATATCAAAGTCAGCTTTAATCCTTATATTATCGCTTACCTGCGCAAAATACCACCTCATTATAACAAACGGATATGTTCAGGTTCAATCATTGATAAAAGTGCATCTAAATGGGTATTTGGTTGTAATAAATATCCTTTAAATAGAAATGTATGATCACTTTCTTGATATTGATACACTGCAACACCATTGTTGATTGGCGTTTGAGTTAAAAACTGTTGTTGTAGCACATCTGTCATACCTTCTCGAATCACAATTTTACGTGTTTGCTGTCTTTTCTCTGTTTCAAAGGCTTCTAAAGTGGTCAATCGGTCAATAATCAATTGCAGTTTATCATGCCTTTTTTCAAACTTGCCCCAAATGATATAGAACTTTGATGTCTCTAAAGTGCCAGTTAACTGCTGATACGTTTTTGGAAATAGGACACCATCTATTGTTGATATTCCATCATTCAGCTCAACAAAAGCCATTTGCTGACCTTGCTTTGTTCGAATCACCCGCACAGCATCTAAAGTAACGAGTATCGGTTGCTGCGTTGCTTGAGCATGAAGTTGAAAAATACCAAGATATTGCTTTTCGTTAAATGCTTTTTCAACTGGGTGTGCTGTGACATAAAAGCCTAAATATTGTTTTTCATAATCACTTAACTGTTGACTTGGCATTTCTTCAGTTTCTGCATATTCTTGTTTAATCGTTGCGACACTTGCTAGGAGATCAGTATCGATACTGAAATCTGTATCCGACACCTTATCAATCGATTGTAATAATGTTGCACGATTTTTCCCAAAACAATCCATTGCCCCCGTTAAGATCAGTGCTTCTAATGTACGACGTGTTCTTAATCGTCCAGGAATACGATCACAAAAATCAAAAAAGTCTTTAAATGGACCTTGTTCACGTCTCTCACTCATAATTGTTTGAACAGTTTGATAACCAACACCTTTAATTGCACCTAATGAAATATAGACGCCTTCACGTGTTGCGACATACCGCCATTGACTTTTATTAATATGAGGACCATGAATTGTAATCTGTTGCTGTTTGGCTTCTTGAATCATCATATTCGTTTTCGTTTCATTACCGATCACGTTACTTAAAATATTGGCATAAAAATAAGCAGGATAATGCACTTTTAAATAAGTCATGATGTAGGCAATTTTTGAATAACTGACTGCATGCGCACGTGGAAAACCATAGTCCGCAAACTTTAAGATCAAATCAAAAATCTGACCGCTCAAAGCTTCTGCATACCCTTTTTCTTTGGCACCATCAATGAAATGTTGACGCTCATTTTCAAGGACTTCTCTATTTTTTTTACTCATCGCACGACGTAAAATGTCCGCTTCACCATAAGAAAACCCTGCAAACTGACTCGCAATCTGCATGATTTGTTCTTGGTAAATAATCACCCCGTATGTACGTTTTAAAATCGGCTCCAAATCTGGATGTAAATACGTCACTTGGCTTGGATCATGACAACGACGAATGTACGTTGGAATTTCTTCCATTGGCCCCGGGCGATAAAGCGACGTCACCGCAACAATATCTTCAAAATGTTCGGGCTGTAATTTTTGTAATACACGCCGTACCCCTTCAGATTCGAGTTGGAAAATACCTGTCGTATCACCACGAGACAACAACTCAAATACGTGCGCATCATCAAAAGGAATTTGTTCAATATCGATGTCGACTTTCAAATCACGTGCCACTTGTTTAATGATTTGATGTATGATGGTTAAGTTCCGCAAGCCTAAAAAGTCGATTTTTAATAGACCAATACGTTCTGCCTCAGTCATCGTCCATTGTGTCAGTAATCCCGTCTCCCCCTCAGTGAGCGGAATAGACCGATAAAGCGGTTGGTCGTTGACTATCACACCTGCCGCATGTGTCGACGTATTACGAGGTAACCCTTCTAATTTTTTACAGTATTCAAACCATCGTTCATGACGATGATTTCGATGTACAAATGCTTTGAAACGTTCCTCTTGATAAGCTTCATCTAATGTGACCCCAAGCTTACTTGGAATTAATTTAGATGCTTCACTTAAAGTCGCTTCATCAAAACCCATCACCCGACCGACATCGCGTGCAACAGCTTTCGTAAGTAAATGGCCAAACGTCACAATGCCAGCAACGCGATAATCACCATATTTTTGTTGTACATATTGAATGACTTTTTCACGCTGCGTATCTTCAAAGTCGATATCGATATCCGGCATCGTCACACGCTCAGGGTTCAAAAATCGTTCAAACAGCAAATCATATTGAAGCGGATCAATGGTCGTGATATTTAATAAATAACTCACTAATGAACCCGCTGAAGAGCCCCGTCCAGGACCGACCATGACGCCGTTTGATTTTGCATAACGAATCAAGTCACTAACGATTAAAAAATAATCCGCATAGCCCATTTGTGTAATGACGTCGTATTCATATTTTAAACGCTCACGGTACTGTGGTTCTGTTAAGTCAAAATTGACCAGTGCGCGCTCTAACTCAGCCCATAAGTAGGCATTAGCTGAACTGCCATCTGGTGTCACAAATTCAGGTAACAATGCTTGATGATACTCCAGTTTTGCATCACACATATTCGCAATTTCATCTGTCCGTGCGAGCCATTCTTCCGCATACTGTTGTTCATATAAGGCATCAATATCATAAATATGTTCAGTGGGTGTTTCGTATGAATCCACCAAATTTACTTTCGTATTATCACGAATCGCATGTAGTACTTTTAATGTATTTTTGTCTTCCGCTTTTTCATAGTAAGCTGCTTGCATCAATACTTTTGGCAATGCACCATCTACGGCAGATTGATGATCAATATAACACGTGGCACCGTTCGGCATCTCATCTTGCCAATGCTTTTCTTGATTCGTCATATTTTTAAAAATGACCACTGTATCATTAAACAAATCTTTCTTTTCATAAATCGACACATGTTTCATACGATTCACTTTAATGTCAGAGGACAATTTAAATAAATTTTTCAATCCTTCATTATTTTTAGCGATGACGACAGCTTCTAATACATTCAATTGATCAGTGAGATAAACGGTCATCCCTAATAAAGGTTTCATGCCATGCGCGATACACGCATCGTAAAACTGAGGTACCCCATACATGACATTCAAGTCGGTAATCGCGATGGCTGAATATCCTAATTCCATAGTACGTTGAACGGCGCCTTCGATTGTAATACTTGAATTTAAAAGGTCATAAGCCGTATGAATATTTAAATGTGCAACCATCGTTAAGTCACCTTCTTTAACCTGTTATAGTTTTTGACGTAGTGCTTGGGTCAATAATTCAAATTCATCCCATGTACTGACGGACACACCCGAAGCATTTGGATGACCCCCACCACCAAAATCAGCTGCAACGTCATTAATTGTAATTTCTTTTGAACGAATGCGACAGCGAATATCTTCACCTTCATCTACTGCAAACACCCATATTTTCAAGCCTTTCAAATCAGCCACTGCATTGACATATAACGACGCTTCATTGGGCTTAATGTTGAATTGCTTTAATACATCATGCGTAATTTTCACTTGGCAAAAGCCATCATCAAAAAGTTGGAAATTTTGCAGTACATAGCCATGAAACGGCATTAACCTTGGATCTTTCTCACCAAGTTGATTCAATAATCGATTGTGATGAATGTCATACTGTAATAACTGACTTGCAATCGTCATCGTTTTAGGCGACGTATTATTGAAGAAAAAGCGTCCAGTATCACCGACAATTCCTAAATATAATGCACTCGCGATTTTTTCATTCATTAACGCCAAGTCGTTAGAACCTTGTATGAAATCGAAAATCATCTCACTTGTAGATGAAGCCGTTACATCAACATCATTGATTTCTGCATACGCATCTACTGGAGGATGATGGTCAATTTTAATGAGTGCCTTGCCGAAATCGTAACGGACATCATCAATACGTGCAGCATTGGCCGTGTCACACACAATGACAAGTGCCTCATCATATCGCTCATCATCAATCGTATCCAATGTTCCCATAAATGCAAGCGTGGGTTCTTCCGTTCCAACAGCATATATATTTTTAGTCGGATATTTCACTTTAAGGTATTCTTTTAATCCAAACTGTGAGCCTAACGCATCCGGGTCAGGTCGTACATGACGGTGAATAATAATGGTGTCATATTGTTGAATTTGTTTTTGAATTTCTTGAATAAATTGCATACTTAACGCTCCTTAATGATCTAATAATTGGCACATAATTAATGCTTTCGCAACAGGATGTTTCCCACTGAACATCGTTACTTCTAACTTCGCAAAATTACGTCCCATATCTAAAATGGTGTAATCCACTTCTACTTCACTTTCAATTTGTACAGTTCGAATATAAAAAATATTTAAGCTTTCAATCATGACCTCTAATTTTTTATATTTTCGCATCACTGATTTAATCGTTTCTTCGATAATCGCTACTGATACAGATTTACTCAATGTCCCGAATTGATTCGTTAGTTGTGGTGTGACTTCGACGATGATGTGCTGATTACGAATCTCAATATGTTTCGCCACTTGATCATTAATCGTTTCACCCACTTGTGGTTGGCGCCCTACTATTTGCATTGCTTTTAAAACATCTTCACGTGAAATGACGCCGACAAGTTGCTTTTGATTTCCTGTGACTGGCAACAACTCAATGCCTTCCCAAATCATCAAATGCGCACAACTTGCGACTGTCGTATTTAACTGGACATTAATTGCGGGTTTCGTCATCACACGAGAAAGTTTTTCGTCTAAATCTTTACCAATAATGTCTTTACTCGTGATTAACCCTGCCAACTTGTTTTCACGATCCACAATCGGAAAACGTGAATGTGACGTTTCACGTGATTTTTTGCCCACATCTGCAACTGTCATGTCGTCGTATAAGTAAGACGTTTGTTCGATTGGAATCACGATATCTTCAACAACTAATATCTCTTTTTTAATCATTTGATTGTACATTGCTCTATTGATAATATTGGCAACCATAAATGTATCATAATTGGAAGAAATGATGGGTAGGTTTTGTTCATCTGCCATTTTCTTAATTTCATCAGTGGTATCAAAACCACCTGTAATCAAGACGGCACTGCCACGTTCTAGCGCTGCCTTTTGTACATCAAGACGGTTTCCCACAATCAGTAATGTATTTTTAGAGACATAGTTAACGACATTATCGACTTCCATCGCCCCTATCGCAAATTTAGTGAGTGAATTAAATTGCCCTCCTTTACCGCCAATCAAGTGACCATCCACGATTTTTGCTACTTCTCCAAAGGTAAGATGATCCATTTTGGTACGCGTTTTCTTTTCGATACGAACGGTACCGACACGATCAATAGTTGCTACTAGCCCACGTTGACTCGCATCTTTTATCGCGCGATATGCTGTACCTTCTGAGACGTCCAAATCTTTCGCAATTTTACGGACCGAAATTTTTTGCCCTACAGATAATGATTCAATATGTTTAATGATTTGTTCGTGCTTTGTCATGTATCTCCCTCTATTGTTATGTCATGTCATAAAAATATATGATGCCTTTATGTAAAAGTTTGCCATTCAACTTAAAATAAATACCCCTCGATTGTCTGGTAAGTTTCGTTTCAATCCCCATATCATCCATTTTATTTCTTTTATTATAACGTTTTTCAAATTGTAATGCGAAGTGATAAGTCATAAATGTTTAAGTCCTTTTTAAACCGGTTAAAATAGTGTCGGTTTAAGGTATTTGATGTCAAAAGAAATATCAAAAATGTATTGAATCACTTTTACCAATTTTTTTGTTACACTAGTTTTAAGGAGGATGATAGAGATGCATCAAAATATTTTACTTGCAGTGGATACAGATTTAAAAAATGCAAAAGCGCTCCAAGAAGTTGTTAAAATTTCTGGCGACAGCTCCGTTGTGACTTTGCTCAATATCATCGGAGAACAAGACGTCCAAGCTTCTGTCAAAATGGGTACGCATTATGAGGAGCTTAAAGAAATTCGTCACACACAAATGCAAGCTACTCGAGACACGTTAGAACAAAATGGTTTGCAATATGAAGAAATTATCGAACGGGGCAATCCAAAAGAAAAAATCGTAAACTATGCGAACAGTGGGAAATACGATATCGTCGTGTTAAGTAACCGTAAAGCAGAAGCGTCTAAAAAATTCGTATTAGGTAGCGTGAGCCATAAAGTAGCAAAACGTGCCAAAATCCCTGTACTCATTGTGAAATAAATGAAAAATCGTCGACAAAGTACAAAGTAAATCAACTGAGTCGACACAATTTGAATCATATTCATTTTGATTATAGAAATCGCCATGAATTAAGGAGCTCGGAAATCAAACATTTCAAGTTCTATTAACCTTATTGATTATACATTTCTATATGACGATTTCGCTCGTTGTAGCAAAGGAGCTGGGAAACTCAACTGTGTCCCAGCTCCTTCCTATATGTTGTAACTACCCAATGCGTTTCAGCCTCAAATATGATGCCATACTTTGGAATTGCATGTAAAATCACACCACAGCCCAACCATTGACCTGTATCCATTAAAACCCCTTCTAATAGTACCACCTATCCAAATTAGCACATTTTAGAATTGTATTTTGTAACTGAAGTCTTTTAGAACATGATTTATCGATAAACCGCATATAAAAAAGATTGTCAGAACGATTCTTCACTTTTAATCGAATGTTTGACTTAAGGTGGGCGCATGGGCGACACTCCTGAGGCATTGAGCCGAAACTGAAAATCCACCAACGCTTCTACTAAAAAATGTAACAGTAAAATCATAGCGTTGGTTAGTTGAAGTGAGGCGCCTAGGAACGGGAGCCCAAATAAGCCAAACCATAAGTCAAACAATTCATTCCCTTAATGAAGAATAGTACCACAATCTTTTAATTTAACACGCCATATCAATACAGCTGTGTAAAAACAATCAAAAACAATTCTAAAGTTCTACTGTCTCACCAGGTTTTACAATTTGAACTTCCCCTACATTCACAAGCTGCTTAAACGCTTCCGGATCTTGTTCAATTAATGGGAACGTATTGTAATGAATCGGCACAGTAATTTTTGGCTGAATCAATTCATTAATCGCATAACTTGCATCTTCAATCCCCATCGTAAAATTATCACCAATTGGCACAAAACATACATCTACAGGATGACGGTCAGCAATTAACTTCATATCACTGAATAAGCCTGTATCCCCTGTATGATAAATGGTTTTACCTTCTAATTCTAAAATCACACCCATCGGCATCCCTAAGTACATCGGAATACCATTGTCATCTGTTAAACTTGAACTATGAAACGCTTGAACAAATTTGACAACACCAAAATCAAACGTCCATTTTCCGCCGATATTCATTGGGTGCACATTTTCAATACCTTGATTTGTTGATAAATAGTTCGCCATTTCAGCAGAACCAATGACTGTTGCATTATTACGTTTTGCAATTTCAACAGTATCTCCAAAATGGTCTTCGTGACCGTGTGTTAAAATCACGTAGTCCACTTTTAAGTCCTCAATATTTAGATCTGATTGTCCATTTCCTGTGATAAATGGATCAATGATACCTGATTTGCCATTTGCTTCAAAATATACAGTCGATTGACCATGAAAAGATAATTTCATGTCGCATCCTCCTTCATCATGTGTAATACAGATTCCTAACTTTTATATTATCAGGGTCTTCGTCATAAATCTAAAATTTACATTACGAAAAGCACCCTATTAAAGCAATCCTCCTAATTCTTATGTCAAAAAACAACATCACGTCTCTTATTTTCATTCACGTCCCAACTGCCTATTAAACATTCATGAATGCGCATTTTGCATTCTCAAAACAACTGACTTAAAATAAATATGAAGAAATAAAGGAGGCGTTTTTATGTCAAAAATAGAACAACTCGTACAAACGTTAAAAGAACAAGAAGCGGATGCAATGTGGGTGTCCAATCCTATTAACATTTTTTATTTTACAGGCTACAAATCTGAACCCCATGAACGATTATTTGCATTGTTAGTTCGTGCAGATGGTCAACAAATTTTATTCTGTCCTCAATTGGAAGTTGAAGAAGTCAAAGCCTCTCCATTTAAAGGTGATATCATCGGATACTTAGACACAGAAAATCCTTTCGATAAACATCAAGAAACGTATGAAAAATTGTTGATTGAAGAAAATCATTTAACCGTTCAACGTTATCACGCACTTCAAAAAGCCTTTTCTGTACAAACATTTAAAGCCGCTGACCCAGTAATCCGAACATTGCGAAACGTTAAGACAGTAGATGAAATCGAAACTTTAAGACATGCGGCAAATTTAGCGGACAAATGTATGGAAATTGGTGTAGCATTTTTAAAAGAAGGCGTCACAGAACGTGAAGTCGTGAATCATATTGAAAATGAAATCAAAAAATACGGTGTCAATGAAATGAGCTTTGACACGATGGTATTATTCGGAGACCATGCAGCGGCACCACATGGCACACCTGGAGATCGACAACTTAAAAATAACGAATATGTGTTGTTTGACTTAGGTGTAATTTATAACCATTACTGCAGTGATATTACGCGTACTGTCGCATTTGGACAACCTGATGCTAAGGCACAAGAAATTTACAATATCGTATTAAAAGCAGAGCAAGAAGCCATCCAACATATCAAACCAGGTGTCACAATTAGTGAACTTGACGATATTGCGAGAGGTATTATTACAGAAGCAGGATATGGTGAATACTTCCCTCACCGTTTAGGACACGGGTTAGGTCTTGAGGCACACGAATACCAAGATATTTCAAGTACAAACGAAAATCCACTTGAAGTGGGTATGGTGTTGACCATTGAACCTGGTATTTATGTACCAAATGTAGCAGGCGTCCGCATTGAAGATGATATTTTAGTCACTGAAAATGGCTATGAATCATTGTCAGGATATGCAAAATGATTAAGGAAGCGGTCGCATCATCTTTAATAGAAGTTGAAGCTAAACTGAAAGCAGGCGCCGATCGAATTGAATTATGTGAAAACATGCATGACAGCGGTACAACACCGAGTTATGGCATGGTTAAAATTGCGAGTGACATGTGCCAACTGTATGGCGCTGAACTAGCTGTCATGATTCGACCTCGTGGCGGTTCGTTTGTCTACAATTGGTATGAATTTGAATCGATGCAAGCCGACATACGACAACTTAAAACATTGCCGATTGATTATTTCGTATTCGGTTGTTTAACAGATGAAGATACGTTACATCAATTTCAAATGCAAACACTCATTCAACTCGCGGCCCCGATACGCGTTGTATGTCATATGGCCTTTGATCATATTTATCCTGCTGGCCAATCTAAAGCCTTACAACAGTTGATGGATTTGGGTGTGACACGATTACTGACGCATGGAGGGCCTGCACAGTCGAATCTCTTTGACAACTTACCGCAACTTGCAAAATGGGTCCGACAATCAAAAGGGCAAATTGAAATTATGCCCGGTGGCGGCTTGAATTATGAGAATTTAGATGCATTGTTAGAACTATTCCCATTTCAAGAAGTTCACGGGACACATATTGTTAAAACTTAAACACTCATTAAATTTATGGGTTTAAAAAAAGACGAGTTTCAGGAAACGTTTTATCTCCTGACTCGTCTTTTCATAATTTCAAAAATGTTTGGTTATACTTCCGTTAATACTTGAGTCACTGGCGTATAATCATAGTCGAACGCTTCAGCAACAGCTTTGTTTGTCACGTATCCATTGAACACATTTAAACCGTGTGACAGTGGCACGTTTTCTGTTAACGCACGTTGATAACCTTTATTCGCAATTTGTAATGCATAAGGTAATGTCGCATTATTTAAACCAATCGTTGAAGTACGCGGCACTGCGCCTGGCATGTTCGCAACAGCATAATGAACGACACCATGTTTAATATACGTTGGATCATTGTGTGTCGAAATTTTATCTGTTGTTTCGAAAATACCGCCTTGGTCAATCGCAATGTCGACCACTACAGAACCCGCTTTCATCTTCTTAATCATGTCTTCAGTGACAAGCTTCGGTGCTTTTGCCCCTGGAATTAATACAGCACCAATGACAAGATCGCTTTCTACGACATGTGATTCTATATTTAAAGGGTTAGACATAATCGTTTGCACACGACCGTCAAAAAGGTCTTCAAATTCTTGTAAACGTTTCGGATTTACATCTAAAATAGTCACATCCGCACCAAGTCCAAGTGCAATACGCGCCGCATTTGTACCTGCTTGTCCCCCACCAATGATCGTCACTTTACCTTTTTGGACACCTGGAATACCTCCAAGTAATATGCCCATACCCCCATTAAAGCGTTGTAAAAATTGCGCCCCAATTTGTGTAGACATGCGTCCTGCTACTTCGCTCATAGGTGTAAGTAATGGTAACGAGCGATCACCAAGTTGTACTGTTTCATATGCGATGGCTACAACTTTTTTATCGATGAGCGCTTTCGTTAATTCAGGTTCATTTGCCAAGTGAAGATATGTGAATAAAATGAGTCCCTCTCTAAAGTATCCATACTCTTCTTTCAATGGTTCTTTAACTTTAATGACCATGTCGACATCCCAAACTTCATCTTGACGATTTACGATGTTTGCACCTGCTTGAACGTAATCCGCGTCTTCGAAATAAGAGCCCTCACCTGCTTTTGTTTCGACGAACACTTCATGTCCAGCTTCTACAAGTGCATGTACACCACTTGGGGATAAACCAACACGATTTTCATTATTTTTTATCTCTTTCGGAATTCCAATTCTCATACTCCTTGCACCTCCAGAACTTATGATAACGCATACACAATGTAAGCGCAATCATAACAATTTTTGGATTTTTAATTCATATAAATTTCACTTAAATTGAGAGATGATATGTTATAATAAAGATGAAATAAGAAAGGGGTTTTGGCCATGTATATGTACAAAAATATTTTAATTGCTGTTGATGGTTCTCATGAAGCAGAATGGGCATTTAACAAAGCTGTTGCGGTTGCAAAGCGTAATGATGCCAAACTGATTATTGTGAATGTGATCGACTCAAGAACTTACACATCTTTTGAAGTTTACGATTCTCACTTCACAGAAAAATCTAAATCATTTGCAGAAAAATTATTAGATGGCTACCGTCAAGTGGCACAAGATGAAGGAATTCAAAATGTAGAAACACGTTTAGAATTTGGATCACCTAAATCTGTACTTCCAAAATTAGCAAGTGATGAACATTCAGAAGTTGATTTAGTGATGTGCGGTACTTCAGGACTAAATGCGGTAGAACGTTTCATCGTTGGTTCTGTATCTGAAGCGATTGTTCGTCATTCAGCATGTGATGTATTAGTTGTACGTACTGAGCAAATTCCAGAAAACTTTGAACCAAAAGTTGCAACAGATGCGTTATTAAAAGATTTCAGCATTTAATGAAACCCTTAAAATTAAACACGAACTGCCTATGCGTCTTATAGGTCGTTCATTAAAGGAAGGGGCTGGGATATCATTAATGTCCAAGCCTCTTTTTTGTTACATCATTAATGAATCATGCCGATTTAGAAGTCGCCTTCTCAACATATACAAATATTAAAAAACAGTACGAAGCACGATAAAATCATACCTCATACTGTTTTTTTATTTTATGCAAAATCAAATTTACCCTTCTAAGTTACCATAAGTCATGACATCACGTGCAATCATCACTTCTTCATTCGTAGGAATCACTAATACTTTAACAGGTGAATGTGGGTAGTTGAGCTCAGCTTCTTTACCGCGTAAACCTTCATTTTTACGTGGATCCCAGTAAACGCCCATAAATTCTAAACCTTCTAATACACGTGAACGAACTGCATCTGAGTTTTCACCTACACCCGCAGTGAAGATAATCACATCGACACCGTGCATACGTGTTGCATATGAACCCATGTATTTATGGATACGTGAAGCAAACACTTCTAATGCTAACTCTGCACGTTCTTCTCCTTCTTTGGCATCTTCTTCAATATCACGTAAGTCTGAAGACGTTCCAGTGATACCTAATAAACCTGATTCTTTATTTAAAATGTTAAGAACTTCGTCAGCTGTTTTACCTGTTTTCTCCATCAAGAATGGAATTAATGCTGGGTCAATATTACCTGAACGTGTCCCCATTGTTACACCCGCTAATGGTGTAAAGCCCATTGACGTGTCGATTGATTTACCACCATCGATTGCAGCAATTGAAGCCCCGTTACCAATATGACATGAAATAATACGTAATTCTTCAAGTGGTTTTCCTAACATTTCAGCTGCACGTTGTGACACATATTTATGACTTGTACCGTGGAAACCATATTTGCGGATACCATATTTTTTATAGTATTCATAAGGTAAGCTATATAAATATGCTGATTCCGGCATTGTTTGATGGAATGATGTATCGAATATCGCAACATGTGGAATTTCAGGAAGCAGTTTTCTAAATGCTTGAATTCCCATTAAGTTTGCTGGGTTGTGAAGTGGTGCTAAGTCTGTTAATTTTTCAATATCTTTAATCACTTCGTCTGTCACTAATGCAGACTCTGGGAACAATTCACCACCATGTACGACACGATGACCTGTTCCATCGATTTCATTAATATCTTTAATCACACCATGTTTTTGTAAGCTGTCTAACATCATGTTTACAGCTTGTTCGTGATCTTTAATGTCTTGTACTTCTTTAATTTTCTCACCATTCACTTCAATTGTAAAAATCGAATCCTTTAAACCAATACGTTCAATTAAACCTTTAGTGATTAATTTTTCTTCTGGCATTTCAATTAATTGAAACTTCAATGATGAACTACCAGCGTTAATCGCCAAAATTAACTTTGACATGTCAACGGCCTCCAATATATATATTTTATTCACATCTATTTAACCATTAATACAGTTTCATTTCAAGAGTGTAACAGCCTAATTTTTAGGTTGATTTTTATGACAACCACGTTTTAAGTTCAGATAAAAATTGTTGGAAGTTTTGCGGGTTTTTAAAATCTGGTATGTTGGCTAATAAAACTTCTACTGGCTTCGTCACATTCTGTTCTTTACGTTGCAAAATTAGAATTGACTTTTGTGCGCGTTCACTTTTAAATAATGTTTTCGGTAAGTTCAGAAATGCTTGCATCTCAGTTTCTGTTGCAATAAAATTTTCCAACTGTTTCACATGATCACCTTCAAATAGTTGGCTCGGTACAACGAGGAAAACGTACCCCGACGGCTTTACCGCTTCGATTGCCTGTTCAATAAACAAGTGATGTGCAAAACTGTGTCCCTCTTCAAAACCTAACTGTAACTGTTCACTACGTGCATCATTCGGGTAATATCCAATTGGTAAATCGCCCATCACAACATCCGCACCATCAAAAGGTAATGGCATAATGGCATCTTGAGGATAAACGTCAAATGGGATTTCTAAAAAGTTAGCGAGATGTACACTCACTCTAGAAAGTACGGGGTCAACCTCAACTAAATGATGCATGATAGTAAAATCTGCCATCACTTCATGAACGGTTGCACTTAAATGCCCTGTACCACTGCCTAAATCCGCAATATGCAAAGCTTCTGTACCTTCTTTAAATTGAGACACTAAAAACCCTAAAATGAGACCGATTGAGTCAGGCGTAATTTGATGATTCGCTTGCACTTCCTCTTTTTGAAGCTGATTCAGATACGCAAATTGAAATGCTTTTCTTCTATCTTGCAATGTGGCTTGTTCCAATAAATCACGCTCAGACGTGTACAATTGTTCCATTGCCAAACCTAAATTTTCAATAAAGCTTTGACCGTTTTCTTCGTTTAATTTTTGTGTTCTTTCATCGAGTTGATGAAATAATGTTTCCATAATAGAGGTACTTTCAGTCATTATTCATCGTCCTTTCATAAAAATAAGGGAGTACTTCAGAAGCACATGTCATTGATGTGACTTCTGAATCTCCCTCTGTTCGCTTCATCAACATTGATTGATTCAATCACCTATTCACAGAGATATTTCATGTCTGAAAAACTTGTTAAATGCAAGTTAATTCTGCTATTCCGAATCTCCACTATACTTGGCAGTGATCATCAATTAAATGTTGCGATAAGCTTCAAGTGCTGCTTCAAAGTTAGGGAAATCCGTACCCTCTGGTACAATCTCTTTATATACCACTTTATTATTTTCATCTAATACAAATACTGAACGTGCTAATAATTGTAAACCGTCCATGATAAGACCATAGTTCTCACCAAATGAACGACTTTGATAATCACTTAATGTAATGACGTTGTCTAATCCACTTGATGCACACCATCTTTGTTGCGCAAATGGTAAGTCCATTGACAATGTTAATACATAACCATCTTCAGCACTTGCTTCTACATTGAATTTTCGTGTTTGTTGATCACATACACCTGTGTCAAGAGATGGAACAACGTTGATTAACTTTTTCTTACCATCATATTTCGCAAGTGTCACGGGTTGTAAACTATTGTCTACTACTGTGAAATCTGGAGCTTGGTCTCCAACGTTAACCTCTTGACCTAATAATTCAACAGGGTTTTGTTTAAATGTAATTTGTGCCATTAAAAGTGCCTCCCTTAATAAGATTACTTTACTATTATATCGTGTTAACCATTCGTTATCACGTCAGACACCTTCAGATTCTTTAATATAATGTAGGTATTTATTTTTAACAACGACTGTATCCGCAAAATAGTCATGGACACCGATATGTTTAGGCGTGAAAAGTACGGCTAAATAAGGTATTCCTAAAAAGACATTCGAAATGATGCGGCCTATCCATTCTCTAAACAACACGTCAGACCAGTTCATTGTGGCAAAATCACTGCGAAACACTTTAATACCTAAAATCATTTTGCCGACAGTCTGTTGAAAGTATTTTGTCAACAATACAAAATAAGCGAAGTATATCAACGCGTCTACCAAATGTCCGACACTGAAATAATCAATCCATAACTTCCAACTATCGATACCCGTCAAAGCATAAATAGGGTTTAACACGATTTGTGTGAACCCCCATAAAATCGCGAGGTCGATAATATAACTGAAAAATCGTCTTCCAAATCCTGCGTAGAAAAATCCATCGAGTTCATAACGGTGCTTTTCTAAAGTTTGTGTTGCACGCACCTCTGAATCATTTCCATGTATAGGTCGTGAATTTTCTGGGCGAGGTTGAGACGGATTATAATTAAACTCATTCGAACGTTGCATCTCAATCACCTACCCTTCGTATTTGTACATTGGTCGTGTTTGTGATTCATTGTTAATGATTGATTTAACATCTTTCAAATCTGCACGCAAACCATTCATGAATGATTTCATACCTAGGAAACTCGTTAAACTACTCTCTTCAGGATCGAAAGTAATGATTTCTGGGTTGTCAACTTTAATCGCTTTCTTTAAGTCTTTTAAAGTCTGATCTTTATAACCAATATCGTCAATTAAACCATTACTTTTCGCTTGTTGGGCACTATAAATACGCCCATCTGCTAATTTACGCACTTTGGATTCGGACATATGTCGTCCTTCTTTAACGACATTTACAAATTGATCGAAACTGTCTTTATTGATTGATTGTAAAATCTCTCTTTCTTCATCTGTCATTTCACGTGAGCTACTTAAAATATCTTTATGTGCACCAGATTTAATCGTGTTTGTTTTAATACCTAATTTGTCCAACAGCTCTGAATAATCTTTTGACTCAGAGATCACACCTATTGAACCTGTTAACGATTGAGGGCCTGCATAGATTTTATCGGCAGGTGCTGAAATGTAGTAACCACCAGAAGCTGCTAAATTTTCCATTTGTACGTAAATCTTTTTGCCAGAATCTTTTACTTCTTTTATTTTTTGATAAAACTCATCACTTTCATATGTACCGCCACCTGGACTGTTGACGCTAAGCAACACGCCTTTAATTGAATCATCATTCTTAATCGTTTCAAGTTGTTTTAAAGCAGCTTGATGATTATAACCTGCGCCTCCACCGAACAATCCGCCGCTTGCACCAGTATCGATAATCTCGCCTTGTACGACGATTTCGGCTATTCTTTTACCACTGTCTCCTTCTTCAAGCACTGTACTTGATGCTCCCTCAGTGATGTTAAAATCACCACTCATAAAAGAGGATACAACGGATGTCATGGCACTCATTAAAATACCGCCCAGTACGATGACGCTCGCTAATATAATCGCTATGATCCTTTTTGACATAATCAACTTCCTTTCGATTGGTTTTTCAAATTTATCATAACAAAAAAATATCATTTTTACGTTAAATTACTGCAAGAAATCATATGAATTTAGCAATTGATTCCTTACAGTAACGATAACACGCTCATTAATGCGTGGATATAAAGTCCCAGATGTTTTTTAAAATCAGAACAATTGTAACCACGACAAACAAAATTCTGACGTACCCGACACCTTTTTTGAGTGCAAACATCGCGCCGGCATATGAACCCGCAATCATACTGACACCCATAATGAGTCCATAGACATAATCGACACGGCCTAAATAAATAAACAAGAGCAATGCGCCTAAGTTTGAGGCAAAGTTCAATACTTTCGCATTCCCCGCTGCACTTAAAAAATCAAAGCCGAGTAATAAAAATACGAAGAGCAGAAATGATCCTGTCCCACCGCCAAGAAAACCATCATAAAAGCCAATCACAATGATGAGACAAGTAAATAAAATGAGTTTATACAAAGGTAACGTAGAATATGTACGAATACTTCCCCAGTCTTTTTTCAATAATGTATAGATGAGCACCAATGACAAAATGACAATCACGAGCGGCTTCAAGAGTTCAGCAGGTAAATAAACCGCAACAATCGCACCAAGAATCGAAGCGATAAATGATAAAGGAAACAGTTTGAAAACGATTGGTAAGTCCACTTTGCCTGAACGAATAAAGCGAATCGCACTCGTCAAAGACCCAAATGCGCTCGCTAATTTATTTGTTCCTAATGCAGCAGCGGGTGGCATTCCAATAGCAAGCAATGCAGGAATTGATATTAAGCCACCCCCACCAACGACAGCATCTATAAATGCCGCTAAAAAACCTAAACCAACGATAATTAAAATTAGTGTCCCATCCCATTCTAAAATCATTGTTTATCCCCCTTTAGAACAAATCGTCATCCCATGCGTTTTGTTCATCTTGATGGAGTTGATAGTTTTTATCGATCACCATCGTTTCAATATTGGCTACTGCTCTGTCAATCATCTCTTCAAAATCAAAACCAGATTCATATTGCAATACTTTTTCAAATTGCGGTTCAGTCACTGGATTTTTCGGTGTGAAAATCGTACAACAATCTTCATAAGGTTGAATAGATGTTTCAAATGTTCCGATATCTTTTGCCTTTTTCACGATTTCTTCTTTATCTAATGACAATAATGGGCGTAAAATCGGCGTGTTCGTTACAGCGTTGATGGCATACATACTTTTCAAAGTTTGACTGGCCACTTGTCCTAGATTTTCACCGTTAACGATGGCGTCCGCACCGATTTGATGCACCACTTTATCTGCAATTCTTAACATCATGCGACGGGTTGAAGTCATCGTATAGCGTTCATGTACGACTTTATGAATTTGCTTTTGCACTTCTGTAAATGGCACAATGTGGAGACGAATTGAACCCACTCTTTCTGCCATAATGCGTGTCAATTCAATCACTTTTTCTTTCGCTTTTTCACTTGTAAATGGCGGACTGTGAAAATGGATGGCTTCAATCGTCACGCCACGACGCATCACTTCCATACCAGCAACCGGCGAATCAATACCACCTGATAACATGAGGAGTGTTTTACCCCCAGTTCCAACAGGTAAGCCCCCAATCGCTGGAACAATACGGTCATACATGTAAATCGCATCTAAACGCACTTCTACTTTGATTTCATGATCGGGTTGACGTACATCGACATGTAGGGATTCATTACTTTTAAGCACCTCTCCACCGACCATACGTTGAATCGCAAATGTTTCGTATTCAAAAGTCTTGTCTGAACGCTTCACTTCGATTTTGAAACTGTCCCCCGCTGCATAATCTTGCGCAAACAATCTCGCATGGTCATACACTGCTTCCATCGATTTTTCTAATTTTAAAACTGGACTAATTGAATGCACACCGAAAACTTTCGAAATACGTGTCATCATTTCTTCAATATCTGCTTCTGGTGTTAATTGAATGTACATACGATCACGATTGGCTTTCACTTCATATCCTTTTAATGGCATGAGTGCACGTTTCACATTTGAACGTAACTGGCTGACAAATGTCTTACGATTGCCACCTTTTAATGTCAATTCTCCGTAACGGACTAATATATGGTCATAAATCATTTTTCTAACAACTCCTCAACTTCTCTATATACTTGATGAAACGCTGCTTTAAACGTTTCAATATCTTGCATGGTTGTATGTCGATCAAATGACAACCTAATACTCCCTAATATGTTTGACACCGAAATATTCATCGCTTTTAATACTTCATTCACATTGGAATGTTTGGATGAACAAGCACTCGTCGTCGAAATCATAATTCCTTGTTTCGAAAAGGCATTGACTAACACTTCACCACGGACACCCGGAAACGCCATATTTAAAATATGTGGGGAGGCATCCACAGGCGAATTGATCACAACACCTGGATAGTCTTGAATCATCTCACGCAATGCACGCGTAAAATCTGTTAACGTTTGCATTAATGCTTCACGATGATCTTCAGCTAATCGAATCGCTTTCGCCAACGCCACATCACTGGCAACATTGACCGTTCCACTACGTAAACCAAATTCCTGACCGCCACCTTGAATGATCGGATAAATTTGATGCAAGTTTTTTAAAATAAGTAAACCTTGACCTTTCAAACCATTAAATTTGTGACCACTCAACGATAAACTGTCAATGCCTGCCATTTGAATCGGCCATTTCCCAAGAGCCTGAACCGCATCAACATGAAAATGTACTTTTGGATAAGCTTTTAAGCATGACACAATCTCTTCAATGGGTTGGATTTGCCCCATAATATTATTCACTTGCATGCACGTCACTAAAATCACATCATTCGATAACAGTGACTTTAAATGTTCGATATCAATGCCGCCCTCAGCTGTGACATTGACATATTTCAATATAAAACCTTCACGCTCTAATTCACGCATCACTTCTAATACAGAAGGATGTTCAAGTAATGACGTAATGATGGTGCGTCCAAAATGTTTTTTCTGATGCGCTGCCCCTTTTAAAGCCATATTGTTCGACTCTGTTGCCCCGCTCGTAAAAATGAGTGTTTCATCATTTAACTTCAAAGTCGATTTGATTTGGTCTCTTGCATTTTGTAGCAAACGTTCGACTTCTTGCCCTTTTTCATGCGGACTATTCGGATTATAAAAAAACTTTTCGTTCACTTTCATAAAACTCGATAACACGGATGCATCAGGTTTCGTCGTCGCTGCGTTATCAAAATATAACATGTGCAGACTTCCTCTCTTTAAATATCATTTTACATTGTACTACAAGTCGTGGGGTTGATGTCATATCCATTCGATATTTTCTAAAATTTTATGACTTCGGTCAACTTTTCGGATTGATGCAAATAATGCACCGCTAATTTTTATCTCAAACAATAAAAAATGCACCTATCATAGTTACGCGTACTACGATAGATGCATGGGTTATTGCAATATTGCATGTGTATATTAAGATTGTTGTTCTAACACTTCTCGTTCAATGTGTTGCGCGATGCCTGGCTCAAGTTGTTCTAGTGCCTGCTCAGAAATTTCACTTGAACGTTTGTAGCGGTTGTTTTTGAATAAACGTTCTGCTTCATTCAAACTTTTATCTAAATCATGATTGTCTTTACGATAACGGTTCCCATATTGAATGAGACGTTCCGCGTACACCGCATTAATGAGCACATCGTTCGCTTCATCTTCAAATTTGTTCATTTGAAGGACCACTTTGTTCACTTTATCTTTCAATTGTTGCACATTAATTGGTCGCTCACTGAAACGTTTATTGACGTCACGCACTTCATAATCAATTTCATTTTTCAAGATGATAAAGCGCTCTGGCACACTCGTTAAGTTTGAAGCAAGTAGACGACGATAAATTTCTTCTTTTTTACTTTGGACACGTAAAATATGTTCTTCTGCCTCTGCTTCATCTTCTCTTAATGACACGAGATGATTTTGTAACTTTTCTTGTTTCGCATTAATCACTTCAACATGGTCTTCAATATATTTCAAGTTATCTTGGACTTCACTGTATCGTACAGATGATTTCGCCATTTCAGATAAAATTTCGTCATACACTGAAATTAAGTTTTGAATCTCATTTTCAAATTGACGCACACTTTGTACATCACTTTCATTGATATAATAGTTTTCACGTACATATTCTATTTCAGTTTGTAACGTGTAATTCATATCTTTGGCATGGAACAAATCATTTGTGATACGTTCTTTAGATTCCTCTACGGCATTTTTCGACTTGACTTCATGTTCAATTAAGTCATACATTTCATCGAGTCGGTCATTTATTTGTACCAATTTATCGTTCGCTTCATCTAACTCTAGGCGACTGATCATCGGTTCAACAAAACTCAACTCTGTCTTCAAATCTTGTAATGTACTATCGACCTTCACATGATCCAAATCATAACCTTCTACTTTCAAATCACGTACGCCATATTTAATGTCTTGAAATTGACCTGGCAGTTCTTTTTGTGCTTCACGCATTAATTCAGGAATCTCACTCATATCCTCTTTTAAATAAGTAATATCTTGATCTAAGCCTTGAATATGTGTGTGGGCCTCTCGGTAGTTTCCTTCCGCCTTCAATGTCTCATACACTTCGAATTCTGGTTCAAAGCCTTCAATTTCTTTTTCCAGTAAACTTGCAGCTTCACCATATTGATGACGATTTGCAAGGACATCGCGCTTCAATTTACGGTGTTCATCTTTACTTCTTTCATAAATTTCGTCACTCTGTTGATGCATATCAAAAACTTCATCCGCCTTACTAATGAGTTCCTGATGTTTCGCTTCGTACTGATCCATTAATGCATGTGCATCATTAATATCCGTTTGTGCTAATGAAAACTTAAATTTATCTAGATTCATTTCTGCTTCATGGATTTTTTCATCTACAGGTGCCAAATAGTTATTCGTTGTGTCCGTCCATGATTGGTTTAATGTATCGTATTGATTTTTTGTTTCACCAGATAAGTGTAATGTTTTCAATTTCTCCAAACTATCATCATACGACAATGCATTTAATTTTTCTCTTCTCTCTTCAGCAGATTGAATAATCGACCTTTTGTTTGATCGCATGTAAAATAAAACACCGATTGCAATCAAAATAACAATGATAATCGCTAGTATAATATATAATGCCATGTCCACTCGTCTCCTCCTAAATACATAAA
This sequence comes from Staphylococcus intermedius NCTC 11048, assembly GCF_002902385.1. Taxonomy (GTDB): domain Bacteria; phylum Bacillota; class Bacilli; order Staphylococcales; family Staphylococcaceae; genus Staphylococcus; species Staphylococcus intermedius. The sequence goes on along the minus strand of NZ_PPQH01000040.1, from coordinate 76,896 downwards.
ACTATTATAACGTAATTTAAGGATGCGTTAAAATAAAATCTTAAAATAAATTGCAGTTTTTTGCAGTTCTATCAAAATATCTCAGAAAATTGCGTCGCATTCAAGAGTTAGCTTATAATATGGAATAAAATGACAAGAAAGTGAGTGAATTGCATGACAGAATCAACAGACTATCATCTCTTATCCCGTCAACTCGATGCGATGTTAGAGGGTGAAAAAGATTTAATTGCAAATTTAAGTAATGCGTCTGCGTTATTAAATGAAAATTTAGCACAAATTAATTGGGTCGGCTTTTATTTAATGAAAGATGGTGCATTGATTTTAGGGCCTTTCCAAGGTAAACCTGCATGTGTGCATATCGAAGTCGGAAAAGGCGTATGTGGGACAGCTGTTGCAGAAAATCAAACGCAACGTGTCGCAGATGTTCATGCTTTCCCTGGACATATTGCTTGTGATGCGAACAGTCAATCTGAAATCGTCATTCCAATTCATAAAGACGGTGAAGTGATTGGCGTATTAGATATTGATGCCCCTATTCCTTCACGTTTTTCAGAAACAGACGAAGCGGGATTAGAAGATGTCGTGAAAGTTTTAGAAACACATCTTTAATCATTTTTAAATAAGGTTTGACTTTTGTGTATATCATGATACAATAACCTTTGTGTGAATTAACGAAAATAGCAGTTGAATATTGATAGGCGCTATAATGTTCCCAAAGCGGACGTGTCGTGTAACCGGAGCTATGAGGTGAGGATACATAAAACATTATATCCTATTGGGCATTCAACACTCTTTTTTGTTTCTTCATAACAACAAAAAAGAAAAAGGAGGAGTCACATTATGGCTCGATTCAGAGGTTCAAGCTGGAAAAAATCTCGTCGTTTAGGTATCTCATTATCAGGTACTGGTAAAGAATTAGACAAACGTCCTTACGCACCAGGACAACACGGTCCAACTCAACGTAAAAAATTATCTGAGTATGGATTACAATTACGTGAAAAACAAAAATTACGTTACTTATATGGTATGACTGAACGTCAATTCCGTAACACTTTCCAAAACGCTGGTAAACAAGGCGGTGTTCACGGTGAAAACTTCATGATCTTACTTGCTAGCCGTTTAGACGCTGTAGTATACGCTTTAGGTTTAGCGCGTACACGTCGTCAAGCACGTCAATTAGTAGGTCACGGTCACGTAGAAGTTGACGGTAAACGTGTTGACATTCCATCATACACATTAAAACCAGGTCAAGTGATTTCTGTTCGTGAAAAATCACGTAAATTAGCAATCATCGAAGAATCAGTAGAAATCAACAATTTCGTTCCTGATTACTTAGACTTCGATGCTGATAACTTAACAGGTACTTTCGTTCGCCTTCCAGAACGTAGCGAATTACCAGCTGAAATCAATGAACAATTAATCGTTGAGTACTACTCACGTTAATCTGTCATTTTTCGGACACCAAGTATATATTTATACTTGGTGTTTTTTTTGCGTTCAAAATCAGGTTAGAATAACGTTAAGTCAAACACCTGCCCCCTATTTTGGTTAGTTATCTTATTTAATTACTCATCATACACCTTGACTTAACACTTGTTGCTTGTTATCACCTTGTGGCAATGCAATAACGAGCTGCTTAATTTTAGTGTAGAATGCAGGCGATACGAATAACGTTCCATTTGTTGGCGCAATATCATCCGTCATTTTTTCAGTGACAGACAAAATCGCATCGTATTCTTTTTTAGCAGCAACCGCAATGTGTTCTTTCGCATTCTGAGCAATATTTTTAAAACGTAAATTATCTAAGTACGGTGCGACCACTTCAGCTGATTGACGCGCAACCACATCATTCACATCAATATTGCCCTCTGTATCACGTTTATCGAGCTTATCGATAAAACGACCCCAGTACTTCTCTTGGTCTAAGAAGTACGTGCGTTCAGTAATTTTCGGGCTGTCCATGTGATTCGCTTGTGTGCGGTCATAATCACGTAATTCAGCTACATCACCTTTCATGACAGTGAATGAGCGCCCCTCCATGTAAATCGCATCATCAGTAATCAATGCAGGTGTCGCATAAGACTTCGCATCAGTCACCGATTTAACAATACCAGTATGCTTCTCTTTTAATTTTGTCTCACCCATCGGTACTTTTGTTTTAGCAGCTGCAGGCGTTGCATTTCCACACGTTGCCGCATCAGCAAAAAATTGTAAATTGAATTTTAAATTAAATTTCATCATCAAATCAACCTTACTTAATTTAAAAATGTTTTCCACGTTTCATCAGTTTCAAGCTTCGGTGTTGTCACATGATTTCCAACAACATGGCTTTGTGTCGCTTTACTTTCTAACTGACGTTGTACTTCTTGATTCACAAATGCTACAAAACTGTCAACAGTCGCCTTTGTGTCTTCAGCCGTATCTTTCACGACTAAATCCAACAATGCATCAGGTACGTGCATCCCCGCATCCGTTAACATCGACGTCGCTTCTTGGCACATTTTATATGTCTCAAGTTGCTTTTTATATTCGTCACGCTCTTTTTCTGTTTTCTCAAGCTCATATTGATGCTTTTGTTCTGCATTCATCTTACGCAACTTATCGGCCTCTTTTTGTTTCTCTGTCAACTCATCTTGAATCTGTTGACGCATCGCTTTCGTACGTCGTTGCATCTCTTCATTCACACGATCATTCACTAATTTAAGTTGCGCCTCAGTCAACTGTTCCGTATCTTTCGTTTCATCAACCGATTCGCTATTTTCTATAGTATTATCTGCTTCCGCATTTGCTTCAGTACCCGCATCATTAAAAAACTGTAAGCTTAACTTTAACCATTGTTCTTTCATATTTCGCACCTCATTTAAATCTACTCTTGCAAGTTTTATGTCATTGCATGGTGTGGACTACACTTGCATCTTTTAACGCCATAAGCACGGTTTGGGCAATAAAAAAAAGCCACTGCAGCACAGTCGCTTAAAAATGCGTATAAAAAGAGCACCTGGATGAATGATTTACTGTTTCATCAGGTGCTTATTTCCGTTTGTTTTGTTTTCGTTGCTTTTCTTTTTCTGCTTTTTCTTTTTTTTCTTCTCTTTCTAATATCGCAGAGAACGCCTTAGCTGCCTCTTCAGCAGAAATTGGAAGGTCTAACCCTAGCGGCATTTCCCTTTTCATATAATCACCTAACCTTATATTCTATAATACCTTTATTGTATAGTTTTCTTAATGCTTTTTCAATATTAACATCCTTAATAGGCTGATTTCCTGTCTTTTTAAACGCTTTTTCACAAATTCTAGAAAATATTTTTGTATCGTAATCATTCGTTTTTGTAATGAACTTAACCTTTCCTGTATTTGTAACAATAGTCATTGTTTTTATAGTCTCACGGTCATTAAACATAATCAAATCATAAGTTGAAAAACTG